>DATHTE010000071.1:0-10391 GCA_035463475.1 Vicinamibacterales bacterium
CGTCCCTTTTTTCATCTTTCATCTTTCTTTATGACGACTAGCGAAGCCACCGCCGTGCCGCGTAGGGGTTTTCCCGCCACGTTCTGGGTGGCCAACGTGATGGAGCTGTTCGAGCGGGCGGCGTATTACGGCATGAACTCGGTGCTCGCCGTGTACCTCGCGGCGAGCGTGCAGGAAGGGGGGCTCGGGTTTCGCGTTCAGGCGATCGGATTCCTCCAGAGCATCGTGTATGCCGCCACGTACGTTCTGCCGATCCTGGGGGGCGCGCTGGCCGACCGCTACGGCTATCGCCGCATGCTCACGATCGCGTTTTCGCTGCTCGCCGCCGGCTACTTCGCGGCGGGCTACATGTCCGCCTACGCGCTCGTGTTCCTCGCCTTACTCGTGATGGCGACAGGCTCCGGTCTGTTCAAGCCGATCATCACCGGCACCATCGCGCGCACAACCGACGACAGCAACTCGGCGTTCGGGTTCGGCATCTACTACTGGATGATCAACCTCGGCGCGTTCCTCGCGCCGCTCGTGGTCAGCGTGCTGAAGGGCTTCTCGTGGACCTACGTGTTCCTCGCGTCGGCCCTCTACACCGGCCTCATGCTCATCCCGACGCTCTTCATCTTCCGAGACCCGCCGCGCCCGCAGAGCACGAAGACGCTGCGCGAGGTCATGGTCGGCGCCGTGGAGGTGCTCGGCGACGCCCGCTTCATGCTGATGATCGTCGTGTACTCCGGCTTCTGGATTCTCTACTTCCAGAACTTCGGATCGGTGCTGTGGTATCTCCGCGATTTCATCGATCGCGATCCGGTCAGCACCGCGATGACCTCCGCGTTTGCGGCCGTCGGGCTGCCGTGGACCTTCACCTTCGACGCCGAGCACGTCACGGTGATCAACGCCGGCACGATCATCCTCCTCCAGGTCGTCGTCTCGAGGATCGTCCGCAACACGCCCGCCCTTCCGACGATGGTGACGGGGATGGCGTTCGGCGCGGTGGGCTTCGTCCTGCTCGCGATGTCGCAGAACCCGTGGGTGTTCATCCTCGGGATCGCGGTCTTCTCGATCGGCGAGATGACGGCGCACCCGAAGTACTACAGCTTCGTCGGCCTGGTCGCCCCTGCGGACCGGAAGGCGGTCTACATGGGGTACGCGTTCCTCTACGGCGTGTTCGGGTCGCTCCTCGGCTCGAGCATCGGCGCGTTGCTGTACGACCGGCTGATGACGCCGATGGCGGGGACGCCGGGCGCGCACGGCCGCGCGCGGACGTTCTGGCTGATGTTCGCGGTGCTGGACGCGATCGCGGCGGCGGGCCTGGTCCTCTTCAACCGCGCGTTCGGCGAGGACACGCCCGCCACGCGGCACCGCGCGCTCATCGTCATGCGCGGCGTCTACGCGCTCATCCTGGCGCTCGGCGCGCTGTTCCTCTACATCGCGCTGTCGTCCGACCCGGTCCAACCGAGGGTGGCGGTCCAGGCTGTGATCTTCATGGCGCTGGGCGTGGGCGGACTGACCGTCAGCCGGGCCAAGAGGGCCTAGCGCGACGGCGACCACTCCGCGTCGGAATTGCTGCTGCCGCGTCCCGGTTCCGCGGCCGGCGCAGATGCCGGGAGCATATTGCCGACGCGTGGCCCGGCTCCGGCGCCGGGACTCGCGCCTTCCGGGGCTCGTCGGCGGACGCGCGGGGCCCCCGAGTACCCCACGCGGGATTCTGGCCCTCACGGCGCGAGTCCTGCTGCGCCTTGCGCTCGGCGGCCTCCGCAGGGCCACGCGTCAGCAACATGCTCCCGCCGGTGCCCGCCGTCGTCATGAAGGCGCTCTGACCGTGATGAAAGGGCTCGCTGCTCCACACGTTCGCGGGAGCCGGCAGTGTCTCCGCCCGTAGCGCGCGGCCCTACGCCGCGTCGCACTGCTGCCCGGCGGCCGGCGCGGTGGCAGCCGGAGCCACAACCGGCACCACCTTCAGTTTCGTGATCTGCTGACGAGTTCGTAACCGTCCGGCGCCCGCCTGAACCCGAGCTCAACTGGAAAACTCACCGGAAAAACCGCACCCATAAGCCTCATCCATTAGGGCACATCCGTTGCCCGCCCTCCGCCGACGGCGGATTCCCCGCCGCGTTTCCTGTCACTCGGTTCTTCTCCAAGCTCCCCCCGCGGGCGGGACCCGCGTGCGCAGCCGCGTGACGACGGGGGGCTTACGTGTCAGCATCCTCTCGATACGGCTGGACGGCTTCTGTCGCGGCGGCCGCACTCCTCCTCGGGCTGCCCACCCTGGCATCGACACAGACGGCCACCTACAAGGTGGCGTTCCTCAACATCAAGTCGGGACACGGCCAGATACCACTGCCCGGCGGCGTGGCCACGTTCAGTACCACGGCGAACTGCACCGACCCGTCGCAGCCCGTGAACGCCTGGGGCGTGGGCTACGTGCAGGAGACGCTGGTTGCGAAGATCAAGAACGACCCGGCGGTCATCGCGCTCGGCCTCGTGGAGTCGTGGGAGACAGTCTGCGGATCGCCCTGGAACGTCCAGCAGGTGCTCGGATGGGCGGCCCACAGCCCCGAGAACAATGGCGTCGCGCTCGTGGCCAGGCACGGGTTCGCTGGCCCGCTCGAATGGAAGCAGCTCGACACGTCGATGAACCCGAATCCGGCCGACACCATGTGGGTGCTGCGCGCGCCGGTCTGCGCGAACGCGGCCTGCTCGCAGGTCGTCACGATCTTCACGACGCACTGGTTTGGCATCCCCGCGGCGTTCGACGTCCAGGCGCAGCAGACCGTCGATTTCATGGCGCCGACGTCCGGGCCGCATGTTCTCGTCGGCGACCTGAACGTCTGGGAGGGTACGGCCCTCGCCTGCAACCAGAGCCCGCAGAACACGGCGCTGCCGAAGCTCCGCGCGGCCGGATACATCGACGCCTGGCCGGCCATTCACGGCACCGCCGAGGGGTACACCGGGATGGTCAACCGTGCCGGCTGCGGCGTCCCGGATGGCTACGCCTGGAAGCGGATCGATTACGCGTGGTCGCGCGGCGTCTCGCCGATATCGATCGAGCGGTTCGCAAACATGGTCCCCGGCGAGCAGTCCCCTTCGGACCACTACGGGATCATCGCTGAGTACCCGTTCAACGCTGGCGATGTTCCTCCGGCAGACACGACGCCGCCGACGGTCCGCATCACGACGCCGGCCGCGGGACAGACGGTGTCCGGGGACGTGCCGGTCGCCATCGATGTCGCGGACAACGTGGCGGTGCGTTCGGTCACGCTGCTCCTCGACGGCGTCACCGCGGCGACCCTGACGTCCGCGCCTTACACCTACTCGTGGAACACGGCTGCCGCCACCGACGGCCCGCACACGCTGGAGGCGATCGCGGCCGACACGAGCAGCAACTCGGCGAACACGGGACCGGTCGGCGTGACGGTGAGCAACTCGGGCACGACGCCTCCCTCGGGCGTGCCGGCCTCCTACGATGCGCCGACGGACAGGAACGTTCGCGTCGAGCCACCGCTTCCCGCCCTAGGTCCCGCGGGCTCGTCAGTGGTCGATCCGACCTTCGGCACGAGAATCCTTCGCGTCACCGATGCGGCGACGAGACCGGGCGTCCCCAACCGCTCGTACCGGAGCCCGTCGAACTCGCACCAGAACGCGTGGAACACCACGAGCCGGTTGTTCTACGTGGTGGGCACCGACGGCGCGGTGATTCCCTTCGCCTTCGATCCGTCAACGACCACGGCGAGCCGCGTCCAGCCGACCACGGACGGCGACGGCGGGCTCGTGCTGCAGTTCCACCTGGAGCCGGAGTTCTCGTTCGTGCGGGAGAACGTGATCTACGGCGTCTACGCCGGCAACGGCGCCAACCTGCGCACGATCGCGCAGTACGATTTCTCGACCGGCGCCTACACACCGATACTCGACCTCGACACGGTGAGGTCCGGCCTGTCCGGCACCTACGTCGGGGGCGTCGCGTCGAGCGCGGGGGCGGTCGAGCGCATCCTGACGTTCTTCGGCGGGACCTCGCAGGACCATCACTACCTGGCTGCGGTGTTCGATGTCGCGAACCCCTCATCGCGCAAGGTCCTGGACAGCCTGCGGTCCACGATCAACGGCGTCGCGACGAACGTGACGCTGAACTTCTACCTGCACCATGCGTGGATCGACAAGAGCGGCCGATACGTCTCGCTCTACCCGACGGGCACGGACCGATCGGCGCCGCGATATGCCGACCCGGTGTACATCTGGGACATCGAAACCGACGTCATCACCCCGTTGCCCAGCATTGCCGCGCGGTCGAACGGGCACGACGCGTACGGCTTCGCCACGCTCGTCAACCAGGACTGCTGCACGTCGTCTCCGACCTGGGACGCAGCCCAGTGGCAGTTCCGTCACCTCTCCACGCCGCTCACGACGCGTGACGTGATCGTGCCGGTGCTCTCGCCGCAGGAGGTCTATCTCGAGGACCATCCGTCGTGGAACAACGCTCAGCCGGACGCGCTCGTGCCGTTCGTCTCCGGCATCTATCGCTACGGGGCGAACGACGCGCCGTGGCGCGCGTGGGACGACGAGATCGTGGCGGTCCAGACCAGCGCCGCTCCCGGTGCCGGCGCCACCGTCTGGCGCCTGGCCCACCATCGCAGCAACATCGCCCACGACAACGACGCAACCGTCCTCGGCTTCTGGTATTCGCCGCGCCCGATCGTCTCGCAGGACGGCCGCTGGGTGCTCTTCACGTCGAACTGGGAGAAGACGCTCGGCACCGATCCGGACGGCGATCCGGGGCTCGCGTACCGGCAGGACGCCTTCGTCCTCGCGCTGACAAGCACGGGCACGACCCCGCCGCCCACCGTGCCGCGTCTCCAGATCACGACGACGTCGGTCCCGAGCGCGACGGTGGGCGTCGCCTACACGGCGGCGCTCCAGTCCACCGGCGGAAGCGCCGCGCCCACGTGGGCCATCGTCGCTGGAGCGCTGCCGAGCGGCCTTGCGCTCGACGCGCCCTCCGGCGTCATCGCGGGCACGCCGGCCAGCGGCGGGACCTTCTCGTTCACCGTGCGCGCCACCGACGCGAGCTCTTCGCAGACGGCGGAGGCCACGTTCGGCATCGCTGTCGCCCAGGCACCCGCGAACTCGATCCCTGAGATCGTGATGTACGCGGCCGACGTGCAGGCCACCGTGGGCAGCTGGAGGCTGGTGTCGGACGCGACCGCGGCTGGCGGCATGCGGCTGCGCAACCAAAACAGGGGTGCCGCGAGGATCGACACCGCCCTGGCCTCTCCCGCGCACTACGTCGAGTTCACGTTCAACGCCGACGCGGCCCGCCCGTACCGGCTGTGGATCCGCGGCCGCGCAGACAGCAACTCGTACGCGAACGACTCGGTTCACGTGCAGTTCTCCGGGTCCGTCGACGAGAATGGCGCGGCGGTGCATCGCATCGGCACCTCGTCGGCGACGCCGATCAACCTGGAGGACTGCAGCGGCTGCGGTCTTTCGGGCTGGGGATGGCAGGACAACGGGTGGGGGACGGGCGTCCTCGGCCCCGTGCTGTACTTCGCAGAGGCCGGGCCCCAGACGGTGCGGATCCAGGTGCGCGAGGACGGACTGTCGATCGACCAGATCGTCCTGTCGGCGGTGAAGTACCTGTCCGCCGCGCCGGGGACGCTGAAGAACGACACCACGATCGTGCCGAAGCCGTCGTCGCCGCCGCCCCCCGGCGACCTGAGCGAGATCGTGCTCTACGCATCCCGGGCCAGCGTGGTCGCCGGCAACTGGCGCGTCGTTTCGGATGCGTCCGCCGGCGGCGGCTCGCTGATCAACCAGCCGGACACGGGCGCGGCGAAGATCGCCGACCCGGTGGCATTACCAGCGAACTACTTCGAGCTGACGTTCAGCGCGGAGGCGGGCCGTGCGTATCGGCTGTGGATGCGCGGGCGCGCGCTGGGGGATGACTACGCCAACGACTCGGTGCACGTGCAGTTCTCCGGCTCGGTGGACAGCGCCGGCGCCCCGGTCTATCGAATCGGGACGACGTCTGGGACGGTGGTCAACCTGGAGGACTGCAGCGGCTGCGGGAACTCGGGATGGGGGTGGCAGGACAACGGCTGGGGCGTCGGCGTCCTGGGCCCGCTCGTGACGTTCGCGACCACGGGGCCGCAGACGATCCGCGTCCAGCAGCGCGAGGACGGGTTCTCGATCGATCAGATCGTGCTCTCCGCGGTGAAGTACGTCACGCAGGCGCCGGGCGCGCTCAAGAACGACACGACGATCCTGCCGCCGCGGTAAGGTTCGAAGGGTTCGAAGGGTTCGACTGGTTCGACTGGTTCGATGGGTTCAGGGTTCGGGTTCGATGTCGATGGGTTCAGGGTTCGGGTTCGATGGGTTCAGGGTTCGGGTTCGATGGGAGTGTGCGCGGACGGTGTAGGGTGCCATACACGCGGGCGCGCACGCTTGCGCTCGTCAGCTCCACACGGCCGCCAGTCAGCGGCACGACGCGGCGCGCGCCGCGCTTCGTGCGGAGTCACCACCGGCGCCCGCAGTGTTGTGCACCGCGAGCGCGCGGCGCAGCCGGACCGCGCCGCGCAGGCGCGAGAGTCCGGCTTGGGGTCTCGGGGGACCAAGCCTGCCAAGCGACCGGCCGGAGGGAACCGCCGCGCAGCGGCGGCCGGGAGCGCTGAGCGTAGACAGGCCGCCGGAGCAAGCGGTCCCGCGTGCGGAACCCGTTCGCGGGCGCCGGTAGTGACTCCGCTCGATCGCCTACGCGCGCAACTCACACGTCACACGCGACCGCTTCGTCCCAGTCCCGGGCCCGAGTCCGCAGTGCCAGTCGAGTGCTAACTGCAGCTCCCGTCCACCGGCCGGATCGCTTTCACGTCCACCTTGCGGACGACGAGATCAAGCTCGATGTCCTTGCCCTCCTTGATCGTGCCTGACGTGCCGGTCGCGCCCGCGCCCTTGTTCGGCATGACCGAGACGTACGGGATCCGCGTCTTCACCTTCTTGCCGTCGGACTCGATGTCGATTTCGACCCAGTCCCCCTCGCGCTCGATCTCCATCTCGCCCTTTTCGAACTCACCTTCGAGTTTGCCGCGCACTTCCACCCGGCGCCCCTTGTAGGCCGCCAGGTCGTCATCGTCCTCGAGATCGTCGAGCCAGTAGAGCACGCTCGACGTGCCGGGGATCGAGCCGGAGGTGCCGGTGCTGGTCTCGGAGGGCGCCGGTTGCGAGGTGCCCGACTGCGCCGGCAGCACGTTCGCGAGCACGTAACCCTCGTCTCCCTCGCCCGCGATCACGCACCCCACGATCACCACGTCGTCATCGTCCATTGCGACCGCGTGAAGCGCCTTCGACTTCGCCGGCGCCAGCACGAACGCCATCACGAACGCCAGGCCGAGCAGGCCGAGCTTGGTTCTCTTCTGCAAACTCATCACATCCTCTCCTGTCTCACCCGATTTCCTGATTCAACTAGCCGATTGCCCGATCACCCGATTCCCCGATTCAACTAGCCGATTACCCGATCACCCGATTCCCCGATCGTGCGATTCCCCGATTCCCCGATTATCAGTTACCGATGAACACGTCTCACCTGATATGTCCCGCCGGCTTGATCGACGCGGGCCCCTCCAACTCGAGAGGCGCCGGCGCGGCGCTGTGGAGCGGGCACACCTCGGACGGGCCGGTGCCGAGTGCGAAGTAGTCGGTGTAGACGGCGGGTTCATCTTCAGTGGGCTGTGGGTTGTGCGCAGTGGACGGAATGGTCGCCTGCCCACTGCTCACGGCCCACGGCCCACTGTGTGCCCATTGCTCGCTGTGTGCGCACTCCTCGCGAGCGATCGCGCCGCTGCGGCGGCAGATCGTGACCTTCTCGACGTCGGTCGGGACCTCGTACCATTCGTCGGGATCGGACGCGGTGGCTTTCATCATGAACCGCGTCCAGGCGGGCACCGCGACGATGCCGCCGAAGCCGCCGTTGAAGATCGTGCGCGGCCGATCGAATCCAAACCACACACCGGTCACGAGGCGTGTCGTGTAGCCGACGAACCAGGCGTCGGCGAAGTCATCGGTGGTGCCGGTCTTGCCGGCCGCGCGGCGGCGGAAGCCCATCGAGCGCGCGAGATAGCCGGTGCCGCCAGCGATCACCTCGCGCAGCATGCTGGACATCAGATATGCGGTGGACGGACTGATGGCCTGGCGGGCGACGTACGGCGCGTGCCAGAGCACGTTGCCGTGGCGATCCTCGACGCGGCGGATGAACGTCGGCTTCACCCAGAGGCCGCGGTTGGCGAACGGCGCGTACGCGGACACCAGCTCGAGGAGCGTCACCCCGCCGGTGCCGAGCGCGAGGGACGGGACGGCGGGGAGCCGCGACTCGATGCCGAGCCGCTGCGCGTAATCGATCACCGGCAGCACGCCGATCTGCTGCAGCAGCTGCGCGGAGGCGCGGTTGCTCGAGACCTTGAGCGCGCGGCGCAGGGTGTACTCGGGGGCCTCGTGCTCGCCGCTCGGGAGCCACGGCCCCTCGGCCGCGTCGATCGGGGCGTCGAGATCTCTCAGCAGCGACCCGGGCCCGAAGCCGCGCTCGAGCGCCGCGGCGAAGAGAATCGGCTTGAACGCGGAGCCGGGCTGCCGCCTCGCCTGTGTGGCTCGGTTGTAGCTGCTGCGGTGGAAGTCCCGCCCGCCCGCAATGGCGCGAACCTCGCCGGTTCGCGCGTCCATCGAGACGAGCGCTCCCTGCAGCTCGCGCGCGAGCAGCCGCCGCTTCCTGCCGAGCACGGCGATGCGCGTGCGCAGCGTCGCTTCGGCCTCGCGCTGGAGCGTCGCGTCGAGCGTGGTGAAGACGCGCAGGCCGTCACGCAGCACGCGCTCCTGCCCGAACTGCGCCACCAGCTCGCGGCGCACCTCCTCGAAGAAGTACATGCCGCAGAGGTGTTCCCGGGCGTCGGCCGGCGCGACGCTGCTGCGGGCCCCTTCGACGAACGCGCCCGCGTGCTCGCGCGTGGCGATCGAGACGTCCGCGGCGAGCGCGGCGCGATATTGCGGCTCGTCAAGCCCGCCCCCGCGGCGCATCGCGCCGAGCACGTAATCGCGGCGCGCCCGTGCCGCCGATGCAGCCGTGCGCGGCGACTGTGACGGCGATCGGATCAGGCCCGCCAGCAGCGCCGCCTCCGCGGGGGACACCTCCGCCGCCCGCTTGCCGAAATAGCCGCGGGCCGCGGCCTCCACGCCGTAGAACCCTTCGCCGAAGTAGATCGTGTTGAGGTAGCGTTCGAGGATCTGCTGTTTCGTCAGGCGCACCTCGAGGTCGGTCGCCATCAACGCCTCGCGGATCTTGCGGCGCCACGTTCGCTCGTGCCCGAGGTACAGGACCCGCGCGAGCTGCTGCGTGATCGTGCTGCCTCCCTGGGCGATGCGCCCCGCGCGGTAGTTGCGCCAGGCCGCGGCGGCGATGCGGAGCGGATCGAGACCGTGGTGTTTGAGGAAGCGGCGATCCTCCGCCGCGAGCACCGCGTCAACCAGGTACGGCGAGACGCGCTCGAGCGGCACGTCGATCCGCTGCTCGGCGGAAAACGAAAAGACCGGGCGATCGTGCCGGTCGAGGACGAGGGTCGCCTGCGGGCCGCTCCGCAGCTCCGTCGCGGGCAGGGGTCCGTCGAGAACGGTCCAGGCGGCTCGGAGGACGAGGAGCGTCGCCACCAGCGACGCGAGCAGGAGAACCGGCAGCGAGAGGACGATGACCGACGCCAGCGCGAGCCGGCGCCCGGCGGATCGTCGGGCACGCGCGTTACGCACGCATGCGGAAAGCGCAACGCGAGTGCCACTCGCTACTTGCGGCGCCCCGCGCGAAATCAGCGGCAAAACCGCGGGGTTTCAGCGCGAACCCGATACGGCCGCGCTGGGCGTGTGTAGCGCGATTCACACGAACGACAGGGAACACAGGGGAACGCGGGGGACTAGCCGCAGAGGGCGCAGGGAACGCAGGGACAATCCGCAGGTCTTCGGTCCCGCCTGTTGCCCGGCTCCCGACGGCACTTGTGTCGACGGAGCTGCAAGGCGAGACCGGCGAGTCGAGTGGCTGTCGGCTCGCCGGAGTTTCCAGTGTACCTGCGTCAACACCAGCGCGCTTCGGGGCGCTTCCGGTTTGATCCCCGACGGCCCCCGATGGCATTTGTGGTGACGCCGCGAGGCGAGACCAGGCGAGTCGACGGCCGCGGTGAGCGCCCCTGTGGAGCGCCGCGAGCGCAAGGCGAAGCCGGACCGCGCCGCGCAGCCGCCAGAGTCCGGCTTGGGGTCTCGGCCGCCTTCGCCAAGGCTTCGGCGGCGGGCCGTAGCTAGCGGAGGCCCGGGGACCCAAGCCCGCCAAGCGAGCGGCCCGAGGGAACCGCCGCGCAGCGGCGGCCGGTCCCGCGCGCGGA
>DATHTE010000072.1:0-130471 GCA_035463475.1 Vicinamibacterales bacterium
GCCTGGATCTGGCGACGCCGGCCGGCGACCTCGTGTCGGACGAGACGTACAACAAGCTGTTCACCATGCACGGCGTGATGATGGTGTTCTTCTTCCTGATTCCAGCCATCCCGTCCGTGCTCGGCAACTTCCTCGTGCCGATCATGATCGGCGCGAAGGACCTCGCGTTTCCGAGGATCAACCTCCTGAGCTGGTACATCTACATCGTCGGCGCGGCGTTCACGCTGACCGCCGTGATCAGCGGCGGCGTGGACACCGGCTGGACCTTCTACCCGCCGTACAGCACCGTCTCCTCGCACAGCAACGTACTGACCGCCGCGCTTGGGGTGTTCATCACCGGCTTCTCGTCGATCCTCACCGGCTTCAACTTCATCGTCACGATCCACCGGATGCGCGCGCCGGGCATGACGTGGTTCCGCCTGCCGCTCTTCATCTGGTCGCACTACGCGACGAGCCTGATCATGGTGCTCGGCACGCCGGTCGTCGCGATCACGCTCATGATGGCGTTCGTGGATCGCGCGTTCGGCTTCGGGTTCTTCGATCCCCGACGCGGGGGCGATCCCGTGCTGTTCCAGCACCTGTTCTGGTTCTACTCGCACCCGGCGGTCTACATCATGGTGCTGCCAGGGATGGCGGTCATGTCCGAGCTGGTCGCGGCGTTCTCGCGCAAGAACGTGTTCGGCTACACGTTCGTCGCGTTCTCATCGCTCGCGATCGCCATCCTCGGCTTCCTCGTGTGGGGGCACCACCTCTTCGTGAGCAGCCAGTCGATCTACGCCGGCATGATCTTCTCGATGCTGAGCTTCTTCGTGGCGATCCCCTCCGCGGTAAAGGTCTTCAACTGGACCGCGACCCTTTACAAAGGGTCGGTGTCGTTCGACGCGCCGATGCTCTATGCCTTCGGCTTCATCGGCCTGTTCGCGATCGGGGGCCTGACCGGCCTGTTCCTCGCGACGCTCGCCGTTGACGTCCACGTGCACGACACGTACTTCGTCGTCGCCCACTTCCACTACATCATGGTGGGCGGGACGACGCTCGCGTACCTCGGCGGACTGCACTACTGGTTCCCGAAGATGTTCGGGAAGATGTATCCGGAGGGCTGGGCGAGGTTCGCCGCGCTCGTCATCTTCGTCGGGTTCAACCTCACGTTCTTCCCGCAGTTCATCGTCGGCTATCTCGGGATGCCACGCCGCTACTACGCCTACGTGGACGAATACCAGGTGTGGAACGTGCTCTCGACCGCGGGCGCCACGATTCTCGGAACGGGTTACATCATCCCGATGATCTACTTCGTGTGGGCGCTGAAATACGGGAAGGACGCGGGGCCGAACCCGTGGGGCGCGAAGGGGCTCGAGTGGACGATCCCGTCACCGCCGCCGGCGCACAACTTCGACACGACGCCGGTGGTGACCGAAGGGGCGTACGCGTACACGGAGGGGAGGCTGGAAGTTGTCTGAGATCGCGCACAGCGCCGCGCAGCCGCACGGACACGCGCAGCCCCATCTGCACACGCATCACCCCAGGCTGCAGCACCATTTCGACAGCCTCGAGCAGCAGGCGGAGGCCTCGACGCTCGGCATGTGGGTCTTCCTGGTCACCGAGATCATGTTCTTCGGCGGCCTGTTCATGGCCTACATCGTGTACCGCACCTGGTATCCGCTGGCGTTCGGGGAAGGCAGCCATCACCTGAGCATCGCGCTCGGCGGCTTCAACACCGCCGTCCTCATCTGCAGCTCTCTGACGATGGCGCTCGCCGTCCACGCGGCACAGGTCGGGAACCGCCGCGCGCAGATCGTGTTCCTGGTCCTCACGATCCTGCTCGGCGCCACGTTCCTCGGCGTCAAGGTCGTGGAGTACTCGGACAAGTTCAGGGACCACCTCATCCCCGGGCACGGTTTCATCTGGCACGGCCAGGCGGACCCCCGGCACGTGGAGATCTTCTACACGCTGTACTTCACGATGACCGGGCTGCACGCGCTTCACATGATCGTCGGCATCGGGATCATGCTCACGATCCTGTGGATGGCGTGGCGCGGCACGTTCACGCCGGAGTACTACGCGCCCGTGGAGGTGTCCGGTCTCTACTGGCACTTCGTGGACATCGTGTGGATCTTCCTGTTCCCGCTCCTGTACCTGCTCGAAAGGCACGCCTGATGTCAGGGCACGTCGTCTCTCCCCGCCTCTATTACGTGGTGTTCGGCGCGCTGATCGTGCTGACGGCCGTCACCGTCGGCGCCGCCTTCATCGATCTGGGCCGGCTGAATTCGATCGTGGCGCTCACGATTGCCGTCCTGAAGGCGACGCTCGTCGTGCTGTTCTTCATGCACGTGAAGTACGCCACCCGGCTGACATGGGTGGTCGTCGCGTCCGGCTTCGTCTGGATGTTCATCCTCTTCGCGCTCACGCTCAGCGACTACATGTCCCGCGGCCTCGTCAACGCGGCTCAGTAGAATCCTGCCGGGGTTCTGCCGGACCCCGGGAATCTCCCGAGGGATATACTCGAAGCGCCGTCGTTCGCCGGGGCTCCGCCACCGTTCGCCGATCACGGCGAACGCCCGAGGCGCCGCCGCGTATCCTTTTTCGTAACGCATGTCGGATATCAACTCGGACCTCGCCGCCCTCAAAATCGACCCGAATCTCCGCCAGACCGGCGGCCGGGCGGGCGTGTGGATCCTCGCGATCGTGCTGCTCGCGGCGGCGGTGGCCGGCGCGGCGTGGTGGTACACCGCCGAACCGGTCGCGCTCGTCGAGGCGGCGCCGGTCGAGGCCAGGGTGGGCGCGGCCGCAGTCCCCGGCGCCGTGCTCAACGCGTCCGGCTACGTCACCGCGCGGCGGCGCGCCACGGTGTCGTCGAAGATGACGGGCAAGGTCGTGGAGGTGAACGTCGAGGAAGGCATGCGCGTGCGCGCGGGCCAGGTGCTCGCGCGGCTCGACGATTCGCAGATCCGCGCCGCGTACGAGCTGGCAGACGCGCAGGTCGACGCCGCGCGGAAAGCGGTTGACGAGATGGAAGTGCGGCTCAGGGAGGCGCAGCTCACCCTCGGCCGCCGCGACCAGTTGAACAAGGAAGGGGTCGTGGGGCAGGCGGACGTCGATGCGGCGCAGGCGGAAGTGGACTCCCTGCGCGCGCGCATCGTCGCGGCCCGCCAGCAGGAGGAGGTCGCGGCGCGTCAGCTCGCGCTGCAGAAGACGCAGCTCGACGACACCGTCATCCGCGCGCCGTTCACCGGCGTGGCCATTTCCAAGGACGCGCAGCCGGGCGAGATGGTCTCGCCGGTGTCGGCGGGCGGCGGCTTCACACGCACCGGGATCTCGACGATCGTGGACATGTCCTCGCTCGAGATCGAAGTGGACGTCAGCGAGAGCTACATCAACCGCGTGACGCCGGCCCAGAAGGCCACGGCGATTCTCGATGCCTATCCCGACTGGCGGATTCCCGCCCGCGTGATCACCACGATTCCAGCGGCGGACCGGCAGAAGGCGACCGTGCTCGTACGGCTCGCGTTCGAGTCGCTTGACGATCGGATCCTGCCCGACATGGGCGTCAAGGTGGCCTTCCACGGCGACGCGCCGCCCCCTTCCGGCGCCGCCGCGCAGAGCGTGACGCTGGTGCCGAAGAGGGCCGTCCGGACCGACGAGGGCAACAGCGTCGTCTTCGTCGTGAACGGCGAGGACCGCGTCGAGCGCCGCGCCGTGAAGGTGGGCGGCGAGCAGGGAGATCGGGTCGAAGTGCTGGCGGGACTCAAAGGCGGGGAGCGCGTGGTGCTCTCACCCGACGCCGCGCTGCAGAACGGCTCGAAGGTCAGGGTCAGGACGAAGGAGTGACGATGCAACCGCTCGTGCGCATCAGGGACGTGCACAAGGAATACCGGAGAGGGAACGAGCGCATCGACGTGCTGCTCGGCGTCAACGTTGACATCGCGCCCGGCGAATTCCTCGCCCTGATGGGACCGTCCGGGTCGGGGAAGACGACCCTCCTCAATCTGATCGGGGGGCTCGACCGCCCGTCGCGCGGCAGCATCGCCGTCGGGGACACCGAGATCAGCACGTTGGGCGAGAGCGCGCTCTCCCGCTGGCGCTCGCGACACATCGGGTTCATCTTCCAGCTGTACAACCTCCTGCCGGTGCTGACCGCAGAGCGCAACGTCGAGCTTCCGCTGCTGCTCACGAAGATGTCGCGCTCAGAGCGGCGGAAGCGCGTCGCCACCGCGCTGAAGGTGGTCGGCCTCGAGGACCGCTCGCGGCACTATCCGCGCCAGCTCTCCGGCGGCCAGGAGCAGCGCGTCGGCATCGCCCGGGCGATCGTGACCGACCCGACGCTCCTGCTCTGCGACGAGCCCACCGGCGATCTCGATCGGCGATCCGGCGACGAGATCCTCGATCTCCTGCAGACCCTCAACCGGGATCACGGCAAGACGATCATCATGGTCACCCATGATCCGCACGCGGCGGAGCGCGCCAAACGCGTGTTGCACCTCGAAAAGGGCGCGCTCAACGGCGCCATCGCCGGACCGGCTGGAGCATCCGTATGAAGTACTTCCACCTGGTCTGGCGCAATCTCCTGCGCCGCAAGATCCGCACGACCTTCACCGCGCTCTCGATATTCGTCGCGTTCCTGCTGTTCGCGGTGCTGATGGCCATCCGCATGGCATTCGCGATGGGCGTGGAGGTGGCAGGGGTCGACCGGCTGATGGTCTTCCACAAGGTCTCCATCATCCAGCCGCTGCCGCTCTCCTATTGGGACCGGATCCGCGCGACGCCGGGGGTCGCCACGGTGACGCACGCCACCTGGTTCGGCGGCATCTACCAGGACCCCTCGAACTTCTTCGCGCAGATGGCCGTCGACCCCGCGTCCTTCCTGGAGATCTACTCCGAGTACATCGTCCCCGAAGATCAGAGGAAGGCGTGGTTCGAGGACCGGATGGGGGCGCTCGTCGGCCGCTCCACCCTGCGGCGGTTCGGGTGGAAGATCGGAGACCGCATCCCCATCCAGGGCACGATCTGGCGCATGCCGAACGACGCGCCGTGGACCTTCACGATCCGCGGCGTGTACGACGTCGCCGTCAAGGGGGCGGACGACACCACATTCCTGTTCCAGAGCCAGGCGCTCGACGAGATACGGCGGCGCAGCTTCGGCTACGGCATGGTCGGGTGGTACGTCATCCGCGTCAGCGACCCGGCGAAGTCGGCGGAGATTGCCGACCGCATCGACGAGCAGTTCGCCAACTCCGAATACGAGACCAAGACCGACTCCGAGAAGGCCTTCGCGCAGTCGTTCGCAAACCAGGTGGGGGACATCGGTTCGATCATGACGGCCATCGCGGCCGCCGTGTTCTTCACGATCGTGCTCGTCGCGGGCAACACGATGGCGCAGTCCATCCGCGAGCGGCTGAACGAGCTGGCGGTGCTCAAGACGCTCGGTTACAGCAACACGCTGGTGCTGGCCCTCGTCCTGGCCGAGTCGCTCGCCCTCGCGGCGCTTGCCGGGGGGGCGGGGCTGTTTGTCGGCTGGCTGTTCATCCGCCAGGGGGACCCCACGGGCGGCCTGCTGCCGGTGTTCGGGATCACGCCGCAGCACCTGGCGCTCGGGGCCGCGTTCGCCGTCGCGCTGGGCATCGTGGCCGGCACCGTTCCGGCGCTCAAGGCGATGCGCCTGCGCATCGTCGACGCGTTGAGGAGGACCTGACGTGGGCTGGATTGCGCAACTCGTGGCCGTGTGCGCGCTCAACATCCGCACGCTCTGGCAGCGCGCCGCCTCGTCCGCCGTGGCGGTCGTCGGCATCGCGGGCGTCGTGGTCGTGTTCGTAGCGGTGCTCTCGATCGGCGAGGGATTCACCGCAGCCCTGCGCGACGCCGGCGCCCCGGATCGCGCGATCGTCCTCCGCGCCGGCAGCGACACGGAGATGACGAGCGGCCTCAGCGGCGAGCACGCGAACATCATCGCCGAGGCCCCCGGCGTGCTCCGCACCCAGAGCGGGCCGCAGGGGTCCCCCGAGCTGTTCGTCATCGTCGACGTGCCGAAGCGGTCAACGATGACCGACGCCAACGTCCCGCTGCGCGGCGTCACGCCGGCCGCGTTCCAGGTCAAAGACGAAGTACGGATCGTCGAGGGACGCCGGTTCACCCCCGGGAGCAACGAGATCATCGTCGGGCGCGCGGCTAATGGGCAGTTCGCCGGCCTGGACATCGGATCCGAGGTCAGGGGCGGTCAGAGCCGCTGGACCGTCGTCGGGATCTTCGAGGCAAACGGCACGGTTGCCGAGAGCGAGATCTGGTGCGACGCGCGCGTGCTCCAGCCCGCCTACCGGCGGGGCAACTCGTTCCAGTCGGTCTGCGTCCGCCTGGAGTCGCCCGAGGCGTTCGACCGCTTCAAGGACGCGCTCACCACGGACCCGCGCCTCAACGTCTCGGTTCGCCGGGAGATCGACTACTACTCCGAGCAGTCAACGGTCATCAGGAACCTCATCACGAGCGTCGGGTTCATCATCGCGGCGCTGATGGGGATCGGCGCGGTCTTTGGCGCGATCAATACGATGTATTCGGCGGTCGCCAACCGCACGCGCGAAATCGCCACCCTGCGCGCGCTGGGGTTCGGCCGGATAGCCGTGATGATCTCAGTCCTGGCCGAAGCCCTCCTGCTGGCGATAACAGGCGGCGTGCTGGGGGGCCTGGTCGCCTGGGTTGGCTTCGACGGCTACCAGACGGCCACCATGAACTGGCAGTCGTTCAGCCAGGTGGCCTTCGCCTTCAAGGTGACCCCGACACTCCTGCTGCAGGGGATCGTCTATGCCGCGGTCATGGGTATGCTCGGCGGTTTCTTCCCGGCCGTCAGAGCTGCTCGCTTGCCAATCGTAACCGCGCTGCGCGAGCTGTAAAAAGGGCTGCAGTCATTCCCGACGCGATGGCCGGCCGAGACGTATTGGATCCGGCCATCGTTTCCGTCCCTTCTCCGGACCCGGCGTCTTTCCGGCCCGCGCAATGCGCGTGCTTACGGCGGCTTACGCTGATGGGCTGGAAGCGTGTCAACTCCGGTACGCACGTTGCTCAGAGGCTTCATGTTCCAGTGTAAGCCGAACTAGAGGGTGTACCGAGGGGGGACCATGCGCGTGGAGGACGTGCTTCAGCGGATCCAAGGGGAGTACCTCGAGATGCCCGGTCTTCGGCTGACCACCGCGCAAGCCCAGCGGCTCTGGGGTCTTGAGCGCGACGTCTGCGAGGCGCTGCTCGATGCCCTCGTCGACACCAAGTTTTTGAGCCGGACGCGCGACGGCGCGTTTGTCCGGCCCGAAGGAGCGGTGCCGACACGCTTTGTCACGCGGCGGCCGATGGCCGTGATGAAGGTGGCATCCGTGGCCTGACGATCTTCCCTGCCCGGCCGGCTGGCTTATCGCCTGCCTCATAAGCCGCTATACGCCGGCCTGTTGCCTCTGATCCCGGGCGGCCGCTTCAGCGACCGCTCGCGGCCCCGGAACAGTGTCGAAGGCCGGGACGGCGCCACCAGTCGCCGCTCCCGACCTTCGATCGTCCTTCCTGAACAGCTCTCTCGTCCCGCCTACACAGGCGGCCTCTCGAGCGGTCGAATCACGGTAATTCTGCTGATACGCCAGTCGCCGGTGTCGCGCAGCTCGAGCTCCACCTCTCGTGCATCGACGTTTTCCTCAGTGGACGCGCCACTCCACGAAAGGAGCGCCGTCAGTCGTGCCGCCGCCACATCGCCGGACACATCCACCGAGACGTCCACGAATCTCAGATTGAAGGCGCCGCCCCCGCCGGGCGAACGTGACGCGAGCGCCAGAAGGCGTTCGCGCCCGTGAATGGGACCGGCACCGATCCCGGGATCCAGGACGACGTCTTCCGTCACGAAATCTGAAAGCTCGGCCGTCCGGGCGATCAGCGCGAGCCCGTCCGTGGGGCTTTCGTTGACGACGGCCGCCAGGTCGTCGAGCCTGCGCTTGATGCGGCGCTCGTCGTTCGGCCAGAAGCGCCAGGCGCCCCAGGCAATCGCGGCGACCGCCACGAGCGCCAGCACGCGGAGCCGTGTCGTGCCGGACCCGGCCGGCGCCATCAGAACAGCAGCGGCCCCGCGATCCGCTCCCGGCGCACCGTGCCGAACTCGTGGTCTGTCATGCGCATGCCCCGATTATCGCCAATGACGAAATACTCGTCCCCTCCGAGCAACACCTCGCTCATGTTCCACGGCTGGCGGCGGCTCACGTAAGGCTCGTCCAGCGGCCGGTGGTTCACCAGGACGACGCCGGACCGGATCGCAATCCGCTCCCCCGGCAGCGCCACGATCCGCTTGACATACACGACTCTCCAGCCCGCCAGCCTTACGGCAATCACGTCGCCCCGCGCGGGGGCTCGCCAGGAGTAGGCCGCCCTATTGACCAGGTGAAACGAACCTGAGGAATAGGTCGGCAGCATGCTGTCCCCGTAAGTGCGCACGGGCAGCAGCACCCACCCGAAAATGAAAACACTGACGATGACGAGCACCGCCAGGCGCACGAAGGTCCGTGTCGGCCGCCGGCCGAGGAGAGCCTCGCGCCAGAACGACCAGTTCACGCAGCCCGCGTCTGACGACCGGATGGCCGGGTCAGGGTCCTCATTGGATGGGAGAACACGCGCAGATGATATTAAGATCATCGGATGCGCGCTAGCGGCAGGTCGTTCGCGGTTCTCGTCCCCCTCGTGATGCTCGCCGGAACGCCACCGGTGACGAATGCGCCGGAACCGTCCGGCCGGCCGCTCGCTTCTCCCGCCCCGAGGGACAGCGCGCAGCCGCAGCTCGCCGTGGCGCCCGACGGGACGGTGTTCCTGACGTGGCTCGAAAAAGCCGGCCCCGACACGCATCGTTTCCGGTTCGCGACGCTTGCCCCCGGCGCGTCAGCGTGGAGCGCCGCGGGCACAATCCACGAGGGGCCCGGTTTCTTCGCGAACTGGGCGGACGTGCCGTCGCTGACCGTCGCGCCGGACGGCATGCTGGCGGCGCACTGGCTCCAGATCAGCGGCGACGCGAAATACGCCTACGACGTGAAGGTGCGCACCTCTCGCGACGGCGGACGAACCTGGTCACGTGCGTTTTCCCCGCATCGTGACGGCACCCGGACGGAACACGGCTTCGCGTCGTTCTTCCCTTGGCCTGGCGGCGGCGTCGGCCTGGCCTGGCTGGACGGCCGCGATTTCGCCGCGCACGGAGGCGAGGCGGAGCACGGAATGAAGGGGCAGATGTCCCTGCGGGCCGCGCGCCTCACGCCGGGCGCCGCCGGAGAGGAGATGCTCGTCGACGCCCGGGTGTGCGACTGCTGCCCGACGAGCGCTGTCACGACGTCGCGGGGCGTGGCGCTGGCGTACCGCGATCGCAGCGCGGATGAGATCCGCGATATCTACGTGACACGCTTCCACGACGGGCGATGGACGGAGGGGCGTGCGGCGGCGCGCGACAACTGGCAGATCGCGGGATGCCCGGTGAACGGCCCGTCGATGTCCGCCGTGGGCGACCAGGTTGCGCTCGCCTGGTTTGCAGCCCCCGACAGCAGTGGGCGCGTGAGCGTGGTCTTCTCGGATGACGGCGCGGCGACGTTCGGCCCCCCCGTCCGCGTGGACGACGGGACGCCGCTCGGCCGCGTGGACGCAGAAATGCTGCCGGACGGCACGGCGCTGGTCGGCTGGATCGAGCAGGTCGACAAGGGAGCCGAGTTCCGTGTGCGCCGCATTTCTCCCGCCGGCCCGCAGGGGGCCTCGCTGACGATTGCCGCGCTCGCCGCCGGCCGTTCCAGCGGCTACCCACGCATCGCCCGCAGCGGCGACCGGCTCGTGTTTGCCTGGGTGGGCGCACGCGGCGTCGCGACGGCGGTTGGTGGCGCCGCCGTCGCGGGTCGAACGGTCAAGCAGTCGGGCAATTCGACAGTCAGGTAGTCGGGCAGCGTCAGTACGTAACGGGCCGGCCGACCCGCTCATAGGGCGCGACGAGGCCGGCGCGCGAGGGGAGATAGATCCGCTTCGCGTCCTTTCCCGCGCCGCGCAGCACGTAGACCGGGTAGCCGCGATAGTCGCCGATCTTCTCGTGGCGTTGTTCGCTGAAGGGCTCGGCCATCCCGGCGGCCTTCCAGCGATAGCCGGCGTATGTCACGTAGATTTCGTTCAGGCCCTTCGGTTTGGTCCCGGCCTCGACAACGTCACGCGGTGGCGTGACGCCGCTCGTGCCCCGCGGGACGGGACGCGGTTCGGCGGCTCCCGCCACGTCCCCTCGCGGCGCACCGGTACCCTGGCGCCGCTCGACGGCGGCCGCCTCGTCGCTCATGCGCTCCTCGAACTCGAGCTGCGACGGCCGCGACAACATGGGAGGGGCCGCGGCCATCGGAACCTCCGAGCGCGCGGCAGGTTCCGGTGACGCTTCGCCCGCGATGGTCACCGGGAACGAAGGGGCCTGGCTGCCGGTGCTTCCCGCGACGTCACCGGCTCGCCGGCGCTCGTACGGTTGCAGGAGCCCGCCCGCGATGGGAACGAAGACCTTCGAGTACGGCTCGAGTGTCGTGTCGGCATACAACGGAATGCCACGATACGCGCCGGTGCGGACCATCGTGTTGCCGTTGAAAAACACCTGCGGCCCGGCCGGGTAGTAGAAGTTGCCTTCGAACGTGATCGGCTCACCGAGCCGGAACCACTGCTCAGCTTCTGCGGTGACCAACGGGGGGCGCGTGGGCTGGTAGTACGTCTGCGCGCTGGCTGTTGAGGCCGCCGCGACCACGGACATGCCGACCAGCAGGCGCCTGAGTATCGCGGACATTGCACATCCTCCGGCCGCGTGTGCTCCACTGTACTCCAAGTGAGGTGCCGCACGCGCGCCGAGAGACGCGGCTCAGCTGCAACTGTCAGATAATGAAGGACGTTCATGAGAGTCCAACCAGGAAAGGACGCGCGCGTGCCTAGGCTGAGAATCACAAAGGGTGTCCTGATTCTGGCGGTGCTGATCCTTTTGTTCCTGCTACCTTCCACCGCGTCCTTCTACACGGACTGGCTTTGGTTCAAGGAGGTTGGCTTCGAGGCGCTGTTCACGCGCAGGCTGAAGGTCTCCTTTGCGATCGGCACGACGGTGTTCGTCGTCGCGTTCGTGGTGCTCTGGGTGAACGTCAGGCTGGCGCTCGGCTCTCTCACGCAGCCGTACGTCGTCGTGGGCGCGACCGCGCAGGGACAGCCGATCCTGTTTAATCGCGTGCAGGTGCGGCGGTTCGCAACGATCATCGCCAGCCTCGCGGCGCTCGTTCTCGCGCTCCCGGCCTCCAGCCAGTGGCTCTCGTTCCTCCAGTTCCGCCACGCCGTGCCGTTTGGCGAGGCCGATCCGGTTTTTGGCCGCGACATCTCCTTCTACGTCTTCCAGCTCCCGGTCTACGAGTTCGTGCGCGGCAGCGTGCTGGCGCTGGTGCTGCTGGCGCTCGTCGCGAGCGCCGGCATTTACCTCCTGGCTGGGGCGGCGGGCCTGGGCTCACGCGCGATCACCGGGTCGTACACGCGGGCACGCCGCCACCTCTCGCTGCTCGCCGCCGTCCTGTTCCTCGTGATGGCGGTGGGCGCGTGGCTGGAGATGGCGCACATCCTCGTGAGCCCCGCGAACATCATCTACGGCGCGTCGTACGTGGACGTGCACGCGCGGCTGCCGCTGCTCCGCGCGACGATGGTGGTGCTCGTCGCCGCGGCGGCGCTGGGCGTGCTGCACGCCTTCAGCCAGCTGCGATGGCCGCTCGTCGCGGGCGCGGCGCTGTACCTGCTCGTCTGGATTGGCGGCGAGCTGGTGGCCGCCTCGGTGCAGCGCATCGTGGTCGCGCCGAACGAGCAGGTGCGCGAGCTGCCCTACATCGAGCGAAACATCCGCGCGACGCGCCGCGCGTTCGCGCTCGACGGCGTCGACGAGCGCGAGCTGTCCGGCGAAGCGGCGCTCACCAAGGCGGACATCGTGGAGAATGCGGACACGCTCGAGAACGTCCGGCTGTGGGACCACAGGCCGCTCCTCGACACGTTCGGGCAGATCCAGGAGATCCGCAGCTACTACGACTTCGTCTCGGTGGACAACGACCGGTACGCGATCGAGGGGAAGTACCGGCAGATCATGCTCTCGGCCCGCGAGCTGAACTCGGAGAGCCTGCAGAACCGGAGTTGGGTGAACGAGCGCCTGAACTTCACCCATGGGTACGGCCTCACGCTCGGCCCCGTCAACCAGGTGACGAGCGAGGGGCTGCCGATGCTGTTCATCAAGGACATCCCACCGGTTTCGACGGTGGGCCTCGCCGTGAAGGAGCCCTCCATTTACTTCGGCGAGGTGTCCAGCGACTACGTGCTGGTGAAGACGCGCGCCCGCGAGTTCCACCATCCGCGCGGCGACGACAACGTGTACACCGAGTACAACGGGCGCGGTGGCGTGCCGCTCAACGGCTTCTTCCGCCGGCTGATGTTCAGCCTGCGGTTCCGATCCTCAGACATTCTCTTGACCGACGTCGTCCTGCCGCAGAGCCGCGTGCTGTATCACCGGCGCATCAGCGATCGCGTGAAGGAGATCGCCCCGTTCCTGATGTACGACTCCGACCCGTATCTCGTCATTGCCGATGGCCGGCTCGTCTGGCTGTACGACGCGTACACGACCACGGACTACTACCCGTATTCGACGCCCTCGCGGCCCGGCTTCAACTACATCCGGAACGCGGTGAAGATCTCGATCGACGCCTACGACGGCACGACGACCTTCTATATGGCGGAGCCGAAGGATCCGATCGTGCAGGCGCTCACGCGCGTGTTCCCGGGGTTCCTGAAACCGCTGGACGAGATGCCGGCGGCGCTCCGCGCGCACGTGCGCTATCCCGAGGACATCTTTGCCGTCCAGACTGCCGTCTTCTCGACCTACCACATGACGAATCCCGGCGTCTTCTACAACAAGGAAGACCAGTGGGACGTGCCCGCGATCGAGGTGGAGGCGCAGCCGGTCGTCATGCAGCCGTACTACACGGTGATGAAGCTGCCGGGAGAGGACGCGCCCGAGTTCCTGCAGATGCTGCCGTTCACGCCGAGGCGGAAGGACAACCTGGCCGCGTGGATGGTGGCGCGCAGCGACGGCGAGCACTACGGGCGGCTGCTCGTGTTCCAGTTCCCGAAGCAGAAGGTCATCTTTGGCCCGCGGCAGATCGTCGCGCGGATCAACCAGGACCAGGTCATCTCGCCGCAGATCACGCTGTGGAACCAGCAGGGGTCGCAGGTGATCCAGGGCACGCTGCTGGTGGTGCCAATCGAGGAGTCACTGCTGTACATCCGGCCGCTCTACCTGCGCGCGTCCGGCGGCCGCATTCCGGAACTCAAGCGTGTCATCGTCGCGTACCAGAACGAGATCGTGATGGACGAATCGCTGCCACTTGCGCTGAACCAGATCTTCGGCGAGGGCGCGGCGCGGGTGCCGCCGCCAGAGCGGGGCGCCGCCGCCCGGGTAACCAGGGCAGCCCCCGAGCAGCCGGCCGCCGAGGCGCCAGCTGCACCCCAGACGGGCGACAGCCTCGAGTCGCTCGCGGCGCTCGCGCAGGAGCATTACCGGCGCGCGATCCAGGCGCAACGCGACGGCAACTGGGCGCAGTACGGCGAAGAGATCAAACGCCTGGGCGACGTGCTCGCGCGGATGCGCGGCCTGCCGCCTGACTCGTCGAGGCCGGAACCGCCAAGGCCCGAAGTGCCAAGGCCATGACGTCCCCGCGATCCACCGTTGTCGTCGCGAGCGGGTCGCACGCCTTCTATCCGCGGTGGATCCTCGCGAACGGCTGGAGCGAGTTGCTCGGTCTCGGGGGCACGTTCGCGCTCGGCTATCTTGGGGCCTCGCGGCTGATGGCCGCGACGTCGGTGGCGGCGATCATCGCCGGCGCCGCGGCTGCCGTCGTGATGGGGACCTTCCTGGAAGGTGTGCTCGTCGGCTACGCGCAGGGGCGCGTGCTGCAGGGAGAGTTGCCCGCGATGCCGTTGAGACGATGGGTGGCCGCGACCGCGCTCGGTGCTGGCATCGCGTGGCTGCTCGGCATGCTGCCGAGCACGATCGTCTCGCTCCTGGGAGCCGGCGCCTCCCCCGGCGCCCCGCCGCCGGAGATCGAGGGGCTCGCACAGCACGCGCTCGCCGCCGCGCTCGGAGCCGTGCTCGGCGCGTTTCTCGGCGCGCCTCAGGCATGGGTGCTCGGAAGCCATGTCGCACGGCCCGCGCGCTGGATCGTCGCGAACATCGTCGCCTGGGCGGTCGGAATGCCGCTCGTCTTCCAGGGAATGGACTGGATCGGACCCGGCGCCGCCGCGGGCCGGTTCATCTCGGGCGTCGCCGTGACCTGCCTCGCGGCCGGCGTGATCGTCGGCGCCATCCATGGCCAGTGGATGCGCGCGATGTTGCGCGAGAGTGCCGGCGTGCGGACCGGGTCTGACTCGGCGAGCGTGGGACCCGCGTAGCGAGGAGTGGACGGCAATGGCGATTCGCGTGGTACGGCTGGGAAGTCCCAGGGCCTCCGGTGAGGGGCTGCGGCTGGGCACCGTGCGGCGCCCGCCGCGCGGCGTGCCCAAAGCTGAGCATGCCTCGCGCGATTTCTACGACGTCTGGCTTCCCGACCTCGCGCCTTCGGAGGCGCTGGTCAAACAGGCACAGCGTGCCTCCGACGATCGCGGGTGGCGTTCCTTCGAGAAGCGATATCGCGGCGAGATGAAACGCCCCGAGGCCGCGCGCCTCCTCGCCCTCCTTGCCGCCCTCTCGCGCCAGGCGAACTTCTCCGTCGGCTGCTACTGTGAGAACGAGGCGCGCTGCCACAGGTCAGTGCTGAAGGCGTTGTTGCGGGAGCACGGCGCGGACCTGGCCTGACGGAAGGAGCCCGCGATGAGCATCTTCACGAATCCTGCTTCCTCCACGCCGGCCGACGTCGCCGCGTACGTCGCCGGCCTGCTCGACCTGCTCGGCGACAAAGATCCCGTGCTCGTCCTGCGCCAGACGCCTGCCGCCCTCGAGCAGTTTCTCGCCGCAGTACCGGCGCAGAACCTGACGACCCCGGAAGCTCCTGGGAAATGGTCTGTTTGTGAGGTGGTGCAGCACCTGGCGGACTCGGAGCTCGTCGGCGGTTTCCGCCTGCGCATGGTCATGTCGCACGACCGACCCCTCCTGACGGGCTACGACCAGGACCGCTGGGCGAGTCGCCTCCGGTACCGCGACGCTGACGTCCGTGACGCGCTGGAACAATTCACGGTGCTTCGCCGCGCGAACGTGCGGATCTGGCAGCGTCTGTCACCTGCGGACCTGGCCAGGGTGGGGCTTCACGGCGAACGCGGTGAGGAAAGCCTCGAGCAACTGCGACGGCTCTACGCCGGACACGACCTTCTGCACCTCCGACAGCTGGAGCGGATTCGCGCGTCGCAAGGGCTGGCTCCCAGAACCGAACGGACGTGACCGCGATGCCGGCGCGATGGTCGTCAGCCCTGCTCTCGATGCGCGCCCTCCTCTGGACGATCTTGTTCCCCGGGTTCTTCGCCGGGTACGTACCGTGGCGGTTCTTCGGGCTCGGCGAGGCGCGGTTCGGATCGTTCGGGCCGCGGTTCGTGCTGGGCCTCGTATGCATCAGCCTGGGGGCGACCCTCCTTGCCGCCTGCGTCGTGGAGTTCGCGCGAAGCGGCCGGGGTACCCTCTCGCCGGTCGATCCGCCCCGTCACCTGGTCGTCCGGGGCCTCTACCGACACGTGCGGAATCCGATGTATCTGAGCGTTGCGACGATCATCCTCGGGGAAGTGCTGGTGACCCGCTCGGCCGCACTCGCCGTCTACGGGGCTGTCTGGTTCCTCTTCGTCAACCTGTTTGTCCTCGGTTACGAGGAGCCGGCCTTGCGGCGGCAATTCGGCGAGACGTACGACGAATACACGATCCACACGGGACGCTGGATTCCACGATTTCGCTCACGTCAAATCACGGCTGTCTCGCCCCCTCGAGCGCATCGATGATCATCGCCCTCGCGTCACCATCCGTCGCGTCGTCCCTCGACGACGGTCTGCACAAGATCGACAGGCTCCTGTCCGATGCGTCCGTGCAGGGCGCTGAGATCGTGTGCTTCCCGGAGGCCTATCTTCCAGGCCTGCGCGGACAGGATTTCGACGTCGCGCCCTTCGACGACGGAGATCAGGAGCGGTCACTCCGCGCCGTCACGCGCGCGGCACGCACGTATCGGGTGGCCACAATCCTCGGAATGGAGAGGATTACGCCGGCAGGCCGGCAGATAGCCGCGTACGTGATCGACGCGCGGGGCCACGTGCTGGGGTTCCAGACGAAGAACCAGCTCGACCCGACCGAGGATCGGTTCTACGTGCCCGGAACCACGCGACGGCTCTTCGAGGTCAACGGGACGAAGCTCGGTGTGGCGATTTGCCACGAAGGGTGGCGATACCCGGAAACGGTGCGATGGGCGGCGCGGCGCGGCGCGAGGATCGTCTTTCATCCCCAGCACACGGGGAACGAGCGGCATGGGGTCCGCCTCACTCAGTGGGGCTCGACCGGCGCGCCGTACTACGAGAAGGCAATGATGATGCGCGCCATCGAGAACACGATCTACTTCGCGAGCGTCAACTACGCGCTGCGCTTCCAGGAATCGGCGACAAGCCTCATCGCGCCGTCAGGCGAGTGCCAGGCGTATCTGCCCTACGGGCAGGAGGGCGTCCTGGTGCAGGCCATCAATCCCGAGGAAGCCACCGGGTTGATCGCCAACCGATACGCGCCCGATCGTTATCAGGAATCGACGGCAGAGTGACTGGGAGGCGATGATGGAACGAGCGGTTCCGATCCTGCCAGCGGACGATCTCGCGATCGCGAAGGAGTTCTACGTCGCCAGGCTGGGGTTTACAGTGCTGTTTGAGGCGACGGAGGACGGCAAGAACGGCATCCTGGGCCTCGAGCGGGGGACCATCCGCCTCACTCTTGATTCGCCCATGTCCGGACATGGCAGGGACGCCTGCGTGTCGCTGCAGGTCCAGAACGCGGACGACTACTATCGCGAGTGGCGGGAGAAGGTCGAGATCAGACGCCCGCCGAAGGACGAACCCTGGGGCGCGCGCACCTTCGATCTCATCGACCCGTTTGGAAACACGATCTTCGTGATCGGGCCGCTGACGTAACGGCCGATCATGTTTGACGCCTCCGCCGAGTTCTACGATCTCATCTACTCCACGTTCAAGGACTACGAGGCGGAGGCGAGGAAGGGCGCGTGATGCGGCACACGGGCGAGGCCGAAGGGACGCGCGTCACCCGCGTGAGTCGCGTGGAAATCGAGGGAGGTCTCTCACGCCTGCACTTCGACTATGAGATCACGCAGGGAACAAGCGACAGGCAGGCCACCGAGGTCCACGAGCTGGGCCTCTTCACGACGGCGGAGTTGCTGGAGGCGTTTCGGCACGCAGGGCTGTCGGCCGACTACGATCCGAAGGGGCTGACCGACCGCGGGCTCTACGTCGCCCGCGTCAGGTATTGTCTTCACTGAGAGCTCGAACCCCCGACCGCATCGACCACCAGCAGATCGCCACGCTCAACAGCGCCGCCGTCACGTAGCACCCCGCCATCAGCGCCTCCTGGGCGCCGCTGAGCGGGCGGTGCCGCGTGCGGCTCCAGAGGTACAGCGACGACGGCCATCCGAGGAGGACGATCATCACGAGCACGAACAGCACGGCGAGGATCATGAACGCGACGCCGCCGTACGATCCGGCGACCTCTGTCGCGGCCGCCCCGAATCGCGGGTAGCGGGCGCCCAGGCCCGTGGCCAGGCCGACGAGCGCGAGGCTCATGAACACGATGGCGGCGGCGGACGTCAGCTTGAGGAACGGATCGACACCCAGGAACTCGTTCGCGACCACGGTGAGCGCTTCGGTGAGCACGAACACCGGCACGAACCCGGTCCAGAACTTCGACCACAGGAAATCTCGCAGCGACACCGGCGCCGTGCGGATGATCCAGAACGCCGCCCCTTCGGCCGACACGGCGGGGAACACGAACCTCACGGCGATCGTCGCCATGACGAAGCCGGCCATCGCGAGGTTCACGAACGCGTAGACGTTCTTCACGAACCCGCTCATGTAGGGGATGCGCTCCAGGTCGAGCACCCGGAAGTTGTAGAGGTACACGAGCACCAGCGCGAGCAGCAGCAGGAGCTGCGACCACTGGCTGACGTCGCGCAGGAACACCTTCAGGTCCTTCACGAGGAGCTGCCGCCGCATGCCGGCCACCGGCAGAGCGCGCGCGAGCAGGTCGAGCGCGCGCAGGTGGGCGAAGCGCGCCTTCGGGGCCTCCTGGGAGCGGCTGAACCCCGCGAAGTGCCAGCGCTCGCTCGCGACGCGCAGCAGCACGGTGCTCCCCAGCGCGGTCATCCACAGCGCCGCGAGGTGCAGGAGGTCCCCACCTCCCTGGAGCCCCGCGAAGATCGCCTCGCCGGCCCAGAACGACGGCAACATCGGCGCCACCGGCGATTGCAGCGTCGTCACGAAGCCGGCGACGTCCGGCAGCGACTCGACCCTGAGAAGCTGCTCGGGCCGGATGAACCGCAGCAGGATGACCACCGCCGCGGCGAACAGCAGGCCCATGAGCATCAGGATGTCGCGCGCGCGCCGCGCCGGGAAGATGTTCACGAGCAGCAGCGTGACCGCCGTGCCCGCCGCCACCGGGATCACCGCGAACGGGGCGACGGTCAGTATCGCCCAGCCGTAGAACGCGGCCGGGGCGCAGCGCGCGTAGCCGACGCCGAGCAGCACCGGCGCGAGGAAGATCACCACCATCCAGGACGCCTGCACGACGGTCCGCGTGAAACGCGCGTGAAACAGCCGGCGCGCCGGCACGGGGACGACCAGGAGGAGGCGCAGGTCCTCGGCGAGAAAGAACGTGGACAGCGCCGTGACCAGCCCGCTGAACGCGAGAAAAGACAGGAACGTGAGGAACAGCCACGAGAGCCCGAGGCGGAGCAGGTAGTCTCCCAGCTCCGCGTACTCATCGAGCTGCGCGGTCAGCCAGGCGGACCCCGCGAAGATCGCCCAGCAGACGCCCACCGCGATCGCCCCGAAGACGAGCCCCCTGACCAGGTCCCCCCGCTGGCGCCGGCGCGCGCGATTGCGCGAGGACCAGACGTGGGGCAGCAGCAGATACGGGTACCCGGCGGTCATCAGATGATCTCGTCCAGTTCCTGCAGCGCGCCTCCGCCGGTCAGCTTGAGGAACACCTCCGTCAGGTGTTCGTCGGCGGCGCCGGCCATCGCCCGCAGTTCCCCGACCGTGCCCCGGGCGATGATCTGTCCCTTGAGGATGATGCTGATCCGGTCGCACATTTCCTGCGCGACCTCGAGCGTGTGCGTGCTCATGAGAATCGCCACGCCGCGCGCGCTCATGCGTCGAAAGACGTCCTTGATCAGGCGCGCGCCGCGCGGGTCGAGCCCCACCATCGGTTCGTCCACCACCACCGCGCGCGGCCGGTGCAGGAACGCCGCGCACATCACGAGCCGCTGCTTCATGCCGTGCGAGAAGCTCTCGACCAGCTCGTGTTCCCACCGCCCGAGCTCGAAGAGGTCGAGCATCTCGCCGACCCGTTCGCGCACGGCGCCGTTTCGGTCCTCCAGGCCGTAGAGCGCCGCGTGAAAGCGCAGGAACTCGCCCGCGGTGAGCTTCTCGTAGATGAACGGGCGATCGGGAATGAACCCCAGCGACGCCTTCGCGGCCTCGGGAGACTCCGCCAGATCGTGCCCGTTCACGATGATGCGGCCCGCATCGGGTTTCAGGAGGCCGCCGATCATCCTGAGCGTGGTCGTCTTGCCCGCGCCGTTCGGGCCGAGAAAGCCGTGGATCTCGCCGGGGGGCACGTCGAGCGACACGCGATCGACGGCGGTGAAGCTGCCGAACTTCTTGACGAGATCTTGGAGGGCAATCATGGGCAGCGACGCCACCGCTCGCGGCGCGGCAGGGGGAGCTCGAGGGCGCCGACGTAGGGCGACGGCCGTCCGACGAGGATGCGGCGCGCGCCCGGCGCCAGCTCGAGGTCGATGATCGTGATCTTCAGCCGGCCGAGGAGCGGCAGGATGGCCGCCTGCCTGTCGAGACCGCCGCGCGCCAGCCGCACGTGCGTGGCATCGGCCGGGAACTGGTTCAGCGTGGGATCCACGGGCAGCCACAGGCCGCGGCCGCGTCCCTCGGCGATGAAGACCTCCGGCCAGGCGTGGTAGTAGAACGCCCCGTGCACGTAGGTCAGGCCGGCCGCCACGCGCGCCGGCAGGCCCGCGGCGCGGGCCATCGCCACGTAGAGCGCCGTGTGCTCGTTGCAGTCGCCGACCTTCGTCCGGAGGACCTCCCGCGCCGACGGCAGGCTCAAGGTCGGTTTCTTGTCGAGCAGCCCGTTCACGTAGCGCGTGAGCCGCTCGGCCCGCTCCCTTGGTCCGGCTGCTCCCGGCAGCGCGCGCGCCACTTCAGCCTTGATCTCGGGCGCGTCGCTCTCGATGAGCGGCTCCGGCGCAAGATAGCGCGACATCTCATCGCTCGCGCGAGACGGGCGAAGGTCCTCGAAGGTCCGTATCTCGATTTCGTGGCCCGTGACTGTCTGCCCCGTGCCATCGAGATCGCCTCGCGGCAGGTCGGCGCCTTCGAGGCGCAGGCGGATGCGGCGCACGTCGCGCGTCTCGTCGATCCGTTCGGTCGCGACCGGGACGACCGCCGCGGCGCGCAGGAGATCGGCCTGCACGCGTTCGGGCACGGCCAGTCCCTGCGCGCGCTCGGGGGGCTCGCGGAGCGTCATCAACCCCAGCGGGCTCTCCTCGCGCACGACCTCGCCCGTGTCCGTCACCCAGGACGTCGTTCGCACCCCCGCGAACTCCATCTCCACGCGGAAGGCCGGCACGCGCAGCGTGCCGGCCCGCACCAGTTCGCGCTGCCCCACCGTCACGACCACCGGCGCGTTGCTCAGAGTGGCCGGATCGAACATCGACCACCGGTGACGCGCGCCGGGCACCAGGCCCGCTTGCGCGAGGCGACGCGAGAGGTTGAGGCTCAGCGCCGGAGGGTCGGGGAGTTCGCGTTCTTCGGTGCGCGCGCCCGAGGCGGACGCCACGGTGATGGACAGCCGGGCGCCGTCAAGGTGGCCCGTCACGTGGATCGGTCCAGTGCCGGGGTCGAGCGAGAAGTCGAATGATCGCAGGGCAAACGCTCGGTCCACCTGCGCCGTGGTGCGGATGATCGCCGGCGTGGTCGCGCCGAGCAGGGTCATCTGGAGCCGCGCGTCTTCCTGGATCTCGAAGCCGTCCTCGCGCGGAACCGTCTGGCTGACGGTGAATCCGATCTTCTCGCCGCGGTAATACACGCCGCGCCACGTCGCGTCGGACCCGTAGCGGGCGAGATCCGTCGCGAGATTCGTGGACGAGGCCTGCAGGTACGATCGGTTGACGAGAACCACCATGCACGCGGCCCATCCAAGGAGGATCGCGATGGACAGCAGGCGCGTGACCGAGCGCGGAAGGGCTGGGATGGGGGGCACGTGTCAGGCTTCAGGCGTCGGGCTCCAGCTGTCCGGCTGAAGCCGCACCTGTCTCGATCTGTTTATCGGGTGTAGTGCCGTGCGGCTGTAATGGCGGTCGGGCAGCGAGGCTCCGTGCTAACATTCGCGACCGTTTTGCTGCTCAACCGCATCGAATACGCGCTGATGAACAACGCCGTTCGGGCGGCCATCCAGCGGCACGTCGAGGCTCGTCGCCTGCGCCGCATGGGCGGGACGATGGGCGGGGGGCGCGCGCTGGAGATTGGGTGCGGTCGTGGAGTCGGCACTGACCTGATCTTCGAGGTTTTCGGCGCCCAATCCGTCGATGCCTTCGACCTCGACCCCCGGATGGTGGTTCAGGCCCGCAAGCGGCTCGCGCGATACGGATCGCGCGTTCGTCTGTGGGTGGGCGACGCGGCCGCAATCGCCGCTCCCGACGCGATCTACGATGCCGTCTTCGACTTCGGCATCATCCATCACGTTCGCGACTGGCGCCGGGCGGTCAAGGAGGTGCACCGCGTGCTCCAACCGGGCGGCCGGTTCTACGCCGAGGAAGCGCTCGGGTCGTTGATTGAGAATCCCGTGGCCCGCCTCCTGCTCGAACATCCGAGGAACGACCGGTTCGACGCGGCGGCCTTTACTGAGGAACTGAAGGCGTCCGGGCTCGAGCCCTTTGCCGTTGAAGCCGTGCTGGGATGGGTCGGCTGGTTCACCGCCCGGAAGTCGCTGGAGGTGTAGTAATGATCGTCCGCATCTGGCACGGGTGGACTTCTCCCGCCCGGGCGGACCAGTACGAGAACCTGCTGCGAGAGGAAATCTTCGCCGGCATCGCAGGTCGTAAGATCCCGGGATATCACGGCATCACGCTTCTACGTCGGGACGTTCCGGGAGAAGTCGAGTTCATCACGATCATGTCGTTCGACAGCGTGGACGCCGTCCGGCAATTCGCCGGCCCCGACTACGAGGCGGCCGTCGTACCGCCGAGGGCGCGGGCGCTTCTCTCCCGTTTCGACGAGCGATCGCAGCACTACGAACTGCGCGTCGAGGAACCGTCCTGACGTGGTCACCCGTCTCGCGCGCGCCGGCTTCCTGACGGCAATCATCGATGGCCTGTTCTCGAGCGCGTTGAGCGTCCTGTTCTACGGTTCGACGGTGGCGCGCCTGTTTCAGGGCGTTGCCAGCACGCTGCTGGGCAGAGAGGCGTTCGACGGCGGCACCGTCACGGCGTTGCTCGGCGTGCTCATGCACGTTGGCGTGGCGTTTGGATGGTCCGCCGTGTTCCTGTTTCTCCTCGTGCGATCGTCCTGGATCCGGCGCCTTCTCGGGTCGCCTCACGGCGTCATCAAGGTCGCGGCCGTTTACGGGCCGTCGATTTGGCTGGTCATGTCGCTCGCGGTCATTCCGCTGTTGACGCAGCGTCCGCCGACGATCGGGCTCCGCTGGTTGATCCAGCTCCTCGGGCACTTTCCCTTTGTCGGGATCCCGATCGTGGCCTCGATCGGCACAGGACCGCACGCACCCGCGACTGCCTCGGCGCGAACCTGACGCTGCGGTGATGACCGATGGACGACAAACGAGCGCTCCTTCGCCACTTTCTCGCGGCACTCGCGTACCGCACCCAGAAGGCGCTGCGGGACGCTCCTGACGACTTCGGCTCGTTTCGCGCGGACGATGGCGTGCGCACTCCATCGGAGCTCGTTCGCCACATGACGAGCGTGCTCGGCTACGCACGCACCTTCTTCGTCGGGGGGAGCTACTGGCCGGACGACGTGCCCACGCTGCAGGACGAGATCGTCCGGTTCCACGACATCGTGACCGATCTCGCCCGGCACGTGGAAGCGGGCACCCCGTTTCTCGAGCACATGACGCCGGAGCGCCTGCTGCAGGGACCGTTCGCCGACGCGATGACGCACGCGGGCCAGCTGGCGTTGCTGCGGCGGCTGGCCGGCTCGCCCGTGCCACCGGAGAACTTCCTCGCGGCGGATATCAGCGCCGCGCGACTTGGCCCCGATCAGCCGGCGCCGGTCAGCCCTGATCCGGTCTGGCCCGAGGCGCCGTCAACGTGGATCGGACCGCCGGCGAGGCAATCGAGCCTGAGAGTCGTCGAAGAGGAGGGCATCAAGGCGATCGAAGGACGGCCCGGCGACCGCTTCCTGTCAGATGTCGGCGACGCAGCCCGCCTCGTGGAGGCGTGCTTCTCGAACAGGACCCGTTCGGCGCTGCTGTACGCAGACAACCTGCCCGCGTCCTTTTTCGATTTGAGTTCCGGCCAGCTCGGCGCCATTCTTCAGAAGCTGCGCACTTACGGTGTGCGGCTTGCCGTGGTGTGCCCCCCGGATCGTGTTCGGTTCAGCACTCGCTTCGAGGGCATGCTCGCGGGAGAACGCCAACAACCCTACTTCGGCGTGTTCGAGACAAGGAGTGCCGCTCGAGACTGGCTCGCGAGCACGAGCAATCAGCAGGAGGATGCCGAGTAGATCCCATGGACACTTCTCACCGCCGCGCCAGGATTCTCGTCATCGTCGGCCTGGCCGCCATGCTGATCGGGGTCATCGATCCGCTCGAAGGCTCGATCGTCATCCTCGCGGGCGCCGTGCTTGTGGCGGTCGGAGCGGGGCTCGCCAGGAGTCCGCACCGGACGAGCCAGTACGTCTCTCTGCTGCTCGTAGCGATTGGAGTTGCCGCGCTATGGGGCGTGAGCGTGATGGGCGGCTTTGGCGGCAGCACGGGCCGATCGAGCTGGTGGGCGCTGTTGATGCTGCCCTACCCGATCGGATGGCTCCTGGGCGTCGTCGGCGCCCTCCGCGAGCTCCGTGATCGGCGACGTGACGCACTTGGACAGCCGGGAGCACGCTGACGCGCTGATGCGCCGGCTCAGAATTCGGCGGCCAGACCCAGCACGAAATGGTGAGAGCGCAACGTGGACGTCGCGCTGCCCCGATCCACCGACACCTCCACCCTGGCGCGCGTCCATTTGTAGTCGGCGAGGACGCTCAGGCGCCGCCACATTCGGAGCTCGACTCCGCCGCTCGCCTGCAGGCCGGCGCCCGCCAGCTCGTAGCCTTCGCGGCTTCGACCCTCGACCTCGGTTTCCGCGTGCGGCAGCAGCGGGCCCGCTCCGCCACGCCCAACGACCGTCACGCGGCCGCCCGGCAACGGACGCCGGACCGCCGCGTTGATCAAGATGAAGTTCAGGCCGTGGCTCATGCTGAAGCCCTGGACGACCGCGGCGAACTGGACATCGCCAACGGCGACCCCATTCCGCACGCCGGCTCCCCGGCCGGCTTCGGATCCGCGGGCGAACACCTTCCCGTGTATGAACTCTCCCTCGAGGAAGAGCCAGGGAACGCCGGGAAGCGCGTGCCCCAGCCGGTATCCGTAATAGATCGGCGGATCCCACGACTCGCCGCGAAACGGAACATCGGGAAACGTCAATGCGCTGGTCACCGCCGGCTGCGCAATCTTGATCTCTGCCGGCGTTGTGTGCATCGCACCGGCGTACACGCCGGCCACCCACTGCCCCTCGCATCGCGCCACCGCGCCGCACGTCATCAACGTCGCGAAGATCAGCACACGCCTGACCATGCACCGTGTCCTGCGGGAGCCGTGCCGGGACGATATAATCCCCGCTTCGCCGGGAGGACGCGGACCATGCCGATCGACCTCAATCGTCGCGCGCTGCTCCAGGGGCTTGCAGGGACGTGCGTGGCGGCCGTCTGGCCGCGAATCGCGTGGCCGCAGGGGCGCAGGACGAGGCTGATCCTTCTCGGCACGGGGGGCGGGCCGCGACCCCGAAAGAACTCGTCCGCCTCGGCCCAGGTCATCATCATCGACGACAGCGCTTACGTGATTGACTGCGGAGACGGTGTCGCGCGGCAACTGGCATCGAGCGGCGTGTCGCTCAGCGCCGTTCGGCATGTGTTCCTCACCCACCATCACTCGGATCACAACGCCGACTACGGGAATCTCCTCCTGCTCGGGTGGGCCTCCGGCCTGAATACCCGGGTGGACACGTGGGGGCCGCCGCCGCTGGAAAAGATGACCCGCTTGTTCCTGGAGATGAATGCGTACGACATCGAGACCCGCATCGCGGACGAGGGACGGCCCGCGCTTGCGCCGCTCGTGCATGCCCACGAACTGACCGAGGCCGGCACGGTGATGCAAGACGACAAGGTCAAGGTCACCGCGGCGCTGGTTCCTCACCCGCTCGTCTCCCCCGCGTTTGCCTTCCGGTTCGACACGGTTGACCGGTCCATCGTGATCTCCGGGGACACCGCGCGCTCCGACAGCCTCGTGGCGCTCGCGCGAGGCGCGGACGTCCTGGTGCACGAGGCGATCTTCCCGGCGGCGATCGATCGCCTGGCCGCGAGACTCCCTCACGCAAAACGGTTGAGACAACACCTGGTGGACAGCCACACGTCGGCTGAGGACTGCGGGCGGGTTGCGGAGGCCGCCGGGGTGAAGACCCTCGTGCTTTCTCACCTCGTGCCGCCCGACGATCCGGCGATAACCGACGCCATGTGGATCGACGCGGCACGCGCGCACTTCCGGGGCACCGTGATCCTCGGGAAGGACCTGCTGGAGATCTGAGCGCGACCAGAGAGCGACCATGGCCGACACAGTGGCAGCCCTCGTGCTGCTCTTCGCCGGTGTCATCGTCGTCATCATTGCGTGGACGATCGTGCGAGCCGTCCAGATGACCGCGTCGAAGGCCAGCGCCCTGCAACGACGGCTCGCACCGCTGATGGCGGCGATGCGAGAAAGCAGGACACCGCCGCCGGACGAGATCAGGACGCTCGCAGCGGACCCCGAGACGCGGGTCGCAGTGTACCGCCTGTTGCGGCAGGCGGGGCGACTGGATTTGTTTCCTCCCGAGTACGCCACTCCCGCGGCGCTCGCCGAGGATGACGCGGACTAGCGTCCACTAGATGGCATTGAGCGCCTTCGGTGACAAGTCGGTCCCGCCCGCGGAACCAGCCCTGCGGAAGACGCTCGGCAGGACCGCCGCGCTCTGGATGGACCTGAAACGCGACCTGGCTGCGGCGCACGGCCCGCTCGTCGAAGAATGGAACTTCGCGGGCAACGCGTACGGCTGGTCCTTGCGGCTCAAGCAGAAGAAGCGGGCCATCGTGTACATGACGCCCTGTGACGGGTACTTTCTGGCGTCGCTCGCACTGGGAGAGAAGGCGTGCGCGGCAGCACGCGACCAAGGGCTCCCCGCTCCGCTGCTCGCGATCATCGACGCGGCGCCAAAGTACGCCGAGGGACGCGGCATACGAATTCCGGTGCGGAGCAGGAACGACCTCAGGAAAGTCAAGGACCTTGCGGCTGTCAAAGTCGCGAACTGAGTCGTCGTCGCGCGCAGAGGAGGCAGGCTCACGCGCCCTCACGTACGCTAGCATCCCGCGTGTGACGACGGGGCTGGGCGCCGCGTTCGAACCGGGCGCACGATGGCGCCGGGAGGCCGCGCGGGCTCATGCCGCGCACAACAGCCGAGACAGCACGGGAGGAGGCGAATGATCGCACGACAATGGCACGGACGCGTGCCATCCGAGAAAGCGGACGACTACCACCAGTACCTGCTCGCCACGGGGCTTGCGGAGTACGCCTCGACGCCCGGTAATCGCGGCGTCTGGGTCTTCCGACGAACGGAGGGAGGCGTGACGCACTTCCTCCTGACGACGCTGTGGGAATCGGTGGACGCGATCAAGCGCTTCGCGGGCGAGGACTACCAGCTCGCGCGCTATTACCCCGCCGACGACGATTACCTGCTGGAGCGCGAGCCGTTCGTGATGCACTACGAGGTCGTGCTGTACGAAGATCCGCGATGAGCGCCGGCCCGAACGAAATCCACAGCCCCGCCGTCTAACGTCAGGTGGAAACCTTCCTCAAGGACCTCAGGCAGTCCCTGCGCATGTTCGCGCAGAGTCCTGCATTCTCGCTGGCGGCTGTTGCCGCGCTGACCCTCGGCATCGGCGCCAACACGGCAATCTTCTCCGTCGTGAACGCCGTGCTGCTGAAACCCGTATCGGTCCCGGAGCCGGACCGCCTCGTCGTCTTCATGAACACCTCGCCGCAGGGCTCGGGACCGGCGGCATCCCCGGCCAAGTTCCAGCACTACCGCGAACAGAGCGCCGTCGTGCAGCACGTCTCCGTCTTCAACGACGGCATGGTGAACTTCACGGGGGGCAGCTTCCCCGAACAGCTCCGCTCGGGCCAGGTCTCGGCCGAATTCTTCCGGCTCTTCGGCGCGCCCGTCGTCCGCGGCCGCACGTTCACGCCCGACGAGGATTTGCCTCGTGGCGACCGCGTCGCGGTGCTGAGCCACCAGCTGTGGGTCACGCGCTTCGGCAGCGACCCCGACATCGTCGGGAAGACGATCTCGCTGAGCGGCGAGCCGCACACAATCGTGGGCGTGCTGGGCGACTTCGACTTCGACGAGTTCGGGCCCACGCCGCAGGTCTGGCTGCCGTTCCAGCTCGATCCGAACACCGCCGACCAGGGGCACTATTTCCGGGCGGCGGCCCGATTGAAACCGGGCGTCACGCTCGCGCAGGCGCAGGCGCGGCTGCGCCTCTCGGCCGACGACTACCGGCGCAAATATCCGAACGCGCTCGGCCCCAACGCCAGCTTCACCGTGGAACCTGTCCGCGAAGTGCTGGTCAGGAACGTCCGCTCCTCGCTGTTCGTGCTCGCCGGCGCGGTGAGCTTCGTGCTGCTGATTGCGTGCGCGAACGTGGCCAACCTGCTGCTCGTGAGGGCGACCAGCCGGCGGCGCGAGATCGCGATTCGCGCCGCGATGGGCGGCTCCAGGGGGCGCATCGTCCGGCAGTTGCTCACCGAGAGCGTCGTGCTCTCCCTCGCGGGGGGCGCGCTCGGACTCCTGCTCGGCGTCGTCGGCATTCGCGCGCTGCTCGCCGTGAACACCGCTGGCCTGCCGCGCGTCGGCGAGAACGGTGTCCTCGTCGGCGTCGATTGGCGCGTGCTCGGCTTCGCGCTGCTCGTGTCGGTGGGCACCGGCGTGATCTTCGGCCTCATCCCGGCGCTCCAGAGCGCGAAAACCGATCTCACGACGACGCTCAAAGAGAGCAGCGGCCGGTCAGGCACCGGGTTCCGCCAGAACAAGGCGCGCTCGATCCTCGTGGTCACCGAAGTGGCCCTCGCGCTGGTGCTCCTCATCGGCTCGGCGCTCCTCATTCGTACGGCCGTGGCGCTGAATCGCGTGGACCCCGGCTTCGACTCCCGCAACGTGCTGACGATGCGGATGTCGCTGACGGGACCGCGCTTCCTGCAGTCGGAGAGCGTGTCGCGGATGGTCCGTGACGCGTCCGAACGCGTGCGCAGGGTGCCGGGCGTCGTCGAAGTCAGCGCGACGTGCTGCGTGCCGCTCGAAGGAGGCTACGGTCTGCCGTTCCGGATCGTCGGTCGCCCGTCCGAAGGGCCGTTCCACGGCGGGGGCGGATGGTACACGGTGTCTCCAGGCTATTTCGAGGTGTTCAGGATCCCGCTGAAGCGCGGCCGGACGTTCACGGACCGCGACGACAGCCGCTCACCGGCGGTCGTGATCATCAACGAAGCGATGGCGCGGCAGTTCTGGCAGAAGGGTGACCCGCTGAACGATCGGCTCGTGATCGGGCGTGGCGTCATGAAGGAGTTCGCCGACGAGCCCGAGCGCCAGATCATCGGCATCGTCGGCGACACGCGCGACGGCGGGTTGAACAACGACCCGCAGCCGATGATGTACATTCCCCAGGCGCAGGTGCCCGACCCCGTGAACGCGCTCAACGTGAAGATCTCGACGATGGCGTGGGTCGTGCGGACCGAGGTCGAGCCCCACACCGTGAGCACGCAGGTGCAGGAGCAACTCCGCCAGGCCACCGGGCTGCCCGTCTCGAACGTTCGATCCATGGATGAAGTCGTGACGCGGTCCACGTCGCGCGAGCGGTTCAACATGTGGCTGATGACGGTGTTCGGCGGTTGCGCGCTGCTGCTGGCCGCGATCGGCATCTACGGCTTGATGGCGTACTCGGTGGAGCAGCGGACGCAGGAGATCGGCATCCGGCTCGCGCTCGGCGCGCCGGCCGACAAGGTCAGGAACATGGTCGTGTCACAGGGAATGCGCCTGGCGATCGCGGGGATTCTGATCGGGCTGGTCGCGGCGCTGGGTCTCGCGCGCGTCATGGCGACGTTTCTGTTCGGCGTCGGCGTGCGGGATCCGATGGCGTTCGTGGGCGTGCCGGTGTTGCTGACCATCGTTGCGCTGCTGGCCGTCTGGTTCCCCGCGCGTCGCGGCAGCCGCATCGACCCGTTGGTTGCGCTTCGGTACGAATAGTGACGATTCGCACATTTGTGGCAGCCACGAAATCCGCAATTTGTGGCTGCCGCAAATACCGCCCAGCTTGATATCCAAGACTGGCGCACCGACAATCGTCGTTTGCTCCCCAGCACCGAACCTGATGAGGTTTCTGCGTCCGGCTACTGCTCTGCTCGCGCTTGCCTGCACGTTGGCGCCCGTTCGGCCGCTCTTCGCGGCGGCTGAAATCGTGCTCTATGCATCCGACGCCGCGACCCTCAGCGGCGGGTGGAGGCGCGAAGCTGACGCCACCGCCGCGCAAGGTACGCGGCTCCGGCACCCGAACGGCGGCGCGGCGAAGCTCGGCGCGGCGCTCGCGTCTCCGGTGAACTACTTCGAGATCACCTTCGACGCGGAAGCCGGCGTGCCATATCGGCTGTGGATGCGCGGCCGGGCCGACGGCAACTACTGGGGCAACGACTCGGTGTTCGTGCAGTTCAGCGGATCGGTGGACGCGAACGGCGCGGCGATCCATCGCATCGGCACGACGTCGGCCGCCATCGTGAACCTCGAGGACTGCAGCGGCTGCGGCCTCTCGGGCTGGGGCTGGCAGGACAACGGCTACGGCGCCGGCGTCCTCGGAGGCGTCATTCGCTTCGCCGCCTCCGGCGCCCAGCGTATCCGCGTGCAGACGCGCGAAGACGGGTTCGCTATCGACCAGATCGTGCTGTCTCCGTCTCGCTTTCTCACCGCCTCTCCGGGTGCGCTGAAGAACGACTCGACGATCCTGCCGCCGGATGGCTCGGCAGTCGTACAGCTGGTTCGCGGACCGTACCTCCAGCAAGTGACCGGATCGTCGGCGAAGGTCGTCTGGGCGACGCGGGAGCCAGACGCGAGCGAGCTCCGGTACTCGTCCTCCGCGGGCTCCTTCGTGGTCCCCGCGACGACGACGCTGTTCCCGGCGAGCACGACGGGGCTCGGCTTCGACTACTATCAGCACGTCGCCGACGCGGCCTCGCTCCGGGCGTCAACGACGTACACGTACGACGTGTTCACCGGCGGCATCGACGCGACGCCGGCCCGCACCTTCCAGCTGACGACGGCGCCGGCCCCGACCTCCACGGCGACGGTGCGTTTCGTGGCGTTCGGGGACAGCGGCGTCGGATCTTCCGCGCAGCGCAATCTCGCGGCACGAATCGCCGCCGATACGTTCGACCTCGCGCTGCACGGAGGAGACGTCGCCTACGGCAGCGCCGACGGGCTCGGCGGCGGAACGTTCCAGACGCTGAACGACTGGTTCTTCGACATCTACGCCGCCTGGCTGCACCGCCGCCCGATGTGGCCGTCGATGGGCAACCACGACAGCCGATCGACGAACGGCGACGGGCGCCCGTACCGCGCGATGTTCGACCTGCCAGGCAACGAGAGGTATTACAGCTTCGACTGGGGGCTGGCGCATTTCGTGACGCTCGATACGGAGCTGAGCTTTCAGGACGTGACGCGCCGGCAGGCCCAGCTCGACTGGCTCGACGCGGATCTCGCGTCGACCGATCGGCCATGGAAGATCGCGTTCTTCCACCGGTCCCCTTTCAGCGCCGGCGGCGAGCACGGATCCGACCTTGCCGTGCGCCAGGCGTTCGCGCCGATCTTCGAGCGGCACGGGGTACAACTCGTGTTGTCGGCCCACGAGCACGTGTACGAACGCACCACGCCGCAACTCACCACGGCGGGAGGCCAGCCAGTGGTCTACGTGGTGACCGGCGGCGGCGGCGGGCCGCTCTATCCCGCGGGCACCGGTTCCTGGACCGCCGCATCCGCCTCGCGGCACCACTACGTGCGCGGCGCCATCTCGGATTGCACTCTGCGGCTGGAAGCGGTGGACACGAACGGCGGCGTGTTCGACGCCACGACCCTCGATCGGTGCGGCACATCACCGCCGCCCGCGGATCCCGATGTCGTGATCTATGCGGCGGACATCGCCGCAGGCGGCCTGCTGGCCGGCAACTGGGCGCCGCTGTCGGACGCCACCGCCGCGGCCGGAACGGCGCTGCGAAATCCTGACCGCGCCGCCGCCAAGGTCGCCACGGCGCTCCCCGCGCCTGCGGACTACTTCGAATACACGTTCGACGCCCAAGCCGGAAAACCGTATCGTCTCTGGATGCGCGGGCGCGCGACGAGCAACTACTGGGGCAACGACTCCGTGTTCGTGCAGTTCGACAGGTCCGTGACCTCCTCGGGCGCCGCGACGTTCCGAATCGGGACGACGTCGGCGGCCGAGGTGAACCTCGAGGAGTGCAGCGGCTGCGGCCTCTCGGGATGGGGCTGGCAGGACAACGGCTGGGGGAACGGCGTCCTCGGGCCGCTGGTGTACTTCGCGACGAGCGGACCCCAGCGGATGCGCGTGCAGGTGCGCGAGGACGGATTCGTGATCGACCAGATCGTCTTCAGCCCCGCTCGCTTCCTGACGAGCGCGCCCGGAGCGAAGAAGAACGACACCACCATCCTGCCCCGCTGAGGAAGGGTAAGATGCGGCCATGAAGATCATTGTTATCGGCGTCGGCCTTCTTCTCGCAGGAGCGTTCCCTCAGCACGAACACCAAGCGGCCGGCACGGCGAAGGGGCTCGCAATTCCCTCCGCCGTGACCGCCGAACACCACCACCTGATGGCGGCGCTCGAGGAAGCGGTGACCGTGCCGGGCGCGGTCGGCCAGGCAGCCGAGGGCGTTAAACGCGTGCTGCAGCCGCACTTCGCCTCGGAGGAGGAGTACGCGCTGCCGCCGCTCGCCGCGCTCGCGCCGCTTGCCGCCGGCAAGCCGTCGCCGGACGACAAGGCAACCATGGAAAAGGCGAAGTGGCTCAAGGACAACATGCCCAGGATGATGGCCGAGCACAAAACCATCGTGGAGGCGCTCGACAAGCTTGAAGCCGCGGCCAGGGCGGAGAACAAACCGGCGCAGGTCGAGTTTGTCGAAATGCTGAAACAGCACGCCACGTTCGAAGAGCAGATCATGTATCCGGCGGCGATCCTGGTGGGGGAGTACCTGCAGGCGGCGCACGCGCGTCACTGACAGCACGGCCGCGTTGCGCCACCAGCGGCGCGACGTCGCGTCGCGCGAGATGTGATTACGCGGGCGAGGCCCTCTCGCGCATGAGCGCGCGCGCCAGGCCCAGCCAGGAATAGTCGATGCGGCTCGATCGATCGTAGGCGTCAGCGTCCGGCGTGGGCATGCGGCGCCGCAGGTCGAGCCGCACCTCCTCGACGAAACGCTCGCACCGCTGCTCGTCATTCAGGTCGGCGCGGCGCAGCAGGGCGCGCGCCAGCGCGGCCCATTCGTCGAGGCGCTCCAGGAGCTCATCGGCGTGCGTTCGGACGTCGTTGAACGGGCCGAAGTGGGTCACGAAGATCGTCGGCGGGCTCCACGCCAGGATGCGCCGCACGCTCTCCCGCCACGCCTGCAGGTCGATGTCAGGCGGGGGCGTTGGGGGCATCACGTACGTGCCAGGCGGCCGGCGAATGCCGAGCGTGTCTCCCACGAACGCGATGCCGCTTGCCTCGTCCAGGTACGCGACGTGGTGCTTCGCGTGCCCCGGCGTGTAAGCCACGCGGAGATGGCGGCCCGCGACGACGATCCCCTCGCCCCCCTCGAGCGCGTCGATGTTCGCCGCCCGAACCGGCAGGACTTCCCCCCACAGCCGATCCATGTCGGGGCCGTACAGCTTCGACGCGCTCGCGAGCAGGCGGGAAGGATCCGCCAGGTGCGGCGCGCCCGCCGCGTGCACGCAGACCCTCATGCGCGGGTTCGCGCGCACGAGGTGCCCGGCGGCGCCGGCATGATCGAGGTGGATGTGCGTCAGGAGGAGGTGCGTGACCTCCGCGATCGCCATGCCGCGCCTGGTCAGCTCCGCCGTCAGCGTCTCGAGCGTCGTCGTCGGCCCGGGATCGACGAGCGCCACCCCCGGAGGGCCGTGGAGGATTGCCGTCGCGATGATGTTGGCATAGCCGAGAAACCGGACGTCCGCGTAATCGAGGCCGGCGGAAAGCGCGCTCATCACCGCCGAAAATTGTATCCCGCAACACTGCTATCATTGAAAGACGGAGATCGGCGGTGGCGGACGAACAGCGGCAGACGGGCGGCGAGGTGCTCGAGCGCACCCGCCAGCAAACGAAAGAGCCGGAGGTCTACAAGGTCCTGCTGCTGAACGACGACTACACGACCATGGATTTGGTCGTGGAGATCCTGGAGTCGATCTTCAACAAGCCGCCGGCCGAGGCGTTCCGTATCATGATGCAGGTGCACACGCAGGGGCGCGGCCTCTGCGGCATGTATCCGTTCGAGATCGCGGAAACGAAGGTCGCCGCCGTCGAAGATCGGGCGCGTGACAACGGTTTTCCGCTGAAGGCTGTCGTGGAAAAAGAGTAGATGTTCAGTTCCTCACTCGAGCTCGTGCTCACCGTCGCGTATCGGGAGGCGACCGCGCGCAGGCACACCCACCTGACGCTGGAGCACCTGCTCTACGCGTTGGCGCACGACCCTGACGGCGAGCGCATCCTGGCCGCCTGCGGCGCCGACCTGCCCGCGCTGCGCCGCGAGATCGACGCGTTTCTCAAGAAGAACGTCGAGCAGTTCGGGCGCGGCCAGGCGCGGGAGCCGGAGCAGACGCTCGCCTTCCGGCGCGTGCTCCAGACGGCCGTGCTCCACGTGCAGAGCGCCGGCCGGCAGGAGGTGCAGTCTGGCGACGTGCTCGCCGCGATCATGCAGCAGCCGGGCTCGTTCGCGGCGAAGCTGCTCGAGGGGCAGGGCATCACCCGGCTCGACATCCTCAATTACATTTCGCACGGGATCAGCAAGGTCCCGCTCGACGGCGCCGGCGAAGGGGACGCCGAGCAGACCGACGCCGCCCCGGGCGGCGGGGGCCTCGAAGGATCGGCGACGTCGCGCGACCCGCTCGCCGCGTACGCGCTGAACCTGACGGAGCGGGCGCGCGCCGGCGCGCTCGACCCGCTCATCGGCCGTACCGTCGAACTGCAGCGCACGATGGAGATTCTCTGCCGCCGGCGGAAGAACAACCCGGTCTTCGTGGGAGACGCCGGCGTGGGCAAGACCGCGCTCGCCGAAGGGCTCGCAGCGCGGCTGCTCCAGGACGACGTGCCGGCGGTGCTGAGGCAGGCGGAGGTGTTCTCGCTGGATACCGCCGCGCTCCTCGCGGGCACCCGTTTTCGCGGGGACTTCGAGGAGCGCTTCAAGGCCGTGATCGCGGCCCTCAAGCGCCGCCCCAAGCCGATCCTGTTCATCGACGAGATCCACTCCACGGTCGGCGCGGGGGCGACGACCGGCGGCACGATGGATCTCGCGACGATGATCAAGCCGGTGCTCACGACCGGCGAGCTGCGCCTGGTCGGATCAACCACGTTCGAGGAGTTCAAGCACATCGAGAAGGACCGCGCGCTCGCGCGACGCCTGCAGAAGGTCCAGGTCGATGAGCCGTCGATCGACGAGACCGTGAAGATCCTTCAGGGCCTGCGCGGCCGGTACGAGGAACACCACGGAGTGAGGTTCGCCGACGACACCATCGAGGCCGCCGCGAAGCTCGCCGCGCGGCACCTGCGCGACTACAAGCTGCCCGACAGCGCGATCGACGTCATGGACGAAACCGGCGCGATGCTGCGGCTGCGGCAGCCGGCGGTACCAGCCGACGGCGCGGCCAGCGCCGCCGCCGAAGCTCCCGTGACGGTGCAGGCCACGGTGGCCGACATCGAGCAGGTCGTCGCGCGCATGGCGCGCATTCCGCCCAAACAGGCGTCGTCGTCGGACAAGACCCGGCTTCGAGAGCTCGACGAGTCGCTGCGACGCGTCGTCTTCGGGCAGGACGCGGCGGTCCGCCTCGTGTCCGCGTCGATCAAGCGCTCGCGCGCCGGCCTCGGCCAGCCGGATCGGCCGGCCGGCTGCTTCCTGTTCACGGGGCCGACCGGCGTCGGCAAGACAGAGTTGGCCAAACAGCTGGCGCTGCACCTCGGCAACGAGTTCATCCGCTTCGACATGAGCGAGTACATGGAGAAGCACGCCGTGGCGCGGCTAATCGGCGCCCCGCCGGGGTACGTCGGGTTCGAGCAGGGCGGACTCCTGGTGGACGCTGTCCGCTCGCATCCCTACAGCGTCGTCCTGCTCGACGAGATCGAGAAGGCGCATCCAGACCTGTTCAACATCCTGCTGCAGGTGATGGACCACGCGACGCTGACGGACAACACGGGGCGGAAGGCCGACTTCCGGCAGTCCGTGCTGATCATGACGTCGAACGCCGGATCGCGAGAGCTGAGCGCCGGATCGATCGGTTTCGGCCTTGGCGGCGGGGACGCGGCGAAGATCGCCGACGAGCGGCGGAAGGCGGCGGTGGGACGCTCGAAGTCAGCGATCGAGCGGCTGTTCAGCCCCGAGTTCCGCAACAGGCTCGACGCGATCGTGTCGTTCAGCCCGCTCAGCCCCGACGTGATGGAGACGATCGTCGAGAAGTTCATCCTGCAGCTCGAGTCGCAGCTCGCCGAGCGGCGGGTCGCGATCGAGCTGACGCCCGAGGCACGGGCATGGCTAGGGAAGAAGGGCTACGATCCCGTGTTCGGCGCCCGCCCGCTCGCGCGCGTGATCCAGGCGGACGTGCGGGACAAGCTCACCGACGAGATCCTCTTCGGGCGGCTCGAGAACGGCGGGACCGTCCGCATCGGCGTCGAGAACGATCAACTGTCGTTCACCTACAACTGAAATGTCCGACATCAAGGTGGTGGATCGCCGCTGGTGGGCGAAGGGAGAGAACGCGACCTCCGCGACCGCCGAGGAGCCATCGCTGAAGCCGTCCTACGTCGAGGAACTGGAGAAGCGGCTCGCGGACAAAGAACAGGAGATCCAGAACTTCCGCTCGCAGTATCGCGAGGCGGCGGCGGGATTCGACGAGTCGCGGACGCGGCTCCGCAAGGAGACCTCGAAGGAGATCGAGCGCGGCCGACGTGCCGTCCTCATCGAGTTTCTCGAGGTGCTCGACAACCTGGATCGCGCGATCGATGTCGCGGCCGACGCGCTCGAGTCGGGCGAGGCGTCCCGCAACTTCGAGGCGTTGCTGCAGGGCATCGTCATGGTGCAGCAGCAGTTCCTGGCCAAGCTCGAGTCGTTCGGCGTCAAGCGCATCGCGCTCGAGGGGGAAACGTTCGATCCGGGGCGCCACGAGGCGGTCACCACCGTCCCCGTACAGGATCCCCGGGACGACGGCCGGATCGTCGGCGTGGTGGCGCACGGGTACGCCATCGACGACGAGGTGCTGCGTCCGGCGATGGTGGCGGTCGGAAAGTACAGCGGCTGAGAGCGCCCAGCAGCCGTGCGGCGCGGGGCTCGGAAACGCCGGAACGCGAACGCGGAAGCGCCGCGGCGCGGGACGCTGAAGCGTCTGGACGCGGCGGCGGGGCTATCGACCGGCGTCCGAGACGAACGCGAGCCGCTTGCCGTCGGGGCTCACCGCGAGCCGCGTGATGTTCGCGAGGCCGGAGCGCGCCAGGTCGGCCACTTCCTTCCACACCGGCACGCGATCGTTTCTGTCCCACAGGAACAGTTTCGACCCGGAGGCCATCAGCAGCCGCCCATCGGGCAGCCAGGCGTAGTCCTCGCGTCCGTCCAGGGTCTCGACGAGGGGCGTCTGGCGCCGTGCGCGCGGATCGAGCTCGACGATCCGCCACGGCTCCTTGGCCGCCCCCTTCTGCACGAAACTGATGTTGCCGCCGGGCATGCGGGCGAGGCATCGGCCGGGCCGCGTCGCCACCACCTCCGCACGGCCGGTTTTCACGTCGGCAACCCGGAGCGTCGCCGGCTCGCCGAGCACGAACAAGACCAGCGTGTCGCGATCCGCCCACGCGTGATAGCCGACCGGCTTCACGTCCTTCAGGACCAGCTCCGGCACGTACGCGAGATCCGCGACGCGGCGGAACTCCCAGAGCCGCTGCGTGCCGTCGGCCTCGACCCGGATGGTCGAGAAGCGATCCGCCGCCAGCGTGACGACCGGCGAGTACTCGCTCTCCGGCGTGTTGGTGAGGCGTGCAATCGCCTTCGGCGCGAGATCGTAGCGATAGATGTCCGTCTGCTTGCCGTCGCGGTTGGACGTGAAGAGCACCGCTGCGCCGTCCGGCGTAAAGAACGGCTGGTTGTCGTAGCCCGGGCTGTTCGAGATGTTCTCGGGAGACTCGACGCGGATGTTGCCGTCGGTCGAGGGCTCGAGCCGCGCGAGGTAGACCTCGGCCGCCGGCGGCGCCGCCTGGGCTGGCGGCGGCGGGGGCGCGCCGCAGACCTGGAGCAGCAGCCCCAGAAGGACCACGGCAGTCACGGCCTAGTCCTCCACCTTGACCACCGAGCGACGGCTCTGGTGCAGGTCGATGATGTCGGGGTGCAGCTTCTTGCTCATGTACACCTTCGACTCCCGGTTGTCCGGGTGCGCCTCGAAGTGGATCACGTCGAAGCGCAGCGCATCGAGCGCGCTGCGCATCTCGTAGAACTTGTTCTTGGTCTTGGCGACGAACTCGTCGAAGCCGCAGGCGACCGCCCAGACCTCCTGCTCCTCCGTGAGCGCGCGGAAATGTCCCTGTCCGCGGAAATCGCGCCGTGTGCCGCCAACCCACTGGTACAGAATCTTGCGGCCGTCGAAGTCCACGGCGCCGTCGAGGCGGTGCACCAGGTCGCGCAACTTCGGATCGGTTTCCTGCGCGCGCAGCTCGTGCGCCACCTTGTAGGCGACCGGGACGATGCTGCCGGGGTCGTCGGGCAGCGGCGCGATGGCCATGAGGATGAGGTGCTCGCGATCCGCGAGCCGCCGGGAGATTTCTCCGGCCGTTTTCCGGCGCGGGAACTCGCCGAAGAACTCCTCGATGTACTGAATCTCCAGCGCCCCCTGCTGGAGGGGGTACTGCTTGATGACGTATTCCAAACGCGCGCTCCGGCAGAAGGCAGAAACTCTTACTTTACTGTATCCTCGAAGGCATGAAGCGCATCATTCTTGGCCTTTCGGCACTGCTCGCGGCTGCGGCGCTGGCGCCGCTCATTGCCGCCGACGCGCCCTCGATTGACGGCGCGCGGATCCTCAACCACATCAAGGTGCTCGCCTCCGACGAGTTCCAGGGGCGCAAACCCGGGACGGAGGGAGAAGAGAAGACAATCGCCTACCTCGAATCCGAGTTCAAGAAGCTCGGACTGAAGCCGGGCAACACCGACGGCACGTTCGTCCAGAAGGTGCCGATGGTCGGCATCACGCCGGAAGCCACCCCGCTGGTCTTCAAGAAGGGAGACCGGACGCTCGAGCTGAAATACCGCGATGAGTACGTCGCGTGGAGCAAGCGGGTCACCGAGCGCGTCGGCATCGACAACTCCGACGTCGTGTTCGTGGGGTACGGCGTTCAGGCGCCGGAGTTCAAGTGGGACGACTTCAAGGGCGTCGACGTCAAGGGCAAGACGATCGTCGTCTTGATCAACGACCCGCCCGTGACGGGCGCCGGAGGCGAGCTCGATCCGAAGACGTTCGGCGGGAAGGCCATGACGTACTACGGCCGGTGGACGTACAAGTTCGAAAAGGGCGCGGAGCTGGGCGCGGCCGGCGTGCTCGTCGTGCACGAGACCGGTCCCGCGGGGTACGGATTCAACGTCGTGCAGGGGAACGTCGGCGAGAAGCTCGATCTCGTGACGCCCGATCGGAACATGGGGCGCGCGGCCATCGAGGGCTGGATGACGCTCGACAAGGCGCGCGAGTTGTTCACGCTCGCGGGGCAGGATTTCGATGCCCTGCGAAAGGCGGCGGTCACGCGCGAGTTCAAGCCCGTCCCGCTCGGCGTCACGGCAAGCGTGCGGCTGACCAACACGCTGCGCACGATGGACTCGCGCAACGTGGTGGCAAAGCTGGAGGGATCGGACCCGGCGCTGAAAGACGAGTACGTGGTCTACACGTCACACTGGGACCACTTCGGGATCGGCGCGCCGGAAGGGAACGATCGGATCTACAACGGCGCGGCGGACAACGCCTCCGGTGTGGCGGTCACCCTCGAGATCGCCCGCGCCTTCACCGAGGCGAAGCCGGCGCCGAAGCGGTCGATTCTCTTCCTGATCGTCACGGCCGAAGAGCAGGGGCTGCTCGGATCGGAGTACTACGCGGTGTCGCCGATCTATCCGCTCGAGAAGACCGTCGCCGCGATCAACATCGACGGGGTCAACACCTGGGGGCGCACGAAGGACGTGGTGCTGATCGGCATGGGCGCGTCCGACCTGGACGACTACACCGTGGCGGCCGCAAAGGAACAGGGACGAACGGTCGTACCGGATGCGGAGCCGGAGAAGGGCTTCTACTATCGATCGGATCACTTCAACTTCGCGAAGCGCGGAGTGCCGGCGCTCGATCCGAGCGAGGGCACGCAGTTCATCGGCAAGCCGGCGGACTTCGGCATGAAGATGCGGGAGCGCTTCACGGCCGAGGACTACCACCAGCCGTCCGACGAGATCAAACCGGACTGGGATCTCTCCGGCGCGGTGGAGGACGGGAAACTCTTCTACGTGGTCGGCTATAGCGTCGCCAACGCGGCGAAGATGCCGGAGTGGAAGCCGGGGAACGAGTTCAAGGCGATCCGCGACAAGATGCTGCGGAAGGGATCCCAGTAGAATTCAACAACCGCAGAGGACGCAGGGGAAGCGGGGGGAACGCAGAGTTCATCGGTTGCTGCGAGCATGGGTAGCGCTCACGCGCCGCGTGAGGCCAGAACCCTGCGTCCGCTGAGAGTGTCCGCGTCCCCGGCGTCCTCCGCGGTTGACTCTCCGGCGTCCTTCGCGGTGCGATTACTTGAGCCAACGCGCCACGAGCGCGCGGCGCGGACCGCCGCGATCGACGTACTCCTTCGCGCGGACCTCGAAAGTTGCGGCGGCCGCGGCATCCTTGTCGATCGTCTTCAGCTCGTACAGCGCCAGGACGAGCAGGAACAGCGCTTCCTGATCCTCCGGGTGCGCCTGCAGCCAGCCATCGAGCGCGGCGACGGCCTCTCGCCGGTTGCCGGAAATCGCGGCGGCAAACGCGCGCGCCCTCGCCAGCGGAGTGACGTCGCCCCCTGATTCCTGCAGCTCCGCGAGGAACTCGCGCGTCCCTTTGACGTCGCCGGATCGCAGCAGCGCATCGGCGACGAGCCCATGCAGATACGGCGCGTCGATGCCGGTGGCCAGCGACGTCCGCCAGGATCGCGACGCCTCGCGGTCGCGCCCGACCGATGCCCAGGCGCCGCCCGCGAGCGCAAGCGCCAGGGTGAACTCCGGGTCCTGGTCGAGCGCCTCGCGGAACGACCGCTCCGCGTCGGCTGCCTGCCCGGCCGCCAGCGCCTGGAGCCCGCGCAGCGTCGCATCCGCGACCGCGTTTCCCGTCGATGGAGCCAGGTCGCGCCACGAGCCGTCGCCGAGCGCCCGCGCGACCTCCTTCGCCCCGGTGTTCTCCGCCGCGTCGCGCTCGATCCGCTCGGACACCGCCGCCAGCAGCGGCCCGGAAAGGAACTGGCCTACGCTGAACAGCGGCACGAGCGCGCGTGACTCGTCGGAGAGCAGCGCCGCCGACGATCCCGCCACCACGGTGAACCCGCGCGCCGCGCGGACCTCGGTACCTTCGACGCTCAGCCGGGCGAAGTACCGGCCCGGCGGCAGCGCCGCCGGCGAAAACCGCATCTGCCCCGCGGCCCGCGCCAGCGCCCCCTGTGTTTTCATTGCGATCGCGCTTCGGGCCGACACGAGCGCCGGGCCTTCTGGCGAGTCGGCGATCTCGAGCACGATCGGCGTCTTCCCTGCGGGGGCCGTGCCGGCGTACGCCTCGAAGTACACCTGCGCCTGCCGGCTGCCCTGGGCGATTCGCGCGGCGGGACGCGGCCGGACGCTGGTCACGCCGGCCGGAAGGATCACGAGGTCGCCGAGGGCGAAGGTCTTCGGCACCCCTGCGTTCACGACCAGCGGCCGCATGGCGGAAGCGGTGCGCCCCTCTGCGTCGACGAGCGCGAGCTTGACCGTGTGCTCGCCCTGGGCGACCGCGGCCCGGAACATGATCAGCGGCGGCGCGTCCTTCTCCGCGTAGACCGCGTCAGGTCCGAGCTCACCTCCCTGTTCCGGCATGCCGCGCCGATCGAGGATCGCGTACGCGACGCGCAGCCCCTTGGGTACCGTGTCCGCTTCGGCGGAGACGATGACGGACCCGCGGCCACGTTCGTCCAGATAGGAATACGTGCCCAGCCGCACGGGAATGTCGCGTTCGAGAAGCGGCGAGCTGAGCGCGCGCTTCAATCGCTCACTGGGGCCCAAACGGCCGGACGAGGCGGGCGGGATGATCTGGCGATGCGCTCTGACGGTCACGCCTGACCGATTGACGCGGACGTCGATGCTGCGCGCGCGCCCGTCCGCGTCTATCGCGTCCAGTTCCACCCCGAGCCGGTACACCCCCGCCATCTCGCGCCGCACGCGTTCCACGGCGCCGCCCGGGTCCCCGATGATGCGGTGCAGGGCGCCGCCCGCGGACCCGACGGCGAGCTCGAGCCCGTCCGCCTCGACGCGGGCGTCTTCCCACGCGCGCGGCGAGATCCGCTGGCGCGAAACGTCCATCTCGTTCCGCGGTACGTAGAACGCGTGCAGGATGACGCCGGAGGCCGCGGCGCTCCGCGCGAGGTTTGTGGCCAGTTCGCTCCTTTGACCGACGGGGACACCGGGAGACACGAAGATCACGTACTTCGTGCCGGGCAGCGCGGCCATGCCCTCGAGGATGCGCGAGAGCGAGATGAGCGTCCGCTCCGCCTCGCGCTCGGCCTCCCCCGCCATCAGCCGCGCCTGGGACTCGACGTCGTTGCGGCACGCCTCCCGCTCGATCGCTCCCATGCCGCTGCATTCACGAGAAATGGCGGCCTCGAACGCGCCGGCGTCGCCGCGCTCGATGTCCATCGCCTCCGCGAGGGCGAGGTTCACCGTGCCGAGGCCCCCCACCATCGGGCTGCGGCTTCCGGCGAGCAGCCGCAGGGCCTCCATCACCGGCTTGCGGTCCGTCGTGAATTCGACGGGGCGCCCGAGCCCGGAAAGCGGCGCGAACCCGAGCGGATCGCGCGGAAACAGGCGCTCCACGCGTTCCGCCAGCCGGAGGAACACTGCTTTACCCTCGGACGCGGAGAACGCCGCGTCGTCGACGACGAGCAGAATCGTTCGCGCGTCCGTGACGGCAGTCTCGGCCTGGTTCGAGCTGAAATCGGTGAGCTCCGGCGCCGCGGACGTGGAAACGGTGAAGTCGATGAACTCGGCGCGCGCGACGGTGCGCCGCTTGCCGCCGATCTCCACGACGAAACTGTCGGCGGTGAGTCCGGTCACCGGCCGTCCGTCACGGTCGATGACGGACACGTCCACGGCCAGCAGCTCGACGCCGCTACGGAACACCGGCGGCTTCTGCGCTTCCGGCGCAGGCTGCGACTGTGTCAGGAGAACGATGGCGACGATGGTGGCGAGCGTCATTTCGGCGTTGTCCTGACGGCGCGATAGCCCTGCCGCGCGCGAACGGTGCCCTTCGAGCGGACCGCCACGTCGATGCGCCGCCACGAATTGTCCGCCGGTCGGTCCGAGGAGTACCAGAGCGCGTACTGGTTCGCGAGGTCTTCCACGATCTCGTCGAACACCTTCCTCAGCTCGGTGATGTCCCCGGTGAAGAACGCGCGCCCCCCGCTGATTTCGGCGAGTCGCGTGAGGCGGTTACGCAGGGCCGTCGTGCGCGCGGAATGACCCTGGCCGATCACGTAGAGGACGGCGTCGCTCGACTCCATCCGGCGCTCGGCGGACTCGGCCGAGGTGCGGCTCGACTGGTCGTCCCCGTCGGTGAAGACGATGATCGCCTTTCGCCCGGGACGCTTCTGCAGCAGGTCGGCGCTGCGCACGAGCGCGTCGTAGAGCGCGGTCCCTCCCCACGAGGCGAGGCGATCGACCGCGCGCCGCCGGCTCTGCTCGCTCGCTTCCCGCGCCGACACGATGAAGAACGACGTGTTGAAGGCGGCGACGATCGACTTGTCCTGCGGCCTGAGCGAGGTGAGCAGCGCCTTGACCGCCTCCCGCATCTCCGGCATGTCGTCGTCCATGCTGCCGCTGACGTCCATCGTGATGGCGAGCTCCAGCGCCAGCCCCTCGGGGGCGAACATCGTGATCTGCTGCGGCCGGCCGTCTTCGCGGATGGAGAAGTCCTCGCTGCGCAGACCGCGCACGAAGCGGCCGCCGCGCCGGACCGTCACCGGCACGATGACGGCGTCCACCTCCGCCGCTTCGGCGTAGTCGATCGCTTTCGTGCGCCGCGCCGCCGTCAGCCTCGTCCCGCTTGTGAGCTCCGCGACGATTCGGATGTGGTGCTCCTTCACGACCTCGCCAGCATCGAAGCGGCACTGCCACGGCGGTTCGCCCAGCCGGCACGCTACCCGCCCGTCCGCGTAGAACGTCATGTACGTGGCGGTGCCGCCGGTCACGGTCGCGACGATCGTCACCGCGCCGCTCACGAAATCGTCCTCACCGGGTGAGAGGATCAGCAGCTTCGACTCGACGGCCGTTTGACCGGACCCTGCGACGAGCGCCAGCACAAGAAGGAGGAGTGCCATCTGCAAAATGGGGTCAGACCCCATTTTTACGCTTTGCGTAAGTCACTGGGGTCGCGTTGGGACTTACGCAAAACGTAAAAATAGGGTCTGACCCCTTTAACGCCGATCCCGACGGACGCGCCAGTGTCCCGTCCGCGACGAGCGCCAGCACGTGTTCCTCCAGGCGCTCATCTTCGAGACCCGCCGCGGCCGCCGCGACCGCCTGGAGATCGTCGGGACGCGCGGCGCGCGCCGTCGCAAAGACTTCCGCAAGCGCGCCGGCCAGGACGTCGCCAAAGAGATCCAGCGGAAGGCCGCGGTCGCGCAGGAACCCCGCGACGCGCAGCTGAACGTCCACGCTCGCGGCGCCAACCATGCCCCCGCTGCGGCGTCCTTCGACGACAACCGTCGATACCGGGGGCTCGCCAAAGCAGGCGCAACCATCCAGGGACAGGCGCGAGATCAGCCGCCCCGGCGCGCCCCCCAGCCGCCACGCCTCGGCGATGCGCAAGCGTGCGGCGGTGTCTGCGCCGGCAGCGTCCAGACTCAGCTCCCGGATCCGCCAGGGTGTCATGCCCGCCGCGCGCAAGCTGGAGTCGAGCGCCTCGGGCGTCGCCGCGGCGGCGAGTTGCCGGCCCCTCGCCACCGCCTGCAGCGCGTCCTCCAGCAACATGGCTGCGGGCCCGGTTGCCCGGGCGATGGCCGCGACCTGGCCGAGCGACGCCACATCGAGCTCGTCGAGCATCGGCACCTGGGAGGGTGGCTCCAAACCGGGCCGCAGGTACCACGTCGCCAGCGCAACGTCGAGGAGCAGCAGCGAGCCTTCGAGGTGCCATCCGGACGTTGCGTCCGCCTTCGCGATGCGCCATGGCACCGTGCGGCGTGTCGGCTCGCCGGCGCCGGCCGGCGCGAACATGTGCCGGGCCGCGACGTCCGCGCCGAGCGCCGGCGTCTCCGTGACCGCGAGGTGCGGGACGTAGGCAATCACCGGCAGGACGGCGCCGACGATTTCCGCGGCCGCGTCGGCCGCCTCGCGTCGAACGCCGGCAGCATTCGACGACGCCAGGGCCTCCCCGATTCGGCGCGCGCTTCTCGCGAGCGCTGGCGGCGCATCGAGCGCCCTCAGGCGCGCGACGAGGCGTTCTACTTCGGCCCTCTGCGCGCCCCCTTCCCCGACCTCCCACGCGAGCCGCGCATCATCGAGCGTCGCGCCTCCCTGCGCCGCGCGCGCATCTTCCATTCGCCGCCAGATCGCGTCGGGGCCGGCGTACACGTACTGCAGGTCTTCCCACGTGAATGGCGACCGGCGCCGCGATCCGGTTGGCGTGAGCACGCCGCTCATGGTTTGCAGCACGAGCGCTTCGGTCTGCGACGAGGCGCCGGGCCGGCCCGAGAGACTCGACACGAACGAAGTCATCAGCCACCGCGCGATCGCGGGGATGACGTCGTCGGCTGGCAGCGCCGCCAGTTCGCGGAGAAACCGCTCCGTGGACGCGCGATCGAGCCCGCCCGTCAAGGCGGCCCGCTCGATCATCGCGAGCGCACCCTGCCACGCACCCAGTTCGCCGTGCGAGCCCACCTGGTCCCGCAGCGCGATCCGCGCGGCCGATCGGTGAAGGGCGAGGTGCAGCGCGCTCTCCCGGATCCCGAGCCGATCGACCATGGCCGAGATCGCGGGATGTCGCCGCGCACCGCGCAGCGCGAGCCCCGCCTCCGCCTCGTTCCGCTCCGTGCCCAAGAGACGCTGCCCGAGTGAGAACACGTCATACCGGTAGCGCGCGAAGTACGGATCGGCGAACAACAGCGAAACGAGCGCCCCGGAGGTCAGCGGGCGGCCCGGCTTCCCTCCCCAGTCCTCCAGGTCATTCGTGCGGAACACCTCGCGCCAGAACTCCTCCGATCCGCGAGGTGCTCCGTCGCTTGCGAGATCGATCGTGCCAAGCACCGCCGCGAGATCGAACGGAGCGCGCCAGAACGGACGCTCCGCCACGTCCCACTCGGGCGATGCCGTGCTGGCGGCGCGCGCGAGCGCCCGAAGGTCGCTGCCGTCGCCGAGCGCAAAGCGCAGTCTCGGTTCATCGAGCTCCGCGAGGACGCTGTACAGCCACGCGAGGCGCCCGTGCGCCCGTCCCATCAGGGCCCGAATGAACGCCGCCGGCTCCGCCGCGTGAGCGTCCAGCAGCGACTCCCAGGCCAGGCGCGCACCGCTCCCGCCGGGCACGACGACGGCTCCGTCGCGCACGCGAACGGCCGGCGCGGCGAACGCGAACGACTCGGGGTTCTCGAGCAGGTCGCCAAGAAGCCCACGCTCCCCCGCGATCCACGCGAGCGTAGAGTCGTCCATTCCCATCAGCCCGTGATACAGGAGCATGGCGTTTCGGGAGCTGACGACGGCGCGCGCGAGCGCGGGCTCCTTTACCCCGAGCAGGCGGGCCCAGATCTCCCGCGTCAGCGGCAGCGCCGGTCCCGGCGCCATCGGTTCGGACGACGTGTTCACGTGCTCAATGAGACGGGCCTGCGGGTCGGCGGGCTTGCTGATGGACCCGCGCGCTCCATACCACGCGCGCGCCGCTTCCACGAGGAGCATGCTGTCCGACACGCCGTCGGGCAGCCCCGTCACGCGCCGAATGGCGCTCGTCCCCCCGGGAACGTCCAGGCGGTCGAATCCAGCCGCGGCGGGAGCGATGTGGAGCAGGAGCGCGATGACGAGCGCCGAGGCGCGGGGTACCATTCGGGGAACCGCCCGGTGCCGGCTTGCCCGGGCTGCCCATTATCAAATCACTGGTCCCGCAACGCAACGATCGGGTCCACGGCCGTGGCGCGGCGCGCCGGCATATAGCTCGCCAGCAGGGCGACGCCCGTCAGGAAGACGGCTACGCCCGCAAAGCTCACCGGGTCGGTGGGGCTGACGAACAGGACGCTGCGGATGACACCTGAAACAGCGAGCGCGCCGGCGAGCCCGAGCCCGACGCCCGTAACCGTGAGCCGCATCCCGTGCGCCACAACGAGCCGCAGGACGTCGGCGTTCCCCGCGCCGAGCGCCACCCGCACGCCAATTTCGTGCGTCCGCTGTGACACCGAGTACGACAGCACGCCGTAGACGCCGATCGCCGCGAGCGCGAGCGCGACGACGCCAAAGGCCGCGAACAGCTTCCCGAACAGCTCCCACTCCCAGTACCCGAGCTTGCGCCCTTCGGCCATCGTGATGACTTCGAAGAGCGGGATCGTTGGATCCGCCTCGCGGACCTGCTTCCGCACGGCCGACGTGATCTGCGCGGGGTCACCGCTCGCCACTCGGATGATCAGGCCGTTGTTGAGGGTCTCCATGTATGGATAGGGAACGAAAATCAAATCGGGCAGCCCGTTGTCGCCGATCTGTTCGATGGCGATGTCGCGCGTCACGCCGATCACCGTGAACCACGCCATCTCACGGGACGTCGCGTCGAGCTCCAGGGCGAAACGGCGGCCGATGGAGTCACCGCCCGGCCAGTACTTCCGTGCCATGGTCTCGCCGATCACCGCAAGGCCGCTCCGCGAGTGCCCTTCATCGTCGGTGAAGTCGCGGCCGCGCAGGATCGGCACGTTGAGGGTCTTGAGGAAGTGCGCGGAGACCCCCGCGTAGAACGCCCTGGAAGCGCGCTCGCGCTCGTACGGTCGCCCCTCGATCTGCACGTAGGTGTAGCTGCCGCCACCATCGCGCGGAATGAGGTTTGACGCGGCGGCGCCCACCACTCCCGGGAGCGTCTCGATCCGACGCACCAGCTCCTCCATCCTCCGGTTCTTGGTACCTTCGGGGGTGTACGCGTCGCCGGGCAGGTACAGCCGCATCGTCATCAACGGCGCGACGTTGAACCCGTCCGGGCTGTTGCGCAACGTCATGAAGCTGCGCACGAAGAGCGCCGCGCCCACGAGGAGGATCAGCGACATGGCGACCTCGGCGACGACGAGCGCGTTGCGCATGCGGCTGCGTTTCAGCCCCGTTCCCGAGCCGCGCGCGCCTTCCTTGAGCGCCTCGGTGACGTCCGGACGCGCAGCCTGGAACGCCGGCGCAAGGCCGAACAGCACCCCGGTGGCGACAGACACGGCGATCAGGTAGGCCAGCGAGCGGGCGTCCAGGCTCCAGCGCACGTAGTACGGGAGCGCGTTCGGAACGATGAGGGTGTCGAGCCAGCGGAGACCGGCCTTCGCGAAGAGCACGCCGAGCGGCACGCTGACGATCGCGATCGCCAGGCTCTCCACGAGCAACTGGCGGACGATGTGCCGGCGTCCCGCGCCAATGGCCGTGCGCACCGCGATCTCGCGGTGTCGCGACGTCGCGCGCGCGAGCAGCAGGTTGGCCACGTTCGCGCACGCGATCAGCAGCACGAGCGAGACCGCGCCCATCATCGTGAGCAGGATCAACCGGATCTGCTGCGGAATGAACTCGTCCCGGAGGGTCCGGACGAACATCGTCCAGCCCTTGTTGTCGGAGGCGTAGGCCTGCTCGAGGCGCGAGGCGACCCCGCGCACGTCCTCCATCGCACGCCCCACGGACACTCCCGGCCGGAGGCGCGCGAACGCGCGGACCTCGCGTCGCGCGCGGGGCGCGTCGTGCAGCTCCGGCTCCAGGGGAATCCACGCTTCCTGCAACTCCGGAAACTCGAAGCGCGGTGGCATGACGCCGACCACCGTGTGCGGCCGCGCGTTGATGAGGATGGTCTTGCCCAGGACGCCGCGATCGCGATTGTAGCGGCGCAGCCACAGGTCGTCGCTGATGATGACGACGCGTCCCGCCCCTGGACGATCCTCGAGCGGCCGGAAGTCGCGCCCGAGGGCCGGGCCCACGCCGAGCATCGAAAACAGGCTCCACGAGATCAGGGCGCCAGACACCCGCTCCGGTTCCGCCGTGCCGTCGCCGATCGCGAGGCTCCGGAAGGCGACGCCCGCGATCGTTTCGAAACTGCGGGCCTGCTCGCGCAGATCCTGCAGGTCCGGATGCGAAATGCTCGTGCGGCTGATGCCGGCCTCCCTGTTGGCGGCGCGGATGGCGACGATATTCTCCGGATCCGTGAACGAAAACGGCTGGATCAGGCAGCCGTCCACGGTGCTGAAGATCGTCGCGTTGACCCCGATGCCGAGCGCGATGCAGACGACCGCGATCGCGGTGACCCCCTTGTGCTTCAGCAGGGACCGCAGCGCGTACCGGATGTCCTGCAGCATGTCCTGTTTAGACGGTCCGGGGCGGTTCCGCGTTCGTCGCACCGGCCGTCACCGCGTGCTATGCTCGGCACCCTGATGGTTTTCCCCCTGTTTGCGGGCCTTTTACTGTCGATCGCGGGCGCCGCGCCGGAACACAACGGGCGGGAGGGCAGCCTCGACGTGAGCATGCCGCGGCTCGAGGCGTCCGTGGAGGTTGACGGAACGCTGGACGAACCCGCGTGGGCGCAGGCGGCAGCGCTGACGGGGTTCTCGCAATATGCGCCCGTCGACGGACGGCCCTCCGCGCAGGAAACCTCCGTGCTGGCGTGGTACTCGCCCACGGCAATCCACTTCGGCATCCGCGCCGCGGCGCCTCCCGGTTCCGTTCGCGCGACGCTGGCCGACCGCGACCGGCTCGATACCGAAGATCAGATCCAGATCTATCTCGGGACCTTCAACGACGGTCGCCAGGCGTTCATGTTTGCCGTGAACCCGCTCGGCGTGCAGGCCGACGGCGCCCTGACCGAAGGCACGCGCGGCGTGTCGCGAGGGTTCGACGGCCTCGAAACGGGGCGGGAGGAAGTGGACCTCAGCCCCGACTTCGTCTTCCAGTCCAGGGGCCGGCTGACCGAGGCGGGTTACGAGGTCGAGATCAGGATTCCGTTCAAGAGCCTGCGCTACCAGTCCGCCGATCCGCAGGACTGGAGCATCCACGTCATCCGCCTCGTCCAGAGCAACGGACACGAGGACAGCTGGGCGCCGGCGCGACGCGCCGCGGCGTCGTTTCTCGCGCAGGCGGGACGGCTGCGCGGGCTCACCGACCTGCGGCGCGGGCTCGTGCTCGATCTCAATCCGGCCGTGACGTCGCGAATCGACGGGGAGCGCCAGGGTGGCCGCTGGGATTACGCCGGGGGGCGGCCGGAGTTCGGCGGGAACGTACGCTGGGGACTGACAGCCAACCTGACGCTCAACGGGACGATCAACCCGGACTTCTCGCAGGTCGAGGCGGACGCCGGCCAGTTCGTGTTCGATCCGCGCGCCGCGCTCTTCTTCGCCGAAAAGCGGCCGTTTTTCCTGGACGGCATCGAGCAGTTCGCAACGCCGAACAATCTAATCTACACACGTCGCATCGTGTCGCCGCTCGCCTCGGCGAAGGTCACCGGGAGGATCGGCGCGACGAGCGTCGCACTCCTGACCGCCGTGGATGACGAGACCACGTCCGCCACCGGCAGCCATCCCTTTTTCACGATCGCGCGCGTTCAACGGAACCTGAATGCCAGCACGCGGGCCGCGCTGGTGTACACCGATCGTATCGACGGTGACGACTCCAACCGCGTCCTCGCTGCGGATACGCGGGTGACGTTTCGGAAGCTGTACCGGCTCCAGGCACAGGGGGCCGTCAGCCGCACGGTGCGCGGGGACGAACCGGCAATCGCCCCGCTCTGGGACATCAGCCTGAACCGAGACGGTCGTCGTTTCGGGTTTCTTTACTCGCTGCGCGCGATCGACGACGACTTCCGCGCCGATAGCGGTTTTCTGTCCCGCGTGGGCATCGCGCTGGCGACCGTGGACCACCGAATCACCTTCTACGGGCGGCGCGGGGCCCCGCTGGAGAGCTGGACGACAGACGTCGTGCTGGACGGGACGTGGCAGTACGACGATTTCGTGAGCGCCCGCGGCGCCCAGGACCGCAAGCTGCACATCAACAACAACGTCATCCTGCGAGGCGGCTGGCGGGCAACCGGCTCGGTGCTCGTGGAGACGTTCGGCTACGACGAGGACCTGTACGCCGGGTACGCGCTGCGGCGCACGCATCCGGACGGCACATCGGAGATTCTGCCGTTCACGGGCACGCCCGATCTCGGCAACCTCGATTACGTCGTGCAGCTCTCCACACCGCGTTTCTCCACCGTGTCCGCGAGCGTCTTCCTGCTCTGGGGTCACGACGAGAACTTCTTCGAGTGGTCGTCGTCCGACATCCTGTTCGCGCGTTACAGCGCGGACTGGCGCCCGACGCAGCAGCTTCGCATCAACCCTCAGTATCAGGTCCAGCAGTATCGTCGCCGCACCGACGGCAGCCTGGTCGGACGCCGTCGGATTCCGCGCCTGAAAGTCGAGTACCAGCTCACCCGCGCGATCTTTCTGAGGTGGATCGGCGAGTACGACGCGAACGAGCAGGACGACCTTCGAGACGACTCGCGGACCGGTCTTCCCATCGTCATCATGAATCGGGCGACCGGCGAATACGAGCTCGCGCGCGCGTTCAGGCGTAACCAGTTCCGAAACGACTGGCTCTTTTCCTACCAGCCGACGCCGGGGACCGTCATCTTCGCGGGGTACGGCAGCACGACCTCCGAGCCGCGGCCGCTGCGGTTCGCCGACCTGACGCGCGTCCGCGACGGGTTCTTTCTGAAGGTGAGTTACCTGTTCAGATTGTGAAGGGGCGTCAGGCCTGACGCCTGAAGCCTTCTATCTCTCGTAGGACTCCCGCCGCGCGGCCGCGCTTTGCTTGATCACGTAGCGCTGCGGGTGGCGCCAGAACATCTCGCGGAACTCGGCCAGCGTGCTGGCGCCGCCGTAGCTGATCGACGAGCAGAGGTGCTTGAGCATGTCGTAGATGATGGGGCGCACCGACCCGCGTACGGGGACGCTCACCTCCATCCCCTCGGCGCCGAGGGCTTCCACGTCGACCTGCTCGGCGTCCTCGACGTCGAGGCGATCCTTGATCGCCGAGATTGACGCCATCCCGCGCAGCACCTTGAACGGGACTTTCACGGTCTTTTGCGACTCGGGCAGCAGCACCGATTTCTGAACGACGTCGCCGGGGGTCTCGAGCGTCCCGGCGAACGCGCTCCCGAGCATCACCGTGTCCCCCCCGAACAGCAGCGCGAGAGCGACGGATCCGTCGCGGCGCACGCCGCCATCCGCGATGAGAGGCAGCGTTTCGCCAACCGCAATCCGGCACTCGACGAGCGCCTGCAGTTGCGGCACGCCGAAGGACGTGGTGATGCGTGTGGTGCATCCGCCGCCGGGTCCGACCCCGACCTTGATGCCGTCCACGCCGCGCTCCATCAGGAACTTCGCCCCTTCCGCGCTCCCGACGTTGCCGGCGATCAGCTCGGTGTCGTTGAACTGCTTTCGGAACAGCTCGATCGCGCGTTCCATCACGATCGAGTGCCCGTGCGCGATGTCGATCACGATCACGTCGGTGCCCGCCTTGATCAGCTCCGCCGCGCGTTCCAGGTAGTCACCCTTCGCGCCGATGGCCGCGCCCACCCTCAGCCGCCCCTGCCCGTCGCGCGTCGCGAACGGCGCCTGCTGGTGCTTGACGATGTCCTTTGCGGTGATGAGTCCAATGAGCCGGCCCGACCGATCGACCAGCGGGAGCTTCTTGATCTTGCGGTCGATCATGATCCGCTCGGCGTCGGCGATCGAGATCTCGCCCTGGTGCGTCATGAGCCGGTCCACCGGCGTCATCCGCGCCGACACGCGCTCGGAGACGGGCACGAACCGCACGTCGCGCTGGGTCAGCAGCCCACGCAGGGTGCGGTCCCCTTCGACGACCACCAGCGTGCCGACCCGCGAGCGCTCCATCATCCCCAGCGCCTCGTTCAGCGTGGCCTCGGGCGCGATGGTGTACGGATCGAAGATTACGCCGTGCTGCGTGCGCTTTACCTTTTCGACCTCCCGCACCTGCGGCTCGATGTCGCCGGCGCGGAATCCGCGGTCGATGATGCCGATGCCTCCTTCTTCCGCCTGCACGATCGCCATCGGCGCGCGCGTCACCGTGTCCATGTTGGCCGACACGATCGGCCGCTTGAGCGTGATCCGCCGCGACAGGCGCGAGCAGAGGTCGGTGCGCGCCGGATCGCGCCGCTCGAGGACGCTGAACTGCGGCTTCAGGATGAAATCGTCAAACGTGCAGCCCCGGACCGCGTCCAGGAGCCAGTCGGAAGGGGACATGGAGGGAAGAATACGTCAATCGGTAATTGAGACTCGGGGTAATCGGGTAATGGCACGATCGGGGAATCGGGGGATCGGGGAGCCGTGTAATCGCGGGCGCGTCGCCGTCGGCGCCGATTGCCCGCGTCGTCACCAATCCCCCGATTGCCGATCCCCGATCCATCTACCCGATGGTCGATCCCCGGTCGATCACCCCATCACCCGATTACCAGATTTCCCGATCGTGCCATTACCCGATGGCCCGATTGTCAATCGCCAATGGACTGCCGTGGCGCTACTTCTCCCTCGGCTCCTCCAAGTACGTGTACCCCTGCAGCCCCTCTTCGTAGAACTGCAGGAAGCGCCCGGCCTGCGTGAAGTCGAGCAGCCCGTCGCGGACCGCCGACTCGACGTCCGCGCGGAACTTCTGCACCAGGTCGTCCGCCTTGAACTCGACGTAGTCGAGCACCTCGCGGACCGTGTCTCCCTTGATGACCGCGTCGAGCACGACGTTCCCCTTCTCGTCGAGGCTGACGTGAACGGCGTGTGTGTCGCCGAGCAGGTTGTGGAGGTCGCCGAGAATCTCCTGGTACGCGCCGACGAGGAACACCCCGACGTAATAGGGCTCCCCGTTGACGTTGTGCAGCGGGAGCGTGCGCTTGACGTCGCGTCGATCGACGAACCGATCGATCTTTCCGTCCGAGTCGCACGTGATGTCGCCGATCACGGCGTGGTTCGCGGGAGGCTCGTTCAGCCGGTGGATGGGAATCACCGGGAACAGCTGCTTGATCGCCCAGCTGTCCGGGCATGACTGGAACAGCGAGAAGTTGCCGAAATACGTGGTCGCCAGCGTTTCGTCGAGCGTCTGCAGATCCTCCGGGACCTCGTCCATCTGCTGGACGATGCGCTGCAGCTTCACGCAGATTGCCCAGAACAGGTTTTCGGCGTGGCTCCGCTGCTCGATGGGCAGGTACCCGCCCATGAAGAGGTTCATGGCCATGTCGAGCGCCTGCTGGGCGTCGTGATAGCTCTCCAGCGCGTTGCGCGGCGAGATGTTCTGGTACGTCTCGTAGAGGTCGATGATCGGCTGCTCCATCTCCTCGACGGCGGCGGGGTCCGGCACGCGCTCCTCGCCGAACCCGGACACGCCCAGCACGTTGAAGATGAGGACGCTGTGATACGCGACCACGGCGCGGCCGCTCTCGGAGACGATCGTCGGGTGCTTCACCTGCGCATCGTCGCAGACGGTCTGCAGGTGGTAGACGACGTCGTTGGCGTATTCCTCGAGCGTGTAGTTGACGCTCGACTCGAAGTTCGTCTGTGACCCGTCGTAGTCCACGCCGAGGCCGCCACCGACGTCGATGAACTCCAGCCCGGCGCCTGCCTTCACCAGCTCGGTGTAGATTCGCGCCGCTTCGTTCAAAGCCCCCTTGACCACCCGGATGTTCGGGATCTGGCTTCCCAGATGGAAGTGCAGGAGCTTCAGGCAGTCGGCCATCCCCCGCGCCTTCAGTTCCTCGAGGCCGCGCAGGATCTCCGCTACCGTCAGGCCGAACTTCGAGCGATACCCGCCGGAGCTCTGCCACCGCCCGCCTCCCCGCTGGGCGAGCTTCACCCGCATCCCGATCTGAGGCCGGACGCCGACCTTCTCCGCGTACTCGAGAATCAGGCCCAATTCCGTGTATTTCTCGACCACCGGGATGATCTGGCGACCCATCTTGTGGGCGAGCATCGCCATCTCGATGAACTCGGCGTCCTTGAAGCCGTTGCAGATGATCGGCGTCCCGTTGCTGGCCACCGCGGAGACCGCCAGCAGCTCCGGCTTGGATCCTGCCTCGAGGCCGAACCCGTAGGGCCGGCCGAAGTCCACGACCTCCTCCACCACCTGGCGCTGCTGGTTCACCTTGATCGGGTAAACGCAGACGTATTTACCCTCGTACTGGTGCTGGGAGATGGCGCTCTGGAAGGCCTGGTAGATGTCGCTGAGCCGATGCCGCAGGATGTCGCGGAACCGGACGAGGATCGGCAGCCCGATACCGCGGAGCTGCAGGTGATCGACCAGCTGTTTCAGGTCGATCGCACGTGCAGGATCCTTCGTCGGATGAACGAGCACGTGACCGGACTTATCGATGGAGAAGTAGCCTTTTCCCCACCGCGCGATTTCGTACAGCTCGCCAGCGTCCGCGATGGTCCACGGCTCGCCGGACTTCCAGGCCCGCGGCAACCGCGTGATCTGCGTGGTCACGCGGACATGATAAAGGAAAAAGTCGCCACTCGATCACCTTCGCGACGCGCTCAGACAAAAAATGTTCCAGCGGCGGTCGCGCAGTCACGCAGTCAGGCCGTCAACGCAGTCGCGCGGTCAGGCACTCGCGCAGTCGCCCAGTCGCACGGTCGGACACGCGCGCAGTCGCGCCGTCGCGCAGTCGGGCCGTCAGGCCATCGAGCAGTCGGGCCGTGGGCAGTCGGGCCGTGGGCAGTCGGGCCGTCTCGCGGTCGGACCGTCGACTGTTCGACTCGCGACTCTTTGACTGCCCGACTGCTCGACTATTCGGCGATTGACGACCGGTTTGACGAACCGCCCGCTGCCAGGGACGAAAGACCATCCCCGCGTGACGGAATCAGCGCGCCTTGACAGCCCTCTACCTGCGGGTGATAGTCGGCTGTGGTGATGCCCACGCCGACGGCCGTTCGGTTCCGTGTGGCGCTCGTCGTCGCGACCGTGCTCGCCGCCTTCTCCACCTTCATGTCGTACCAGCTCGTGGCGGGCGAGAAGGGTCCGCCGTATGCCGAGCTCGCGGCCCTCAACGGCTTCTACTGGTACGCCTGGGCGCTGATGGCGCCGCCGATTGTCTGGCTGGCGCAGCGCTTCCGGTTCGAGCGGCATCGCTGGCGCGGCGCCCTCGCCGTCCACGTGCTCGGCGCTCTGGTCTTCGCCGAAACGCACATCGTTGCCCAGGAACTGTTTCGACGCGCCCTCGCGAGCGCCGCCGGGCGGAGCATGACTGCCTCGTTCTGGTGGGGCGTCCGCCGCTCGATGATCCAGTACCTCGACTGGGAGATGATGACCTACTGGGCAATCGTGGGCATGACCTTCGCCTTCGCCTACCAGCGCGAGGCGCTGGACCGCTCGATGGCGGCCGCGAAGCTCGAGACGAAGCTGGTCGAAACGCAGCTCCAGACGCTTCAGAGTCAGCTCCATCCCCATTTCCTGTTCAACACCCTGCACGCAATCTCCTCGCTGATGCACAGCAACGTGCAGGAGGCGGAGCGGATGCTCTCCCGCCTCGGCGAGCTGCTGCGGATGACGCTCGACAACGTCGGCCAGCAGGAGGTTCCGCTGAAAGAGGAGCTCGACTTCCTCGAGCGGTACCTCCAAATCGAACAAACGCGCTTCCGGGACCGTCTTACGATCACATTCGACGTCCAGCCGGAGACGCTCGACGCCCTGGTGCCCTGGATGCTGCTGCAGCCCCTCGTGGAAAACGCGATCAAGCACGGGATCTCCCCCCGGCCCGGGCCCGGCACGGTCCATATCCGGAGCCGCGGGTCCGAGGGACGGCTGCTCCTCGAAGTCGTGGACGATGGGATGGGACTGAGCCAGGACGCGCTGACTGCGCTCCAGTCCGGAATCGGGCTTTCGACCACCCGGCAGCGATTGAACCACCTGTTCCGCAACGACTACCAGTTCGAGTTCCACCGGCGCCCGCGCGGCCTGACGGTTCGGGTCGTGATCCCGTGGCGCACGCACGCGGCGCAGGCCGCAGCAAGGACAGCCTAGGATGGCCGATATGAGGACCTTGAAGACACTCGTCGTCGATGACGAGCCGCTCGCGCGCGAGCGTGTCGTGAGCCTCCTGCAGGGTGAACAGGACATCGAGCTGCTGGGCGAGTGCCGCGACGGGCAGGAGGCGATCGCCGCCATCCAGCAACTGTCCCCGGACCTCGTGTTCCTCGACGTTCAGATGCCGGGGGCGGACGGCTTCCAGGTGCTGCAGGCGGTCGGGCCCGAGCGCATGCCGATGGTCATCTTCGTGACGGCGTACGACCAGCACGCGCTGAGGGCGTTCGAGGTGCGCGCGCTCGATTACCTGCTCAAGCCGTTCGACCGCGACCGTTTTCACCATGCGGTGCAGCGCGCGAAGTCGAGCATCGAGCAGCAGGAAACCGGGGACCTCGGCCGGCGCCTCCTCGCGCTCGTGAAGGACCTCCGCCCCGCGGCGCCGAAGACCGACCGCCTCGTCGTCAAGTCGGGCGGACGGCTGTTCTTCCTGCGGACCGACGAGATCGACTGGATAGAAGCGGCCGGCAACTACGCCCGCCTGCACGTCGGCAGCGACACGCACCTGCTGCGCGAGACGATGACCTCGCTCGAAGGGCGGCTCGACCCCGAGAAGTTCTTCCGAATCCACCGCTCGCGCATCGTGAACATGGAGCGGATCCAGGAGCTCCAGCCCTGGTTCAACGGCGAGTACGTCGTGCTCCTGCGCAACGGCACGAAGGTCACGCTGAGCCGCGGCTATCGCGAGAAGTTACAGGAGCGACTCGGCAAAGCTCTTTGACGCGTTCGGCATTCGACCTTGGCATTCGGCATGACTACTTGAGGATCCCTCTGAGCGTCATCCAGGGGTGTGCCTCGATAATAAGGCGCCCGGCTTTGACCATCGGATCGCCGGCGGCAAGGGCCTTCGCGTCCTCCAGCGTCGGCACCCGGTAGACGACCACGCCTCGCCACTCCGAATCCTCGAGGAACGGACCCGCCATCACGAGCGTTCCCTGCTTGCCCAGGGCGTCCATGTACGCCAGGTGGCGCTTCTGCAGCTCCTCGGCCTCGGTTTTCGACTGTGACCGGTTCGGACCGCGCTTCAGAAACCCGAACACGAGCTGCTCGAGCGCGCCGGGACGGGTAACATCGGTCTCCGCGGGCGGGTGGAACCAGCCCTTCGGCCCCATCCACGGTTTCACTTCGACCTTCAGCGCTCCCGACTTGACGTGAGGATCGTCGGTGAACAGCTTGCGCGCGGTGTCGGCGTCCGGAACGTCGAGCACGGCGAGCCCACGCAGGTCCCCTTCGTCCAGGAACGGCCCGAACAACAGGTTCACGCGCTCGCGATTGAGCTTCGTCAAGTGCGCCAGGTGTGCCTGCTGCGCCTTGTCGGCGTCGGCGCCCTGCTCGGCGGTCGCGACACCGCGCCAGAGGAAGACCATCTGATAGGTCATCATCTGCAACCGCGGCTCGTCGGCGGGCGCACTCTGGAGAATGAGTGCGAGAAAGAGCACTGAGGTCATGCGGGCCACTCTAGTCGAAGGCCGGCATCGCGGCAAATGCGGACGGACGGGTTCGAGAGCCGCGCCCGCCGCCTGCAGCGCCAGCGCCCATGTGCGGTACGATGGGCGCATGAAGCCGATCGGGTTCGTTCGCAGTCCGTACCAGACGACCGCTGCCGTGCCCAAGGGGCTTGGTGCCGAACACGCTGCCGACGGAGTGCTCGACATCCTGCCCGCGTTCGAGCCGGGGCTGCAGGACATTGAAGGGTTCTCGCACCTGTATGTCATCTGGGAGTTCGACCGCTCGGAAGGTTTCGAACTGCTGGCGCTGCCGCCAAGCGACGACCGGCCGCACGGGGTCTTCGCGACCCGTTCACCGCAGCGGCCGAACCCGATCGGCCTGACGGTCGTCGAGCTGCTCGGACGCGATGGCACCCGGCTCCGCGTGCGCGGTGTCGACATGCTCGACGGCACGCCGATCCTCGACATCAAGCCGTACCTGTCGAGCGTGTCGCCCGAGAAGCTCCGGCGTGGGTGGCTCGCCGAGGCCGAGGCGCGCAACCGGTAATGTGCGGCAGCTACATTTTCAAAACCGTAATTGAGGCCGTTTTCTGTAAGGTGCTGGCAGGGAGGTAGTTAGCGATCTGCCCGGTTTTTCGGGGCGAGGAGTGGCAGCGCGATTGCGAATCTCAGCCTTGGCTTCCAGATGCAGGTCAGGGTGCGAGTCGCCATCGACGTGGGGCAAACCGCCACTACACCGCCCACGGTGCTGGTCGTTTCCGAGGACGCCGATTGGCGGGAGGCCGCCCGCCGCGCGCTCGAGCACGGGGGATACGCCGTGCTGGGCGCCCGCCACATCGGGCACGCGCTGGTGACGTGCCTGCGCCACGCGGGGCGGGTCGATCTGCTGCTGACCGAGGGCCCTTGCGGCCGGCGTCGCGCCGATATCCCGGATGGAATCCTCTCGCAGCACCCCGGGGTGCGACTGCTGCACCTGGATGCGCGCCCGGCGGGCCGCGAGGAGTTGGTCGCAGTGGTCGCGGGCGCGCTCGTCTAGTCTCGGACTACCGGGGTCTTCGTCCTCCCTACTTCTTCTTGTCGAACTCCTCGCGCGTCATGATCCGCACGGGCGGCTCCCCGGCGGTCTTGATCCTCGCGTTCACGGCCTCGAGCTTCGCGCGCGTCAGCGCCTCGAACCTGCTTCGTTTTTCCGCGAGCTCCTTCGCGAGCGCCCCGGCGTGGTTCAACTGCGAGACGGTGGGCGCGCCGCCGTACGAGAGCACGCTGCCATAGAGATCGATGACCCGCTCGCGCAGCTGCGGGTCAGCCGCGGTGATCACGCCGGTGCGATCGACGAGCGTCCGGTGCAGCGCGTCGAGCTCGCCGGCGAGCGCGCCCGCGTCGGCGCCGGCCTTCGCCGCTTCGCCTCCCTTCTTGTCGAGCGCCGTGGCGCGCGACCGCAAGTCGTCGCGCGCGGCTGCCACGGCGTCGGCGACGTACGCGAGCTCACCCTGCATCTCGTAGAGTTGCAGCAGCACCTTCTGCCGCTGCTGCCGCGCGGCGGCCGGGTGGTTCGTCAGCGGATCGGGCTGCAGCTCGATCGTCCCGGTCACGACATCGTCGCCACGCGTAACGCGGACGGTGTAGCGCCCTTCCGGGACCATCGGACCCGCGAGCGCGCGAGCGCCGAGGCCCGGCGCCGCCGCGCTTTTGGGGGCCGGCAGCCGCATGTTCCAGTAGATGCGGTTGATGCCCTGCCGCGCGCCGGCCGGCAGCACGTGCACGACCTTGCCGGACGCGTCCAGGACCTCCACCGTCAGCTTGCCGAAGATGTGTCGCGTCTTCAGGTAGTAGGTCACAAACGCGCCGTCCGCCGGGTTCGGCCCGGTGTACTCCTGGTCACCGGGGAAGTCCTGGAGGACGGCCGCCACGCGCTGGTGCGCGGGGCGCGATGGCAGCATCGCCACGTTCCTGTCGATGACGGAAGGCGTCAGGGCGCGCAGCGGCGTGATGTCGTCGATGATCTGGATGCCGCGGCCGTGCGTCGCCAGCACGAGGTCGTGCTCGCGCGGGTGGATCACCATGTCGTGCACGGCGACCTTCGGCAGGCTCCCAATGCGGGACCACGCCGCACCGCCATCGATTGTCACGAAGAGCCCGAACTCCGTTCCGGCGAAGAGCAGGTCGGGCCTGACGAGATCCTGCCGGATCGAATGCGCGAACCCCTCGATGCCGTCCGAGATCGGGCGCCAGCTCCGGCCGTAATCCTCCGTCGTGAAGACATACGACTTCATGTCTCCGCTGCGGTGGCCGTCGAACGTGGCGAACGCGGCGCCGCGCCTGTGCCGGCCGGCCTCGATCATCGATACCCAGGTCCCTCGCGGCAGGCCCGGGATGTTGCGCACCACGTTCGTCCAGGTGCGGCCCGCGTCGCGCGACACCTGGACGTTGCCGTCGTCGGTGCCGGCCCAGAGGACGCCAGTCTCGAGCGGTGATTCCGCGACCGTGACAATCGTGCAGTAGTTCTCGGCGGTGGTGTTGTCGGGCGTGAGGCCGCCGGACTGCTTCTGATTCAGCTTCGACGGATCGTTCGTGGTGAGGTCGTCGGAGATGCGCTCCCAGGTGTCGCCGCGGTCGCGCGAGCGGAACAGAAACTGCCCGCCCAGGTAGATCGTCGCCGGATCGTTCGGGCTCGGGCCGAACGCCGAGTTCCAGTTGAACCGGTATCTGGGCTCGCCGGCACGCTCGTGCGGCCGGATGTCCTTCAGTTCTCCGGTGCGCAGGTTGAACCGACGGACCTGCCCGCCCTGGTACTCCGAGAAGATGATGGCCGGGTCGCGCGGGTCTGGGAACGCGTGAAAGCCGTCCCCGATGCCGACGTTGATCCAGTCGCGGTTCCGGATGGCGGAGCCTCCGAGGGCGCGGGACGGGCCGGACCATGAGCCGTTGTCCTGCAGCCCGCCGTACACGCGGTAGGGGCGCTGCATGTCCACCGCGACGTGATAGAACTGCCCGACCGGCAGCGCCGCGGAAAACGCGAAGGTCGCGCCGCGGTCGCGCGACACGTACACGCCGCCGTCGGTCCCGATCACCAGGTGATACGGGTCGCGCGGGTTGATCCAGATCGCGTGGTGATCGGGGTGCACCGAGCCGCCGAAGGCCGACATCTCGAAGCTGCGGCCGCCGTTCGTCGTGCTCGAGAGGAACAGGTTCGGCAGGTACACCCGCTGGTGGTCCGTCGGATCCACCTTGACGCTGCTGAAATAGAACGGCCGCGCCCGCACGAAGAACGGTGGCTCGCCATCCATCGACTTCCGCCAGCTCTCGCCGGCGTCATCCGATCGATAGAACGCGGTCTCCCTGGCCTCGACGAGCGCGTACACCGTGCCGGGGCGCGACGGCGCCACCGCGAGACCGATGCGGCCGAGATTGCCTTCCGGCAGGCCACGGGTGACCCGCGCCCAGGTCTTGCCCCCATCCTTCGACTTGAAGAGCCCGCTCCCCGGTCCTCCCGACTCGAAGAAGTACGGCTGCCGCCGCACCTGCCACATCGCGGCGTACAGCGTGTCCGGCTCCTGGGGATCGATCGCGAGGTCCCCGCACCCCGTGTCCGCGTTCACGAAGTGCACCTTCGACCACGTCTTGCCGCCGTCGGTCGTCTTGAACACGCCGCGTTCGTCGTTGGCGTTCCAGAGATGGCCGAGGGCGCAGACCCAGACGGTGTCCGGCTGCTTCGGGTGCACGATCACGCGCGCGATCCGCTCGGTGTCTTCGAGCCCCATCGACCGCCACGTGACCCCCGCGTCCGTCGTCTTGAAGACCCCGCGGCCCACCGAGACGCTGTTGCGCACCCACGATTCGCCCGTGCCCACCCAGACGATGTCGGTCTTCGACGGGTCGATCGCGACCGCGCCAATGGACATGACGTGCTCGTCGAACACAGCGGTGAACGTCGTGCCGCCGTTGAGCGACTTGAAGACGCCGCCTCCGGCCGTGCCGACGTACATCAGCCGCGGATTGTCCGCCGCCACGTCGAGCGACGTGATGCGGCCGCTGGTGGTCGCCGGCCCGATGCTGCGCGCCCGCAGGTCCCCGAACGCCGTACTCTCCAGCGCGGCCGGGCGGCTCGACGGTGTGGCTCGTGGGGTCTGGGCAGACACAAAAGTGCCTGCGGCGCAGGCAAACCCCACGCCGCAGGCCAGGCGAATCGACAGACGCATGGGGCTCAGTTCCCCGGTGTCTTCTTCTCCGGCGCCTTCGTCTCCGGCATCTTGAACAGCTTGTCGTCGAGGGGAAGGTTGAACTGCACCTTCTCCACGGACATCTGCATCAGCGGCTGCCCGTTCATGAGGTTCCGCACCGCGTGGGGCACCATGACGCCGTCCACCGCGCGGTAGTCGGACAGCTCCGTGTCGATGGTGAAGTTCTGGCCCCCCTGCTCGATCTCGTTCGTCGTGCGCAGCTCGATCCCGGTGTCCGCGTCAAGATAGTAGTACTGCACACGGCCCCCCTTGCGCGTCACCTTCAGCTTGTGGACGGCCGTCCCGTCCGCGAGCTTCTCGGTGCCATTCGGTCCTTCCCCCTTGACGAGCTCGATGGTGGTTCCCTTCGACTTGTAGTCCATCAGCGGCCCGTCGAAGTCCGACTGGTCCCGGGTCATCTCGCCCTGCGGCCCTTCGATCTCCTGCGGCGTTTCCGATCCCATCATCGGGTTGATCATCCACGCCTTCGCGCCGTCGAACGCGGTCACGATCCTCTTGTCCTGGACCTGCATCTCCTGGCGCATCATGTTGGGCCGCTTGGCGGTGACCGTCATCTGCAGCTCCATGCCCTGCACGGTGACCTTGCCGTTCATCTGCATCGTGTTCAGCGAGCGGAGCTTCTCCTCGCCGCCACGCGCCTTGATGTTCTTCGCGATCAGCTCGTCGACTGACTGCGCGCTGGCTGGTAGCGGCAGAGATAACAGGGTGACGGCGGCGGCGGCCGCCAGGTGAAGGGCCTTACGCATGAACGCTCTCCTTGGAAGCCCGCGGCGCGTGCGGGACCGGCTCGGGTTTCAGGAGAGGTATTGTACAGCGGGAGGCAGGCTCCAGGCTCCGGCTCGACCCCGGAGCCTGCGACCTGCCGAACCTTGATTACACGCGGCGGGGACGAGCGACCAGGCGGTACAGGAACAGCAGCACCATCGCGCCGAGAATCGACACGATCCAGCCTGCCGACTCGTTCGTTGCGTACAAGCCCATCGCGCGCCCGATGAAACCGCCAAGCACCGCGCCCGCGATTCCGAGCAGGATCGTCACGATGAAGCCGCCAGGGTCGCGACCCGGCATCAACAGCTTCGCGATGATCCCCACCACCAACCCGAACAGGATCCACAGAAGGATGCCCATTTGCCCTCCTTGGCACTCTCAGCCTGTGGGGTTCTGCAATGGGCTTGCCCGCGCCCAGAGCAGAGCTTCCACCTCAACGTTCTATCCGCCATAGAAGCGCCACGACGGCCTGAAGTCGCGCGGCAGCGGCTGCTTCTGCACGATCGCCCGGACCATTTCGACGGGAATCTGGCCGAGCCGCAGGATCGTGTCGTGGAACTGACGGTCGTTCATCTGCTTCGATCCGACCATCTCGCGGTGCAACGCGCGGAACTGCAGACCGCCGATCATATACGCTACCTGGTACAACGGCGAGTAGGAGCCGTTGAAGGACCGCCGCACCTCCCCTTCTGCCGTGAAGCGCTCGTGCCCGACGCGGTCCACGAGCAGATCGATGCACTCCTGCGGGCTCATTTTGCCGAGGTGAAAACTGAGGGAAAAGATGATACGCGCGGTGCGGTGCATCCGCCAGAAGAGCATTCCTATCCGATCTTCGGGCGTTTTCGGGAACCCCGCGTCCCACAGCACCATCTCCCAGTAGAGCGCCCACCCCTCTCCCCAGAACGGCGTGTTGCTGAGCGCGTCACGGTGTGAGTTGTAGCGATCCGTCATGAAGCCCTGGAGGTGATGGCCGGGAATCAGCTCGTGGTGCACGGTCGCGCGGGAGAAGTGAGTATTGTTGCCGCGCATGCTCATGAGCTTGTCTTCATGCTCCATGGTGTCGGTCGGATACGACACCTGGATGGTCTCGCCGCCGAGGAAGAACGGATTCACCTTCTGCCGTTCGGGCGCCATCATCTCCATGCGCCAGAGGTCTTTGGCGAGCGGCGGCACCGTGACGAGCCCGCGCTGCTCGACGAACGCGATCGCTTCGTCGGCGAGCTGCTTCACGAGCGCGGTCTGCCTGCCCGGCTCGACGTGCTTGTTCTTGACGGCCTCGAGCGCCTTCTTCCAGTCGTCGCCGAATCCCAGCTCGCGCGACGCTTTCTTCATCTCCGCTTCGCACCAGGCGTATTCCTTGTTGGCGATCTCGATGAGCTCCTCGGGCGTGTAGGGGATCATTTCGTAGGCGAGATCCTCGAGCAGCGCCGCGCGCCCGATCGGGTCGCCGACGATGGGCTCGTCCTCCCCTTCGCGGTAGCCGACGATCTTCTCGCGCAGGAACTTCGTGTAGGTCGCCAGCGCGGTCGAGGCCCGCTTGTACGGGTCCTCCACCCACCACGAAAACAGCGGATCGTACAGATCGTAGAAACGGAACCACTGCTCGAACGTCCGCCGGAGCGTGTCGGTCATGTTCGCGGCCCGGAGGGCGACGATGCGCGACGGCTTGGTGCCTTCGATCGACTTCTGCGCGGCGGCGATCTCCTCGTTCATGCGGGCGAGGGTAGCGGCCGCCGCCTTCGGATCGATCGGCTCCATCCGGCGCCTCGCGTCGTGGAGAGACGCGATCGTCGCGGCATACGGCATCAGGGGGCCCGCCTCGGCGAGCAACTTCTCCAGGCGGTCCAGCAGCTTCAGGTCGTAGTCGAGGCGGTTGCGCAGGAGCACGAGGTCTGCCTTCCCGTCCTGCGACAGCTTCTCGAACGGGACCTGGGCCAGCTTGTCGCGCCACGCGCGGAAGAACGCCCGAAACTGCGCGCGGGTCTCCGGCGAGTGCTCGGTGCTCCAGCGTCGCTGCATCGCGACGCGGTCCACGCGGTACCGCTCGACCGTGTCGCGCAGCTCGCTCGCGGTCCGCGGCTCCAGCGGCCAGGGGTCAGGAACGTAGGACGCGGCGCGTGGCGGCGCCTGGGCCAGCGCGGGCGCGGCAAAGAGAAGAGCGGCGCAGAACAGCGTGAATAGTGCTTTTTCGGGATGACGCATGGGCGCATGATACTGAAAACATGCGCCACAGACATCTCTCAATCGTTTCCATCCTGGCCGCGCTGCTGGTCGTAGACGCCACGGCGTCGGCCCAGACCTACTTCCCCGATCGGTTCTCGTGGGAGACGCGACGCCCCGAGGCGTCCGGCTTCAACGCGGCCGCGCTCGAGGACGCGATCAAGTTCGCCATCGCGAACGAGAACCCGAACACGAAGGAACTCGCCGTCGACATCGCGACCACGTTCAGCCGCGAACCGCACAACGCGATCATCGGGCCCGTCAAGGCGCGCGGCGCGCTCAACGGCCTCATCGTCCACCGCGGGTACATCGTCGCCGAATGGGGAGAGACGTCCAGGGTGGACATGACGTTCAGCGTGACCAAGTCGTTCCTGTCGACGGTCGTGGGGCTGGCCTGGCAGCGCGGGCTGATCCGCGACGTGACGGACCGCGTTGGCCCGTACGTGCCGGACAGCGGCCTCTTCGACGCGCCGCACAACCAGCCGATCACGTGGGAGCACCTGCTGCGACAGACGAGCGACTGGCAGGGCACTCTCTGGGGAAAGCCGGACTGGGCGGATCGTCCCGAGGGGGAACGCCCGGCCGATTACCCGAACCGCAAACTGTCCGAGCCGGGCACGCGCTACAAGTACAACGACGTCCGGGTGAACGTGCTCGCGCTCGCTGCGCTGCACGTCTGGCGCCGCCCCCTGCCCCAGGTGCTCCGCGACGAAGTCATGGAGCCGATCGGCGCCTCGAACACCTGGCGCTGGCACGGCTACGAGAACTCGTGGATCGAGCTCGATGGCGCGCGCGTGCAGTCGATGACCGGCGGCGGCCACTGGGGAGGAGGCATGTTCATCAGCGCCCGCGACATGGCGCGCTTCGGGCTGCTGTTCCTCCGCCACGGACGCTGGAAGGACCGGGAGATCGTGTCGCCGAAGTGGATCGAGATGGCGCGGACGCCCGGGCCCGCCAACGCCGAGTACGGCTACATGAACTGGTTCCTCAACACCGGGCGGAAGCCGCTGCCCTCGGCGCCGGAATCGAGCGTCACCTTCCGCGGCAACGGCGCCAACATCATCTACATCGACTGGGAGAACGATCTCCTCGTCGTGGTGCGGTGGATCCGGGGCGGGAACGCGCTCGACCAGTTCATCGGCAAGATCCTGGGCGCGATGGCCAAGCCGACGCAGAACGACTGACCGGCCTTGGCCCGCCCAGCCTTGGCGCGGCCGCGTGCGGACGCGGCGCCGGCCGGCCAGCCGGGAGTATGGTGGTATGGCTGGAGTAGGGTAGTATGGTGCTATGGTAAAGCTCACGTTCACGCTGGACGATGAGACGGTCGCGGATCTCGAGCGGACGGCATCCCGCCTGCGGCGCCCGAAGAGCCAGGTCGTGCGGGAGGCGATCCGCGAGTACGGCGCCCGCACCGACCGGCTCTCCGACGACGAGCGCACGCGGATGCTCGAGGCTCTCGACCGGATGATCCGGCGGCCGCGCAGCAGGAGCGCGGCCGCCGTCAAGCGGGAGCTGGCGGAGATCAGGGCTGCGCGGCGCGCGGGCGGCCGGCGGAACCGTCCCGAATGATCCATCTTGACACGTCGGTGCTGATCGCGGCCCTCACCGGACCGAGGGAACTCGCGCTGCCCCTTCGGCGGGCAATCGCCGCGGGCGAACGGCTCGCCCTGAGCAGCCTCGTGCTCTACGAGTGGCGGCGCGGGCCGCGCACGGCCGACGAGCTCGCCGACCAGGAGGCGTTGCTGCCGGCGGAGGGCGCCGTCCCCTTCGGGCCGCTCGAAGCGCGGCGCGCCGCGGTGCTCTACAAAGGACTGCGTAAGGGGCGAGGCCGCGAGATCGACATCGCGATCGCGGCGTGCGCCATCGCGCACCGCGCCGCGCTGTGGACGCTGAACCCGTCGGACTTTCGGGATCTGCCCGGCCTCTCGGTGTACGTGGCCCGCTGACTCACTCCCAGAGCCACGCCGCGCCACGCACGCCGCTGGAGTCGCCGTGAGCGGCTTTGACGAGCGGCGTGTCGACCGCATCCGAGAACACCCACCGTCCCCACAGCGCCGGGACCGCGGCGTAGAGCCGGTCGATGTTCGACAGCCCGCCGCCGAGGACGATCACGTCCGGATCGAGCACATTGATGATCCCGGCGAGCGCACGGGCCATCCGGTGCTCGTATCGCTCGAGCATGTGCCGCGACCTTTCGTCCCCCAGGGCGGCGCGCCGCACCATCTCCTCGCCCGCGATCCGTTCGCCGGCCTGGCGCTCGAATGCAGCGGTCAGTCCCGGCCCCGACAGGAAGGTCTCGATGCAGCCGCTCCGCCCGCAATAGCACGGCGGGCCCGGCAGTTCGTCGGGTTCGGGCCAGGGTAGCGGGTTGTGACCCCATTCTCCCGCAACCCCGTTTCGCCCCTCGAGCACGCGGCCCTCCACGACGATCCCGCCGCCCGTGCCGGTGCCCACGATGACCCCAAAGACGACGCGCGCGCCGCGCGCCGCGCCGTCGCGCGCCTCCGAGAGAGCGAAACAGTTCGCGTCGTTCGCCAGGCGCACCTCGCGGTCCAGCGCGCGCGCGAGGTCCCGGTCGAACGGGCGTCCGTTCAGCCAGGTCGAGTTGGCGTTCTTGATGCGCCCGGTGGCGGATGAAATCGTGCCCGGAATCCCGACGCCCACCGAGCAGGGTCCGCCCACCTCGGCCTCCAGACCCCGTACGAGCGCCGCAACGGCCGCGACCGTTGCCTCATAGTCGCCCCGCGGCGTCCCGACCCGTTGTCTCGCGGTCATGGTGCCGGCCTGATCGAGGGCGGCCCCCTCGATTTTCGTGCCGCCGAGATCGATCCCGATGCGCATGCGGGACGTCATAATACGAGCGGGTGACGGAGGATTATGCCTGACATCGAAAGCCGCGGCTACGCACGACCCGACGTGCTCGTCTCGACCGAGTGGGTGGCGGAACATCTCAACGACCCTTCGGTGCGGGTCATCGAGTCCAACGAAGACACGCTGCTCTACGCCTCGGGGCACGTCCCGGGCGCCGTGCACGTGGACTGGACGCAGGATCTCAACGACCAGATCCGGCGCGACTACATCACGAAGTGGGGTTTCGAGGCGCTGATGTCACGGATCGGCGCGACACGCGACACGATGGTCGTCTTCTACGGCGACAAGAACAACTGGTGGGCGTGTTACGCCTTCTGGGTGTTCCAGCTGTTCGGCCACGACCAGGCGAGGGTGATGGACGGCGGCCGCCTGAAGTGGGAAAAGGAGAAGCGGCCGCTCACGCGCGACGCGCCCGCGTTCACCCAGACCAGGTACGTCTCGCCCGAGCGCAACGATGCGCCGCACCGCGCGTTTCGAGACGAGGTGATGGTGCACATGCAGGCGTCGGGACAGCTCGTGGACGTGCGGAGCCCGGACGAGTACACCGGCCGGCGGCTGCACATGCCCGACTACCCGAACGAAGGGGCGCTGCGCGGCGGCCACATCCCCGGCGCGAAGAACATACCCTGGGCGCGCGCGGTCAATCCGGAGGACGGCTCGTTCAAGCCGGTCGCGGACCTGAAGCAGATCTATCTCGACGAACAGAAGCTGGACCCGACCGGGGACGTGATCGCCTATTGCCGGATCGGCGAGCGGAGCTCGCACACGTGGTTTGTGCTGAAGTACCTCCTCGGCTTCGAGAAAGTGCGGAACTACGACGGCAGCTGGACCGAGTGGGGCAACCTGGTCAATGCGCCGATCGAGAAGTGAACCGCAGGGACTGCTGGGGCGCAGGAATCAAGCCGCAGGGGTTGCGGGGTACGCAGGGACTCAGGTTCTCGCCGACGCGCCCTGCGTCCTCCGCGGTTTAATACCCGCGTCCTCCGCGGTCCCCGCGGTCGAAGCTCACGCCCCCTCGATCTCCTCCTTCCAGGACTCCAGCGTGTCGAGCGGCAACTCGCGCCCGTGCTTGGCCGCCTCGAACTTGCAGATCTCCATCAACTCCTCGTCGGTGAGCACGCGGTTGCGCTCCTTGGCCGCGGTGAAGATCGCCTCCACCAGGTGCTCTTCCGGCTCGATCGCGTGCTCGTGGAGCCAGTGCACGATGTTGGACATCCCCGACATGAAGCCAACCTCGATCGCCTGCTTCTGGCCTACCATGCCGGCCGGGACGCCGGAGTACACGCGGTCGGCGAGCCAGTCCTGCCCCTTGCGGCGCGCCTTGATGATGGCGGCCGCGTGGACGCCCGTCGCGGTCCGGAACGCGTCGCGCCCGAACACCGGATAGTTCACGGGGATGGGGACCTCCGTCGCCTCGCTCGCCACGCGCACGTAATCGGCCAGCGCCGACAGGTCGTTGTCGATGTAGCCCATGAGCCGCAGGTTGACCAGGAGCTGGTCCATCGAGCAGTTCCCGACACGCTCGCCGACGCCGAGCGCCGTCGCGTGCACGCGGTCCACGCCCGACGTCATCGCGGTGATCGTGTTGATGACGCCGAGGCCGCGGTCATTGTGGCCGTGCCAGTCGATCTTGATGTCTTCACCGGTTTCCTTGATCATCTGCCGCACGTACGGCACGAGGTTCCGCACGCCGCGCGGCGTGATGTGGCCGACCGTGTCGCAGACGCAGATCCGCTTCGCGCCCGCGTTGATCGCGGCGCGGTACAGCCGCCGGATCGTGTCCGGCGTCGCGCGGCAGGTGTCCTCGGTCACGTACATCACCGGCAGGCCGGCCGAGACGGCATAGCTCACCGCGTCCTCGGTGAGGCGGAGCATGTCGTCAATCGTCCAGTCCTCCGCGTACTGGCGGATCGGCGACGAGCCGATGAACGCGGCCGCCTCGATCGGCTGGCCCACCTTCATCGAGATCTCGATGAGCGGGGTGATGTCGCTCCGCACGGTGCGGACGGCGCAGTTCGGCCGGACGTCGAGCTTCGCGTTGACGATCTCGCGGCAGAGCGCCGTGATGTCCGCGCAGGCGCGCGGGCCGGCCCCCGGCAGACCGAGGTCGGCGCTGCGGATGCCGAGGCGGTGCATCAGGTGCAGCAGCTCGATCTTGGTCTCGATCGCCGGGTCGCGGACCGACGGCGACTGCAGGCCGTCGCGGAGGGTCTCGTCGTTGAGCTCCACCGGCTCCGCGCGGTGCGGATAGCCGTTGCCCGCGGTGTTCCAGTCGTAAATCAGCATCGAGTCGGGCGGGTGAGCGGTCATATCTGACTCCCGGTCCCGGCGGGGGACCACATGGTTCTGAGCGGAAAGGCGGGGATCGTCACGGGCGCCGGGCGCGGCATCGGCCGCGAGCTGGCGCTGGCCATGGCGCGAGCGGGCGCTGCGCTCGTCGTCAACGATGCGGGGGTCGCGGTGGACGGATCGCCGCAGCCGGAGCGCCCCGCGCAGGCGGTCGTGGACGAGATCGCCGCCGCCGGGGGCCGCGCGGTCGCGGACGCCGGCTCGGTGGCATCATACCCGGCGGCGGAGCGCATGGTCGCGCTTTCGGTGGAGGAGCTCGGCCGCCTCGACTTCGTGGTCAACAACGCGGGCATCGTGCGCGACGCAATCTTCCACAAGATGACCGAGGCGGACTGGGATGCGGTCATCGCGGTGCACCTCAAGGGCGCGTTCAACCTGTGCCGCGCCGCCGCGGAGCGGTTCCGGGCGCAGCAGTCAGGCGCGTTCCTGAACATGACCTCAACCTCGGGCCTCATCGGCAACCTCGGCCAGGCGAACTATGCCGCCGCGAAGCTCGGCGTCGTGGCACTCACGCGCGCGATCGCGCTCGACATGCGCCGCTACAACGTGCGCGCCAACGCGATCGCGCCGTTCGCCTGGACGCGGATGACGGGCGCCATCCCCGAAACGGCGGACGCCGCGTCGCTGCAACGGGTGGAACGGCTTCGCTCGCTCAAGGCGGCGGACATCGCGCCGCTCGCCGTGCACCTGGTCTCCGACGCCGCCGCCGGCGTGACGGGCCAGGTGTTCGCGGTGCGCGGCGCGGAAATCGTGCTGTTCTCGCAACCGAGACCCCTGGCGTCGCTGCATCAGCCGGGCGGCTGGACCGTGGAGTCGGTCGCGGGCCGGCTGTCGTCGCTCGAGCCACGCTTCGTGCCGCTCGAGGTGACCGCCGATGTGTTCCCCGACGATCCGATGCTCTGATTCGCCCCCGCCGAGAACCGCCCCATCGCGGCGAGCTGCGCGTGGCGCCTGGCCGCCAGCAGCGCCGCCCCGAGCGCGCCGGCGAAAATCGCGTCGGGATGCGTGCGGACTGTCAGCCGCGCGGAACCGCCGGCGTCGAGCCGGTTGATTTGCTCCTCGATGCGGCACAGGAGCCCCTCGTCTTTCGCGAGGCCGCCGCTCACGAGGACGACGCCGTCCGCTCCCGCGGCGCGCACCAGCCGGACGAGCCGCCCGGCAATGCTCTCGTGGATGCCGCGGAGGATCTCCGGGGCGGCGATCCCGCGGCTAACCATGTTGATCACGTCGGTCTCCGCGAGCACCGCGCAGATGCTCGACACCGCCTCGGCGCGGCCGGCCGCGCGCGAGAGCGATCCCACGTCCTCGAGCGCCACGCCAAGGTAGCGCGCGATGTTCTCCAGGAACTGTCCCGTGCCGGAGGCGCACTGGCTCGTCATGCGGTGGGCGAGCACCTTGCCGCGGTGGTCGATCCGGATGGCGCGCGCGTGCAGCGCGCCGACGTCGAGCACGGCGCGCGCCTCGCCATCGAGGTGCAGCGCCCCGCGCGCGTGCGTCGTCATGCTGTAGAAGTGCCCAGTGCGGAACGGCACCGCGTCGCCGTCGCCGGTGGAGGCCAGGTAATCGAGGTCCTCGACGCGCGTCCCGGCCGCGGCGCAGCAGTCGTCGACGCCGGCACGCGTCAGGTCGTGAACGTTCCGGCGGCGAATGCGCTGCCACCCGCGCGCGAGCACGGTGGCGTCCTCTCCCGCGCGGCTCCGGACCACCGCTACCTTGATCGAGCTGGACCCGACGTCCACGCCGGCGGTCGTTACCATGGTTGGTTCCTCACGGCTGCTGCGCGTCCAGGCGCGTGGCCGGCTCGCTGCGCCCGCACGGCGGGTCGGGCTCGGGCGGCGCCTGCTCGGCGAAGCGCGGCGGCACGCGGCCGCGGCCGGCGCGCAGGTCGTCGAGCGCGAAGAGCGCGGCGCCACGCGCCCCCATGTAGATGGACTCCGGGTGGATGTTCACCGTCACGTCGCGGCCGTAGTGTTCCTCCACCAGATCGTGCAGCACGCTCGTGGCCATCTCGTTGCGGCACACGCCGCCGGTGAACGTGAATTCGTCGCGCACGCCGCCCGAGCGCGCCAGCAGCGACATCGCGCGCAACATCATCGCGCGGTGGAGCCCGGCGAGGATGTCCTCGCGGCGCTGCCCGAGCGCGAGGCGCTCCCGCAGCTCGGCCCCGGCGAAGACGGTGCAGGTCGAGTTCACGCGGATCACGCGGTGCGCCCGGAGCGCCAGCGGTCCCAGCTCGTGCAGCCCCAGCCCGAGTTCGTCCGCGATGTACCCAAGATAGCGGCCGCACCCCGCCGCGCAGCGATCGTTCATCTGGAACGACGTCACGACGCCGGACTCGTCGGTCTGGATCGCCTTGGTGTCCTGGCCGCCGATGTCGAGCACGGTACGCGTGCGGGGAAACAACGCGTGCGCGCCGCGGCCGTGGCACAGGATCTCGCTCCTGACCGCCTCTTTCGGGAACGGCAGCGTCTGCCGGCCGTAGCCGGTGCCGACGCACGCCGCTTCCTCGATGGAGGTGTCCCGGGCCGCGGTGACGATCGCCTCCATGGCCTCGGGCGTGCCGCTGGCGGCGCTCTGCACGGCGCGCCGCAGCACCGACTCGAACGGCCGCGGCGTCATCCGCGTCTCCACGTTCAGAATCGCGCGGTCGAACGACCCCGCCAGCCGCTCGAACGGCAGCCGCCCGCTGGCGCACGCGCGCTCGGCCCCCGCCATGAACGCGGCGGCCGCCAGGTCCCGGAAGAAGTCGCTCCTCCGCGCGCACCCCTCGCCGAACAACGCGGGCGCGCCGGCGGCCATGTCGTCCAGGATCTCGCGCGTGGCGTCTCCGAGCGATGATCGCAGCGGCTCGGAGGGGACCTGCGCCACCGAGCGATCGAGCTCCTCGCGGAGATCGTCGAGCTGGTCCAGATACAGCTCGAGCCTGAATGCCTCGGGCAGCCGGCCCTTCACGGGCAGCACGAGCTCACGGCGGCCATCTTCCAGGGTGTTCAGCGCCCGGCCGAGCAGGCTCAGGCGCGCGGCCGTCAACGCCTCTTCGCGCGCGACCGCGCACGCCACTTCATAGTTGCTTCGGCTGTTCGTGATCCCCTGTCCGACAACCGCACCGGCTTCGTCGAGCAGCACGGCTTTCGTCGTCGTGGAGCCGAGGTCGATGCCGAGGACGCACTTCATGCGTACCCTCCATGCCGCCGCGCCTCGACCATCTGCAGGTAGCTCTGGATGCGGTTCTCGATGTTCGCCTTCCCGAAGTAACGCGGGTCCACCAGGTCGGACTCGATGAATCCTCCGGGACGGCCGGTGCGCGACTCCAGCTCGCGGAGCATCAGGAGCTGACCGGCGCTGAACGAGTTACAGGACTTCACGCTGTTGATCAGGAAGCCGTCAGCGTCGTACTCTCGGATGTACTTCTCGAGGAGCGCGATGCGCGCGGGCAGCCCGAGGTTCGTGTAGCAGCCGAGGCTGTAGTCGGCGAGCGTTTCGAAGGGCCGCGAGGGATCGTGCCGGAAGCCGGTATCGTACAACCCGCCCACTCGCGTGTACGTGCTCGCGACCACCACGGCACCTTCCCGCGTGAACATCCGCCAGAAGTCGTTGAAGTGGGTCCAGTTGGGCGGCCCCTCCACGACGAGCCGGTACCGCTCGCTGGCGAGCGGACCGTCAGGCGTGGCCGGGCCCAGACCGGCGGCGATCCGCGCCGTCACTTCCTCCCGCAGCTCACGGTAGTAGTCGACGGCGTCCTGCGTGCCGCGAAACGCCGAGAAGATCGGACCGACGTAGTAGACGCCGCCGAAGTACCCGTCGATTGGCGACGGGCGGTGGCGGGCCGACTCCCACACCGCGACGAGATCCTCCTCCGCCTGCGCCGATCGCGCGAGCCGCGCCGACAGCTCCTCGCGAACGAGACGCCGCCCGGCGACGCGCTCCAGCGCGGGGACGACCTCCTTCTCCAGCTGATCGACGATGTAGCGGCGCATTGACGGGGTGATCACGCCGTCCGGCTGGTACGGCACGTGGAGCATCGCCACGGGACAGCGGTACTGCTCGCGCAGCAGCTCGAACCACTTCATGAACGTGAAGCAGCCCGTGTACGACAGCAGGAGCAAATCAGGCTCCGGCAGTTTCGTCCCGGTCGGCCCGATGTTGCCCCCCCGGAGCATCCCGATGTCGCACTTGACGTACGTACAGACGTCCTCCGAGTGCCCTGCCTTCTCCGCTTCGGCGATGTGGGCGGCCGAGCGCCCGCGCATCCCGGACTGCAACGCGTTGATCTCCGGCAGCACCGACAGCATTCCGAGCGAGCCGATCAGCTCCGTGAGGTTGCCCGGCACGAACGTGTAGATCACCTTCGCGCCGTCCTCGCGCGCGCGGGCGAGGCGCTCGAAGTGGTCCGCCAGGAGCCGCTTCTGGCGCAGCTGGCTTGCGTCCTTGGCGCCGCTGCCGTTGCCGTGACCTGGCGCGCTCACGATTCCACTCCCCAGAGCTTCACCGCGTCGGAGAACGCGCCCGCCTGCTCGCGGATGGTCTGGAACTGCGCGTTGTTCTCGGCGTACTTGAAACTCGTGTGCGGGATGCCGGCGCGGTCGAGGGCCGCCTCCAGCATCGGCTGATCCAGGAGGGCCGGATCGCAGAACGACGCGGCCGCGAACACGACGCCGTCGGCGCCGCAGGCGCGGACGGCGGCCACCAGCTCGGCCCCCTTTTCAGCCTCGCCGATGTAACGCGACGCGGTCGCCACGCCGCGTTCGAGATAGGCGCGCGCGAGCGCCTCGAGGGGATCCGCTTCCGGCGGCGCGTCGATGGGCCCGGCGAGGCTGCGCAGCCCGAGCTGCAGGTCGTCGTCCACGATGTCGCAGCCCGCCTTCTCGAGGGTGCGGATGAGATCGAGCGGAGGCTGCTCGCAGAACGCCCCCCTGAGCACGACGCGCGCGTTGTCCACGGCGCGCGCGGGACGCGCGGCGGCCGCCTCGCACGCCTCGTCGATCAAGGCGCGGTGCGCGGCCGCGGTCAGTCCGGCGCCGGCGCGGGCCACGACGTACGCCTCCGAGCCGCGAAGGCGCCACGGCTCGCGGCGCCGGATGTCGTCGAGGCGATCGAGCGCGGCACGGCGCGCGTTCTCGTCGGCGATCGCCTCGCGCAGCGCTGCCGGCTCGAGCGGCCGGGCGCCCCGCGCCGCCAGCGCGGACGCGATCTCGCGGAGCGCGTCGGCGTAAAACCGGCCGCCGATCGACGGATCGAAGTTCTGCGGCACGTCGAGGTACGCGACGAATTTCTCGGGAAACAGCATTCGCCACATGCCCCCGAGGTTGCGGATGACGTCGCAGATCGAGGGAAATACCATCCCGTCGAGCGGGTCGAGGTGGCCGGCGAGCCCCAGCTCGATCGTGCTCCGGGGGATGTGGCAGATGTAAGACTGGAAGTACGAGTCGCCGCGGATGATCTCGAGGTCGTCACCGCCGCCGAAGATCGCGACCGGCAGGCACCCGATCGCCTCGAAGAGCGGGCGCGGCACGTAGATCGGCATGTGGCCGATGGCGAGGGCGCCCGGGTGCGCGCGCTTCCAGTCGCGCACGTGCGCCAGGGTGCGGTCTTCGACGAGCGCGCGGGCGCGTTCAAGGACCTGATCCACTCACGCCTCCGAAAGCAGCGCCACGGGGGACGGCACGCGGGCGGTGCCGACGCGGCGCTCCATGTCGGCGACCACCATTGAGCTCGGGCAGCGCGCCACCAGGCCGCACAACGCGATCCGGTGGATGGAGCGCGCGACTTCCTGCGGGGACCCGTGGCGCCCTGCGTCGTACCAGCCATAGACCCAGTTGAGCATCCCGAAGATGTTGTAGGTGCTGCGGTCGACCTCCGTCGTCTCCTGCGCACCGGCGGGGACCGCTCCCGGCACGCCGCAGCCGGCGGTGTTGACCGCGACCACGATTTCGCGCGCCATGCCGAAGTAGCGCTCCTTCAGCTCCCGCACCGCGCGGCGGCGGCGGGGCGGCAACTCGCCCGCTTCCTCCACCAGCACGCGCGCGACGTCGCCGTGCGTCGTCATGTAGCGGACGTGGTTGAGGATGAACGCGTAGAGGCGCGCCTCGGCCCCCTCGAGGCCGGCGACCGCCTGCCCCGCCGTCGAGATCAAGGTGTCGAACGCGCGCGTCTGCAGCGCGAAGACGAGGTCATCCTTCGACGAGAAATAGTTGTAAAGGTTCGCGAGGCTCGTGCCCGTGGCGCGTGCCAGGTCGCGCATCGCCATCCCGTGATAGCCGTACGTCGCGAGCAGGCGGGCGGCGGCGGAGAGAATCTCCTGCCGGCGCGCTTCCTTGGCTTCTCCCGGCTCGCCGATTGGCGGCCGCTTCGAGCGGTGCTGCTTCACGCGTCCTCCCATCGGGGCGGGCGTCGCGCGATGAACGCCTCGATGCCCTCGTTGCCGTCGCGGCTCGTGGCGACCTGTTCGAGGTACTGCTGCTCGATCGCCGGCAACTCGTCGCGCAGCGCCACGACCAGGTCGGAGCCCCGACGCGAGGCGGCCGCCGCCTGCCGGAGCGCGTACGCGGAGAGCGGCGCGAGATGTTCGCGATACCACCGCATCACGGCCTCGCCCGGGTCTTCGCCCGGCGGCAGCGCGGTGGCGAGACCGCACTGCTCGGCGGCGCGCGCGTCGATCTCGCCGCCGGTCAGCAGCAGACGCTCGGCGAGCGCGCCCCCCATCCGCCGGGGCCCTGCGATCGCGAACACCGGCGGGAAGACGCCGAGCGTGACCTCCGGGCAGGCGAGGCGGGCGCCCGCGGCCGCGAACACGAAGTGGCAGCACAGCGCGAGCTCGAACGCCCCTCCCAGGCAGCGCCCTTCGACGAGCGCCGCGATCGGCACGGGGTACTCCGCGACGTCGCGCACGAGGGCGTGGAACGTCCGAAGCATCGCGGCGACACGATCGCGGGTGTGCTCTTCGACCGCGGCGCCGTAGGAGAAATTGCCCCCGGCGCCTCGTAGGAGTACGAGCCGCAGCCGCCGGTGATCGCGATGCGCCCGGAGCGCGCTCGACAGCTCCTGCATCATCGCGGTCGTGAGCACGTTTGCCTTCGGCTGGTTCAGGACCAGGCGCAGCATCGCGCCCTCCTCCAGCAGATCCACCGCGACCACGCTCAGGGACGCCACGCGGTCACCTCCTTGCCGCGCCCTGCGCCGAGGCGGGCAGGACGCCCTCGATCACCCGCTCGTCGAACGGCGCCCCCTCCGCGTAGAGCTGCCGCAGCTTGACGAAGTCGATCTCGCGGTCGCCCCGCGCGCCATAGTGAAACGCCGGGAAGCCCGCGGCCGCTTCCGTGTTCATGTTGAGCGCCAGCCACGAGCGGTTCGTCTCGCTGTTGGCGAACCAGTGCTCCAGCTTCTTCTTGCGCAGGCTCTCGAGCGTCTTCCGCGTGCAGTCAGGGAACGTGTGGAGCAGGCGCGTGACGAGCGCGCCCACGGCGACATCGAGGTTCGACAGATCGATCGCGCAGCCCGCGGCCACCGCCTTCCCTTCCTTCATCGCGTCCCCCGTCTTCCACGCGCCGAACACCACGCGCCCCGTCTCGTCCGTCCAGCGGTCGGTGACCACGGTGGGGTCGGGCACGAAGGCGCCGTCCGAGCGGCGATGCACGGGCACGATGTCGTTGATCAGCCCGAAGCGCAGGGCCGCGTGCGCGGACCAGGGCTCGCAGAACACGAGCGACTCGGCGGCCTTCGCGTATCCCACGTAGAGGTGCAGGAAGTCCGTGGAGCCTCCGTCCGGGGCGGAGCCGTGGATCGGGCCCGCCTGCCCGAACCGCGCGTGGTCACCCGCGATGGAGAAATCGCACGCCATGCCGATCTCCTGGCCGCCGCCGATGCGCATGCCGTTGACACGGCAGATCACCGGCTTGTCGCAGAGCAGGATGGCGGTCACCATGTCGTTGAAGAGCCGCATGTACTGCAAGTACTCGTGCGGGCGACGCGCGTAGTACGTCGCGTACTCCTCGGTGTTCCCGCCAGTGCAGAAGGCGCGGGTCCCAACCGCGGTGAGCACGACGGCGACCGCGCGCCGGTCCGCGCTCGCGCGGCGGAAGGCGAGGATGAGTTCCTTGATCGCCTCCGTCGTGTACGAGTTGAGCTGCGGCTCGTTGTCGAGCGAAATCCAGACCTGGTGCAGCCCGGCGACCTCGGATCCCGAACGGTCGCGCACGGGACGCTCCTCGTAACGGATCGAGCGAAACCGGTGGTCCGGCACGAGATCGTGATTCTTGAGATCGGTCATAACCCCTGCGTCCTCCGCGTCCTCCGAGGTTTGATTCGCTGTGTCCTTTTGCGTCCTCTGCGGTTACGCGCGCGGGTCGAGCACCATCCGCGCGCTCAGCCTGTGTGCCGCCATCGCCGCCAGCAGATCGTTCAACGACGACATCGGCGCGTAGTCGACGAACGGACGAATCGCGACGCGGCCGTCGGCGATCAGGCGGAGCACGTCCGGATACGCCTCCGGCGGACAGCCCCACGTGCCGTGCACCGTCGCGTCGAACGCCATCAGGTTCGAAAGGCGCACGCTGACCGGCGCCGGCGTGTAGCCGACCTGCACGAGCGTCGCGCCGCGGGCGAGGAGGCTGAACGCGAGCGTTTGCCCCTCCGGCGTGCCGCTGCACTCGAAGATGCGCAGCCGCAGCGACGGCACCCCCCATTCGCGCGCGAGCGCCGCGAACCGCTTCCGCAGGTCCCGTGCTTCGCCGTCCACGATGAACGCCCGCTCGGCGCCGTGGGCCTCGAGCAGCGCCAGGCGCTCGCGGCTGACATCGCAGACGGCCACCCGCGCCCCCAGCGCGCGCGCGATCTGCACGACGAACGCCCCCACGCCGCCGCCCCCGACGACGAACGCCGCGTCGCCGGCCGTGACGCCGGCGCGGCTGACGGCCCGGTAAGCCGTCGACACGGCGTCGGCGACCACCGAGAGGTCGCGCGCGTCGGAACGCGTCGAGACGTACTCGTCAACGGGCACGAGCGGCGAGGCGGGCACGAGCAGGTGCGTGGCGAACCCGCCGTGGATGTCGTTGCCGGGCATCTTCTGGTCCGGGCACGCGTTGCCGCGGCCGGCCCGGCAGAACTCGCACGAGCCGCACGGCAGCACGGCGGGCACGATCACGGTTCGTCCGGCGAGCGCCCTGGCGCGCTCCCCCGCCGCGACGACGGTGCCGACGACTTCGTGGCCGAGAACCAGCGGGAGTGGGTGCTTCGTGGGGACCGCGCCGCTGGCGAAGGCGAGATCGGTGTGGCAAAGGCCGCACGCGAGGACCTCGACGATGGCCTCGGCCGCGCCGGGCTCCGGGATCGCGAGCTCGCGCGCCGCGAGCGGGGCGCCGGGGGCGTCGACGTAGTAACCGCGGGCCTGCACGGCCATCGGGCACCTCGCCGCGGGAACGGCGGACGGGACCGGTCCGCCGGACCGGTTGGGTCGATCCGCCTGAACGGGAAAGAGCGGGAAGACGGGGTCGCGCGGACGCCGCCTACAGGGACGGATTATGGGTGAACGAACGTTCGTTTGTCAACCTCGTCCCGCCCCCGCCGGCGCCCCGGCGCCGCCCCGGACGGCCCGAAACCCTGCTACAGTCGAGGGATGCTCCCCGGGAAACTCCAGGCCGTGCTCGACACGTTTGCCCTGTTCCCCGACACGGCCGATCGCACCAACCTGCTCCTCGGCTACGCGGACAAGTTCCGGGAGGTGTCCCCCGCGATCGCGACGCGCCCGTTCCCGCCGGATCACCTCGTGCCGCATTGCGAGTCCGAGGCCTACGTGTGGGCCGCCCCGCAGCCGGACGGCACCCTCAAGCTCGCGTTCGCCGTCGAGAATCCGTCCGGCGTGTCGGCCAAGGCGCTCGCGGCGATTCTCGAATCCACGTTGTCCGGTCTCCCACCGGAGGAGATCGCCCTCGTCGATCCCGACATCGTCGAGCGGATCTTCCGGCAGAACATCTCGATGGGGAAAGGCATGGGCCTCATGTCCATGGTCCAGGCCGTTCGCACGCTCGCCGTCCGTCACGTCGCCGGTCCCGGGCGGGACACCTGACATCCGCCTTCCGCGGGCGTCCTCGACGCGCGCCAGAGTTGGATAGAATGTCGGCTCCTCAGAGGAGTCGAGCGAATGACATCACGCCTGCTGATCGCGCTGCTCATTGCCGCCGTGCTGCCCGCGCGCGCGGCGGTCCCGCGAGACCACGACGCATCAATCGACCATCCCGCGGCCGCGGCGCGCCAGGAGGCGGGCACGGGCGAGAAGAAGGACGACAAGAAAGACGAGAAGAAGAAGGACCTGCCGCTCGAAGCGGCACGGACCGTGTCGTTCGCCACCGACGAAGGCTCCTGGATGTCTCTCGACGTCTCACCCGACGGCAAAACGATCGTCTTCGACCTGCTCGGCGACCTCTACATGTTGCCGATCGCCGGCGGCGACGCGAAGCGGATCACCGACGGCCTGGCCTTCGACAGCCAGCCGCGCTACTCGCCGGACGGCGCATCGATCGTCTTCATCTCCGACCGCGACGGCGACGACAATCTCTGGATCGCGAACGCTGACGGCACGGAACCGCGTCCCCTCAGCAAGGGCAAGAGCAACGTCCTCCGGTCCCCCGAGTACACGCCCGACGGCAAGTACGTGGTCGTGTCGAAGGCGACGCCGGGGACGCCACCGAGCACGCACCTGTGGCTGTATCACGTGGAGGGAGGCAGCGGCGTCAAGCTGACCGGCAACTCCGCCGAGAACAAGAACCTCTTCGCGATGGGCCCTGCGTTTGGCAAGGACCCGCGCTACGTCTGGTTCACGGAGCGCACGGCCGCGGGCAGCGTCTACAACCAGATGAACTTCCGGTGGCAGCTCGGCGTGTACGACCGCCAGACCGGGGAAAACTATCGCCAGAGCGACGAGCGCGGCGCCGCCATGCGTCCCGTGCTGTCGCTGGACGGCAAGTGGCTCGTGTACGCGACGCGCTGGGACGCGCAGACGGGGCTGCGCCTTCGGGACCTGCAGAGCGGCGACGACACGTGGCTCGCGTATCCCGTCACGCGCGACGACCAGGAGTCGCTGAGCACGCGCGACCTGATGCCGGGGTCCTCGTTCACCCCGGACTCGAAAGCGCTTCTCACCTCCTTCGACGGGAAGTTCTGGCGCATCGACGTGCCGGCGGGAACGCTGACGCAGGTTCCCTTCAATGCGAAGGTGGACCTCAAGATCGGGCCGAAGCTCGCGTTCGACTACACGGTCGATCAGGGCGCCGTGCGCGCGCAGCAGATTCGGTACGCGCGGCTCTCACCGGACGGGACGAAGCTGGCGTTCACGGCGCTCGAGCGCGTGTACGTCATGGACTATCCGAAAGGCACGCCCCGCCGCGTCAGCAGCCTGACGGCGGGGGAGCACCATCCCACGTGGTCGCCCGATGGCAGGTACATCGCCTACGTCACGTGGTCGGACGAAGAAGGGGGGCACGTGTACCGCGTCGCCTCCAGCGGCGGAGACCCTGAGCAGCTCACGCGGGTCTCCTCTTTCTACTCGGATCCCGTCTACTCGCCGGACGGCCAGCGGATCGTCGTCGTCCGCGGGCCTCGGATGGAGCGGCAGGAGGACTTCTCCCCGAGGGGGACGGGCGGCCAGGCGCTGGAGCTGGTGTGGCTCCCGGCGGCCGGCGGCAACGTCACGATGATCTCCCCGTTCCGGGACGCGGGACGGCCCCACTTCAGCGCCGATCAGTCCCGGATCTATGCCTGGCAGGGGAACCGCGGGCTCGTCTCGTTCCGGTGGGATGGCACCGATCGCCGCACGCACGTCAAGGTCACTGGCTACAAGAACCCGCTCGCGGAAAATCCCAATCCGGCGGCGGACGTGATCATCGGACCCGACGGCGAGCGCGCCCTCGTGCAGGCGGAGCGGCGCGTCTATCTCATCACGATCCCGATGGTCGGCGGCGAGAACCCGCCGTCGATCAGTCTCTCCAATCCTGAGACCGCCTCGGTCCCGGTGAAGCGCATCTCGAACGTCGGCGGCGAATTCATCGACTGGGCGGAGAACGGGAAGGCCGTGACGTGGGCGATGGGGCGCAGGTTCTTCCGTTACGACCTCGCGACGGCCAAGGCGGCTGAAGACAAGGAGAAGGCCGCGGAGAAGGAACGCGAAGCCGCGAAGGAAAAGGAGGCCGCGGCGGAGAAGGACGCGTCCGCCCAGAAGGCGGAGGCCGAAAAGGACGCCAGGAAAAGGCCCGCGTACGAGGCGGCCGAGATCGACGTCGTCGTCGAAGTGCCGCGGGCGAAGCCGACCGGCGTGGTTGCGCTGCGCGGCGGGCGCCTCATCACGATGAGAGGCCTGGAGGTCATCGAGAACGGCGACGTCGTGATCAGGAACAACCGGATCGAGGCGGCGGGCCGCCGCGGGGCCGTCAAGATCCCGCCGGAGGCGAAAGTGATCGACGTCTCGGGCAAGACGCTCATGCCGGGGCTCGTGGACGTTCACGCCCACATCTGGCCCGCCTGGGACATTCACAAGACGCAGGTCTGGGAATACCTCGCGAACCTCGCGTACGGCGTGACCACCACGCGCGACCCGCAGACGGCGACGACTGACATCCTCAGCTACCGCGACATGGTAGAAGCGGGCCGGATGATCGGGCCGCGCGTCTACGGCACCGGGCCCGGCGTCTTCGCGTCCGACAACGTCCAGAGCCTCGACGACGCCCGTGATGTGCTGTCACGGTACAGCAAGTACTGGGACACGAAGACGATCAAGCAGTACATGGCGGGCAACCGGCAGCAGCGGCAGTGGATCGTCATGGCGGCGCGCGAACAGCAGATCATGCCGACGCTCGAGGGAGGTCTCGATTTGAAGCTGAATCTCACGCAGATGATCGACGGCTACGCGGGGCTCGAGCACACGCTCCCTATCATGCCGCTCTACAAGGACGTCGTGCAGCTCACCGCGCAATCCGGGATCACCTACACGCCGACGCTGCTCGTCCAGTACGGCGGCCCGTGGGCAGAGAATCACTTCTACGAGACAACGGACCTTCACTCGGATCCAAAGATGCGGCGCTTCACGCCGCACTCGGACCTGGACGACACGGTGCTGCGCCGCCCGTGGTTCCATCCGCAGGAGTACTCGTTCCCCATGGCGGCCAGGGTGCTCGCCGACATCGTCAAGGCGGGCGGCCGAGTGGGGCTGGGCGGGCATGGCCAGCGCCAGGGCATCCAGTGCCACTGGGAGATGTGGGCCATCGCCAGCGGGGGCATGTCCAACCACGACGTGCTTCGCGTGGCGACCGTGTTCGGCGCCGAGGCGATCGGCTTCGCGAAGGAGCTCGGGACGCTGGAAGCGGGCAAGCTCGCCGATCTGGTGGTGCTCGACCGCAACCCGCTCGAGAACATCCGCAACACGACGGCGATTCGCTACGTCATGAAGAACGGCGAGCTCCATGAGGCCGACACGCTGGATCAGATCTGGCCGGTCCAGAGGAAGCTCCCCAGGCAGTACTGGTGGGATCTCGAACCGGCGCCGCGCCGTGGCGCCCCGACGCGTCCGACCGTCGCGGCGCCGCGGCCGATGACAAACCATTGACGAGCCTTCGAGGAGCGCGATGTTGACGGGTTCGACGATCGACGGGACGGATGTCATTACCATCGAGCACGGCAGGGCGAACGCGCTCGATCTGAGCCTCGTCGACGCACTCCGTGACGCGCTCGACCGCGCGGCCTCCGAGCGGAGCCGCGGCGCGCTCGTGCTGACCGGCAGCGGATCGATCTTCTGCGCCGGCGTCGACCTGTTCCGCGTCGTGGAGGGCGGCCGTGAGTACATCGAGCGGTTCCTGCCTGCCCTCAGTGACTTGTTCCTGCGGCTCTTCCTGATACCGCGCCCCGTGGTTGCGGCCATCAACGGACATGCCATCGCGGGCGGGTGCATCCTCGCGTGCGCGTGCGACTACCGCGTGATGTCGGGCGGCGCAGGAACAATCGGGCTGCCCGAGCTCGCGGTCGGAGTGCCCTTCCCGGCCTCCGCCGTCGAACTGTTGCGACACGCCGTGGGCTCTCCGAGGCTGCAGGAGTTGCTCTACTTCGGACGGACGTACGGTCCGGCGGACGCGCTCGCGCACGCGCTCGTCGACGAGGTCGCGCCAGCCGAACGCGTGATGCCACGAGCCGTGGACGCCGGGCGCGAGCTGGCGTCGCGCCCGCCGGAAAGCTTCCGCCTCACGAAGCAGCACCTTCGCGCACCGGCCGCGGAGCGCATCCGATCCGCGGAGCGCGAGACCCCCGCGCTCATCGACGCCTGGGCATCACCCGAAACGCTCGATGCCGTCCGCGTGTATCTGGAGAGAACACTCCGGAAAGAAGCGCCACGTCGCTCCTAACCCTTTTGCCGGTCTGATCGTCTTATGCCCATGACGTTCCAACAGGACCTCCGGTATGCCCTGCGTTCGCTCCGCCGGACGTCCGGCTTCACCGCCATCGTGGTGCTCACCCTGGGGCTCGGTATCGGTTCGAACACGGCGATCTTCTCGCTCGCCGACCAGATGCTGCTGCGGATGCTGCCGGTGCATCGGCCCGACGAGCTGGTCACGCTGGACGGACCCGGCGCGTTCAGGGGGCGCACCTTCAACCGGGCGACGTTCTCGTACCCGATGTACAGGGATTTCCGCGACAAGAACGCCGTGTTCGCGGGCGTGATCGGCCGTTTTCCGTCGGCCGTCACGTTCACGTACGACGGCCAGCCGGAGCGCGTTACGGGCGAGCTCGTGACGGGAAACTACTTCGACGTGCTCGGCGTGCGGCCGGCGCTCGGCCGGCTGTTCACGACGGCGGACGATCGCACGCCCGGCGCGCATCCGGTGGCCGTGCTCAGCCACGGGTTCTGGAAGCGGCGATTCGGCCTCGATGCGTCCATTCTCAACAAGCCCGTGTCGATCAACGGCCATCCGATGACGATCGTGGGCGTGACGCAGGCTGGGTTCAGCGGGCTCGTCCTTGGAGAATCCCCTGACGTCATGGTGCCGATCATGATGAAGCCGCAGATGACGCCGACGTGGAGCGACCTGGACAACCGGCAATCCCGCTGGCTCAACGTGGTGGCCCGGCTGAAGCCCGGCATCAGCATCGAACAGGCACGCGCCGCGATGAACGTCCTCTACCGGCAGATCAACGAGCAGGAGATCAAGGAGGCCCGCTCCCCGTCGCCGACGTTCGCAAAGCGCTTCGTCGAGAAGACGCTGGTCATCGAGCCCGCCGGACGCGGCCCCAACATCGGCACGCGGCGCGACGCCGCGACGCCGCTCTTCGTCATGTTCGGCATGGTCGGGGTCGTTCTGCTAATCGCGTGCGCGAACGTGGCCAATCTGTTGATCGCCAAGCTGACGGCGCGACAGAAGGAGATCGCGGTGCGCGCGGCGATCGGTGCCGGACGGTGGCAGATCGTCCGTCAGTATCTCCTCGAGAGTCTCGTGCTCGCGTTCGCCGGCGGCGTCGTCGGCCTCGCGATTGCCTCGTGGACCACCAGCCTGCTCGTCGGCGCAATGCCCATTCAGGACGTCGTGCGGAGCCTGTCGGTCGCGCCCGATGCGCGCGTGCTCGTCTTCACTCTCGCGCTCTGTGGCGCAACGGCGTTGCTCTTCGGGCTCGTGCCGGCGATCCAGGCCAGCCGTCCGGTGCTGACCAACGCGCTGAAGGACGACATCGGCACGACGAGCGGCGGGGCGAGGTCGGCGCGCGCTCGCAAGGTCCTCGTCGTGGCGCAGGTCGCGCTGTCGGTGCTGCTGCTCGCAGCCGCCGGTCTGTTCGCCAGGAGCCTGTACAACCTGCGCACGCTCGATCCGGGCTTCAAGATCGACCGCCTGCTCACCTTCTCGATCGATCCGACGCTCAGCAGCTACACGCAGGAGCGCACGCAGCAGTTCGCGGCGCGGCTCCATGAGTCGCTGCTGGCGACCGCCGGCGTCGCGGGCGCCACGGCCGCCGAAGTGCCGGCGCTCACCGACAGCACGTGGAGCATGACGGTGCAGATCGACGGCTACAAGCGCCGCGAAGACGAGAACATGAATCCCGTGGTGAACGGGATCGGCCCGCGCTACTTCGCGACAATGGGCATCCCGCTCGTCGCCGGCCGCGAGTTCGACGAGCGCGACACGCTCGCGGCGCCGAGGGTCGCCATCATCAACGAGACGATGGCGAAGAAGTACTGGGGGAACAGCAGTCCGCTCGGCCGCCGCTTCGGGTTCGGCCCCGGCAAGCCGACCGACATCGAGATCGTCGGCGTCGTCAAGGACTCGAAGCACGCGACGCTTCGCGAGGAGGTTCCGCGCTTCGTGTACATCCCGTACATGCAGAACGACTCGCTGACGGCGCTCACCTTCTATGTGCGGGCGAGCGGCGCGCCGCAGGGGGTGGTCGGCGCGATACGCGGCGCGGTGCAGCGCATCGACCCGGCGCTCCCCGTGTACGACGTGAAGACCATGGAGGTGCAGGCCCGGGAATCGCTGTTCGTCGAGCGCATCATGGCCGGGCTGTCGGTGGCCTTCGGCGTGCTCGCGACGTTGCTCGCGGCGGTGGGTCTCTATGGCGTGATGTCGTACACGGTGGCGCGCCGCGTCCGTGAGATTGGCATCCGCATGGCGCTCGGCGCGGACCGCGGCCGGGTCTTCGGCCTGATTCTCCGGGAGGTCGGCGTGATGGCCGTCGCCGGGATCGTGGCCGGACTTGCCGCAACGGCAGCGCTCGTCAAGGTGATGGGATCGCAGGTGGCCGAGCGAATGCTCTTCGGACTCTCGGCGGCCGACCCCGCCACCATTGCCGTGACAACGACCGTTCTGGCGTTGGTGGCGCTGCTGGCGGGGTTCGTGCCCGCCCGGCGCGCGACCGGCATCGATCCCATGCGCGCGTTGCGGGCGGAGTAGCTGGGATGGGAAATTGGGGTCAGACCCCATTATTACGTAAAGCGTAAGCGCGGCGTCGCCCTATGCGCTTACGTCTTACGTAAAAATGGGGTCTGACCCCAATTTCCCATCCCAGACCTGACCCCACCGGAATCCAGCCGCCGCTGAATTTCTTCCTTCGGCATCCACCGGCCACCGAGCATCACCCCGGAGATCCTGCGCGTGTTCGTGATGTCGGTGAGCGGGTTACCGTCGATCAGCACGAGGTCAGCGCGCCGGCCGACCGCGATCCGGCCCGTTCGATCGCTCGTGCCGAAGAACCTGGCGACGTTGGTCGTGCCCGTCTCGAGCGCCTGATACGGCGTGAGCCCGGAGGCCACCATCAACTCGAGCTCGCGGTGGGCCGAGAAGCCGGGAACGTTCCAGATCTGCGGCGCGTCAGAGCCGAGCGCGATCGGAACGCCGGCCGAGAACAGCGCGTGAATCAGTCTGCGGCGGAGCGCGATGAACCGCTGCCGCTGCGCGGACGGCAGTTGCAGGAACTTTGCCTTGTTCTCGGACCATGACTTGATCTGCGCGGCGGTGGCGTACTTCATCTCCGGCCGGCGCGCCAGCGACTCCGCCGGTTCGTCCCCGACCGTCTGCTCGAGCAGCGTCTCGGTCGGCACCATCCAGGTGCCCGCCTTCTTCGTGGCTGCCACAAGCTCCGGAATCTTCTTCTCGTCCACGCGATCGACCAGGTTCACGCCGAACCACTCGGAGGAGGGCGCATCCTTCCCCGCCAGCGCCTCGACGTAGCCGTCCAGGTGATCGATGGTGAGCTGGCGCGCCTCGAGCGCGCGGTGCAGGCCGACAGCCGAAGGCACGTGACCGGCGAACCGGATGCCGAGCTTGTCGGCGGTCGCGGCCATCGCATTGAAGGTCTCGAGACTCAGTCCGGGATGGATCTTCAGAAAGTCGTAGCCCGCCTGCTTCTCCTCGGTCACAAGCTTGACGGCCGCTTCAGGCGTTGGCGCCGTGTTCCCGTTCAGCGAGGGGCCCGACGTGTAGAGGATCGGGCTGAAGATCTCGCCGCTCGCCGCGCGCGCGCGGAAGCCCAGATGTCGCTCGTGGCCGAGCATGCCGCGAATCGTCCCGATCCCGTTCGCCGCGTACATGAAGAGCGTGCGTTCAATCGCCGCGTCCGGCACGTTCGCCCCTGGGGGCACGTGCGCGTGCATTTCGGCCAGCGCCGGAATCAAGTACTTGCCGCTGCCATCGACCCGCAGCGCGCCGGCCGGCACAGGCACGTCCGCCCCGAGCATGGCGACTTTGCCGTCGCGGACGACCACGGTCCAGTTGTCGATGACGTGTTCCCTGTCCATCGGGATGACGCTCACGTTCGTGAAGGCCACGGTGGTGGGCGGCGACGGCTGCCTGGCCCCCATCGCCACGCCGAGGAGCACGATCGCGGACGAGATCAAGAGCTTGCGCATGGGACGGGTAGTCTAACGCAGACTCTGGTATCTTCACCCCGCCATGCTCTCTTTCCGCAGCGTCTCGCTCCTCATCACGCTCTTCGTCACAGCGCTCGTGCCTGCTGCGACAGTGCGACAGGAGGCTCCGGCAGCATTCGAACTGGAAGAGGCGGACATCCGCCGGCTGCAGGACTGGATGGCGGTCGGGCGACACACGTCGACGTCGCTGACGAAGCTGTACCTCGATCGGATCCGAGCGCTCGACCAGGCCGGGCCGACCGTCAATTCCATCATCGAGCTGAACCCGGACGCCGCCGCCATCGCCGCCGAGCGCGACCGCGAGCGCAGCGCCGGCCGGCTCCGTGGGCCGCTGCACGGCGTCCCGATCGTGATCAAGGACAACATCGACACTGCCGATCGCATGATGACCACGGCCGGTTCGCTCGCCCTCGCCGGCGCCCCGGCGAGCCGCGATGCGTTCATCGTCGCCAGATTGCGGGAGGCGGGCGCGGTGATCCTGGGCAAGGCCAATCTCTCGGAGTGGGCGAACTTCCGGTCCACGAAATCGACGAGCGGCTGGAGCGCGCGCGGCGGCCAGACCAGGAACCCCTACGCGCTGGACCGCAACCCGTGCGGCTCGAGCTCCGGCTCGGGCGCCGCCGTCGCGGCCAACTTCGCGGCGGCCGGCATCGGCACCGAGACCGACGGATCGATCGTGTGTCCCGCCGCCGCGACGGGGATCGTGGGACTCAAGCCCACGGTCGGCCTCGTGAGCCGCAGCGGCATCGTGCCGATCGCGCACAGCCAGGACACGGCCGGCCCGATGACCCGCACCGTGTCAGACGCGGCGATCCTGCTGGGCGCAATTGCCGGCGCCGATCCGGCCGATGCCGCGACGAACGCGGCCACGGGTCACCTTCAGGCGGACTACACTCGCTTCCTTGACGCGTCCGGGCTGCGCGGAGCGCGCATAGGCGTGGCGCGCGCCAAGGTCACCGGCTACAGCCCGCCTGCTGACCGCCTCTTCGAGCAGGCCATCGCCGCGTTGAAGCAGGCTGGCGCCGAGCTCGTCGATCCGGCGGACATGGCGTCGCTTCGCGACTACGACGACGACGAGTTCGAGGTACTGCTGTATGAGTTCAAGGCGGATCTCAATCGATACCTCGCGACGCGCAGCGGGGTTCCGATTCGCTCGCTGAAGGACGCGATCGCGTTCAACGAGCAACACCACGACCGCGAGCTGCGGTTCTTCGGCCAGGAGATCTTCTCGAGGGCCGAGGGGAAGGGACCGCTGAGCGACGAGCCGTACCGGAAGGCGCTCGCAAGGAGCCAGAAGCTCGCGCGCGACGGTATCGACGGCGTGATGCGGAAGCACCGGCTCGACGCGATCGTGGCGCCCACAGGCGGGCCGCCCTGGCCCATCGACCTCGTGAACGGCGACCACTTCACGGGGTCGAGTTCGACGCCTGCGGCCGTCGCCGGTTACCCGACGATCACCGTGCCCATGGGAGACGCGTTCGGCCTGCCCGTGGGCCTCACGTTCATCGGGGGCGCCTGGAGCGAGAGCACGCTCATCCGGCTCGCGTACGCGTTCGAGCAGGCGACCAGGCACCGCAAGCCTCCGCGGTTACTGCCGACGGCGTCACTGGGGCCGGGCTAGCGGAGCGATCAGCGTTCCCGGTCGTATGCCATGCCGATGTAGTCGCGGTTCTGCTCCTGCCGCAGCACGAGCGTCGTGAACATGAACGTCAGCCCGAAGTGATTATCGGGTGGCTGCAGCTTGGTGACCGCGGGCTGCACGCCGAAGCGCACGTGCCAGTCGTACATCAGGAACCAGACCCCGGGTCCCACGTCGATGTACTCGGGCCAGCGGTTCGTCGAGCGCAGGAACTCGAGCATCCTCTCGCGGACCGTGCCGACAAATTGCACGTCGCCCGCGAGGGGCGAGCGACGGCTCGACTGCATCTCGCTCAGGATGTTCCGCAGGACGTCGGAGACCCTGCGGTCCTCGGCATCGTCGCGCTGGACCTCGCCATCGCCGAAGAGCGACCCGCTCATCATCCCGCCGGCCAACAGATCACGTCTTGTCATGAACATGATTCCTCCAACCGCCGCAGCGCCAATTCCGTCTAATCCCGTCATGGATCGATTCATCCAGGACATCCGCTACGCCATCCGCAAGCTCGCACGCAGCCCAGGGTTTGCGGCGCTCACCGTGCTGACGCTCGCGCTGGGCATCGGCGCGAACAGCGCGATCTTCAGCGTCGTCAACGGCGTCGTGCTGAGGCCGCTGCCGTATCCCGAACCCGAACGGCTGATGTTTATCACGAGCCAGTTCCCGGGGCTCGGCTTCGACCAGTTCTGGGTTTCGGCCCCTGAGTTCATCGAGTTCCGGGACTGGAACCAGTCGTTCGACACCGTGGGCGCCTACAACGTGCGCGCGGCCAATCTCGGCACCGAGACGCCGAGCCGGCCGGTGACCGCCCTCGTCACGAGCGAGCTGATGCCGGCCCTCGGCGTGCGGCCGCGGTTCGGACGCCTCTTCACGTACGAGGACACCCTGCCGAACGCGGAGGATGTCGCGATTCTCTCGTCGGAACTCTGGGAGCGCAGCTTCGGCGGCGATCCCCTCGTCATCGGCCGCACGGCCCGCATCGACGGCGTGACGACGCGCATCGTCGGCGTGATGCCGCCCGGCTACGACGTGCACGACGAGAAGGTCGAGCTGTGGCTGCCGCTCACGCTGAACCCGCAGAGCCCGGGCAACCGAGGCGGACATTTCCTGTACCTCGTGGGTCGCCTGAAGCGCGGGACCACGATGACCCAGGCGCGCGCGGATCTCGAGCACCTTCTGGCGGGCTGGGAGGAACGCGCCAGGGCGATGCACACGCCGAACCGCACCACGCACCGCTTTCGTATAGACGACCTCAAGGGAGACATGGTTGGGAACGTCCGCATGGCGCTGTGGGTGCTGCAGGGGGCGGTCGCGTTCGTCCTGCTGATCGCCTGCGCGAACCTCGCGAACCTCCTGCTGGCGCGGGCCGATTCCCGCCATCGGGAGTTCGCCGTGCGGACGGCGCTCGGCGCGGGTCGCGTGCAACTGCTGCGTCAATTCGTGACCGAAGGCCTCGTCATCGCCGCCCTCGGGGGCGCGCTCGGCGCCGCGCTGGCGGCCGTCGGGCTGCGCGTCCTGCTCGCGGCGTACCCGGACAGCATCCCGCGCGCCGCGGACGTGTCGCTCGACTGGCGCGTGTTGCTCTTCACGCTGGTCATCGCGGTCGTAACCGGCCTCGTGTTCGGGCTGGCGCCGCTCGTCCACCTGCGCGAGCAGACGCTCGGCCAGGCGCTGAAGGAGGGCGGCACGCGGGCGAGCGCGGGCTCGGCGCGCACGCGAACACGCTCGGCGCTGGTCATGGGCGAAGTCGCGCTCGCCGTCATGCTCGTGGTCGGCGCCGGCCTCCTGTTGCGCAGCTTCTGGAACCTGATGCAGGTGGACGCGGGGTTCGATCGTTCGCGGCTGACGACGTTCGGACTGGTGCTGCCCGAGGCGGCGTTCCCGGGCCCGCAGCGCAAGATCGACGTGTTCGGCCGGCTGCTCGCGCGGGTGAAGCAGATTCCGGGCGTGCAGAATGCGGCCGCGATGACCGGCCTGCCTCCTTCACGCCAGGTGAACGCGAACGACACCGACTTCGAAGGTCTGGCGCAGGTCGTCGGCGGACCCATCCACAACGTCGACTACTACAACAACGTGACGGCTCACTACGTCGAGACGATGAAGATCCCCGTGTTGTCCGGCCGCTCGTTCCAGGACTCGGACGTCACCGGCGGACCGGTGGCCCTCGTCAACGACGCGCTCGCGAAGAAGTTCTATCCCGGGATGGATCCGGTGGGGCGCGGCATCCGGCCGTCGGGTGGGCCTAACTCGCGCCTGCCGTACGCGCGGATCGTCGGCGTGCTCAAGGATCTCAAACAGGGAGGGGTGGACGCGCCGGCGGGCACCGAGGTCTTCTTCCTCGCGGACCAGGGACCGCGTCTGTTCAACTTCGCGCCGCAGAACATGAACATCGTCGTGCGCTCCTCGCTGCCGTACGAAACGCTGGCGCCGCAGTTGCGCGCCGCGGTGGCCGAGATCGACTCCTCGCTGCCAATCGTCAGGATGCGCACGATGGAAGAAGTCTTCGCGGATGCCGTGGAGCGCCCGAGGCTGCTCGCGACGCTGCTCTCGACGTTCGCCGCTCTCGCGCTCCTGCTGGCGGCGGTCGGCACTTACGGCATCCTGTCCTACATCGTCGCCGAGCGACGGCAGGAGATCGGCATCCGGATGGCGCTCGGCGCGGATCGGCGCCGCGTTCTCGCGATGGTGCTGCGGCAGGGACTGACGCTCACCGTGATCGGGTTGGCCGCAGGATTTGCCGGATCGTTTCTGCTCAACAAGGTGCTGGCGTCGCTCCTGTTCAACGTGCGGCCGACCGACCCCGCGACACTCTCCGCGGTGGGCGGCATCATCACCCTGGCCGCCCTTGCCGCGACGCTCGTGCCCGCGCGGAGCGCCACACGCGTGGATCCGCTGGTGGTGCTGCGGGAGGAGTGACGATCACTCCGCGCGCAGCGCTACGAGCGGATCGACACGGGTCGCGAGGCGACCCGGCAGGTAACTGGCCACGAGCGCCGCGACGATGAGCACGCCGGCCACCGCAGCCAGGATGAACGGATCCCCTGGTTCGGTCTGGTACAGGAGCGGCGTCATGGAGCGCGTCACGGCCCAGGCGGCGACGATGCCCAGGGCCACGCCAATGACCGCCAACCCGAGGGCACGGCCGAGGACCATTCGCAACACGTCGGCGCCGCGTGCCCCCAGGGCCATGCGCACGCCGATCTCTCGCGTGCGCTGAGCCACCAGGTACGACATCACGCCGTAGATCCCGACGGCGGCGAGCATGAGGGCGACCCCCGCGAACGTGGCCAGCAGCACCATCGTGAGCCGGCGCTGCGCAACCGAGCGCGAGACCACCTCGGCGAGCGGGCGCACGTCAGCGACCGGCACGCCCGGATCGACCGCGCGCACCTGCTCGCGAATCAACGGAGCCGCCGCCGACGGATCGCCGTCCGTCCTGACGACGGCAGTCGTCCATGGATAGGAGAACCGTCCTTGCGGCCAGTAGATCGTCGCGCGCGCGGCCGTCTCGAGGTCGTTCGTCCTGACGTCCCCCACCACGCCGATGATCTCGTCCGGCTCGCTCGTGTTCCACGACACCACGATGCGCTGTCCGATCGCCCCGTCGGGAAAGTACTGCTTCGCAAGCGTCTCATTCACGAGCACGACGTTCGCCTTCTCGGTCTGCTCTCGGCGCGTGAAGGTGCGCCCGGCCATCAGCGGGATGCGCATCGCGCCAAAGTAGTCGCCCGCAACCACGCGCACCTCGCAGACGTGCCCCTGGCCGAGTGGCGGCGGCTCTCGTCCCTCGATCGAGAAGCCGGTCGCGGCGGCCATGCCGTTCATCGGCAGAAACGAGACCCCGCCCGCAGCCCTCACGCCCGGCGCGCGTCCCAGCCCGTCGAACAGCTCGTTGAAGAACTGTTTCACCCGCGCCTCGTCTTTGTACCGGTCGCCGGAAACGGAGACCTTCGCGGTCATGGCGCGATCCGCGGCGAACCCGGGGTCCACGCCCATCAGTCGCGCGAAGCTCCGGATCAACAGTCCGGCGCCCGCCAGGAGCACCAGCGCCAGCGCCACCTGCGCGACGATGAAGGCGCTGCGCGCGAGGCCTTCGCGCGCGCTGCCGGAGCGCCCGCCTTCGCGGAGCGACTCCTGGAGATCGGTACGGGACACCATGAACGCCGGGGCAAGGCCGAACAGCACGCCGGTTGCCGCGCTGAGGAGGACCGTGAAGCCCAGGACCACCGGGTCCACGCCGATCTCGTCGAGGCGCGGAAACAACGGGATCGTCGCCGCGACGACCGTCTTCAACGCAGCGACGCCCCACCACGCGAGCAGGAGGCCAAGAGCGCCGCCGGCCAGCGACAGCAGGATGCTCTCGGTGAGCAACTGGCGGACGATCCGGCCGCGCGCCGCCCCGAGCGCCGCGCGGATTGCCAGCTCGCGGCGACGGACTGTGCCGCGCGCCAGCAGCAGATTGGCGACGTTCGCGCACGCGATCAGCAGCACGCACGCCACCGCCGCGAGCAGGATCAGAAGCGCGGGACGCAGCTTGCCGGTGAGCTGCTCGTTGAGCGGCACCACCGTGGTCGCCCAGCCGGTGTTGAAGTCCGGAAACTCCTGCCGCAGCGCGGCGTGGATCGCGTCCATGTCCGCCTGCGCCTGCGCCACCGTCACGCCCGGCCTGAGGTGCCCGAGGACGATCATCCAGCGGCCGCGCGGCGTGCGCGCGCTCGCCGGAAGCCCAAGGGGGACCCACACGTCGATGTCGCGGAAGAGAAAGCTGAACCCCTCCGGCATCACGCCGACGATCGTCATCGGCTCGCCGTTCAGCCTGACGGTTCGGTTCACGACGCCGCGGTCGCCGCCGAAGCGAAGCTGCCACAGCCGGTGGCTGATCATCATTGCCGTGCGGGGCGATCGATCCTCCTCCTCGCGGAACCAGCGGCCCATCGCAGGCTTCACGTCGAGCAGCGGGAAGAAGTTCGCGCTGACGTACTGCAAGGGCAGTTCCTCGGGCTCCGCCCCCGCGCCCGAGAGCGTCCCGCGGAAGTTCGGACTGATGCCGGCGAGCTGGTCGAACGTGCGCGTCCGCTCGCGCCAGTGCAGGTAGTTCCCGGGCGACACGACGTTGTCGGGACGATTGCGCGGGATGTTCCGCTCCCACACGATCATCAGGCGGTCGGGATCCTTGTAGGGCAGCGGGCTCAGGAGCAGCGCGTGCACGATGGTGAAGATCGCCGTCGTCGCGCCGATGCCGAGTGCCAGCGTCACCAGCGCCGCCGCCGCGAAACCCGGGTTCCGCGTCAACGCGCGGGCAGCAAGCTTCAGATCTCCCATGACAGCACTCCGTGTGTGTCCCCGAAGTGAGGCTGGCTCTGGTTTCCGGTTATCGCGCGACGGCGCCCAGCGCCCAGGCCGCCTGGCGACGGACCTTGGCGTCGGGATCCTTCAGCGCAACCGCGAGCGCGGCAGAAGCGCGCCCGTCCCCGATGGCGCCCAGCGCCCAGGCCGCCTGCGATCGCACCGCGGCGTCTCGATCCTGCTCGAGCGTGCGGAGGAGACCGTCGACTCCCTCCGCGCTGCCGATCGCGCCGAGCGCCCAGGCCGCCTGGCGGCGGACGCGGACGTCGCTGTCGGAGAGCGCTCGCACAAGAGCGGGAGCGGCGCGGGCCGCATCGATCGCGCCCAGCGCCCACGCGGCCTGCGCGCGGGTGTCGGCGTCGGCGTCGCCGAGGGCGGCCATCAGCGCGTCCACCGCGCGGTCGTCGTCGAGCGCGCCGAGCGCCCATGCCGCGTTCCGGCGCACGGGAGGTTCGGCGTCGCCGAGAGCTGCGATGAGCGGCTGGACCGCCCGGGCATCGTCGAGGGCGCCGAGCGCCCATGCCGCGCTCCGCCTCGCGTGCCAGCGCCGATCGTTGAGAGCGCCGATGAGCGGCTCGACCGAGACGGTGCCAATCTTCACCAGCGCCGCGGCGGCGCGCTCGCCTGGGGTGGTGTCCGCGACCTCGCCATGGCTCGTGCGGCGCCCCCAGTCCCCGCAGACATCGCCCGCGACCGTCGCGTCGTCAGCCAGCGTATCCACCAGCCGCGGGATCATCGAGTTCGCCGCCGCGCCGGCCCTGCCGATTTCGCACGCCGCCCGCGCGCGCCTCGCCGGGTCGTTCGCCTGCAATTCGGCAGCGAGCCGGTTCGCCGCGTCAGCTGACCACTGGCCGCCGCGCGTGATTGCCGGGCCGCCTCCGGCGCCGAACGACGCGCGCACGAACGCGGGAAGGCGTGGCCTGTCCACCTCAGGCGGGCGAGCGGACGTGAAGAGCGCAAACGCGGCCACGATGAGCGAGACCATCGTGTTCACGATCGTCTTCAGGAACATCCAGTAGACGTCCATCTCTTTCGCGCCTCACGCGTCAACGCGCGATCTGACCCAGCGCAAACGCCGCCTGCCGGCGCACTTCGACACTGGCATCCTTCAGGGCGGCCGTCAGCCCTTCGATCGCGCGCGCGTCACGCAGCTGGCCGAGGGCAAAGGCCACCTGCTCGCGGACCGCCGCGTTGGCGTCCGTGAGCGCGCCGAGGAGCGGATCGACCGCACGGCGATCGCGAATCTGCCCGAGCGCGAAGGCCGCCTGCTCGCGGACGCCGGCGGACGCGTCTTTCAGCGCGGCGGCGAGGGCATCCACCGACTCCGGCCGGCGCAGCTGCCCGAGCGCGAACGCCGCCTGCTCCCGGACCTTCTCGCTCGAGTCCTTCAGCGCCACGGCAAGCGCGTCGGCGGATTGTGGATCCCGGATCTGGCCGAGCGCGAACGCCGCCTGCTCGCGGACGGATGGGGAGGAGTCCTTCAGCGCCGCGGCGAGCGATGGGATGCTCGCTTTGTCGCGGTACTGCCCGAGCGCGAACGCCGCCTGCTCGCGGATCGACGGTGTCTCGTCCTTGAGCGCCGCGCGGATCGCCTCGAGCGCCTCGGGGGCCCGCATGTTCGCGAGCGCATGCATCGCGTTTTCGCGCACCTCCTTGTCCGTGTCCTTCAGCGCGGCGGCGAGCGCAGCGACGACGCGCGGATCGCGCCGGGCGCCCGTGGCGCCGGCGGGCTTCTCCTGCTCGATCTCGACCTCGTGCTCGCTGCCGGCGACGCCACCGGGGACACCGCCGGCAACGCCTCCGGGGACACCGCCGGCAACGCCCTGGCCCTGTCCCTGGCCCTGGCCGGCGCTCGCGCCGACTGCTTGACCCGCCGACCGGAGCACGCCATCGAACAGCGCGGGAACCCAACCCTCGGCGGCGAGATCGGCCGCCGCGTCGGGCACCGCATCATTGACTGCCTCGCGCAGGATCGACGGCAACTCGCGCCGCACGCTCGACGGCAACGTTACGGGGCGCGCCGGCGCCTGCGCGTCCTCGGCAGGCCGAATCGGCATGCGCAGCGAGCGCGCGTCGTCGCGGTCTTCCGCTGACACGGTCGCGGCCGCGTTCGAGACGGGCGTCACCAGCGCAATCGGCACCGCGAACGCCACGGTCGCGGCGACCAGGACCATCGTGCGTCGCCGCGTCGGAACGCGGCGCGGAACGGCCGGATCCAGGATGGCCATCAGTCTCCCCTCCAACTGCGATCGGTGAGCCATGGCGACGGCCGCCCACGTGGGCAGCGCCGTGCCGCGCATCGACCGCGCAATCTCCAGCAGGTGATCGGCGTAGTCGGAGCCGCGCGTGCCGGCTGCGAGCACCAGGTCATCGCACGCGTGCTCCCGCTCGGCGCGCAGCCGGCGCGCTGCCAACCAGACCAGCGGGTTGAACCAGTAGAGCGCGCAGGCCGCCTGCGCGAGGAGCTGTGTCAGGCAGTCGCGACGCCGCACGTGCGCCAGTTCGTGAAGCAGGACCACGCGCAGGCGCGCAGCTGGCCATTCGGTCGCGGAGGCCGGCAAGAGGATCCGCGGCTTGCGGACGCCCCACGTCATCGGCATGGCGGAGACGACCCCTTCGAGAAACACCAGGTCGTGCCGGATGCCGAGCGCGCGCGCCAGCCGCGCCGCCAGTTGCAGCGTGCGGCCGTCGGCAAGCGGCCGCGCTCGCTGCGCGAGCCACCACATTCGCGCGGTGCCGACAGCCAGGCGCAGGAACACGAACACAGAACCGGCGAGCCACAACGCGAGCAGGAGCGAGCGCGAGGACCAGCCCGCGAACCACGAGCCCGCGATGCGGCGGGCGCTGCTTCGGCTGAAGCCGGGCGCCTCGGTCCGGCTGACGCCGGACACCCCAGAGCCGGGGGCGGCAGACCGGCTGACGCCGGACACCACAGATCTGCGCGCGGCGCCTGGAGGCACCGCGACGTCGTCGGCGTGGTCTCCGGCGCTGGTGCGACCAACGCCGACAACCACGGGCGCCAGCGCGCCGCCGGGCAGCAACGGCACCTCCCAGCGCGGCGCCAGGATCGAGACCGCGGGCACGGCCAGGGAGCCCGCTATCGCGAGCGTCCACACGAGATGTCGCGCCGCGGCCGAACTCCGTCGCAGCAACACTGTCGTCGCCGCCGCCGCGCCGAGGAGGATGGTGACACGCACGACGATTTCCGCAGCCGTCATCAGCATGGCTTACGCTCCGCGCTTCCGCGCGTCTTCCAGCATGGTGGTGAGCCGATCGAGATCCGCCTCACTCAGCTTTGACGATGAAACGTCGAGAAGGGCAGATATCGCCTGCGCCGCGGAGCCCTCGAAAAAGGTCTGCACCAGGTGGCGCAGCGCCGAGCGCTTGGCGCTGTCGCGACCGATCGTGGGCATGTAGACGTAGCGGGGGCCGTCCTGTTCGTGGCGTATGTGCCCCTTGTCCTCGAGGATGCGAAGCAGGGCACGGACGGCCGAATAGCTGGGCGGGTCGGGCAGTTCGGCGCGTACTTCCGCGGCGGACGCGCGGCCGAGCCTGAACAAGGCGTCAACGATCTGCCGCTCGCGGCGGCTCAGGTCCAGCAGCGCAGGTCGGGTCACGCGCCCCTCACAGGTGTCAACGTCGTGCTAGTTATTTAGCACGTGCTAAGAACCTAGCACTCTCCCGGACGAGGGTCAAGCGGGAAAAGTTCCGCGGCGCCGCCTCAACCGGCGGCTTCGATGGCGGTCTGAGCGTCGCGGTGCGGCTGCGATGTCGGCGTCCAGACGCCGTCGTTGATGATCTTCCGCACGGGATCGCTGTTCAAGGCGCGTCGGATCCGCTCCGTCCGCGTGTCGTGGAAGCCCCACTCCTGCACGTCGATGGCGAAGCTGAATCGCGAGATGAGGGGACCGTTGGTCAGCGCTTCGTCATGGTCGTCGCGGCCGATCTCCTCGCGCGCGCGATCGAGGAGCGTCTCGAGCACCTGCCGCGGCACGCGGCTGCGGAACCCCGGATACACATAGTGGAACAGGTGCAGCTGCGCGAGCAGCAGCGGCCAGTGCGGGCCGGCGCGCTTCACCAGCCGGTCCCATTCGAGCGTGTCCCCCTGCGTCAGTATCAGGTGCAGGATGTCGGACATGTCCTGGCGGTGCCGCTCGTGAATGAACAGGCGGTGCCAGATGAGCTCCTCGACCGGCGCGATCTTCACCGGCGCCCCCGCAAGCGTTCCCTCGTGCGCGTGCTCGTGCCAGCCGCTGTCGATGAACGACACGCCGTTCCCCATTCCGTAGATGAGGTCGATCATGGTGTCGTCCTTGAACGCTTTCGCGAGCCAGTGCGCCTGCTCCAGATGCATCTCGAAGCCGGCGGCGCGCAGCACGTGCGCCGCGGGCAGGACGTCGTTCGGCTCGAAAAACAGGTCCAGATCCTTCGTCTGCCGGTAGATGCCCGTGTGCTCGTAGATCGCATACGCGCCGGCGACGACGTAGGGGATCGAGGCTTCGTTCAGCTTGTCGAGCGCGAGCCGGTACACCGAGCGCTGCGGGCCGGACAGCCAGAAATGTCCGTGCGTGAGGGACTTTCGTTCCTCGTCGGATAGCTTCTCGAGCGTGGCCCCTACTCGCAGGCGCTTGGGTCGCACCATGATGTGCTGCCGCGGCTGGGGGATAAGCAAGGAGGGGGCCGGTGGAACCTCAAGGGGCGGCCCCCCGTCTGAGTCTGTGGAGGGCTTCATGTCGCGCCAGGTCCAGGCCGCCGCTCTTCTCGCCGCCGTCGTCGTGCTCGGAGCCGGGACGCAGGCCCAAAATAGCCGCACCAGCGATCGGCTGGAACGCCAGTTCGCGCCCGGTGGAACATTCCACATGAACCTGTCGGCGGGCGGATACCGCATCGAAGGTTCGCCGGACAGCCAGATCCGCGTGCGGTGGCGAACCCAGGATCCGGAGGACATGGATCGCGTGCGCTCGAACCTCTCGGTGGCGAAATCGGACGCCACTCTGCGGCTCGACGGGCACGGCAACAACTTTCGCGCCGACATCTCCGTCCCCGAACGCACTCATCTTGTCGTCCGCTTGAGCGCCGGAGAGATCGATGTGCGGCGCGTGGAGGGCAGCAAGGACATCGACCTCTGGGCTGGTGAGGTGCGGATCGAAACCGGCGACGCGGACCGTTATCGCTCCGTCAGCGCGTCGGTGCGGGCGGGGGAAATCGCCGCCGACGTGTTCCGCGTCAACAAGGGAGGCTTGTTCCGTTCGTTCAAGTACAGCGGAAAAGGCCCCTACGAGCTGCGCGTCAGGCTATTCGCCGGCGAGGTGAAACTGGTCCGATAGCGGCTGGAGAGCGGCGCGGCGCGCGCGGCGTTTCCGCCCGCGCCAGAGCATGCCCCCGAACACGCGCGCCAGCTCCCGCGGGGGCACCGGCTCGGTGTGCAGCGACACGCATCCTTCCCGAATTGCGCCGCAAATGGCGTCTCTTTCACGTTCCGCGAAGACCCACGAGTACGTGCGCCCGAGTTGCGTGATGTCGTGCAGGTCCGAGTTGCCGACCACCGGTTTGCCATGCCGGCGTGCCCAGCGCCGCGCGCGCGCATTGAAGTTGACCCCGCGCGTCCAGAAGTAGCTCCACTCCACGGCGTCGAACAGCCCGGCGTGCGCGTCCAGATCGCTGCCCAGGCAGGACGCGTCCGGATAGAAAGGGTGCGGCGCGATCACGAGACCGTTGCACCGGCGTTTCAGGCAGGCGATGTCGCTGAACGTGCGAACGTCTTCAGCCGCGGCCGGGAAGTTGATGAGAAGCACGTGCGCCCGGCCAATCGTCCTCTCGATCCCCGGGAGCAGCACGAGGCCGCGCTCCCGGGCGTAATCCGTAAGCGCCGCGTCCTGAAACTGGCGATCGTGCAGGGTGATAGCGAGGGCGTCAAAGCCCTGGGCGACAGCGCGATCGACCAGGGTCGTCGCGTCATGGAGGATGTAGTCGACCGGATCGTCCGCCGTGTGCAGGTGAAGATCCACTTTCAACGCGTCGGTTCGCACGGTTTGCATCTGGAGCAAGCTATGTTCCACGCCCAACAGTGTTAATAACAATGGTAAATCCAGTATTACATGTGTAATATCTGTTCGTGGCTGTTCACGAAGAAGTATTATCAGCTGCTTTGGCCGTCTGCCGCGAGCGAAATGATTGGACCTTTGCCGCGGCTGAGATCGTTCGCGCGCTCCCCCACCTGCCGCCCGGCACGATCCGCACGCACGTCACGAGCCGGCTGTGCGTGAACGCTCCGGCCAATCACCCGCATCGCTGGCCGTACTTCCGCCGCGTCGGCCGCGGTCTCTACGAGGTGCTCCCGCCCTACCGCCGCGAGCTCCCGCCGCCGCGGACCGAACCGCGCCCGCGAAAACACCTGTTGCTGGCGGACACGCCGCGCGGGCTCCGCGACACGGCTCATGTCGTGGTTTCGCGCGATATCGGCTGGTATGTTGCGGAGTGCCTGGAGGTCCCCGTCGTCGCGCAGGGACGCACGCTCGATGAGGTCGTCGGGGGCGTGCGGATGGCGATCGATCGAAAACTCTCCGCCGAAAACGCGGCGCGCTTCGGGCTTGCCCGACAGCCCCGGGTCATTGTGATCCACGAGATCCGGCTGACCCGGAGCGCGCCGAGGCCGTAGCCCCAGCACACGCCCCTCATTAACGCGAAGCGGCAACGCCGTCTCAAAACTCCGAATCGTCGCAAAAAAGTTCCATGGTTGAGCTAGACGAACGGCCCATCCTGAAGGCACACTCCCCGCTATGACCAACATCGGAAAAGGCATTTCCATCTCCGGGAGCGTGCGCTCGGAGGAGCCGCTGGCGATTGCCGGCAAGATCAAAGGTGAGGTGTTTGCTTCCGATCACGAGGTGACGCTCGAGGTCGGTGCCGACGTCGACGGCGCCGTGCTCGCGCGCAGCATCATCGTGAACGGCACCTACACCGGGCGGCTGGTGGCGAAGGAAACCGTCCGGCTCCGAAGCGGAGCGAGCGTCAACGCGGACATCTCGGCGCCGCGCTTCGCGCTCGAGGACGGCGCGATCTTCAACGGGAAAGTTGATCCTGCCCGAACGGACGCGGCGTTTGCCGTGGCCGGCCGCCGCGACGGACGCCAGGGCTCGCAGCCCTGACCGAGACCGTCGGACCTGCCGAAGGTGGAACGCACGCCTTCAGGCCTGCGAGCGAGCGGACCGCGCAGCGCAGGCCTTCGGGCCTGCTGCACTCGCTTTGCGCGCCGGGCCGCGAGGTCCTGGTCGCCTGCTCCCGAGAAAGGACCGACACCATGCTGAAAGCGCGACCCGCGAGAGAACTCACGCTGCGGATGCCGAACGAGATCGGCACGCTCAACAAGATCGCCAAGTCGCTCGCCGACAAAGGCTTCAACATTCTCGCGGTGAGCGCATGGGTCGAAGGAGGCGACGCGGTCGTGCGCCTGTTGATGGACGAGCCCGCGCGCGCCGTCGACACGTTGAGATCCCAGCACTATTCCGTTCGTGAGCATGACGTGATCGTCGCGGAGGTCGCCCATAAGCCAGGGATGCTGCGGAGCATTACCGACAGACTCGCTGGCGACGAGATCGACATTCACCACCTTTACGCGTCGGCTCCGGCCTCAGATCAGCAGTGCCTCGTGGTCTTCGCCACCGCCAACAACGACCGCGCCATCGTGCGCCTGAACGCGGCCCGTTAGCCGCGTTCTCATTTCGCCCGATCGAGGATCGCCTGCGCGGCGCTCACCACCTGCGTCGTGGGGGGGACGTCCGCGTCCTGAATGGTGTCGTAGAGCGACAGCATCTGCTGGTGCAGCTGCCGGAGCTGTGAGACGCGACCCGTCCCCTGCGCCGCGCCGAACCCGCTGCCGCGTGACGCCGCCTGCGGATCGAGTTTCACCACCTCGTCGTACACCCTGCCGATCGCGTCGTACAGCCTCATGGACAGCGTGAGCTGCTGCCGAAGGCCCGCGAGCGGCGTCTTCACGCGCGGATCCATCCTGACGACGAGCTTCTGTTCGAGTCTGGCAGGCCTGAGGGTTTGCGCCGCACCTGAGGGTGCGCCGGCCGTCAGGCGGACGGTGTAGGTGCCCGGCATCGCCCATGGCCCTTTCGGCTCCGGCGCGGTGTCGAGAAACGTCGCGGCGATGGGATAGCCGGACCCGAACGCCTTTGGCGGCGCGTAGTGCAGATCCCAGACGAACCGGTGGAATCCGCGCGTCGCCTTCAGCTCGAGCGCCGGTCGTATCCAGTAACGCGGGAAGTTGACCGGCTGCTCCCCCTCGCGCGGCGGCGCGGCCTGGCCGAACTTAAAGTGGTCCCCCTCGGGCCGGTGCTGGCCATTCGCGATTGCGAGTTCCTCGGTGTTCCGCGGCTCGCGGATCGCGCCAACCGAGGCAGGGCCGAGGTCCGCCCCTCGTGCGGTCCGGCTCGAGCGCGACCCTGCAGCCGACGACGACTCGTACCGGCGCACGATAGTCCCGGCAGCGTCGAGAATCTCCAGCGTGACGGTCCCAGTGTCATCAGGCAGCCAGTAGTTGATGATCGCGCCGTCAGGCGGGTTTTGGCCGGCAGGCTCGTCCGGCGGCAGCGGCGTGTCCGTGTTCTTGTTCCACCGGGCGCGCCATGCCTCGGCGGGAGGAAAAAGGTAGGCAGCTGTGGGGCTGAAGCCGGACCCTGCACGGGCCAGGGTCCTCAGCGGCGTGACGTCGTCGAGGATCCAGAACGATCGCCCGTGCGTCCCGACAACGAGGTCGTCATCCTTGATGGCGAGGTCGCGGATCGACGTGGCCGGCATGTTCAGCCGCAGCGAGCGCCAGCTGTCCCCGTCGTCGAGTGACACGTACACCGCCTGCTCCGTGCCGGCAAACAACAGCCCGCGCTGTTTCGAGTCCTCGCGCACGACGTTCGTGATGCCGCCGTCCGGGATGCCGCTGGTAATGGGGGTCCACGTCTTTCCACCGTCCCTGGTTCGATAGATGTGAGGGCGCAGGTCGTCGAGCCTGAACGTGTTGACGGCCGCATATGCGGTGTTCACGTCGAAGTGGGACGCATCCATGATCGAGACCTTCGCCCACGGCGTAAGCTCTTTCGGCGTGACGTCCGTCCAGGTCTTGCCGCCGTCGCGTGTGAGGTGAATCAGGCCGTCGTCGGTGCCCGCCCAGAGGACGTTGATGTCGATGTGGGACGGGGCGAGCGCGTAAACGACGCCGCGCCGGGACGGCCTCGCCGCTTCTGTGCCGGCGTACTTCCCGACGTTCCGCGGAACGTTCCACGCCTCGCGCGATAGATCCGGGCTGATGCGGGTCCAGCTCTGGCCACCGTCGAGCGTCTTCCACACCGTGTTGGACGCGAAGAAGAGCGTCTTCCTGTCCACCGGCGAAAAGGCGACCGGCATCGTGCGGATCACGCGGTAGGGGATCGCCTCGCCTGTTCCCCGCGCGCCGTCCGCCGAGGGAGTTCTCAACGGACTGGGAGAGATGTTCTGCACCTGGCCGGTACGGCGGTCGTAGCGCGTAATCTTCCCGCCATACACGACGTCCGGGTCGAGCGGATCCGGCACGGCATATCCGTACTCCTCGACCCCGACAGGATGCCACTCGCGGAACGTGATCTGCCCATCGTCTCCGCGCGAGGAGACACACGCCGATCCGCTTTCCTGCTGCCCGCCGCACACGCGATACGGGAACGCGTTGTCGGTGTTGACGTGGTAGAACTGCGCCGTCGGCTGGTTGTACCAAGAACTCCACGTCTCGCCGCCATTGACCGTCACGATGGCCCCCTGGTCGGCGATCTGGATGATGATCTTCGGGTTCTTCGGGTTGATCCAGATGCGATGGTAGTCGTCCCCCCCTGGAGCGCCGCGAAAGTCCTCGAACGTCTTTCCTCCGTCTACTGACTTCCACGACGCGATGTTCGCGGCGTAGACGGTATCGCAGGCGGTCGGATCCGTCTTCACCTCGTGGAAGTCTCCCTCGCGGCTCCAGATGCGAGGGTCGCTGTTCACGCGCGTCCAGCTCTCGCCGGCGTCGCTCGAGTGGTAGAGCCCGCCCCTCGGCGCGGGAGAAGCGATCACGGCATAGATCCGACTGGGATCGGCGTCGCAGATGCCGAGGCCGATGCGGCCCAGCCCGTCGTCGCCCGTCGGCAGCCCCCTGCCGATCGGCTTCCACGTCGTGCCGCCGTCGATGGACTTGAAGAGCCCGCTGCCCGGCCCGGTGAACGCGGCGTTCTCCCACGGCCCCTGGCGCGCTTCCCACATCGCCGCGTACACGACCCCGGGATTGCGCGGATCGAGGGCAACGTCAGCGGCGCCGACATCCGGTCCCTTGTACAGGACCTTCGCGAACGACTTGCCGCCATCGGTCGATCGGAAGATGCCGCGCTCCTCGTTCGGCCCGTAGGGGTGGCCGAGCGCCGCCACGAACAGCCGATCCGGGTTGTTCGGATCAACGACGATCTGCGGAATCTGCTGCGCATCGCGCAGGCCGTAGTGACTCCAGGTCTTCCCTCCGTCGTCCGAGCGATAGATGCCATCGCCCGTCGTCAGGTCGGGACGCTGGAGCCCTTCGCCGCTGCCGACGTAGATGATGTTGGGGTTCGATGGCGCGATGGCGATCGCGCCGACCGATCCGCTCGGCTGGTCGTCGAAGATCGGCACCCAGGTGCGGCCGTAGTCCGTGGTCTTCCAGACACCGCCGTTGTGGAACCCGATAAAGAACACGTTCGGCTGATCCGGAATGCCGACGGCTGACTTGCCCCGCCCGCCGCGGTGGGGACCGATGTTCCGCCAGCGCATCTCGCGCCAGGCTGTCAGGTCGGGTGCGTCCGGCTGCGCAGAGGCGGCCGGCTGGTCGGCCGATGGGGCCGCAAGGAAACCGAGGGCGCACAGCAGAACGGCACAGACTGGACGGAGGCACATGGCTCGCTCCTGGACGGGGTCAGAGTCTAGCGCAGGCCAGCCGCGAAGGCGGGGCTTGCCGCGCCGAAGCGTAGCGCAGGCCGGACGCAGGTCCAGTTTGGGAGTACAGTCTGCGAAATGCTGACCGGCGCCCACTTTCTTCTCTACAGCACGCACGCGGAGGCGGATCGGGCGTTCATCCGGGACGTCCTGCAGTTCCGTCACGTCGATGCGGGTGACGGGTGGCTGATCTTCGCGCTGCCTCCCGCGGAGATCGGTGTCCACCCGAGCGACGAACCGTTCACGCAGACGCACGCGGAGCAGCCGCTGCTCGGTGCGGTCCTCTACCTGATGTGCGACGACCTCCAGGCGTTCGTCCGTCACCTCGAGGCGAAGCACGTCAAGTGCGGCGAGGTACTACAGGCTGAGTGGGGCACGGCGACGACGTTCCCCCTTCCAAGCGGCGGGCGTATCGGCGTCTACCAGCCCACGCACCGGACCGCAATCTAAGCGAGCGCGGACGCACCACAGCTGTTCCCGAAACTGGCGAGCGTCGTGCAACGGCGCGGGACCGGGATCCTGCGATCGTGCGACGCGCCAGCTTCACCTCTCTCGCTCTCGTTTCGATCCTGACCGCTGCCGGGTGCGGCGGTACCTCCACGAGTACCGTGACGTCACCTTCCGTTTCGCGGTGCACTGTCGGCGCGACCGCGAATCCCACGAGTTTCCCGGCAGGCGGCGGCAGCGGGTCGGTCACCGTCAGCACGGCGCGCGACTGCGCCTGGCGGGCGAGCGCGACCGCCGAGTGGATCGCCGTCAGCACGCCGCGCGAGGGACAAGGTGAAGGGCGCGTTACATACTCTGTGGCGCGGAACGGGAGCCAAGAGGAACGGCGCGGGGCGATCGACGTAAGCGGGCAGCGCCTCGAACTCGTGCAGGCCGCCGCTCCGCCTCCGCTACCGCCACCACCGCCGACACCGTCACCAGCCCCGGCGCCGGGACCGGTGCCCGCGCCTCAGCCGAATCCCGCGCCGCCGCAGCCGCCTGCGCCGCCCGCTCCTCCACCCGGCGGCAACGATGAGAGCGGGAAACAGATCGAAGTCGATGGCCGGATCCATTCGCTCTCGGGATCGTGCCCGGAGCTGAGCCTCACGATCGGCGGAACGAGGGTCGTGACGGACCACCGGACGGACTTCAAGAAGATGCGCTGCAGCGAGCTGCGCACGGGGATGGACGTCAAAGCGAAGGGTCACCAGCTCGCCGGCGGAGCGGTCCGCGCCACGAAGATCGAACGCACCGGCGACTGAACCGCGGTGCGCGCCTGATTACCTTCTCATGCGCTCGCGCTGCTTTGCCGCGAGCTCGACGAGGCGCCGCAGCTCCTTGAGGGGCTCCGGGCTGTCGTCCACCTGCAGCCGGGCCACTACGTCGTTGTTGAGCCAAACCCCGCCGTTCTTCTTCACGATCAGCATCGCCGCCGACTGCATCCCGCGCGTGTCGCCTCCCGCGGCCTGCCCGGCGTCGAGGGCAGCCATCAGGCGGAGCGAGAGGTGGCCGGCCGTCTCCTCGAAAGCCTTCACCATGTTGGCCACCACCGCCTCGCCCGCGAGGATGTTGCCCTGAGCTGTACAGAACTTCCCGCTCTTGTGCCCGGCCCAGGTCGAGGCCTTCGGCCCGGTGAACGCCGCATGGTTTCCCTTCGCGTCCATCACCGCGAACTGGCGCCCCTGCTTGGTCCAGTTGTCCGGGCGGGGATCCGGATCGCTCTCCCACAGGGCCTTGACGATCGCCTCCGGAGTCATCCCGGCGCGCAGAAGGGCGAGCCCTTTCGGGCCGTAGCTGACGTCCACGATCGCCTGTGTTGCCACTACGCCCACCTCGGCCTCGGCCCAGAGGACCCCGTTGCCGACGGCGAACACGCGCGACTGCACCGCGCCTCCCACCTCGCCGGTATCGGGATCGAAACCGAGGATCGAGAAGGTCGCCACCCCGGGATCGCCCGCGCGGGCCCACGATCCCAGCAGCACGAACAGCGCAACGACAGCAACGACACGGCGAACGACGAGCATGCGGACCTCCCTGGCAGAAGAATACTCCTGCCTCCTATCTTCGGCTTTCGGCCGTCACACGTCGCCGAAGCTCGTAGTCGCGGCCGGCGAGGCGCTCCAGATACTCCCGCAGCTCGCGCGAGGCGATGTAGCGGGCGTTGAGCGCGTAGAGGCGCGTGCGCCCGAGCAGCCGGCTTGCGACGAGCCCGTCGCGCTCGAGCGAGGCGAGCGCCTTCTGCACGGAGAAGAGGGGAGCGTCGAGCAACCGCGCGAGCTCCCTCGGGTACGTCTCGGTCATCAGCGCGAGCGCGAGGAGCGCCTTCGTGCGCGCGTGCGAGCCGAACGGCGAGGACGCAGCGGGATCTCTGACCACGAATGCCAATCATTTGACCACTCTTCATGGTCGTTATCAATGCTAAAGTGCTCTCAATGCCCGTCGAAGGGCTGTATCTCGATCGCGAGCGCGCGTTCCGGGCCTCGGCGACGCGCGCGGAGCGGCGCTCGATCGCGCTGTCGCGGGCGAGGCTGGCAGTGTTCGTCGCCGGCGTCGTCGCCCTCGCCACCGGTCTCGCGGCGGACGGAGCCATGCGCTGGCCGCTCCTCGTGGCGGCGGCGCTCGCCGCGCTCACCTTCGGCGTCCTCGTCGTGATCCACAACCGGGTGGACGATCGGCTGCGGCGGCTCCGGGTGCTCGCGGCTCTCAACAGGCAGCAGGGAGCCCGCGTCCGGCGCGACTGGAACGCCGTGCCCGACGTGGACGCTCCCGGCGCCGCCGAGACCCACCCGTTCGCGCAGGACCTCGACGTCTTCGGCCACGCGTCGCTGATCAAACTGTGTGGCGCGGCAGCGACGCCGGCCGGGGCCCTGGCGCTCCGCGGCTGGCTCCTCGCGCCAGCCGACGAGGCCGAGATCGCGCGCCGGCAGGAGGCGGTCGCCGAACTGGCCCCGCTGCTCGACTTCCGGCAGGAGGTGCTGGCGTTCGCCACGCTGGCCGGGCTCGGCCGGGCGGCCACGCACCGGCAGGAGCTCGCGCGTTTCCTGGACTGGGCGGAAGGCCCGGTCTGGCTGATCTCCAGGCCGTGGCTGGTCTGGCTGGCGCGCGTTCTCGGCGCGGTCACGACAGGGCTCGTCCTGGCCCACGCCACCGGCCTCGCGCAGCAGCCGTACTGGCTTCTACCGGTCATGGTGAACGTCGTGCTCTGGTTCGCGCTCGCGCGGCGCATCGAGCACACGTTCAATCGTGCATTCGCGCGCAACAGCGCGCCGGGACAGGAAGCCCGGATGTTCGAGGTGGTCTGCGGCCACCAGTTCGGGTCCGCGATGACGAGGTCGCTCGGCGATCGGATGAAGGGTGCGGACCGCGCCATGCGCCGCCTGCAGCGCCTGATGGAGCTGGCCGACATCCGCCTGACGACGCTCGTCCACTTCCCTCTGAACGCGGTGACGCTGTGGGATTTTCACGTGCTCGACGCGGTCGAGCGCTGGCAGACACGGGAAGGCTCGCAGGTTCGCGACTGGTTCGACGCCTTCGGCCAGGTCGAGGCCCTCGCCGCGTTTGCGGGTCTTCGTCACGACAATCCGGACTGGGTCCTTCCCCGCTTCGGCGATGACCCGGTGCTGGAGGCGCGCGGGCTCGGCCATCCTCTGATCGCGCGCGGCGTCCGCGTGCCGAACGACGTCCGGGTCGGCCCTCCAGGCACCTTCCTGTTCGTCACCGGCTCCAACATGTCCGGCAAGAGCACGCTGCTTCGCGCGATCGGCGTCAACGCCGTGCTCGCGCAGGCAGGCGCGCCGGTCTGCGCCACGTCGATGCGGCTCCCGCGGGTGGCCGTCTATACGAGCATGCGGGTGCAGGACTCGCTCGAGGAGGGCGTGTCCTATTTCATGGCCGCGCTGAAACGGCTCAAGGCGCTCCTCGACGAAGCCAGGCAATCAGGGGCATCCGGCGGCGTCCTCCTGTATCTCCTCGACGAGATCCTGCAGGGCACGAACACGGCCGAGCGGCAGATTGCCGTGCGCACGATCCTGGCTCAGCTCCTGGAGAGCCACGCGATAGGCGCCGTCACTTCCCACGACCTGAACCTGGTGGACGAAGAGCCATTGCAGAGCGCAGCCGTGGCCGTTCACTTCGAGGAGCACCTCGAGCGGGACACGATGCTGTTCGACTACCGCCTGCGCCCCGGGGTGGCGACCTCCAGGAACGCGTTGAAGCTGATGAAGTTGATCGGCCTCACGGCGCTCGATCGGTCGGCCGCTCAGTAACGCCAGCTCTTGAGGTCTGCGCCCGCCGGGGCGCTCTTCTCGATCCTCTGCACGATTTTCGGCGCGAACATCTGAACGTAACGCAACCGCGAGATCGCGTTCGGTCGCGTGTGGTCGCCGTTCCAGCAGTGCTCGGCCCGATCCCCGTAGTCGATCTCCCCCTCGAACGGCGGGTTCTTCGTCGATCGGAGGAACTCCTCCACGAGATACACGGCGTTGTTCAGGTAGTAGTTGTCCATGTCGCCGACGTAAATATTGATCTTCCCCCGCAGCTTCGCGCCGAGGCCTTTATCCCAGTCGCGGCGCAGAATGTACGAGAGATCGTAGTTCTCGCGCCAGTGACTGGCGACGGCGGAATCGATCACGCCGGTGCGTTTGTCCCAGATGCGCTTCGGGTATCCATCGCTGCCGACCGGCGAGTACACCGCTTCCCAGATGTCCCACTGCCCGCCCGACCGTCCCTTCGTGCCGAGCACGAGCTCGAGCCGGTTCATGCGCTCGATCGTGGTGCTGACATGGCCAAGGTAGTTGCGGTGCCCGGGTCGCTCGATGCGTCCCCAAGGCCCCTCGACGTAGTAGGCATTCCGATCCTTGTAGATGTCGACGAGGGTGTACGCGCGGAAGTCGATGGGGTCCGGACAGGCCGCGTACGAGCCGTTGTACTCGTCCGGGTACTTGATCTGTGCGCCGATCGCCTCCCAGCCGCCCGTCGATCCACCGTACATGAACCGCGCCCACGGCTGCCCGATGCCGCGGAACGTCCGCTCAATGTGCGGGATCAGCTCGTACGTGATCGCGTCGCCGTACGGCCCGAGGTTCTCCGAGTTCACCGCGTACGAGTCGTCGTAGTACGGGTTTGCGTGCTGGATCTCGATCACGAGCATCCTCGGAAAGCCCGGCGACGTCCATTCCTTGAACAGCTCGTACGCCTGTTCCTGCTCGATCCGGTTGTAGCAGTCGAGATTGAAGCGGGCGCTGTACTCGCACTTGAGGTCGGGATCGGGCGGCTGCTCGCGGAAGCCGCTGAACGATGCCGGGAAATGACCGTGGAAGATCGCGAGCGGGTAGCGCGCCTCGGGGTGATCCTCGTAGCCGTGCGGCAGCAGCACGAACGCGCCCAGATGCATCGGGCGCCCCCAGAACTTCGTGAGGCGCTCGCTCTGGATCCGCACGTGCTTGATGTACCGGGTGTCCGCAGGGGGCTTGACCGGCGGCACCGTCCGATCGAGCGAGATACGGATCGTTCCCCCTTTCGCAGGATCGAGCGCGATCTGCGCGGGTGTGCTGTACAGGTTGCCCGGTGCGCGGTTCCACTGCTGCCCCTCACCGCGATCCATCGGCAGTTTCACGACGTGCCCGTCCGCGCGGCGGAACGTCTCGTACCGGTGCAGCAGCGCCTGCGCGGTGTACGTGCCGGCCTTCACGTCGCGCAAGCTCAGGACGGGAAAGCCGAGCGCGCTGGCATCGACGATCGCCGGCTGCCCGGGCGCGAGCCCGTCGACATCGATCCCGAAGATCTGCTGCGACCCGGCCCCAGCGCTGATCTGGAAGCGCGGCTCCCCTTCTTTCTCCGTCGAGATCATCACGAGCACGCGGCCGTCGAGCGGCGCGCCGCTCACCTCAGCGTCGAACGTCACCGCGAAGCGCAAGGGTTGGGGGGCCTGCGCGAGCGCGCCGGCCGCGCCCAACGCCACGAGAAACGCACTCATCACGCGACTCATCACCGCCTCCGGCGACAGAGCGTAGCAGAGTCGGGCCCAGGGTTCAGGGTTCAGGGTTTAGAGGGTCCAGGGTTCAGGGTTCCGGGGAGTTCAATCCGATATCCGCCGGCAGCTAACTGGGGTTCTCCCGTTCCGTCCAAGTAGTCCGGAGGTGCGTCGTGTCTCATGACGTCCGGATGGCGATCCGTTCGCTGCTGCGGCGGCCCGGGTTTACGGCAGTCGCGGTCCTGACGCTCGCGCTGGCGGCGGGCGCGAACACTGCCGTGCTGGCGGTCGTTTATGGAGTCCTCCTGAAGCCGCTGCCGTTTGCCGACCCGGACCGGCTGGTCGCCGTCTGGCCGCAGCGCTTCCAGTCGAACGCCGACCTGGTGTACCTGCGGGAGCACGCGCCGATGTTTGGCGCGCTTGCCACCATCGCCCCCGGCTGGACCATGGCGCTGACCGGTGCGGGCGAGCCGGCCAAGATTACGGTGGCGCGTGTGTCCGGCAACCTGTTCGGGACCCTCGGCGTCTCGCCCGTCATCGGCCGCACCTTCACGGATCGGGATGCGCGGAGGGGCGCCGACACTGTCGTTCTGCTCAGCTACACGTTGTGGGTGCAGCGCTTCGGGAAGGATCCGGCGGTCGTCGGGCGCGTCGTGCGGCTGGAGGGACTGCCCTTCGAGGTGCTGGGCGTCATGCCGCCCGCCTTCGAGGTGTTCGGGTTGCGAAGCGACGCGTACACGCCATTCGCACTCGACCCAGCGGCGTGGTACCACCAGCTCTCCTTCTCACTGTTCGTGGCGCGGCTGGCGCCCGAAGTCACTCTTGCACGCGCGGAGGGGGACTATCGCTCCCTGATCCCGCAGCTGCGGCGGCACCGCAACTACCCGGACGACTACGGGCGCACGGCCGCGCTGCAGGACCTGCGATCGGCCACTGTTGGCGACGTCAGCTCGTCGCTCGTTCTCGTGGGGGCGGCGGTCGGGCTGATCATGCTGATTGCGGGAGCGAACGTCGGCACCCTGCTGTTGATCCGGGCCGCCGGCCGAAGCCGCGAGATGGCGGTGCGGGCGGCGGTCGGCGCCTCACGTGCGAGGATCGCCCGCGAGCTGCTCGCCGAGAGCGTCCTCGTGGCGGTCGCCGGCGGGATCGCGGGCCTCGCCCTCGCGCGCGCGGCGCTGCCGGCGCTCGTGGCGCTGCTGCCCGCGAACACGCCGCGGGTTGGCGAGATCGCCATAGACCGGCTCGTGACGTCAGGCATGCTCGGGGCCGCCGTCCTGATGGGCATCGCGTTCGGCGTCGCCCCTGCACTCGGTGCGGGCCGCGTCAGGACCGGTCCGTTGTTTCGGTCGGGGATGGCGAGCGAGTCGCGGCACAACAAGCGCACGCGCGCGGCGCTGGTGTCCGCGGAGATCGCGCTCGCCCTCGTGTTGACGATTGGCGCGGGCCTGATGGTGCAGACCCTTCTCCGCCTCCAGCACGTCGATCCCGGCTTCGACGTGGATCGCGTGCTGACGCTGCACCTGCAGCCGACCTACGTCGGCATCAAGCAGTCGCGCTCCACGTCCGCCTACTACGACCTCGTGCTCGAGCGCCTGCGGGCACTCCCGGGCGTCAGCGCGGCTGGCGCGATCCAGCACCTGCCGTTCAGCGGCTATTCGTGGACCGCGGCGCTCGACATCCAGGGTCTCGAGGTGCCGGCGGGAACGTCGCGCCCTACCGCGGGCCTCCGGATCGCCACGCCCGGGTACTTCAGGTCGATCGGCCAGCCGCTCGTCGCCGGCCGCGACTTCGTGCCGCAGGATGCCGCGCGACTGGACGCCGTGATCGTCAACCAGGCGCTCGCGAAGAAGCACTTTGGATCGACCGGCGCGGCGGTCGGCGGGCGGCTGCGAATTCGCGGCGGCGGCATTCAGTCCGCGTGGATGACGGTCGTCGGTGTTGTCGGAGACGTCAGGCACGATGCGCTCACGACCGACCCCGCCCCCGAGATCTACACCTCCATCACGCAGACCTCCATCAACGCGATGATGGTCGCCATTCGCACCCCCGGCGACCCGCTCGCGCTCGTCCCCGCCGTTCGAGAGGCGATCCGATCCGTCGATCGCCAGGTTCCGATCTCCGACGTCCAGACGATGAGGGCGAAGGTCGGGACGAGCCTGGGGCGGCCACGGCTGATGATGGTACTCCTCACGGGGTCTGCTGCGCTGGGGCTGTTGCTCGCCGTGGTCGGGGTCTACGGCGTGGTGGCGTACTCGGTGACCCGGCGCCGTCGCGAGATCGGCATCATGCTGGCGCTGGGCGCGGGACGCGGACGTATCATGGCGGCGGTCGCGGCGGAAGCGCTCGCGTGCGCCGCCGCCGGCCTGGCGGTTGGTATTCCGTCGGCGCTGGCGGCGAGCGGTCTGATGCGCGCGGTCGTGTACGGCGTGTCCCCCACGGATCCGCGGACCTACGCTGCGCTCGCGCTGGCGACCGTGGCGGTCGTTGCCGGCGCGTGCACGCTGCCGGCGCTGCGGGCAATCCGCGTCGATCCGGCCGGCGCGCTTCGGAGCGAGTAGTTGCAGGTTGCCGGCACTGCCGCCGGCAAGTCCTCGGAAAGGAGCGGGGCTTGATCATCCACGAGTTCGCGCAGGACCTCAGAATCAGCCTTCGCGGCCTGCTGCGCGCGCCAGTGCTGGCGGCGACGATCGTGGCAACGGTGGGACTCGGCATCGGCTCGACCACCGCGATCTTCAGCGCAGTCCATGCGGGGTTGCTGCGGCCCCTCCCGTATCCGGACGCGGGGCGGCTCGTGCGCATCTACACCGACGCGCCGCCGAACGTCTTCCGGTTCTCGGTCGCCGATTACCTGGCGCTCGACCAGCAGCAGACCCACTTCGATCGGATCGCCGCGTTCACCGATCGCGCGATGGCGTTCAGCGACGGCGATGTGGCCGAGCGGCTCCGGGGCAGAGAAGTGACGTGGACGTACTTCGGGCTGCTCGGACTGAAGCCGCGGATGGGTCGCGACTTCACAGAGCACGATGGCCGGCCGGGCAGCACCCCGGCCGTGATCGTGAGCCACGGCTTCTGGCAGCGCCGCCTCGGAGGTGCCGCGAGCGTCATCGGACGGCCGATCCGGCTCGATGGCAGGGAGCACGCGCTCGTCGGCGTCCTTCCCGCAGCCGTGGGACCGCTCGAACAGGCGCGGGAGTTCTTCGTCGTCGCGCAATGGGAGCCGCCACGGCGCAAGGGCCCGTTCCTGTATACGACGCTCGGCCGTCTCCGGGAGGGCGCGGACCGGTCCCGCGCGGCCGGCGAGCTGCGCGCGATCAACCGCCGCATGTTCCCGCTCTGGCGCGCGTCCTATCAGGACGAAAAGGCGACGTGGAGCATGATGGACTTGCAGGCCGCCATCATCGGCGACGTCTGGACGATGGCCGGGCTCGCGCTCGCTGCCGTGGGTCTCGTGTGGTTGATTGCCTGCGCGAACGCGTCGAGCCTGCTCGTGACACGGGCGGCCAGCCGGCGTCCGGAGTTGGCCCTTCGCGCCGCGCTGGGCGCGTCGCGAGCGCGGGTCGTGGGTTGCCTGCTGACGGAGAGCGGGATGCTCGCGGTCGGCGCCGCGGTTGTCGGCGCGGCGATTGCGTGGGCCGGCACGACCGTGATGCGGGAGTTCGGGGCCGGTTACTTTCCACGCACCGCCGAGATCGCGCTCGATGGAGCCGTCCTGTGGCTGCTCGTCGCGCTCACCGCGTGCAGCGGTCTCCTGTTCGGTCTGATCCCGGCGTTGCATGGCACCGCACACCACCTCGACGAATCACTGCGGTCCAGCGGGCGCACGGCGACGGCCACGGTGGCGGTCCGGCGCATGCGGCGGGTACTCGTTGGAAGTCAGTTCGCCATCGCCACACCACTTCTGATTGTCGCCGCCCTCCTCACGGCGAGCCTCAGCGCGCTCGGCCGCGTGGACCTGGGGTTCGACAGCAGGAACCTCCTGACCGGATCTGTTTCGCTGCCTGCGCAAACGTACCCGGAAGAGTCGCGCGTGGCGTCCTTCTGGGATGAACTCGAGCGCCGCATCGAGCGGCTGCCGGGCGTCGCGGCCGTTGCGTTCGCGGACGGTCGTCCACCAGACGACGTAGGCAACTTCAACAACTTCAATCTCGAGGACTTCCCGACCCCACCGGGTCAATCCCAACCCGTGGCGCCGTGGGTGGCCGTCACGCCTGAGTACTTCAAGCTTCTCGGCCTCAGACTTCTCGAGGGCCGTCTGCTCGACGATCGCGACGTTCGCGAGGAGAACGTCGAGACCGTGGTCGTGGATCGCGCGTGGGCGCAGCGGTTCTTTCCGAAGGGGAGCGCGGTGGGCAAGCGCTTCCGCGAAGGCGGCTGCACGGCATGCCCGTGGACCGCCGTCGTCGGGATCGTCAGCGAAGTGAAGTACGCGGGATTGAACCGTCCGGATGAAGGCACCGTCTATTGGCCCATGCCCCTGGCGTCGCGCACGCGGTATCTCGTGGTGCGGACTCGCATCAGCCCGGAAGGTGTCCTCCCCGCGGTTCGGCAGGCGATCCGCGACCTCGATCCGGGACTGCCCTTTTCGAGCGTGGCCACCGTTGACGATCTCGTGGAACGATCGCTGGAGCGGCCGCGGTCGCTCACCCTCCTCGTCGGCGCGTTTGCGGGCGTCGCCCTGCTCCTCTCGATCGTGGGCATCTACGGCGTGATGGCCTTCCACGTGCAGCAGCGCTCCAAGGACATCGGCGTGCGCCTGGCGCTCGGCGGCAGCCCGCGACAGGTCCTGACGCTGGTCGTGGCCCAGGGCATGCGCGTGGTCGCGATCGGAATCGGCGTGGGCCTGCTCGCGGCGGCGTTCGGCGCGCCGCTGGTGTCATCGCTCCTGTTCGGTGTGAGCGCCGGAGATGCCGTCACGTTCGCCGCGGTGGGCATCCTGCTGATGGTGATCGCGACCCTGGCTTGCGCGGTGCCGGCCAGGCGGATCGTCGGTCTGCCCCTCGGGGCGATTCTTCGAGGTGAGTAGCCCCTACGTGCGGCTGATCGTGTTCGATCTCGATGGCACGCTGATCGATTCGCGGGCGGACCTCGCGTCGAGCGTCAACGCGATGCTCGCGGAGATTGGACGGCCGCCGCTCGCGGAGGCCACCGTCACCGACATGGTCGGCGAAGGCGCGCGTGTGCTCGTCGGGCGCGCGCTTCGGGCGGCCGGAGTGGACCCCGCGGCATGTCCGGACGCGCTGCAGCGGTTCCTGGCGCTGTACGGCGGACGGCTGCTGGATCACACGCGGCCGTACGAGGGGGTCCCGGAAATGCTCGCGGCCCTGCACGAAGGCGCGCCGCTGGCCGTCCTCACCAACAAGCCCGCGAGCCCGACGCTGCGAATCCTGGCGGGACTCGGACTCGACCGCTTCTTCGCGGCCGTGATTGGAGGTGACGCGCCCTACCCTCGCAAACCGGATCCCGGCGCGCTCCTCCACCTCATGGATCGCTTCCAGGCCGCGCCGGACGAGACGCTCCTGGTCGGCGATTCCCGAATCGACCTTCAGACGGCGCGGAACGCCGGCGCGCGGGTGTGCCTGGCGGCTTACGGCTACGGGTTCCGCTTCGATCCGGCCGAACTCGTGGGGCTGCAGGTCGCAGCCAGCCCGCGGGACATCATCGCGTGCTCGGCGGCTACATCTTCCGAAGCGTCACGCGAGCGCGGTGCGCCACCACGGTGAACGTCGGACCGCCGCCGTTGATCGTGCCTTCCGGGCTCCTCTCGGTGCCGCCCGTGATCTGGACCGGCAGCTCGGAATCGAACGAGCCGCGCCGTTCGACATCCGTGCGCAGCGTGAGCGGCTGACCCGCGGCCACGCGGATCCGCGCGTCACCGCGATCGAGCTCGAGCCGTCCCTGATCGGTGAGGCTCGCGAGCGACAGATCGATGTCCGTCCGGTCCCCTTCGAGCGAGAACGACCCGCGCACGTTGTCGAACCGCGAACTTCCACCGCGATCGATCTCCACGCGAACGTCCCCCGCGACGTCGTTCACGCGCAGCTCGCTGCGGTCCGCCTCGATGGTGATCCGTCCTTCAAAGCCCGCGATCGTCGAGTTCGAGCGATCGATGTCGAGACTGAGCCTGAGGCTCCTGGGCGCTTGGATCTCGTAATGGATGTCTGGCAGGCCGCCCGAGTCACGACCCCAGCCGCTCCACGTCGCGGACACCGCTTCGTAGTTGGATCGGATGCTGATGCGGTTCGGCTCGGCATCGATGTCCACCTGCGTGGCATCGACGGCTCGCTGGGCATAGTCATCGCTCATCCGGGACGTGGCTTCGATGCGCGCGCGGATCTGCACGTCCGCGCGATCCCAGGCGGTCAGTCGAACGGTCCCCTTCGTGGCACGCAGGCTCAGGGCACCGCCGGGGTTCAGCGGCAGGGTCTGCTCGACGGTCCGGCTCTGTGCCAGCAGCGGCACCGCCTGGCAGACGAGCGCCGACGCGAACGCGAGCGACAAAACAGATCGCATGGCTCCTCCTGACGCCGGGTTAGACGAGAGAACGGGGAGAAAAGGTCAGGGGAGATTGGACCGGCCCAGCTCGTACAGCGCGATGGCGGCCGCGGCGGCGACGTTCAGCGAGTCGATCCCCGTTCGCATCGGAATCCGGGCGCGGGCGTGAGCAAGCGTCGCGGCCTCGCTGCTCAGCCCCTCACCTTCGTGCCCGAGGAGCAGGGCCACGCGGCGCGGGCGGAGATCGGGCGCGAGCGTGGCGATGCCAGGAACGTCTCCGGCCGGCGTCAACGCGACAAGGGCCCAGCCGTGCGAGCGCAGGGCCTCCAACGGGCCGGGCCAGTCGTCGAGCGTGACGAACGGCAGGGTCAGCACCGCTCCCATCGAGGTGCGAATGGCTTTCCGGTACAACGGATCGCCGCAACCGGGGGACAGCACCACGCCGGCGGCGCCGAGCGCCGCCGCGTTGCGGAAGACCCCGCCGACATTGTCGGGATTGCCCACGCGTTCGAGGATCACCAGCGGGCCCCGTCCGGCGAGCAGTTCGTCGAGCGCGACCGGCTGCCCCCGTTCCGCGATCGCGAGGCATCCGCGGTGGATGTCGAAGCCCGCGAGGTGGTCGAAGAGGTCGCGCTCGGCCAGGAACACCGGGCACGGCGCCGCGTCGAGGAGATCGTCGAGCGCGGCGTGCGCGGCGGGCGTCACGAGGACGGATCGCGTCGCGAAGCGGGACTGCTCGAGGAGACGCTGCACGACCAGGCGGCTCTCGGCGAGAAAGACGCCGTGGTCGCGCAGCAGCTCGGGCTCCCGCACGCTGCGGTAGAGGGCGACGCGCGGGTCGTCCGGATCAGCTATGCGTACCGGGCGCAAGATACTTCTTCAACCAGCCGAACACCGCTTCGTGCCACGCGCGGCTGTTGAGCGCCTTGAGCACCCAGTGCCCTTCGTCCGGGAAGATCAGCATCTCGCTGGAAACGCCGTTCCGGCGCAGCGCCGTGAACAGCTGAATCCCCTGGTCCACCGGCACGCGGTAGTCCAGCTCGTTTGTGATCACGAGCGTCGGCGTCTTCATGTTCTCCGCGAAGCGGTGCGGCGACCACTTGTCGAAGTTCGCGCGCGCGGCGGCCGACGTCGCCGGCCCGCCGAAATCCCACTCGGGGAACCACAGCTCCTCGGTCGCCAACGCCATCGACTCGGCGTTGAACACGCCGTCATGGGACACCGCGACCTTGAAGCGGTTGGTGTGGCCGATCAGCCAGTTCACCGCGTACCCGCCGTAGCTCGCGCCCGCGATGCCCATGCGCTGCGCGTCGGCAAACGGCAGGCGCGCGACCTCGTCGAACACCGCCTCGAGATCGACCATCACCTTCCCGCCCCAGTCCTGCGAGATCTCATCGACGAACTTCTGCCCGAAGCCGGTCGAGCCGCGTGGGTTCGGCGCGGCGATCACGTAGCCTTGCGCGGCCCAGAGCTGGGGGTTCCAGCGGTACGACCATGCGTCCTCCCAGGCGCCCTGCGGTCCGCCGTGGATGAGGAACACGACCGGGTACTTCCGCGACGCGTCGAAGCGCGGGGGCCGGATCAGCCAGTACTGAACCTGCGCGCCGGCGGCGCCCGTGACGGTCCGGCTCTCAGCCGGCGTGAACGTCACGTCCCGCAGCCAGCCCTCGTTCTCCTTCGTGATGCGCGTCTCGCGGCGGGTTGCGAGGTCGACGCGGAAGATGTCCGGCGGCGAGGTCAGCGTGCTGCGCGAGAAGATGGTGAAGCCGTTGCCGGCATCGAAGGCGGAGACCGCGCCACCCTTCGCCACGACGGCCGGAGCGCCAGTGGGGAACGCGACGCTGTACAGGTTCTCCACGCCGCGATCCGCCGCGGTGAAGAGGATCGTCTTCCCGTCGCTGGCGAAGGCGTAGTCCCCCACGGAGAGGTCGGGCGTCTCGAAGACGGTCCGGCGCTGGCCGGTCGCGCGATCGTACACGTCGATGTACCAGCGATCCGCTTCGAACCCGGCGCGGCGCTGCGCCTTCACGGCGATGGACCGGCCGTCGGGGGAGTAGACGGGCTGCCTGTCGTAACCGGCGCCGCTCGTGATCTTCTTCGCCGTTCCGCCGCCAATGGGCACGACGAACACGTCCTGGTTGGTCGTCCAGGCCTCCTTGTCGTTGCCGTCGCGGTTCGAGACGAACGCGACCTCCTGGCCGTCAGGCGAGATGGCGATCCCGCCATCCTCGTAGAAGTACGTCGGCGAATCGTGGTCGCCCGGGGTGAGATCGCGCGTGGCGCCCGACTCCAGGTCGGTCACGAAGACGTGATGGCGGACGTGCTCCCGCCATTCGGACCAGTGGCGGAACAGCAGGCGCGTGATACGGCGGACCTTCACCGGGTTCTTTTCGGCCTCCTCCGCCCGCTGCTTGTTGCACGCCTCGTCGCCGCACTCCGGATAGACGTCGGAGACGAACACAACCTTCCGGCCGTCCGGCGAGAAGACGTACGGCGTCTGCGCACCCGCGGCCAGTTTCGTGATCTGCCTGACGTTGCCGCCGTCGAGGTCCGCGGTGTAGATCTGCGGGGTTCCCTCGCGCGACGAGATGAACGCGATCCGCTTGGCGTCGGGGAGAAAGCGCGGCGAGTTGTCAGAGCGCTCCCCGCCGACCAGGAGTTTCGGCGCGGCCGAGCCGTCCGCCGGCACGGCCCAGATGTCGGCGTTGCGCTGGCCGGTCTGGCCGTCCGTCGTGGTGCGGACGTAGATCACGGTGCGGCCGTCGGGCGAGAGCTGGGGCTCGCTGACGCGCACCGCCGTGATCAGGTCGTCGATGGTCATGGGCCGCGGCTCCGCGGCCAGTGCGGCGATCGCGGCGGCGATGAGCGCCGCCGGAACGAAGAAGGCTTTCTTCAGCATGGGGGTACACTACCACCCCCGGCGCCCGCGTTACAGCATGTGCCCGTTGCGCCGCAGCCAGCGGTGAGCGTCCCGGTAACGGGGGCACATCGCCGCGAGAAGCTTCCAGAACCGGCGGGAATGATCGGGATAGCGGAGGTGCGCGAGCTCGTGCAGCAGGATGTAGTCGCGGGCGTGCGCGGGCATGCGAATGAGCCGCCAGTTGAGCGACACGCTCCCGCGGCGGCGCGAGCACGAGCCCCAGAGCGTCCGCTGGCTGCGCACGGTCACGCGGGTGACGTTGAAGCCATGCCGCGCGGCAAACGTCAGCAACCGCGGCGGGAGTTCCTGCTGCGCGCGTTTTTTCAGCGCGGCGAGATCCGCGGCGCTCGGCTGCGCCGCGGCGGCGCGCATCGCCTTCGCGCGTTCGCGCTCGATCCAGGCGCGCTGCGAGCGGACAAACGACGTCGCCTGCGCGAGGGTGCCGTGCGGCGGCACGGCAACCCGCAGCGTGCCGTCGGGCCTGATGCGCAGAACGTACCGCCGCGCGCGCCGCACGCGGACGAAGCGCACGAGATGCACGGAGGTGCCGACGCGCACCGGGCGCGGCAGCTCGCTCGTCCGGCGCTCGTCGAAAGGCAGTGACATCTGCATCACGCCGCCCAGATCTGGCAGAGATTCACGATCACGGCGACCGCGGCGTCCATGTCCTGCGCCGAGACCCACTCCAGGCGCGAGTGAAAGTTGTGCTCGCCGGCGAACAGGTTCGGCGTGGGCAGCCCCATGAAGGAGAGCCGCGATCCATCCGTCCCGCCGCGAATGGGTTTCTCGCGGACCTCGAGGCCCGCCGCCCGGATCGCCTCCCGCGCGCGATCGACCACCAGCGGATGCCGCTCGAGCACCTCGCGCATGTTGCGGTAGGACTCCTCGACCGCCACGTCGACGCGCACGCCCGGCGTGCTCGCGGCGGCCCCCCGCGCGGCGTCCTCCACGAGCGTTCGATACTCCCGCAGGCGCCGCGTGTCGAAATCGCGCAGAAGGACGCGCACGCGCGTCCGCTCGGTCCCGCCATCCACGACGTACGGGTGAACGTAGCCATCATACCCCTCGGTCGTCTCGGGCGAGAGGCGATCTGCGGGCAGCGCCGCCACGAACCGCGCCGCGGCGCGCAGCGCGTTCACCATCCGCCCTTTCGCGTACCCGGGGTGAGTATTGAAGCCGTGGAACGTCACGATCACCGTGTCGGCCGAAAAGCTCTCGTACTCCAGCTCTCCCCGCGCGCCGCCATCGATCGTGTAGGCCGCCGTCGCTGCGAACCTTCCGACGTCGAGATGTTTCGTCCCGCGCCCGATTTCCTCGTCCGGCGTGAAGGCAATGCGGACCGTGCCGCGTGGGATCTCGGGGTGCGCGAGCAGGTACTCGGCCGCGGCTACGATCTCCGCCACGCCCGCCTTGTCGTCCGCGCCAAGCAGCGTCCGGCCGGACGCCGTGACCAGGTCGTTGCCCAGCTGCGATCGCAGCTCGGGGTCATCCTCGACGCGCAGCACCATCGACGGATCGTCGGGGAGCACGACGTCTCGCCCATCGTAAGCCCGGTGCACGATGGGGTTGACGTCCTGCCCACTCATTTCGGGCGACGTGTCCACGTGCGCCAGAAAGCCAATCGCCGGCGCGTCCTCGCGGCCGGCGGTGGCCGGCAGGGTCGCCATCAGGTATCCGAACTCGTCGACGGCGGCATCGGCCACGCCGAGCGCCTGAAGCTCGCCGGCGAGCATGCGCATCAGCGTCAGTTGCCCGGGCGTGCTCGGGACGGAGACGGACGCCTCGCTCGATTGCGTATCGAGGCGCACGTATCGCAGGAACCGCTCGAGGGCGCTGGTTTGGACGGGTTTCATGCGTTGGCGGCGAGGGCGAGGGCTACGCAGGTGACCTGTGAGATCGCGCCCGCCTGCTGCAGCGCGGCCAGCAGGTCCTCCTCGACGCGCTCGTTGTCAATCTCGACGCGCGCGCGCTCGATTTCATGGGGCGCCGCGGACGTGAAACACAGACGGCAGGGCGGGAGATCCTGTCCCCCAATCCGGACCGGCGGCCCGTCCGTCCGGCAGCTCACCGGGCGCGAGTCGTACAGATCGCACGTGCCGCGCGCGCTGACGCCAGCCAACGCGGCGTCGAGCAGCGCGTTGAACTGCCGATCCTCGGCGTCCACCCAGCGGACGAGCTGTGCGCGCGAGTGTCCCTGCATCTGGAGACGAGCATACCTGAGGCCGGGCGGGAATACTCGAACCGCAGAGGACGCCGCGAATGCCGGAGGTCCGGCCTGAACGCTGGCCCGACTTTCGTCGGACTTCGTCGGGCCTGCCTGGCCGGCAGCCACGCCTCCGTGTTCTCAGCGTCCTCCGCGGTTCCAAGGCGCCTGTTCCACTAGAATCGAAGGATGGACCGGCTCCAGTTCGATACAACAGGCGTCCTGATCGTCTGCGAGCGCTGCGGGCAGCGCAACCGCATCCGTTTCGAATCGCTCGATCGAGGGGCGCGCTGCGGCAAGTGCCAGGCCGACGTTCCGCCTCCCGCCTCGCCCGTGGAGGTGCGAACCGCGGAGGAGTTCGCCGCGCTCATCGACTACTCTGCCCTCCCCGTGCTCGTGGACTTCTGGGCGGCATGGTGCGCCCCCTGCCGCATGGTGGCCCCGGAACTCGCCAAGGTGGCCACGTCGCACGCCGGCCGGATCGTCGTGGCAAAGCTCGACACCGACGCGCTCTCCGACGTCGCGACCCGGCTCGGGATTCAGTCCATCCCCACGATGGCGCTGTTCCACGGCGGCCGCGAGCTCGCGCGAACATCGGGCGCGCGGCCGGCCGCCGCGATCGCCGCCTTCGTGGACCAGGCGCACCCCGCGAACCTTCCTTGACGCGGCCGTGAAGATCGCGACGTGGAACGTGAACGGCATCCGGGCCCGCGCCGGGCAGCTGCAGGAGTGGCTCGCGCGGGAGCGCCCGGACGTGCTCTGCCTCCAGGAAATCAAGGCGGCGCCGGGGCAGCTCGCGCCCGAGCTGTGCGATCTGGAGGGCTACTGGTGCTACTGGCACGGTGAGCGGGGTTACTCGGGCGTCGGGCTCCACGTGAGCAAGGCGAGCTTCCCGCGCCCCGAGTTCTCGCATCCGCCGTTCGATCTCGAGAACCGCGTCGTCCTCGGGCAGGTCGAAACGGGAGAGGGCCCACTGACCGTCGCATCAATCTACGTGCCGAACGGCGGCAAGGATTTCCCCGGCAAGCTGCGGTTCCTGGAGGCGATGGAGAGCTTCGCCGCGAGTTTTCACGCGACCGGCGCCTCCCTGGTGATCTGCGGCGACCTGAACGTGGCGCGGGCGGACATCGATGTGCACCCCAAGGAGCGCAAGCCGAGGGCGATCGGACAGCTTCCGGAGGAACGCGCGCTTTTCGAGCGACTGCTCGGGCAGGGGCTCGTGGACGTCGCGCGGCGCCTCCACCCGGACGACGACGCGCTGTTCACGTGGTGGGCGCCGTGGCGCAACCTGCGCCAGCGGAACATCGGGTGGCGGATCGACTACATCCTGGCCAGCGAGGCGCTCGCCGCGCGGGCGCAGTCGTTCGTGTCGCAGCGCGAGTTCGGCACGAGCGATCACGCGCCGGTTATCGCGACCTTCGCTGATGGTTCCCCAGCTTCCCCAGGTTCAGGTTCTTCGCGTTCCGGTTCTTCGGATTCAGGTGCTCTTGGTTCGGGTCCCGTCACCGGACGATTACCGTGGTGACGGCGCGACGTCCGCGCGCGTCTTCGGCGGCGACGGTGTGGCGGCCGGCGGCGAGCGGCCAGTGGATCGCGCGTTCCGCGGCGCCGCGTCCGACCGGACGGCCATCGATGTGCCACGTCACGTCGCCCGACGCGCCTGCCGCGCGCAGCGGCAGCGTCTGATATTCGGGTCGGAGCGTCGGATCGAGCAGATAGATCGCGCCGGGCGGGGGGTTCACGATCGAGAGCCCGCCCGCTGGCGCGCCCGGCTTACGATTTTGTGCGCCGCTCGGTTTTGTGGCTGCCACGAATTCTTCCCAGTTTTGGGAAAAATTCGTGGCAGCCACATTGGACGCGGCCCACGAGCGGTACTCGGCCGGCCAGATCGTCAGCAGCCCCTCGTCCGCGAGGTGATGCCAGGAGCACGGGCGCGCGTCCGCGTCGCGCGCGACCGATTCCCACTGGCGGCGCGGGCACCACCAATTCGCCACCATCCCCGACAACAGGCAGACACGCCGCCTCTCCACGTCGGCGGTCGGTGGCACGATGTCGAACGCCGTCGCGCCAGGGCCGGTGGCGGCCGCGGCGCCGGCGCGCTCCATCGCCGCGAGCATCACCGCATGGAAGATCGGCCCTGCGCCCGTCACGCCCGACGAGTTGCGCAGCGGAGTCCGGTCGAAGTTGCCAACCCAGACGCCGACCGTGACCTCGCGCGTGTACCCGATCGCCCAGTTGTCGCGATATGCCTGCGAGGTGCCCGTCTTGGCGGCGACCGGAAACGGAAATTCCAGGCTGCCGCCTCGCCCGAACACATACTCGCGAGCGTCGGGATCCGCGAGGATGTCGGTGACCCAATACGCGGCGCGCGCCGAGAGCAGCCGCTCGGATGCCAGCGGCGTGCGCTCGCCGCGCAGGAATCCCGGCGCGACCGCGACGCCGCCGCGCGCGAGCGCCGCGTAGGCGGCCGTCAGCTCGTCGAGCCTGATCTCCGCGTTGCCGAGCGTGAGCCCCAGACCGTAGAACGCGGCCGACTTCTCGAGCGTCGCGATCCCCGCGCGCCGCAGCAGCCGCAACAGCGACGCCGGGCCGAGACGCGACAAGAGGGCGACCGCGGGAACGTTCTCCGATCCCGCGAGCGCCGCGCGCGCGAGCAGCGGGCCGCGGTAGCGGCCGTCGTAATTGACCGGCGCGTAGAACACCCCGGGGTCCGCGGTCGGAAAACTGGACGGGATATCCGGGAGGACGCTCGACGGACCGTAGCCACGCTCGAAGGCGAGTGCGTAGGTGAACGGTTTGAGCGCCGAGCCCGGCTGCCGCGGCGCCTGCACGCCGTCAATCGCGCCCCCCTGCGGGTCGAAATAATCCCCCGATCCTTCCCACGCCAGCCATTGGGCCGTCGCGTTGTCGAGCACGACAACCGCCACGTGGCGCGCGCCGTGAGCGCGCAGATCCTCGCGCCGCGCGGCGATGATGCCCGCAATCGATCGCTGCAGGTTGGCGTCGAGCGTCGTCTCGATCCGTTCCGGCCGCGCGCTGCCGGTCATCGACAACACTCTTTGCACGAAATGCGGCGCGATCACGCCCGCGCCACCAGGCACCGGCGCCACGCGCTCCGCAAGCGCGAGCCGCAACTCCGCCGCGTTCAGCAGACCGATCGCGTGCATCCTCCGAAGCACCGCCTGCTGCCGTCCTCGCGCCTTCGCCGCGTCGCGCCACGGGTTGAACGACGACGGGCGCTGCGGAAGGGCCGCGAGGAACGCGGCCTGCGCCGGGGTCAGCGCGGCAGCGTCGCGATCGAAGTACGCGCGGCTCGCCCGCTCCGCGCCGACAATCTGGTTCCCGTAAGGGGCCCACGTGAGATACAGCGCCAGGATTTCGCGCTTGGAGAGGCGGTGTTCGAGCCGAAACGCGACGAGCGCCTCGTACGCCTTCGCGCGCCAGCCCTGGGCGCGCGTGCCCTGCCGCCGGGCGAGGAGCAGCTTCGCGACCTGCTGCGTAATCGTCGAGCCCCCTTGGACCGTACGTCCTGCCCGCAGGTTGCGCAGACCGGCGCGCGCAATGGATACCGGATCGATGCCCGGATGCGCCCAGAACCGGTGATCCTCCGCTGCGAGCGTCGCGGCGAGCAGCACGGGCGGGATCGCCTCCGGGCGCATGCGCGTGGATCGATCGCCGCGCGACGAGCGCGCCTCGTACAGCACGACGCCGTTCCGGTCGAGGACGACGGTTGACGGCACGCCGTCCTCATCCAGTAAGCGCGGAGGCAGCGGCCCGAGCCGCAGCCACAGGACGATCGCGATCAGGATCGCGACGGCGCCCGCGACCCCGCGCCGCCGCGTCATCGCCTGACTCCGATCGTGGTCGTGGCCGTCCGGCCGAAGATCTCCGGTGCGTACATTTCTTCCGCGTGCGCCGGCGCCGTGACAAAGGTGCCGGCGGTGGTGGCGCGCGTGATATACGAGAACTCGTGCTCGCCCTCGGCGAGACGCGTCGCGAAGAGCTGCACGCGATCGTCGTGGCGCTCCACGTGATCGAAGCCGCCGCGCTCCCACCAGGTGAACCAGGAGCCGCCGGACTCGGCCTGCTCCTGCTCCTCCGCCAGCGCCTGCGCGGTCGTGGCGAACCATGACTCGATCGGCTCCAGGCCCGAGGGGAGCGGGTCGGTGACCGCAACGTACCGGCGCTCCTTCGGCAGGGCCAACGAAAGCGTCACGCGCACCAAATCGCCCGCCGCGAACGACGTGCCGGCGGAGACCGCCTCGCCGTCCACGAACTTCTCGTAGCGGCGCTGCACCCGGATGCCCTGATCCATATCCTGCAGGTTCGCGGCGGCGGTGACGTACTGCAGCCGGCTGGAGTAGAACAGCGTGCCGGTGCCTTCACGGCGGAACGTCAGCTCCTGCGGCGTGCCCCCCTTGATCAGGCGCGCCATCGGGAGCTCCGACGACACCGCCTCCGTCGAGCGGCCGCGGAACGTATGGTCCGCCAGCTCGCTACGGCCGAGCCGCACGGTGGCGCGGAAGTCCGGCGTCTCGCTCTCGTACGTGCGGTAGTAGGAGACGAGCGCCGCCAGCGCCCACGCGTTCTCCTGCGTGTTGTTCCAGCGGCCGTTCTTCCGCGCGCGCACGAGCCACTGCACCATCGCGCGAACCGCCGCGGCGTCCATGTCGCGGCGGATCATCGTGTCCAGCACGATGGCGGTGGTCCGAACGTTCGAGTTCCAGAACCAGAGCAGGTACGGATCCGCCAGCTCCTCGACGTGCGACATCCCGCCTTCGGGCAAAATCGCGTTCGCGATGCGGCGCTGGAGATCGGCGAGGCGCGTGTCGCCGGCGTTGCCCGCGGCGATGGCGTCATAGAGGTAGGCCAGCGCGAATACCGGCATGCGGTCGCGATAGCGATAGAGTCGCGTGAGGTTCGAGTCCTGGTTGCGGCCCCCGCGGACGAGGACGTTCGCGGCGAACGACTGCCAGGCCGTATACGCGGGCCACCAGCCTTCGTTCTGTGGCGGCGGATCCGCCATCGCGCTTTCCAGGTACGCGATCGCGCGATCGATCGCGCCGGCGTCCACCGTGTACTTGACCGCGCGCGCCGCCTGAAGCACGTGCAGCGCGTAGGCCGTCAGATACGCGTTCCCGGGACAATGTCCCTTCCAGAACGTGAACGCGCCGTTACCACACTGGAATTCCGGCAGCTCGTCCACGGTCTCTTGAACAATCGGACGGAGCCTGTCGGGCGCGAGCCCGGGCAGCGGGAACG
>DATHTE010000073.1:0-79468 GCA_035463475.1 Vicinamibacterales bacterium
GCTCTTCAAGCTGGCCCTGCTGCACGCGAGCCGATCCGGCCGCAACGCGATCGAGGCGACCGACCTCTTCTCGGCGATCTTCGAGGAGACGCAGGGCATCCCCGTGTCGATCATCCGCCGCCACGGGATCGAGCCGGAAGCACTGGTGTCCCGGCTGGCCACGCGGATGCGCGACCACGAGTTGCGGGAGGAGCGGCTCAAGAAGCGCTTCGAGCTGCCCCCGTTCCTGAAGCACTTCGCCACCAATCTCAACCAGCTCGCGCGGCAGGACAAGGTCCCGCCAGTCTTCGGCCGCGACCTCGAGATGGACCAGGTGCTCGAGATCCTCTGCCATCGCGAGCGCGCGAACTCAGTGCTGCTGCTCGGCGAGCCGGGGGTTGGCAAGACCGCCATCGCCGAGGGGCTCGCGCGTCGAATCGAGTTCGAGCCGGACCGCGTTCCGGTACGTCTGCGCGACTGCCAGATCGTGAACCTCCAGATGAACACGATGGTTGCGGGCACGATGCTCCGCGGCATGTTCGAGGATCGCATCCAGAACGTGATCCGCGAAATCAAGGAACGGCCGAACCTGATCCTGTTCATCGACGAAGTCCACACGATGATCGGCGCCGGCTCGGCGCTCGGCGCCCCGTCGGACGCCGCGAATGTCTTCAAGTCCGTCCTCGCCCGGGGCGAGGTCCGGATCATCGGGGCGACGACGCTCGGCGAGTACAAGGAGTTCATCCAGGAGGACGAGGCGCTCGCGCGCCGCTTCCGGACCGTCCATGTCGAGGAACCGTCGCTCGAGCAGACCCGCACGATCCTCTACAGCCTCAGGCCGAGGCTCGAACGCAACTACTCGGTCAGGATCCAGGACGAGGCGATCGACATGGCGCTCGAGATGTCGTGCCGGTACATGCGCCATCTCCAGCTCCCGGACAAGGTGATCGGCTGGCTCGACACCGCCGCCGTGCGGGCGGAGATCGATCGCCGCTACGAGGTCCGCGCGGAAGACGTCGCGGACGTGATCTCGAACGCGGCGCGAATCCCGAAGGACATGGTCTTCCGCGACGTGACGGACCGCTTCAAGGACATCGAGACGCGGCTCTCGCGCCGGGTCGTTGGCCAGAAGCAGGCGATCTCCGCGGTCGCGCGGCGGCTGATCCTCAACAAGGGGCCGCTGAAGGACGGGTTCGACAGGCCTGACGGCGTGCTCCTGTTCCTCGGGCCGACGGGCGTCGGCAAGACGGAACTCGCGAAGGCTGTCGCCGAGTTCCTCTTCGGCGCCGAAAAGAAGATGATCCGCGTGGACATGTCCGAGTACCAGGACGGCGCGGTGGGCGTGGACAAGATGATCGGCATGCCGCGCGGGATCGTCGGCTCGGAGCGCGGCGGGGTGCTGACCAACCAGCTGAAGGACAACCCGTACTCGGTGGTCCTCCTCGACGAAATCGAGAAGGCCAGCCCGAACATGCTCAACCTGTTCCTGCAGGCGTTCGACGAAGGCTGGATCACCGACGGCCGCGGCAAGCGCGTGTACCTGAGCGACACGATCGTGATCATGACGTCGAACCTGGGCACCGAGCACTTCCGCAAGCTGACGAACCCCCTCGGCTTCTGCAGCGGCGCCGTCGGCCCCGACCAGGTGAAGGGTGACGTGATCAAGGACCTGGAGCGGCACTTCCCGCCGGAGTTCAGGAACCGGATCGACGAAGTGGTGCTCTTCACGCCGCTCACGCGCGAGAACGTGCGGGCGATCGCCGAGCTCGAAGTGGCTCGCGTGACGCGGACGCTCGAGGAGTCGGGCCGGCGCCTCGTCGTGGAGCCGGAGGCGCTCGAGCAGATGGTGAAGGAAGGCTACAGCCTGGCTTTCGGCGCGCGGTTCCTCAAGCGGTTCATCGAAGAGAAGCTCAAGCTGCCCATCAGCCAGGGCTGGCACGGCGGCCCGGAGTTCCGCGTGAGCTGCCGGGACGGGGCGATCGTCGTCGAATCCAGAGAAATGCAGTTGATCAACGGCGTCGCCGTCGCCTGATCACCACCGGAACGGCGCTCTGAGCCCGTACTTCCTCCGGAGCATATTGACGATTGCGCGGACCTGGTTCCGGCACGCGGCCGGCGCGTGCTTGCGCGGACAAAGCTCCTGGTATCCCTCGACCAGCGCCGGATAGCGGAACCGGGACCCGCCGGCAGCGTCTCGCAGCGGCGCTACAGCACGTACGCCAGTGCAAAGCCGATCTGCGCGACGAACATCATGCGGTACATATGCGCCCAGGAGACGTGATTCTCCTCGACGGCGAGTTCCTCCGGGCGGCGCAGCATCAGGTAGCACACGTAGATCCCGTACGCTGTCATCCCGGCGCCGAGAACCTGCAGCAGCCAGGCGTTGCCGGTCAGGACGCCGGCGGAGGCGCCGGCATTGATCATCAGGAACGGCACGACGAAGGATGGGGAGATCATCCAGGCGGCGCGAGACACGCCATACATGATAGGCAGCGTCCGGCACCCGCCGCGGCGGTCCCCCTCCATGTCCGCGAAGTCCTTCGTCGTCGAGGCGCCCAGGAGAAAGAGGCCGAAGATCGATCCGATGTACCAGGGCTCGAGGCCGATGACGGTCTTCACGGTCGACCAGCCGGCCACCTTGAGCAGCAGCCCGCGCGGGATCGCGATCGTGACGTTCGCCCAGATGCCGAGCTGTTTCGTCCGCAACGGCGGGACCGAGTAGATGTACGTGCATACGACCGCCGCGAGCACGATCCAGAAACACTCGTGGCGGCCACCCGGCGCGACGAGCCAGGCGAGCAGCAGCGCCAGTGCGTAGCAGACCAGAGTACAGATCCACGCGCCGCGCAGCGTCACACGTCCGCTGGGAAGCGGCCGCTTCGGCTTGTTGATGCGGTCGATCTCGAGGTCGTAGATCTGGTTCAGCGCGTTGTTGCCGGCGTTGAGCACCGCCGCCATCAGCGAACCGAGGAGCGGATAGACCCAGAGCGCCGTGGACCATCTCTCCGGCGGCGCCGCGCCGGCGGCCGTGACCGCGCCCGAGAGGACGCCGAGCGCCGGGGCGATCAGCGTGAACGGGCGGCCGAGCTCGAGGTAGGTTCTCGCCGCTGCCATCACAGCCTCGACGCGAGCAGCACGGCGAGCGCGGCCGCGGCAGCCGTGTTGATGAAGTTCAGCAGGTCGTTGTTCAGGATGCGCGGTCCCTCCAGCGTCGCGCCCAGCGCGCTCTCGAGGAACGACGCCGCCGTGGCGGCAGCGATCACGATGATGAGCATCGGCTGCGTCACGAGCCCGGCGCGGACCGCGATCGCGGCGAGCGCGGCTGCCGCGGCGATCCCCGCCGCCGTTCCCTCGAGCGACAGGGCGCCGGACGTACCGGGCGCGACGGGACGGAGTCCGATCAGCAGAAACGTGCGCCGGCCGAAGGCCTTGCCGATCTCGCTCGCGACGGTGTCGCTGCTGCCGGCCACGAGTGCCGCGGCGAGCGCCAGCAGCGCTTCTGCGCGGTGCGGCGTGGCCACGGCGAGCACGGCGGCGATGGCGGCCACGCCTGTGTTCGCGATGGCGTTGGAAGCCCCTCGCCGGCCGCCGTGCTCCTCGGCAATCCCGAGCTGCAGCTTCCTCTTGTAACCGACCCGCGATGTGATCGCCGCCGCGGCGAACCCGACGAGCAGAAGCACCCACGCGCCCGCGCCGGCACACGCATAGATGATCGTTCCGATCAGCACCCCGGCGACCACGCCCGACGCGGACACCGTCGCGGCCATCCAGCCGGCGGCCGCGACAGCCCCGTTCAACGCGAGGCCGACAGCCAGGCGCGTCATGATGGCGCCGGTCTGGCCTCTGACCGGGGGGACCTCGGCGATCGCGACGCACCACGTGACGAACGCCGCGGTGATCGCGACAGTGATGTTGTCGTCGAGCCGAACCGGGATTGTCTCCGCGAGGCCCGCGGCAACTGCCGCGATGAGCGCGCCCACCGCGATCGCTTGAAGCGACATGGGCGCGGGCTGGCCGAGCGACGTCCACCACCCGAGCGCGAACGCCGCAAGGCTCCCCGCGACGACGAACGTCACCGTGCCGGCGACGCTCTTCTCCGCGTTCCACGGCACGCGGCGGCCCCGGGAGCGTCGTCCCGCGACCGTCGCGAAACCGTCGCCGGCCGCCAGGATGCCCCATGCCATCGCGACGATGTCCAGCCGAACGCGGAAGACGAGTACCAGCAGGAGAACCAGGAACGGGTAGAGCAGCATGCCCACGGGATAGCCGCGGGCATGGTCCCCCGGCCGGTAGAGCGCGCGGCCGCCGATCCGCGGCAGCACGAGCCACACGAAAAGCAGCGCCACCGTGGCGAGTGCCGCCGCCTGCGGCCACGTGATCCAGCGCAGCAGGAGCGCCCAGGCGCCCATACTGATGTGGACGGCCTGGCGCCGGTCCTCGGCCGAGGCGATCACGCGCGTTCCTCTCGTCCCCGGACCTCGGTCCGCCAGTGCGCGAGGAGATCCGCGAGTGTCTCCTCGATGGGGATCTCGGCGCGCCAGCCCAGCTCCCGCTCGATCCGCGACGGGTCGCCGGCCAGCAGCGGAATGTCCGCGGGACGCAGCCGCGCGGCGTCCACCGCCACGCGCATCGGCACGCGCGCCATCGCGATGAGGCGCTCGAGCAGTTCACCCACGCGATAGGCGCGCCCCGAGCAGACGTTGTACGTGCGCCCTGTCGCGCCGCGTTCCACGATCGCCTGGTACGCGCGAACGGTGTCGCGGACGTCCGTGAGGTCGCGGCGCGCTTCCAGGTTGCCGACGCGCACGACGGGCTCGCCGAGGCCGGCCTCCGCTTCCGCGATTTGCCGCGCGAACGCGGAGGCGACGAACGAGTCCCTCTGCCGCGGACCGATGTGGTTGAAGGGACGCGCGATCAGCGTCCGCAGGTCGCGGTCGCCATGCGCGCGCGCCGCGAGGAGTTCCTGCGCGAGCTTGCTCAAGCCGTACGGTGTGCGCGGCAGGAGCGGCGCCTCCTCCGCCAACGCGCAGTCGGCGGGGGCGTACACCAGGGCGGACGAGGGCACGAGCACGCGCGCGTCTGGCGCGTGTCGTTCGACGGCGAGCAGGAGGTGGTGGGTGCCGAGGACGTTCGACTCGAGCGGCACCAGCGAGTCGGACCAGGAGCTCGCGACGTGCGGCGATCCCGCGCAGTGGTAGACCGCCGTGGGCTGTGTGCCGGCGATCGCGGCCGCGACGGCCTCGCGATCGAGCAGATCCACAGCCGCCCACGTGACGCGCGGCGCGCACGTGCGGGGGAGCGTGCCGCCCGGCCGGTGCCACGCCACGAGCGGCTGGTCGGGGGGCAGCTTCCGCGCGAGCCGATCGGCCAGGTGGCTGCCGGCGAACCCCGCGGCGCCGGTCACGATCACAGGGCGGTGCACGGCCAGGACGTCAGGAGGTCGGGCGGTTGCCGTACTGCGCGGCGTAGTAGGCGCGGTACTGCTCGTCGCGTCCCTTGACGGGGCGCCACCACCACTCGTTCTGCCCGTACCAATCGACCGTCCCGCGAAGCCCTTCGTCGAAGGCGATCTGCGGCTGCCATCCGATCGCGCGCAGCTTCGAGCTGTCGAGTGCGTACCGCCGATCGTGCCCCGGCCTGTCGGTGACCGGCTTGATGAGCGACTCGGGGCGCCCCATCAGCTCGAGGATGCGGCGGGTGAGATCGAGGTTGCTGATCTGGTTGCCGCCCCCCACGTTGTACACCTCGCCCCAGGTGCCTTTCTCCAGCACGAGGTCGATGGCGCGGCAGTGATCGCTGACGTGCAGCCAGTCGCGGACGTACTGGCCGTCGCCGTAGAGCGGCAGCGGCGCCTTGTCGATGGCGTTGGTGATGAAGAGCGGGATGATCTTTTCCGGGAACTGGAACGGGCCGTAGTTGTTCGACGCGCGGACGATCACGACGGGGACGTTGTAGGTGGCCCAGAAGCTGTACGCGAGGCGGTCCGCCCCCGCCTTGCTGGCGGCGTACGGGTTGCGGGGCCGCAGCTCGTCGGTCTCGCGGCTCGCGCCCTCGGCCACGCTCCCGTAGACCTCGTCGGTGGAGATCTGCACGAAGCGGCGGAGGTGCGGCGCCGCGCGCGCGGCCTCCAGCAGCACGAATGTGCCGTAGACGTCGGTGGTGATGAACTCCCCCGCGCTCATGATCGAGCGATCGACGTGCGTCTCGGCGGCAAAGTGGACGACGATCTCGGCGTCGTGCACGAGCGGCCCGGACACCGCCGCGTCGATGATGTCGCCGTGGACGAACGCGTGGCGGGGATGATCGAAGACGTCCTTGAGATTCTCCAGGCGCCCCGCGTAGGTGAGCTTGTCGAGCGTCGTGACGTGCCAGTCCGGATGCGCGGCGAGCACGTGCCGGACATAATTGCTGCCGATGAAGCCGGCGCCGCCGGTGACGAGGACTTTGACCATGTGATGACCCAGCCGCGCGTTACCGCCGGCCGTCCTGCGCGCCTCCCAGCCCGCCGAGCGGCGGTGAGAAGGTCCCGATGCCCGCGAGCGTGACCGAAAACGTGAACCGCCGGTCCTGCGGCACGCCCGTGATCGTGCGAAGGCCCGCCGCCAGATTGTAGGTCTGGAACTCCGCCGCAAACCCGCAGCACTGCGCGTTGTAGTAGCCGGTGATGCGCTGTTGCATCAGCGCCGACCGTCCGATGTCCCAGTTGACGCCGTACGCGCCACCCACCCGGTTGCTGCGCGTGCGCACGTTCGTCGTCGCGTTCAGGTAGTGGTCCTTGCGGTTCGGATCGTCGAAGCCGGGAAGCCCCTTGATGAACCGCCTGAGACTCCAGCCCGCGCTCAGGTCGAGCCAGCCCCCCTGGTGGTGACGCCCGCTCGCGCTCACGGTGCGGACGGCCCGGAACTTCGTGTCGTACTCCAGCCGCAATTCTCCCTGCGTCTCGTCGGTCATCGAGACCCTGAGGTTGGCCGCCACGGGCGAGAGCCGCGAGGGCGTGAACCCGCTGTAGCTGCTCTGATAGTACTGATCGTACGCGGCGGCGTTCGCGTCCGTGTAGTAGGTCTGCGTCAGCGCCAGGCTCGCGATCTCCCGTGCCGCCGACGCCTCCCCCTGCCGCCGCTTCGCGTACAGCCGGTTCGTCAGGCCGTAGGTCAGGCGCGTGACGCTGCCGACGATCGAGTCGGTCCCGTCGTTGACGAGGATGCGATCGAACACGTCGATCGCCGTGAGACGCTGGACGGTGAAATTGGGCTCGATGACGTGCTTGTACTTCTCCGCGTACCCGCCGTTCGGCGTGTTGAACACGCGGTTGAACGTCGGCCCGGTCAGCGTCGCCTGCAGATCGAAGAAACGCCGCGAGACATCGTCGGCGAGCGGCGCGCGGTTCAGAGGATCCTGGCTCCGGCTCCACCAGGTCGCGCGCCAGGCCACCGACGAGTTCACGGTCAGGAAGGGCCAGCGCGTGAAGGGCACCCGCACCGTCGGCGTGACGTCCGCGCGGTGGACCCCGCGGTCCACCACGGTCGTCCCGCTGCGGTCTTCCCTGAGCAGTTTCCCGTACTCGCCGTTCACCTGGAAGTAAACCGGTAGCCCGCCCAGGGGTTTCTCCGATCGCGTGACGGCGACCCGCGGGAGCGATCCGACCAGGTTGGAGTTCGTCTCGTTGTAGAGGATCTCGTCACGCTGCAGCGTGCCGCTCACGACGTAGGCGCCCCACGTCCCGCCGATGTTGCCCCCGATCCGCCGCTGTCGGTTCGTCGCGCGGGTCGGATCGTGGTTGTACAGCTGCTGCACCGTGACGTCGCTGAAGTACTGCGCGTTGCCACGCGCGCGCACCGCGGGGGTGATCGCCTGGTTGAACCCGCCGTTGATCTGGTAGCTCCGGCGCGCGTCGCGATGCACGGTTCCGCCGCCCGGCTGCGCGATGTCCGTCGCCGGCTCGTCGAGCAGGTACGAGGTCAGCGTGCCGGACCCGCCGGCCAGCGCGTACCGGTACTCCCCGCCAACCCCCTGGCCGGTCTTGGAGAACCAGTCGTGGAAGATCGTGGCGTCGTGGCTGCGGCCGATGGCCCAGAAGAAGGCGTTGCTGATCTTCTGTCCCTGCAGCGTCGATGCGCCGTAGACCGGGATCAGAAAGCCGGTGGCGCGATCGTCCTCCTGGATCGGATAGTAGAGCAGCGGGAGGTACAGCACCGGCACGCCCTTCACCTTCAGCAGCGAGTTGCGCATGAAGGCGTAGTCGTCCAGGTTGAGCGTCACTGAACCGCTCGTCACCTCCCAGCGCGGGGTCGGTTGCACGCAGGTCGTGAACCCGCCGCCGGTGACGCGGTACTTCTTCTCGCCGATCTTCTCCAGCTTCTCCCCGTAGAAATACGCGTCGGGCTCCTGCGTCCCGAACATGCTGCGGTCCACGCGGTCGCCGAGCGTGACGGTCCCCGACGCGTTGTAGAAGACGCCGGTCCGGCTCTTCGTGTCGAACTCCATGCGGTCGGCGCCGATGCGGCTGCCCGCCTGCGTGAAGACGATGTTCCCGCGCGCCACGAGGCGGTGCTGATCCACGAACAGCTCCATCTCGTCGGCGAAGAACTTCATGTCGCCGCAGCTGACCTCGACCGCGCCGATCCGCTTGATGTGGTCCTTCGTGACCTGCACGAACTCGAGGCTCGCCTGTTCCCACTTCTCGCCGCAGCCTTCGAGCGGCTGCGCCGAGGCCACAGGTGCGGCCGCCGGGAGGGCGCACAGGCTCGCGAGGATCAGCACGGCGCGTTTCATTGCAGGGATTTGACGAAGAATATCACTTTGCCAGCCGGCCCCGCACCTCGCCGATGAGGAAGATCGAACCGGCCACCACCGCCCGCCCGCTCCGGGCGAGGGCCGCGCGCACGGCGCGGAGCGGATCCGGCTCGACCTCGATGTCGAGCGCCGCCGCCACCTCCCGCGCCGCCGCCGCCACCTCGTCGGCCGGCAGCGCCCGCTGCGTGGCCGCCTGCGTGGCCACGATCGACCCTACAACGGGCGCGAGCGCTTCGACCATCCCCCGCACGTCCTTGTCCTTCACGACGCCGAACACCAGCGGGAGCTTCTCCGGATGCGTCTCCGCGAGGTACGCCGCGAGCGCGCGCGCCCCGGCCGGGTTGTGCGCCGCGTCGAGCAGCAGCCGCCCCGCGCTCGTCTCGATCCACTCGAGGCGCCCGGGCCACCGCACGTCGCTCAGGCCGCGCGCGATCGCGTCGGCACCGAGCGGGATGCCCGCGTACTCGAGCGCCTCGAGGAGCCGCACCGCGACGACCGCATTCACAGCCTGGTGCGCTCCGGGGAGGGCGAGCGCGACGGGAGGATATCGGCGGCGCGGCGTCTCGACGTCGAGGACGAACGCGTTGCCAGCCCGGTTGACACCCGTGCGCACGCCATCGAGCGCCACGACCAGCGGGGCGTCGCGCTCGGTCGCTACGCGCGCGATGACCGCGCGCGGTCCGTCGGCGAGCGGCCCGATGACGACCGGGGTCCCGGCCTTGATGACGCCGGCCTTCTCGTACGCGATCTCCTCGAGCGAATGCCCGAGCTGTTGCTCGTGGTCCCGATCGATGGAGGTGATCGCAACGGCGAGCGGCGCGGCCACGTTGGTCGCGTCGAGCCGGCCGCCGAGCCCGACCTCGAGTACCGCGATTCGCGTGCCCGCCTCGCGGAACGCGTGGAACGCGATCGCCGTGGTCGCTTCGAAGAAGGTCGGCGGCGCGTGCAGCTCTCCGCGCGCGAGCAGCCGGTCGACCGCCCCCACGACCGCCTCGGCGGCCGTGGCAAGGTCCGCCGGATCGATCTCGCGGCCGTCGATGACGAACCGCTCTTCGAGCCGGAAGAGGTGCGGCGAGGTGTAGCGCGCCGACCGCTGCCCGGCCGCGCGCAGCGCGGCGTCCACCATCGCCGTGACGGATCCCTTGCCGTTCGTGCCCGCCACGACGACCGTCTGGAAGGCCAGCTCGGGATGGCGGAGCGCGCCGCAGAGCGCGCGGATGTTGTCGAGTCCGAGCTTGATGCCGAACTGTTCGAGGCCGAAGACGTAGTCGAGCGCGTTCACGCCACGGGCGTGGCTGGCGAGGAGCGCACGCCGGGCCCGGGCGCGGCGCCCACTTCCTGCGGCGTGGGCTCGGCTGCGGCGGGAGCGTCCGATTGAAACGCCGGAGAATCGTCCGGGAGCATGAACCGCAGCGTGCGGGCGATGGTCGCCTTCAGCTCGCGCCGATCCACGATCGCGTCGAGGAAGCCCTTCTCGAGGAGGAATTCGCTTCGCTGGAACCCTTCCGGCAGCGTCTGGCGGATCGTCTGCTCGATGACGCGCGGCCCGGCGAACCCGATGAGCGCCTTGGGCTCGGCGACGTTCAGATCGCCCAGCATCGCGAAGCTGGCCGTCGTCCCGCCGGTGGTGGGGTCGGTCAGCACGGCGATGTACGGCACGCCGGCCCGATCGAGCTTCGCGAGCGCGGCGCTGATCCGCGCGAGCTGCATGAGCGACAGGATGCCTTCCATCATGCGCGCACCGCCGGAACAGGACACGATGACGAGCGGGATGCGTTCGGCGAGCGCCGTCTCGATCGCGCGCGTGATCTTCTCCCCGACGACCGCGCCCATGCTGCCGCCGATGAACGCGTACTCCATGGCGGCGACGATCGTGCGGATGCCGTCGAGCCGCCCTGTCGCGACGATCACGGCGTCGCGCAGCCCGGTCGAGGCGATGCTCGCCTTGAGGCGCTGCGCGTACGGTTTGGTATCGACGAACTGCAGCGGATCGGTGGAGACCAGCCCGGGATCGTGCTCCTCCCAGTCGCCGTCGAACAGCGTGCGGAGGCGCTCGGTCGCGTTCAGCCGGAAATGGTGCGCGCACTTCGGGCAGACGTTCAGGTTCGCCGCCAGGTCCTTGTTATAGATGATGGTGCTGCACGAGGGGCACTTCACCATGAGCCCCTCGGGGACGCGGCTCGCCTTCTCCGACAGGGGCTCGATCGGCCTCCGGACCTTCTTGAACCACGCCATATCAGCGCAGCTTAACAGAAACCCCCGCCGCTAGGCGCGCGGGACGTAGTAGCGGGTCCCCCTCCCCATGTCGGCGAGCTGCCGCGCCAGCTCGTCGAGCGCGGCATCTCCCCACGACAGATCGAACTGCGACGTCTCGACGACCAGGAGGGGCGTGGCGTTGTAGTGGAAGAAGAAGTGGTTGTACGCCTCGTTGAGCTCCTTCAAGTACTCGTCGGCGGGGGCCGTGTACTCCGGGTCGCGCCTGGTCCGCTCGCGCAGCCGCCGGCGGAGCACTTCGGTGGGCGCCTGCAGGTAGATGACGAGATCGGGCGAGGCGATGTCCCCTGCGAGCAGGTCGAACAGACGCTGGTAGATGAACAACTCGTTGTCATCGAGGTTCAGGTACGCGTAGATGCGATCCTTCTCGAACAGGTAGTCGGCCACCGTCGCCTGCGCGAAGAGGTCCGCCTGGCGGAGCTGGGCCTGCTGGCGGTAGCGCGCCAGCGTGTAGAACAGCTGTGACTGGAACGCGGCGCCGGCGCGGCCGCGATAGAAGTCCGCGAGGAACGGGTTCTCCGTTTCGTCGAGGACGACGGTCGCGTCGAGCCGCGTGCCGAGACGTTCGGTGAGCGCGGATTTGCCGACGCCGATCGGTCCTTCGATAGCGAGGTAGCGGAAGTCCAAGGGTGCGACAGCAGTATATTACCGCCGTGAAGATCGACCGGGTCGACCTGCGTCTGCTCCGCCTGCCGCTCGCGTTCTTCTTCGAGACCAGCTTCGGCCGCAGCCACGACCGCACCTTCATCCTGGTCACGCTGCACGGCGACGGCGCGGAAGGGTGGGGGGAGTGCGTCGCCGAGGCGGGCCCGTTCTACAGCCCGGAGACCACCGAAACGGCGTGGCACGTCATCACCGCGTTCGTCGTGCCGCGCGTCATCGGCGTTCCGTTCGCGCACCCGCGCGAGATCCTGCCGTCGCTCTCGATGCTGCGCGGCCATCCCATGGCGAAGGCAGCCATCGAGATGGCGGCGTGGGACCTGCACGCGCGCCAGGAGGGGGTGCCGCTCTCCCGCGCGCTCGGCGGCACGCGCGCCCGGATCGAGTCGGGCGTGTCGATCGGCATCCAGGATTCGCTCGACGATCTGCTCCGGAAGGTCGACACGGAGCTCGCCGCGGGGTATCGCCGGATCAAGATCAAGATCAAGCCCGGATGGGACGTCGACGCGGTGCGCGCCGTGCGCCGGCGGTTCGGCGAGGTCCCGTTGATGGCCGACGCGAATGCCGCCTACACCCTCGCGGACGCGGACCACCTCCGGCGGCTCGACGAGTTCGGCCTGATGATGATCGAGCAGCCGCTCGGGTACGACGACCTGTTCGACCACGCCCGGCTCCAGCGGGCGATCGCGACGCCCATCTGTCTCGACGAGTCGATTCACGACGCGAAGACCGCGGCCGATGCGATCGAGCTGGGCGCGTGCCGGATCGTCAACGTCAAGCCGGGGCGCGTGGGCGGCCACGGCGAGTCCATCCGCCTGCACGACACGTGCGCCTCGCGCCAGGTGCCCGTCTGGCACGGCGGCATGCTCGAGAGCGGCATCGGACGCGCGCACAACATCCATCTCGCGTCACTGCCCAACTTCTCCCTTCCCGGCGACATCGCCGCCAGCCGGCGCTACTACGTTCCCGATCTCATCGAGCCCGGCATCGACGTGACGCCGGACGGGACGATTCCCGTGCCGCGCGACGCGGGCATCGGCGTGCACATCGACGTGGCGCGCGTCGAGGCCGCGACGCTGCGTCGCATGAGCTTGGGTGCGGGCGCTTAGAACTTAGAATTGAAATCGAATGCGCGGGTCATCGTCTTTCGGCCTTCTTTTCCTTGTCGCCCTCACCGGCGGCGCGGGTGCGTGCGCGAGCGCGCCCCCAGTCAAGGCGTCGGTCCTCACGCGCGAGCAGAAGCTGGCGCAGATCGTCAGGCTCGAAGACCAGCGAATCCTGCGGGAGGCGCCGCCCCCGGCGCCGGCGCAGCCCGCCGGCAGGCGTGCGCGCCGTGCGCCCCCGCCGCCGCCGCCGCCCGACCTCGTTCCTCTGCTCGCGGATCCGGAGGTCGAGATTCGCCGGCGTGCTGCGCTCGCCGTGGGGCGCGTGGGGCTCGTCGAGGGCGCGCAGCCCCTCGTGCCGCTCCTGAAGGACCCTGACCCGGACGTTCGCCAAATGGCCGCGTTCGCGCTCGGGCTCATCGGGGACCGGTCCGCGTCGGCGCCGCTGCAGGAGACGCTTTCCGACAGCTCGCTGGTGGTCCGCGGCCGCGCCGCTGAGGCGATTGGCCTCATCGGCGACCCATCGGCGGCCGGCGCGATCGCGGCCATGGCAAAGGACGCCGCGGCGCAGGGGAATGTGGCCGGCCTCGAGCCGGATGCCGAGCGGTTCCCGATGGATCCCGCGGTTGAAGCGTTCAGGCTCGGCATCTACGCGCTCGTCCGTCTGAAGGCCTACGAGCCGCTCGCCACGGCCGTCCTCGATGGAACAGGGCAGCCGATCGCGCGCTGGTGGCCGATCGCGTTTGCGCTCGCCCGCATCGAGGACGCGCGTGCGGGACGCGGGTTGCGGGCGCTGGTGTCGGGGCCGGGCCGGTACACGCAGGCGTTCGCCGCGCGCGGGCTCGGCGTGCTGAAAGTCGCAGAAGCGCGCGAGGCGCTCGTGGCGCTCGTCGATCCGGCGCGTCTCGATCCGCTGGTGGCGGTTTCAGCCGTCCGCGCGCTCGGGCAGATCGGCGGCGATCAGGCCGCCGACGCCCTGCTCGGTCTGCTCGCCGCGCCGGAGGTGGCGCCGAACGTGCGGCTCGAAGCGGTCACCGCGCTGGGCGCGCTCCACACGGCGGCCGCCGCCGACGTCCTGATGGACCTCGCAGGCGATCCCTGGCCCGCGATGCGCGCCGAAGCGCTGCAGGCGCTGGCACTCGTCGATCCGGACGCGTTCACCTTCGCGCTGTCGGGACTGGACCCCGATCCGCACTGGAGCGTCCGCGCGGCGCTCGCGCGGGCGCTCGCGGCGCTTCCGCCGCAGGTCGCCGGGCCGCGCCTGCTCACGATGCTCGAGGACACCGATCGCCGCGTGATCCCGACTGTGCTGTCCGCGCTCGTGCGCGTGAAATCGCCCGAAGCGGAGGCCGTGCTGCGCGGGCACCTCGAGGATGCCGACGTGGTCATCCGCACGACGGCCGTCCGCGAGCTGGGGGAGATGAAACCCGCCGACGGCCCCCGGCTGTTCTCCGAGGCGTACGAACGATGGAGCGCGGACCCGACGTACCTGGCCCGGGCCGCGGCGCTGACGGCCGCCTCCCGGTATGGCGCGGGCGCGGCGGAGACGCTCACCGCGGCCCTCCGCGACCGCGAGTGGGCGGTCAGGGTGAGGGCCCTGGACCTGCTGAAGGAGATCGGCTCGCCGGGCGATCCGCACGCCATCCGGCCCGCGACGCAGTGGGTCTCATCATTGGACTCACTGGACGCCACGAACGTCGTGGCGCCGCAGTTCTCCCCGCAGCTGTACATCGAGACCACGAAGGGGCTGATCCAGATCGAGCTCGCCGTCCGTGAGGCGCCGCTCACGACCCAGGCGCTGATGACGCTGGCGCGAAAGGGCTTCTTCACCGGGATCGCCTTCCACCGCGTGGTGCCCAACTTCGTCGTGCAGGGAGGGGACCCACGTGGAGACGGGGAGGGCGGCCCGAATTTCACGCTGCGCGACGAGAACAGCGAGCTGCCGTACCTGCGCGGCACGGTCGGCCTCGCGCTCGACTGGCGCGACACCGGCGGCAGCCAGTTCTTCATCACCCATTCGCCGCAGCCGCACCTCGACGGCCGCTACCCGATCATCGGGCGCGTGGTGAAGGGGATGGAAGTCGTTGATGCGCTGCAGCGGTGGGACGTGATTGAGCGGGTGCGGGTGTGGGACGGGATGACGCTCAGCAGAACTGCCGACGATCGGTGATTGACAAGCGGGTAAGATGGCCAGATCCAACTACCCGATTACCCGATCACCCGATTGCCGATCGTGCCATTACCCGATTACCCGCTTATCAATTGCCAATCAAAAAAAAAGGGGGCGCACGCGCCCCCTCTTCCTTACGGTGGCTGGGCTGAAGCTTAGCGCTTCTTGCCGCCCTTCTTCTTCGCGCCACCCTTCTTGGCTGTCTTCTTGGCCATGCTCGTTTCCCCCCTTTCGTCCGGGCGTTCGTGAGAGCTACAACCGACGGCCGCCCGCTGCCTGCCCGGCACGCCGGGGAGCCCGCGCGGCGCTCTCAGCTTCGATGCACTTCCCGGTCGGATACCCAGGAAGAACCGGATCAAAAATTTAGGGGTGTCAGGTTTGGCCTAACACCCCTTGGGGCCGGCGACGGCTATCTCTTTTTGCCGCCCTTTTTCTTGCCGCCCTTTGACGTCTTCTTCGCCATTCTTCCTCCTGGGGAAAGTTGGCAGCTCAGCACAATGACCGGTTCCGAGGTGTCGCTACAGGTGGGCTGAGCAAGCCACCTGCATACCAGATGTAGATTATGGATGAGAAAATTGTCGTGTCAAGCACAAAACGGCGTCCGAAGTCAAAAAAAATCTCATCCCACCTGTTTTTTCGGTGCGGCGGAACACGAACTGTAGATCATCGACGCGTTGACTGCACGACGTCCGACTGCACGACTGTTCGACTGATCAACTGACTGCCGACTGTTTCGACTTCCTTCGCGCGCCGTGATCAGTCTCGATGCTCCGCCGGCCGCAGCGTCTCCGCCCCCTCGAGCCGTCCCGCGAGCTGCGCGGGATCGTGAATGAGCACTGGCAGGTGCTGCGCGCAGATACGCGCCCTCCTGTTCCTGAACTCGAACGCGATGAGCGGGACCTCGTCGGACGGGCGGCCGCAGGCGACGCAGGTCTCGGCAGGGGAGTCGGTCATGGTGCGCCGCATTGTAGCGGAGCGCGGCGCGCATGTCTCCGCCATTCTGAGGGAGAATGACGGCATGCGACCGCATCGCTCATCCCTTACGGCTGTGATCGTGACTGTGTGCCTCGCCGGCAGCGTGGGTGTGGCCGCCGGGCAGATGGAGAGGCCGGCGACGCAGCCCGGCCGGATGGTCGTGACGCCGGACTGGCTCGCGGCGCATGTCGAGGACGACAATCTCACCCTGCTGCACGTCGGCACCGTGCGCGGCAGTTACGATGCCGGGCACCTTCCGGGCGCGCGGTACGTCGCCCTCTCCGACCTCGTCGTCGAGCGACAGGGACTGCCGAACGAGCTGCCGCCGGCTGCCCACCTCGTTGCCCTGTTCGAGAAGCTCGGCGTCGGCAATGCTGGCCCGATCGTGATCTACGGCGACGACAAAGGGCTCTTCGCGGCACGACTGTTCTTCACTCTCGACTACCTCGGTCATGGCGACCGCGCGATGCTGCTCGACGGCGGCCTGGACCGGTGGACGCGCGAAAACCGCGCCCTCTCGGCCGAGTCGCGGCCGGTGAGCCCGCGTCCGTTTACGCCCCGGCTCAATCCGAACGTCGTGGCCGCGCTTCCCGCCGTTCGTGACATCTCCTGGGCCGTCAGGCGGGATCGAGCGAGCGGCTGGGCGCTCCTCGACGCGCGCCCCGACGCGCAGTTCACCGGCGGCGAAGCGGGGCAGGGGGTGTCCCGCCCGGGGCACATCCCCGGCGCCGCCAGTTTCTTCTGGGAGCGCGCGCTGGTGAGCCCGGACGATCCGGTGCTGCGTCCTGTCGTCGAACTGCAGAAGCTGATGGCAGAGGCGGGCGCGCCGCCGCCGACGCGCGTAGTCACGTATTGCCGGACTGGCGTGCAGGCGTCGTTTGCCTACTTCGTGGCGCGGTATCTCGGCTACGACGTCAAGTTGTACGACGGTTCTTTCCTGGAGTGGAGCCGCGCGGCCGACACGGAAATCGCCCAGGGCAAGTAGGGCGAACCCGTCCGGTTCGGCTCGCGGCTCCCGACGGCACTTGTATTGACGCAGCCGCGAGGCGAGACCGGCGAGTCGATGGCTGCGGTGAGCGCCTCTGTGGAGCGCCGCGAGCGCAAGGCGAAGCCGGACCGCGCCGCGCAGGCGCCAGAGTCCGGCTTGGGGTCTCGGCCGCCTTCGCCAAGGCTTCGGCGGCGGGCCGCCGGAGTTTCCAGCGTACCGGCGTCAACACCAGTGCGCTTCGGGGCGCTTCGGGTTTAAAGGCTCGCGCCACGCCATCCCGCGATCAGCGCCTGACGCCGCCTCGCGTGATCGCGCCGGCCGGGTTCGAGGCGGTGAGGCGCGCGAGCAGGCGTTGCGCCGTCGCGCGCGTTTCCGACGAAGCGCCGAATACGCCCGAGGCGCCTCGGTACATCGCCGCGGCCCGATCGCGGCGTCCCGCGCGCTCGTGCAGCCGCCCGGCCTCCAGGAACGCCGCGCCGAGCACCGTCGGCGGGCACGACGTGCGCAGCCGGATGGCGTGCTCGAGGGCCGCGATCGCCTGATCGTCGTCGCCGCGCGCCTGCCGGAGCCGGCCCCATCGGTATTGCGTCACCGGATCCTCGGCGCGCAGGTCCAGCGCGCGCTTCAGCGACGACTCCGCGTGATCCAGATCATTGCGCTCGAGCGCGCGCCAGCCGTCCAGCGACAGCCGGTACGCCTCGGTCATCCTGACGTCGGAGCGCTCGCTGAGCCCGTGCTGCGCCTGGGAGACGATGTCGAGCGGGTCATCCGCCGGGGCGGCCGCGATCGCCGACCGGTACGCCGCCGAGGCGAGGTCCCGCTGTCCCATCCGGTCGTAGGCGAACGCCAGCCGCAACGCGGCGAGCGCTTTCGCGGAGTACGGCGCCTCCGGGCGCAGGTCGAGCACGGCCTTGAGGTGGTCGATCGCGCGGTCCGTTTCGACGAGCAGATCCAGCTGTCGCGCCATCCCGAGCCGGGCCTTCGTCTCTGCCATCTTCGCGTCCGCCACCTCCCCCTCGCGCGCGGCGGCGAGGACCCCCGCGTAGGTGTCGAGCGCCGCGGTCGGGTCATGGAAGTAGATGTCCTGGATATCGCCGATGAGCAGCGGGAACAGCGCGTTTTGCGGGTAGCGTCCGTGGAGTCGCTCGAGGACGGCGACCGCGCGGTCGGGCCGCCGCTCGTACCAGAGATAGATGATGTGGAGCTGGAACTCCGCCTCGCCGCGCAGGACCTCTCCCGAGGACTGCGTGCGGAGCATCCGCTGGAGCCCTTCGGTCTTGTTGCCGCCGGGCAAGAGCAGCAGCCACCGCAGGAACCGCAGGGCGGCCGGCGCCACGTCCGCGTAGTACTGGTAGAGCCCGATCCCGAAGTACGCGTCGTTCAGCTTCGGATCGAGCGCGACGGCGCGTTCGAGCGCCTGCTTGATCCGCTTCCCGTCGCGGGCGGCCGCGAGCTTCTCTTCGCGGAGCACGCGGAACTGCACGCGCAGCGCATAGGCCGCCCCCAGGTAGAACCAGGCCTCCGCCTCGCGCGGCGACCGGCGCGTCCAGACTTCGGCGGCCCCGATCGCCGCGTCAACGTCGCGCACGAACGACTCGTCGAGCGCCCGGCTGTTCGTGTCGGCCTGGATGCGCCACCAGTTCGCGGTGACGCGCAGGAGCTGGCACGCTTCCACCGGGGCCGGAGGACATGCCCGCGCCAGCTCCGCCTCGAGCAGGTCGATCCGCCCGTTGAGAATCGTGTCGTACGCGCGCCCGAGCGCCTCCGAGCCGCGCAGGCGACGCACTGCCGCGTCCGGGGAAGCGGCGAGGATCGCGGGCCCTGGCGGCAGCACCGCGAGCGTCAGCAGGGCGAAGGATGCAGTCCACGCGACAGCGCGCTTCCGGATACCCATCAGAGGCTCGTTCTCACCTGCTGCTTCTCGGCGTGGCGCTCCAGCGCGAGCGCAATCAGCCGGTCGAGGAGGGCGGGATAAGAAAGCCCCGAGGCTTCCCACATCTTCGAATACATGCTGATCGTGGTGAACCCCGGGATCGTGTTCGCCTCGTTGAGATAGATCTTCCCCGTCTTTCGGCTGAGCAGGAAGTCCACGCGCGCCATCCCGCAGCAATCGATCGCCTTGAACGCCTCGACGGCGAACCGGCGAATCGTCTGTTGGTCGGCGGGCCTCAGGTCCGCGGGGACGATGGTCTGCGATCGGTCATCGATGTACTTCGAATCGTAGTCGTAGAACTCCCGCGCCGGGATGATCTCGCCAGGCACCGAGGCCTCCGGTGTGTCGTTGCCGAGCACGGCGACTTCGATTTCGCGCGCGTCCGGCACGGCGGCCTCGACGATCACCTTGCGATCGAACTCGGCGGCCAGGTTCATCGCCGCCGGAAGCGCCGAGGCGTCGGCGACCTTCGAGATGCCGACGCTCGACCCCAGGTTGGCCGGCTTGACGAAGACCGGAAAGCCCAGGTGCTTGGCGATCATGCGTCCAACGGCCTCCGGCTGCGCCAGCCATTCGCTGCGCATCACGACTTCGTACGGGCCGACGGGCAGCTTGCGGGCCGCGAACACGAGCTTCGACACCGCCTTGTCCATGCCGACCGACGACGCCAGCACGCCCGCGCCGACGTAGGGCACGTTGGCGAGCTCCAGCACTCCCTGGATCGTGCCGTCCTCGCCGTATGGTCCGTGGAGCACGGGGAAAATCGCGTCCAGATGGAGCTCCGTGACGGTCGCGACGGCGCCGTCATCGCCGCTGCTGCCCCGTCGATCGATGGCGAGCAACGTCTCGGCGCCGGGGCGCGGCAGCATGAACACCTCTCGCCCGCCGCGCGCGCGCGAGCCTTCCGAGCGGGTCTGCTCGATCACCTCGGCCGCGGAGGCGGCGGTCGGCGGCCGGTCGGCGAGCAGCCAGCGCCCGTCCTTCTCGATGCGTATCGGGACCGGCTCGTAGCGCTGGCGGTTCAGGTTCGCGAACACCGCGGCCGCCGAGGCGAGCGAGACCTCGTGCTCGCCGGAGCGGCCGCCATAGAGCACGCCGACGCGGAGACGTTTCACAGGGATCCTTGCGGTAGAAACTTGATTATAAGCTACGAACGTGGCGCCCGCGCTCGAGTTCACCGTGACGCACCGATCGGGTCACGCGCGCGCCGGCGTGCTGCGGACCGCGCATGGCACGGTCGAGACGCCGGCGTTCATGCCGGTCGGCACGCGCGCGGCGGTGAAGGCGGTTACGCAGCGGGACCTGGTGGACCTCGGAGCGCAGATCATCCTCGCGAACACGTACCATCTCTACCTCCGGCCGGGTGACGATCTCATCGCGCGGCACGGCGGCCTGCACCGCTTCATGGCGTGGGACCGTCCGATCCTCACCGACAGCGGCGGCTACCAGGTGTTCAGCCTCGCCGACATCCGCACCGTCACCGACGACGACGTGCGCTTCCGGTCGCATCTCGACGGGAGCGAGCACGCGATCTCTCCTGAGAAGGCGACCGACGTCCAGGCGCGGCTGGGATCCGACATCGCCATGGTCCTCGACGAATGTCTTGCGTCCCCCGCCGCTCCTGGCGCGGCCCGCGCGGCCATGGAGCGCAGCGCGCGCTGGGCGCGCCGCGCGCGAGATCGGTTCGTGGCGATCGCCGCCGGCGAGTCCCAGGGCCCATGCGTGACCAATCCCGGGCAGGCGCAGTTCGGGATCGTCCAGGGGGGCGTCTATCCCGATCTGCGGGCGGAGAGCGTGCAGCGGACCACCGAAGTGGGATTCGACGGTTACGCGATCGGGGGCCTCAGCGTCGGCGAACCGGTGACCGTCATGTACGACGTGGTCGAGCACACCGCGCCGCTCCTTCCGCCCGACCGCCCGCGCTATCTCATGGGCACCGGCATGCCCGACGACCTCGTCGAGTGCGTCGCGCGGGGCATCGACATGTTCGACTGCGTCCTCCCCACGCGCAACGCGCGGAACGGCCAACTGCTCACGCGCGAGGGGCGGCTCGTGATCAAGAACGCCCGCTACGCGGCGGACGAGCGGCCGCCGGATGAGGCCTGCGGCTGCTACACCTGCCGGACGTTCTCGCGCGCGTATCTGCGTCACCTTTTCCTGAGCCAGGAAATGACGGCCGCGACCCTCAACTCGTTGCACAACCTCTACTTTTACCTTGACACGATGAAACGGATTAGAGAGGCTATAACGTTCGGCACGTTCGAGAATCTTCGACAGGAATTCCACCGGACGTTTTCACGCCGATCCATCGCGACATGAACGTGTTAACTGACTCGCACCTGTTGGCCATGGCGGCCCCGGCCGGAGGGCCGAACCCTCTCTGGCAGTTCGTCCCGTTCGCGCTCATCCTCGCCATCTTCTACTTCCTGATCCTTGCCCCGATGAAGCGGCGCCAGCGAAAGGTCCAGGACTTCCAGTCGTCCCTCAAGGTGGGGGACAGCGTGGTCACCACTGGCGGGATCTACGGGCAGATCACGAAGCTGGATGAGCGCACCGTGCAGCTCCAGGTCGCCGACAAGGTACGGATCCAGATCGCCCGCGCGGCGATCGGCGGCTATCAGGGGCAGGAACCCGTCGTCCCCGAGTCGGGCGCCTGAAGGGCCGGCGGCCATCGCCTGAGATTCAGATCCCATGAACAAGAACCTGCGCTGGAAAGTCCTCACAATTCTCGCCGTGGTTGCCGTCGCGGTCTGGGCGTTCTATCCGCCCGCCACGAAGGTCCGTCTGGGCCTCGACCTCAAGGGGGGTGTCCACCTCGTGCTCCGGGTGCAGACCGAGGACGCGCTCCGCATCGAGACGGAAACGACCGCCGAGCGGCTCCGCGATTCGCTCAGCAGCCGCGGCATCAACGTGACGACCACCCCGGTCTCCGCGACCGAGTTCCGCGTCGACGGCGTGCCGCCCGACCGTGACCAGGAGTTCCGTCGCACGGCGGACGAGGAAGTGGGCGCCAACTTCAACCGGGAGTCGGGCGCGCGCGGCACCTACACCTACCGGCTGAAGCCGAACGTCGCCAACCAGCTGCGACAGGACTCGGTCACCCAGGCGCTGCAGACGATCGAGCGCCGCGTGAACGAGCTCGGCGTGGCCGAGCCGATCGTCGCGCTGCACGGCGCCGGTGCGGACCAGATCCTCGTTCAGCTGCCGGGCGTGACCGACGTGGCGCGCGCGAAGGAGATCATCCGGTCCACGGCGATGCTGGAGCTGAAGCTCGTCGAAGCGGGGCCGGCCTCGTCGCGCGAGGAGCTCCTCAAGCCTTACAACGGGCGTGAGCCGTCCGACATGATGGTGGTGCCCGGAGTGAACGAGGCGGCGGAGGGAGGCCGCGCGGAGACCGTGTACTACCTGGTGCGGCGCGTCGCGGCCGTCACCGGGCGCGACCTGCGCAACGCGCGCCCCACGCTCGACGAGAACAACCAGCCTGCCGTGGCCTTCTCGCTGAACCGGGAAGGAGCGCGCAAGTTCGGAGCAGTGACAGGGGCCAACGTCGGGCGGTATCTCGCGATCATCCTGGACGGCCAGGTGCGCTCGGCCCCGCGCATCGACAGCCGCATCAACGATGAAGGGCGCATCACAGGCTGGTTCACCCAGCAGGAAGCGGCGGACCTCTCGCTGGTGCTGCGATCCGGCGCGCTGCCCGCCTCGCTGACGTACCTTGAAGAGCGGACGGTCGGGCCCACGCTGGGCCGCGACTCGGTACGCGCGGGGGTGATGGCGTCGATCACGGGCCTCGCGCTCGTCGCGCTGTTCATGCTCGTCTACTACAAGCTGTCGGGCATCAACGCGCTGCTCTCCGTGGCGCTCAACCTGGTGATCCTGCTCGGCTTCATGTCGTACATCGGCGCGACGATGACGCTGCCGGGGATCGCGGGGTTCATCCTCACGATCGGCATGGGGGTCGACTCGAACGTGCTGATCTTCGAGCGCATCAAGGAGGAGATGGCCGCGGGCAAGGGCGCGCGGCCGGCTGTGGCGGCCGGCTTCGACCGGGTGTTCCTCACGATTCTCGACACGCACATCGCGTCCCTCATCGCGGCGGGGTTCCTCTTCCAGTTCGGCACGGGGCCCATCCGCGGGTTTGCGACGACGCTGTTCTTCGGTCTCCTTTCAAACGTGTTTACCGCGGTGTTCGTCTCGCGGACGCTGTTCGAGCTGGTGCTGGGGCGCCGCGCCGCAGCGAAGTTGAGTATCTGACATGAGAATCTTCACGAACCCGCACTACAACTTCCTGCGGTGGCGGTGGCACGCGCTGGCCCTGTCCGCCGTCGTGATCCTCGCCGGCATCGGGCTGATGATCTCGCGCGGCGGCCTGCCGCTCGGCGTCGACTTCTCGGGCGGCACGGTCCTGATCTACAAGTTCGACCGGCCCGTGACCGAAGACGCGGTCCGCCAGGCGATCCTGCATCTGCCGGGCGAAGAGGTCGTGCAGTCGTACGGGAGTCCGAGCGAGAACCAGATCCTGATTCGCCTGCCGGAGCTCGTCGAGGAACAGGGAGCGAGCGTCGAGCGGGGGGCGCGCGGAGTCGAAGAGGCGCTCGTCAAGGCGAACATCGGTACGCCCGAGCTGCGGAGCCGGGAGATCGTGGGCCCGGTCATCGGGCGGGATCTGCAGCGGAAAGGGGTCTACGCCACGTTCGCGTCGATCCTCGGCATCACGGCCTACATCGCCCTGCGCTTCCGGTTCAGCTTCGCGATCGGGGCCATCGCCGCGACCTTCCACGACATCTTCGTCACGCTCGCGTTCCTGTCGTTTGCCGGGTACGAGCTGTCGCTCAACATCGTCGCGGCGCTGCTGACGATCACGGGCTACTCGGTCAACGACACGATCGTCGTCTTCGACCGCGTGCGTGAGAACCTGCGGAGCATGCGTCGGGACGCGCTCGACCAGGTGGTGAACACGAGCGTCAACCAGACCCTCGGCCGCACGATCATCACCGCCGGCACCACGTTCTTCGCCGTGCTGGCGTTGTTTCTGTTCGGCGGCGAAGTGCTGCACGGCTTTGCCTACACGATGCTCGTGGGCATCGTCGCCGGGACGTATTCGACGGTGTTCATCGCGTCGGCCATCGCGATCATCTTGAGCAAGCGGAAGGCGGCGGCGCGCGCGGCGGGCGCCCAGGCGGGGGAGAGGAAGGACCGGAAGGCGCGCGCATCGTGAGCGGTGGCCCCCGTGGCGTGAGCCGCTCGGGTTCGCGTCGCGGCCGCGCAGGGTCCGCGGCACCGCTGGACAGATGGACTTGCTGATCGCGGCGCTGCTCGGCGTGCTGCAAGGCCTCACGGAGTTCCTGCCGATCTCCTCGACGGCGCACCTGCTCATCGTCGCAGATCTGCTCGGGTACGAGGATCCCGGCGGGGTGTTCACCGTCATGATCCAGCTCGGGTCGATCCTGGCGGTGATGTGGTTGTACCGGGAGAAGATCGCCGCCGTCGCGCTGGGGCTGCCCTCGGACCCGCAGGCCCGGCACTTCGCGACCGCTGTCCTCGTCGGGTTCCTGCCCGCGCTGGCTGCCGGCGCGCTGCTGGCCAACTACGTGAAGACGGTGCTCTACGAGAGCCCGCGGGTCATCGCGCTCGCGTTCGTGATCGGCGGGATCGTCATGCTGCTCGTCGAGCGGTTCCGCCCGGCGCCGACCGTGTGCGAGGCGGATCGCACGCCCGTGCGCCGCGCGTTCGGGGTCGGGGTGTTCCAGACGGTCGCGCTCATTCCCGGCGTCTCGCGCTCCGGCGCCACGATCGTCGGCGGGATGCTGATGCGCCTGGACCGCGCCGCCGCGGCGGAGTTCTCCTTCTTTCTGGCGATGCCGACGATGATCGCCGCGTTCGTGCACGATTTGCTCGACCTCGTAGGGGCCAGGGGTCAGGTGGCGCCGGGGCGCGCCGCCGAGATCGCCGTGGGCTTTCTCGCGGCGTTCGTCGCGGCCGCCATCGTCGTTGGGCCGTTCCTCAGGTTTGTCGGGCGCGCCGGGTTCGCGCCCTTTGCGTGGTACCGCATCGCTGCCGGCGTGGCCCTGCTCGGCGCGATCGGCATGGGACTGCTGTGATCCAGTGGCTGCGGCGCAGTTTCGTGACCGGGTTTTTCGTGACCGTCCCCCTCGTGGTCAGCGTCGCGGCGCTGGTCTGGCTGTTCCGCCAGGTGGACGGGTTTCTCGGGCCGCTCTACGCGAAGTGGCTCGGGCGCGAAGTTCCGGGGCTCGGGCTGGCGACCATCGTGGTGGGCGTGCTGATGATCGGCGCGTTTGCCGGAAACGTGCTCGGCAAGAAGCTGGTGCAGCGCGGCGAATCGTACCTGCTGCGGCTGCCGGTCTTCCGCACAATCTACGCGCCCGTCAAGCAGCTGGTGGTGGCGTTCTCGCCGGACAACGAGTACGGCTTCAAGCGTGTGGTCCTGGTGGAGGACAGCGCGCGCGGCTTCCTGCTCGGCTTCCTGACGCGTGAGTTCACCGTCGATCGTGGCCAGGGACCGGAACCGCTGATCGCCGTTTACGTGCCCACGAACCATCTGTATCTCGGCGACGTGCTGATCTGTCCGCGCGACAAGGCCGCGTATCCCGACATCACGGTCGAACAGGGCATCCGGATCTTCCTCACCGGCGGGATGGCGCTCGCCGCGCGGCTGCGGGCACGCCGGGGAGACGATTGGGCAGAAGGGTTCCGGGTCTAAGGGTTCAGGGTCAGGGTTCAGGAATGGCACGGACAGCTGAAAGCTGAGAGCTGAAAGCTGATTCAACCAGGAGACAAAAACGTGAAGCGTGTGGTTCTCGCGGCGCTCGCGGCGCTGCTGCTCAGCCTGCCGGTGTCGGCGGCGGCGCAGCCCTCGACGCCGCATCCGACACCAGACTCGTCGACGATCCCGCAGCAGGGACCGCAGCCCCATGCCGGGGGTGAGGCGAGCCTCATCCTCCCCGAGCTGGGGCAGGTGTCGTTCAGCGGTATCAACGCGCGGACGCTGCTCATGGCGGGGCTGGGCGTGTGCCTGCTCGGCCTGGGCTTCGGCTACGCGATGTTCACGCAGCTGCGCGGCCTGCCGGTGCACGCCTCGATGCGCGAGATCTCGGAGCTGATCTACGAGACGTGCAAGACGTACCTGATCACGCAGGGCAAGTTCATCCTGCTGCTCGAGCTCTTCATCGGCGTGATCATGGTCTTCTATTTCTATTTCCTGCAGCACTTCGAGCTGATCAAGGTCGTCATCATCCTGCTCTTCAGCCTCATCGGAATCGGCGGCAGCTACGGCGTCGCGTGGTTCGGCATCCGGATCAACACCTACGCGAACTCCCGCACGGCGTTTGCGGGACTGCGCGGCCGCCCCTTCCCGATCTACGACATCCCCCTCAAGGCGGGCATGAGCATCGGCATGCTGCTCATCAGCGTGGAGCTGTTCATAATGCTCTGCATCCTGCTGTTCATCCCGGGGGACTACGCGGGCCCCTGCTTCATCGGCTTCGCCATCGGCGAGTCGCTCGGCGCGGCGGCGCTCCGCATCGCCGGCGGGATCTTCACCAAGATCGCCGACATCGGCTCAGACCTGATGAAGATCGTCTTCAACATCAAGGAGGACGACGCGCGGAACCCTGGCGTGATCGCGGACTGCACGGGGGACAACGCGGGAGACTCGGTCGGGCCGACGGCCGACGGGTTCGAGACGTACGGCGTCACCGGCGTCGCGTTGATTTCGTTCATCCTGCTCGCGGTCCGCGAGCCGCAGGACCAGGTCCAGCTCCTGGTGTGGATCTTCATGATGCGCGTCATGATGATCATCGCGAGCGGTCTCTCCTACATGGTGAACAGCGCGCTCGCGCACGCCCGCTTCGGCTCGGCGCGCGAGATGAACTTCGAGGCGCCGCTGACCTCGCTCGTGTGGATCACGTCGGCGATCTCCGTCCTGCTCACCTTCGTCGTCTCGCGGTGGCTGATCCCGGACCTCGGCGACGGATCGCTGTGGTGGAAGCTCTCGGTCGTGATCACGTGCGGCACGCTCGCCGGCGCCATCATCCCGGAGCTGGTGAAGGTCTTCACCTCCACCGAGTCCCGCCACGTCCGCGAGGTCGTGACCTCGTCGCGGGAAGGGGGCGCGTCGCTGAACATCCTCTCGGGGTTCGTCGCGGGCAACTACAGCGCCTACTGGCTCGGCATGAGTATCGTCACGCTGATGGCGGTCGCCTACGGCGTCAGCCTCACGGGGCTCGAGCAGCTGATGATCGCCCCGGCCGTCTTCGCGTTCGGGCTGGTGGCGTTCGGGTTTCTCGGCATGGGACCGGTCACGATCGCGGTGGACTCGTACGGGCCGGTGACCGACAACGCGCAGTCGGTGTTCGAGCTGTCGGTGATCGAGTCGCTCCCGAACATCAAGCCTGAGATCAAGAGGGACTACGGTTTCGACGTGGATTTCGAGCGCGCCAAGCACCTCCTCGAGGCGAACGACGGCGCCGGGAACACCTTCAAGGCGACGGCGAAACCGGTGCTGATTGGCACCGCGGTGGTCGGCGCGACGACGATGATCTTCTCGATCATCATGCTGCTGACCGCCGGCCTGCAGCCGGAGCTGGTGCGGAACCTGTCGATCCTGCACGCTCCCTTCCTGCTCGGCCTGGTGTGCGGCGGCGCGATGATTTACTGGTTCACCGGCGCGTCGACGCAGGCCGTGACCACGGGCGCGTACCGTGCCGTGGAGTTCATCAAGCGGAACATCCGCCTGGATCGCGCCGAGAAGGCGTCGGTGGCCGACAGCAAGAAGGTCGTCGAGATCTGCACGCAATACGCGCAGAAGGGGATGTTCAACATCTTCCTGACGGTGTTCTTCGCCACGCTCGGCTTTGCCTTCCTCGAACCGTACTTCTTCATCGGATACCTGATCTCGATCGCGCTGTTCGGCCTGTTCCAGGCGATCTTCATGGCGAACGGCGGGGGGGCGTGGGACAACGCGAAGAAGATCGTCGAGGTGGAGCTCAAGGAGAAGGGCACGCCGCTGCACGCCGCAACGGTCGTGGGGGATACGGTGGGCGACCCGTTCAAGGACACGTCATCGGTGGCGATGAACCCGGTGATCAAGTTCACGACCCTGTTCGGACTCCTCGCGGTGGAGCTCGGGGTTCAGCTGAGCCGCGATGTCGGGGCGCAGGTCAGCTTCGCCCTGGCGGCGCTGTTCGTGCTGACGTCGGTTTTCTTCGTCCGGCGGTCGTTTTACGGTATGCGCATCCCCGTCGAGCGCCCCTGAGGTGCGGGAAGGCGCGGCCGGGGCGGGGTGAGGCTGGCACAGCTCGTGCTGAACAAAAAAAATTTGTCCTCGACTTGCCGGATTTCCGGAATTCCAGGCCGATTGACGGGATCCGGTGTCTAAGGGCAACGAAGACGTTTCGTTGACACCCGTTTTTCGCTGCCGATATACTTGGCCTTCTTTAACGGCCCCGCTCCCATCGGTAGGAGGACTTGCCCGTGCCGCGTGAGATGTTCGGCGATGTGGTGGATCCATCCGTCAGGGTTGGTTCGAGACAATGGTACGTCGTTCCACTCTCGGTAGCCACCCACGTCGTCATTCTTGGTGCGTTGATCATCATTCCGCTCATGGCGGCCGACGTGCTGCCGACACCGCCGGCGATGCTGGCGTTTGCGGCGCCTCCGCCTCCGCCCCCTCCGCCCCCGCCGCCACCGCCGGCTCCCGCCGCGGCGGCGCCGAAGGTGCAGCCGGTCCAAGCCAACCCCGCCGCCGCTCCCATCGAAGCGCCCAGCGAGATCAAACCTGAGAGCTCCGTCGCCGCGACCGCCTCGGAAGGCGTCCCGGGCGGCGTCGAAGGTGGCGTGCCGGGCGGCGTGGTCGGCGGCGTCGTCGGCGGACTCCCCGAAGCGCCGCCACCGCCTCCGCCGCCCCAGGCGCCGGTGCGGGTGGGCGGCAACATCCGCGCGCCGCAGAAACGCAAGCACGTGAACCCGGTGTATCCGCCCATCGCGCAGTCCGCGCGGGTCCAGGGCGTGGTGATCATCGAGGCGACGATCGGACCGGACGGCAAGGTCAAAGACGCGAAGGTGCTCCGATCGATCCCGCTGCTCGATCAGGCGGCACTCGATGCAGTGAGGCAGTGGGAGTTCACCCCCACGCTGCTCAACGGCGTGCCCGTGCCGGTCATCATGACCGTCACGGTGAACTTCACGCTGCAGTAGCGCTAACCCGCGGGCGCGCGTGCCGGCGGCCAGATAACCCGCTCATATTCGGGAGGTTGGATCGATGGAAGGCGGAATGAACCTTATTGAGATGTGGAACCAGATGGGCTGGGTGGCGAAGTCGATCGCCATCATCCTCGCCATCATGTCCATGTGGTCGTTCGGCGTCGCGATCGAGCGCATCTACACGTTCGCCCAGGCACGCAAGCAGTCGAAGCTGTACGCGCCGCAGGTGGCCAAACACCTCAAGGAAGGGCGGCTGAAGGACGCGATCGCGGTGTCCTCCTCGAAGAACTATCGGTACAGCCATCTGGCCAAGGTCGTGCTCGCCGGGCTTCAGGAGTATCAGTTCCAGCAGGAAAGCGGCTCCACGCTCAGCCGTGAAGACCTCGTGGACACGGTCCGCCGCGCCATCCAGCGCGCCGCCGCGTTGACTGCCAACGACCTGAAGAAGGGGGTCGCAGCGCTCGCGACCATCGGCGCGACCGCGCCGTTCGTCGGACTGCTCGGCACGGTCGTGGGCATCATCACGGCGTTCCAGGGCATCGCGGCGACCGGGTCGGGCGGCATCGGCGCCGTGTCGGCCGGTATCGCGGAAGCGCTCGTCGAGACCGCGCTCGGCCTCCTGGTCGCGATCCCGGCGGTGTGGTTCTACAACTACCTGTCGGGCCGCATCGAGTACTTCAACGTCGAGATGGACAACTCGTCGTCCGAGCTGGTGGACTACTTCATCAAGAAGACGGCGTGAACTTGGTAATCTGGTGACTTGGTCACCAAATTCACATAGGACACAGAGGGAACTGAACCATGGCGATGGATGTTGGCGGCGCAAAAGGCGGCCTGAAGGCCGACATCAACGTGACGCCGCTCGTCGATGTCCTGCTGGTGCTGCTCATCATCATGATGCTGGTCGCCCCGATGCTGCAGAAGGGCGTGGACGTGAAGCTGCCGCAGGCGGCGAACACCAGCGACAAGCCGGATACGCAGGAGCAGACCGTCCTGCACGTCACCGCCGACAGCCGCTTCTTCGTCAACGGTGTGCCGGTCGATCGACGGGACCTCGGCGATCGCGTGGCCAGCGTCATCGAGGAGACGAAGGAGAAGGTGGTCATCATCAAGGGGGACGCCGACGCGCCGTACAGCGCCATCATGGAAGCGATGGACGATCTGCGGCGCTCGAACATCGAGAACGTCGGTCTGATCACCGAGCGCAAGCTGCGCCCGGGTGAGAGTCCCACGGGAGGCAAGTAATGGCTGGCGCGCACAAGCACTTCGGCGCGGAGAAGGTCGTCAAGGGCGCGGAGCTGCACGCGTCGTCGGACATGAACGTCACGCCGCTGATCGACGTGCTCCTCGTGCTGCTGATCATCTTCATGGCCGCCCTTCCTCTCACGCAGAAGGGGGTGGACATCAACCTGCCTCTCGAGACCAACGAGAACCCGAACGACACGCCGGACCTGAGCCAGATCGTCGTGGAGTACACGGCGGCGCGGCAGATGGCGGTCAACAAGCAGCCGGTGACCATCTCCGAGCTGGAAACGCGGCTCCGCAACATCTTCGAGCAGCGCAAGGACAAGACGATGTTCATCGTGGGAGACCCGACGGTCCGCTACGGGGAGATCGTCGAGATCATCGACGCGGCGCGCGGCGCCGGCGTCGAGAAGGTCGGGATCGTGACGATGGGCATGCGCGAGGCGGCGCAGCAGGGAACCTCTCCCTCGGGCATCTGACGGCGTTCCAATCGATCCGAACAGCGACGGCCGCCGCTCAGTCGTGAGCGGCGGCCGGTTTTTTTTTGCGATTCGCACGCCGTTCAGCTTGACCGCGACGGTTTCCGGGTCTACATTCGTGCGCAACTCACCTCAGGCTCCCCGGAATCGACTCTCGTGGGAATGGCCGAATCGTGACCGACCGAACGCTGTTTGGAGACCGACTGCGCCGCGCCCGCGAGCGCAGCAGACTGACCCTGCCGGACGTCGCCGATCGGACGAAGCTCAGTGCCGCGCGCCTGCGGTCGCTCGAAGAGGGCGTCTGCGCCAGCTGGCCGACCGGCGTCTACAGCCGTTCGTACGTTCGTGCCTACGCGGATCTCGTCGGGCTGGACCCGGCCGAGACCGTGCAGGAGTTCGTGGAGCTGTTTCCCCAGCTCGCGTGGGCTAATCAGGACCAGTACGCGGAGGTCGCCGCGGTGCGCGCGCGCTCGCGCGCCGCCGCCAGCGCGCCCCTGCGACTGCTGATCGACGAGCCCCCGCTGCCGTTCTGGCGCGCGTGGCTGATACGCCTCGCGCTCGTCCTGCACCGCTGGGCGACGCGGTCGGCGTCGCCCCGGGCAGGTGCGGCCGGTGGCTACGATCCGATCGATGGCCAGGCCGCGGGAGAGGGCGCCTACGAGGGCATGCCGGCCACGGCACTCGAGGGAGCCGCGCGCGGCGTCGCCAGCGGAAGCATCTGACCGCGGCCGGGCGGTGCGGGGTCAGGGCGGCTGTTTGAGTGAACAGGCCGCGGGGCGTGTCGCGTGCGTGGGCGCCGGGTACGGTAACCAACGAAAAGGGCCGCGAACGTTCGCTCGCGGCCCTCCTGAAGGCTGAAGCCTGGAGCCTAGTCTCCGACGCCCGCCGTCTTCTTCTTCTGCAGCTCGATAGCCCTGTTCCGGAGCGTGTCCGCTTCCTTGTAGAGCGCCGCGCGGCGCGCCGGATCCTGTTCCAGGTTGCCCTTCAGACGGAGAAGCAGGTTCTTGTAGGTCAGCGCCTCCATGTAGTTCGGGTTGAGGTCAATCGCCTTGGTGGCCGCCTCGAGGCCCCGCTCGATGTTCTCCTTCTTTTCCGCCTCGCTCAGGCGGAAGTTCCGGAAGGCGTTGTCCCAGTAGTAGGTCGAGATCGTGTAGTACGCCTCGGGGTTGTTCGGCTCGATCTTGGCGCGCTGCTGGAGCGCCTCGATCGTCCTCTCGAAATCTCCCTGCCGGTTGTAGAAGCCCGCGATCTGCATGTAGACGGCCGGGTCGTTCGGCCGGGCTTGCCGCGCCTTCTCGAGGGCCTCGGCCGCCTCGTCGTAGCGCCCGGCGTCCTCATAGATCTTCGCGAGCCCGAAGTAGTTGGCGCTCTCGCTAGGATCCATCTCGATCATCTGCCTGACGATGGGCTCGGCCTGCTCGGGGTCGTTCATCTTGTCCGGCCCGTACGCGGCGACCAGGTACTCGAGCGCCAGCCGCTTCATCTTCGGGTTGGTTTCCTTCTCGGCCGCGATCCGGTAGTTCTTGATGGCGCTGTCGAGCAGCTTGTCATTCTCTGGATCCCCCCTGCGGGTGACCTTGTAGAGGTTGTCGTAGCTGTTCCCGAGATAGAAGTAGGCTTCGACCAGTCCGGGATCCTGCGTCAGGGCGGTCTCGTACTCGGTCGCCGCCCGGCGGTACTCTCCCTGCTGGTAGAGCGCGTTGGCGTCCTTGAAGTTCTTTCTGGCCTTCAGCTCGTTGAATTTGCCGCAGGCGGTCACGGACAGGCTGAGCGCCGCCACCATGGAGACGGCAATCAGGCCCCGCGTGGACTTTCGCATAAGTTCCCCCTTGACGCAACCGGGAGGCCCGGCGCTCGGAGTGTCTGAGAGGACGGGAAGATTATTTCGCCCGAACCCGGTCAGTATAGTGAACCCGATTTCGGAGCGTCAAGGGCGGTACGCGGGGAAAATGCGGAGATCCGGCCGGTTTTTCGGCCCACGCGACACGCCGCTCGCCCGTCCGGTTATCATCAGCTTAGACACCTGACCTCATGATCCGGTTCGAAGACCTGGTGGAGAAGGTCCGGGCGGCCACCCCGGACTCAGACGTCGAGCTGCTGCGGCGGGCGTATGTCTTCTCGGCCTTCGAGCACAAGGGGCAGGTCCGCCATTCCGGGGAGCCGTACCTGGTCCACCCGCTCGAGGTCGCGGACATTCTGGCCGACATGCGGTTGGATGTGGTGACCATCGCCGCCGGCCTCCTGCACGACGTCGTGGAGGACACCCTCACCAGCATCGAGCGGATCCAGGAGCTCTTCGGCGACGAGGTCGCGCACATTGTCGAGGGGGTCACCAAGCTCGGCGCCATTCCGTTCTCGTCGAGCGAGGAGCGGCAGGCGGAGAACTTCCGCAAGATGCTGCTCGCGATGGTGGACGATATCCGCGTCATCCTGGTCAAGCTCGCCGACCGGCTGCACAACATGCGGACCCTGCATTTCCTGCCCGAAGAGCGGCGCGTGAAGATCGCGCAGGAGACCAGGGACATCTACTCGCCGATCGCGAACCGGCTCGGCATGAGCAAGGTGAAGAACGAGCTCGAAGAGCTCGCGTTCCGCTATCTCGAGCCGAAGGCCTACGAGGCGCTGCGCGCGAGCGTCGAGGCGCGGCGGAAGGCCACCGAGGGGATGATCGAGGAGCTGAAGCGGACGATCAGCGCGAAGCTGGCCGAGGCGCAGGTGCCGATCATCGAGATCGACGGCCGCATCAAGCGCCTGTTCAGCATCCACCAGAAGCTGAGGCGCCAGAAGATTGACCTCGACCAGGTCTACGACTTCGTCGCGCTGCGGATCCTCACCCATTCGGTGAAGGACTGCTACGCGGCGCTCGGCATCATCCACCAGACGTGGTCGCCGGTCCCGGGTCGCATCAAGGACTTCATCGCCATGCCGCGCCCCAACGGCTACCAGTCGCTCCATACCTCCGTGATCAGCGAGCGCGGGTTCCCGTTCGAGGTCCAGATCCGCACGGCGGAAATGCACCGGATCGCCGACGAAGGCATCGCCGCGCACTGGAAGTACAAGGAAGGGCGGATCGGCGCGGAGCGCGACGAGCAGTACTTCGTCTGGCTGCGGCAGCTGCTCGAGTGGCAGCAGGAGGTGCGCGACCCCCAGGAGTTCATCCAGAACCTGAAGATCGAGCTCTACCCCGAGGAGGTCTACATCTTCACTCCGAAAGGGGAGGTGAAGGCGCTGCCGCGCGGCGCGACCCCCGTGGACTTCGCCTACGCCATCCACACGGACGTCGGCAACCAGTGCGTCGGGGCCCGCGTGAACGGCAAGATGGTGCCGCTCCGCAGCCGGCTGAAGAACGGCGACATCGTCGAGATCGTGACCACGGCGGGGCACAAGCCGAGCCGCGACTGGCTGAATTTCGTCACGACGTCGCGCGCCCGGAGCAAGATCAAGCACTACATCCACGGCGAGGAGAAGGCCCGCGCCATCGAGGTCGGCCGGAAGCTGTTCGAGAAGGAAGCGAAGCGCTTCGATCTGAACCCGAAGGAGCTGCTCGCGCCCGAGGCGATCTCGAAGGCGGCGCTCGATTACGGGGTGACCAAACCCGACGAGCTCCTGGCGGCCATCGGGTACGGCAAGCTCGATTCCCGCGCGGTGCTCACGCGCATCGTGCCCCAGGGTGGGCTGAAGGAGAAGGCGCCCGCGTCGGCGCTCACGTCCGTCGTCCGCAGGGTGCTCGGCGGCGGCGAAGACAAGATCAAGGTGCGCGGCTTCGACGACCTGCTCGTGTTCCGCGCGAAGTGCTGTAACCCGATCAGGGGAGAGCAGATCGTCGGCTACATCACCCGCGGGAAGGGCGTGTCAGTGCACTCCGCAACCTGCCCGAACGTCGTCAACCTGCTGTTCGATCCGGAGCGGCGGATCGACGTCGAATGGGACAAGGGCAGCGATCCGGCGCCTTACGTGGTGAAGCTGAACATCCAGGTGAAGGATCGAAAGGGGATCCTCGCGGACGTCAGCGCGAAGATCGCCGGCATCAACACGAACATCAAGAACGTCGAGGCCAGCAGCAACGGCGACAACCGCGGACGGATCGACATCACTCTCGAAATCAGCGACCTGAAGCATCTTCAGAAAGTGGTCAAATCGCTGAAGAGCGTCGAAGGGGTCCTGGACGTCCAGCGCGAGCGGACGGTACGCTAGTCAACCCGCTGACGGCGATCGCGTTCGGCTTTGCGCCGCGCCCTCGCCGGCCTCGGAGACCTACAGCACTGCGATGAGATCGATTTCGATGCGGGCGTCCTTGGGGAGGCGCGCCGCCTGCACGGTTGACCGCGCCGGCGCGGGCGAGCGGAAGTAGCCGGCGTAGACCTCGTTCATCGCGGCGAAATCCCCCATGTCGGCGAGGAACACGGTCGTCCGCACGACGTTGTCGAGCGAGGCGCCCGCGGCCTGCAGGATCGCGGACGCGTTGTCGAAGACCCGCCGCGTCTGCGCTGCGATGTCGCCGCCGACGAGGTTGCCGGTGGAGGGATCGATCGGGATCTGTCCTGACACGAACAGCAGGTTGGCGGCCCGGATCGCCTGCGAGTACGGGCCAATCGCCTTGGGCGCCTGGTCGGTCGAAATCGCCTGCCGCATGGCGGCTACGCGGCCTTGACGACCTTGTTCGAGCGCAGGCAGCGTGTGCAGACGCGGATGCGCCGGATGCCCCCGTTGATGACTGCGCGGACGCGCTGCAGGTTCGGTTCGAACCGCCGCGGCGTCACATTATGGGCATGACTGATGTTCCGGCCCACCACAGGGCCCTTCCCGCATATTTCGCAACGCTTGGCCATTGTCTCGTCGATCCTCGGATACAGGAACCTCGTATTTTACCGTAGAATAGGAACTTCTGACAATGAGCGACCGCAAGTACCGCCAGCGCGGATACCAGGATGACCCCCGGGATCGGCAGCCGCGCGCCCCGGCGGGCGCGCCGGGCCCCAGACCGCCCCAGCATTCCGGGGAGCCGCGCGGCCGCGTGCGGGAGCCGCGCGCGCCCAACATGCCCGGGTTCCGGGAGGTCGTCCGCTGCGCGCGCTGCGGCAACGAGCTGACGGTCGCGCAGGTGTGCAGCCCGACGGGTCAGTGCGCGAAGTGCGGGAGCGATCTGCACGCCTGCGCGCAATGCCTCCACTTCGACCCGGGAAGCCGCTTCGAGTGCATGCAGGAGATCCCGGCGCGGGTGAGCCCGAAAGACGCCCGCAACACCTGCGAGCTCTTCGAGCCGCGCACGACGACGGAGCGCGAGACCCGGAGCGCGTCGTCGCCGAGCGCGCCCTCGAGCGCGAAGAAGGCGTTCGACGATCTTTTCAAGCTGTAGCGGCAGCCGGTCTCTGGCCTCTGAATCCTGACCGCTGGCCTCAGCCCGGGATGATGAGCCCCGGCCGATCCGGGCCGGCGGCGTCCCGCCCCTCGTCTGTCTTCCCCATCCGGCGCTCGAGGAACTTGAGGTAACTCGTGTCGCCATCCTCAAGCTCCGCGGCGCCGTGCGCGGCCAGCGCCTCGGTCCGTCGCAGCGCGACGGCGAGGTCCCGGTCGATCGGCCGCTCGGCGGGGCGCAGCACCTGGTCGATCTGCTGGCGCAGGTCGGTTGCCAGCCGCTGCGCGGGGAGCGAGTCCGCCTGCTGCTCGTAAATGATGCCGCGCGCGGCCGTCTCGAACGTGCCCGCGAGCGCGGCCGCCGCGTCAGCGACGTCCTTGTCGCGGAGCGCCGGCATCGCGCCGCGCGCGTGGCGCGCGATGATCGTCTGGAGCATCGCGAAGATGGTGCGCTGCCGCTCGGTGGTTCCTGCCAGGCCGCTGGCGAAGAACAGCTGTTCCCTCTCACCGCGCCGCCGCACGGCCGCGGCCGGATGGCTGCGCGCGCTCTGGAGGTAGTGACAGGATGGCGGGCAGTTGATCTCGATCTGTCGTTTTGTGGCGCAGCAGACGGCGCAGATGTTCTCCCCGCGCGCGGGACATGCACGCCGCGCCGCGCGCGCGCCGCACAGCGGGCACCGCGCTCTTGCGTCGCGCGCGGGTTCGTGATGATGGCGTGTCATGCGTGAGGCTTCCCAGCGTGGCACGGCGACTCAGCAGCGTCAACTTCTGTCATGGAGCGACCTCAACGGTTGCGCCGTGCGGGGAATGTCCGTATAATCCCGTAAAAATTAAAGCACAACGCATCGGAACACGACTTGCACGGCAGCGAGGCGGAGGGAGGAGCTCACGCGATGAGCACAGCGCTCTTTCATCGCGAGACGCCAGTTGAGTACTTCAGAGCACTGGTTGAAGCGGCGCTGCAGCACCAGCAGGTGAGGACGGGCGAGCTGACGTCCTATTACCTGGTCAACCTGCTGTGCAGCTATATCCGCTTCGCGGACGGCTCCCCCGCGTCGCTTGATGACGAACCGCTCGCGCTGCGCCTCGCGCGTGCCCTCGAAACGGGCGGGGTCGAGCAGCGTGCCCGACTGCGCAGCCTGGCCGATGACTCGCTGTTCGTGTCCGGCTTCTTTTCCGATTCCTTGCGGCGGAAGGTCGTGGACGTTGACTACTACGTCTCGATGGGCGAGTACGCGTACGGATCGCTCAGCCGGTGGGAGGCCGACACGTTCGCCGGGACATTCGGGGAGCTCGCGGAGCGCTTCACGAGGTTCATGGAAGTCCTTGGCGAGGTGAGCGAGCGCAGCGGGATGACCTCGAACAACGATCTGCTGCGGCTCTACGAACGATGGCTGCGCACGGGCAGCCGGCGCAGCGGGCAGAAGCTTGCGGAACGCGGCATCGTCCCGAACGCGTCGATCGGCCAGCGGTTTCTCCAATGAGCACCCCCATGATGCCGAGCGTCGAAGAGCTGCGGGAAGAGCAGCGCCGCCTCCGCCGCGTCCGCTTCATCGTTGATTTCACGACCAGCGTGATCATGCAGAGCGAGATGACGCGACGCGAAGGGGAGGAGCTGGTCGCGGCCGCTCGCGAGCGCATTCTCGACCTCTTCCCCGGGCGCGAAGAGACGTACGACATTCTGTACGGGCGGCGCTTCGCGCGCCTGCTCGAGTCCTGCACCCGCCCCGACCGGCTGGAGGAGCCGGCGCCGGCGCGCGTCCTCCCGTTCCGCTCGCGACAGGCCTGACGGCCAGCGTGCGTCTGCTGACTCTCCGTCGTCTCGCGACGCCGGGCCGTCGCCTCGGTGCCGCGCCCGGTGTCCTTGCCAGGTGACAACGATTCGCGTAGAATCACCCGAACCAGAAACGGGCTGTCCGGCGTCTAATCGGGCAGCAGAGGGTCACCGGAGACGAGCCGGGAAGTGGCGGTTGTCTCCGAAGACTTTGCAGATGAGCCACTTAGCCGAGGGTCGCCAGCGGGATGGCGGCGGGTAGCGGTCCCAGTTAGCGGGCCGTTTCCCTCCTTGAGTCCTCCCTGAAGGCAATCCGAACCGAGCTGGAACGAGCTGTAGTGGCTGCGTCGTGTGTCGTTCGGCGACGGCGGTGCGTGGCAGTTGCTTTGCATGGATACGGCCTCCGAAGACTTCGGGGGCGCCTCATAGGGTCGGCGGGCGCGCCGGCGCAGCGCGCGAGCGTCGTGAAGGAGTCGCATTCATCATGAGCGTTGAGGAACGAAAGAAGAACATGGACCCCGACAGGTACGCCGAGCTCCGGCGCATCCTGGAGGACCGGCGTCGCGAGATGGTGAGCGAGGTCAAGGGCAAAATCCGCGACGTTCGGACCGAAGGGGCGAGCACCACGGTCACGGGGGTGCTCGACGCGGCGGAGAGCTCGGATGCGGACATCCAGGAGGACATCGAGCTCGCGTTGATCCAGATGAAGGCGGAGACGCTGAACCGGATCGACGAGGCGCTCGCGCGCCTGGAGGCGGGCACGTTCGGGCTCTGCAACGAGTGCGCCGCCGAGATCTCCGAGCGCCGTCTGCGCGCGCTGCCGTTCGCGCTGCGCTGCAAGGACTGCGAGGAGGCGCGCGAGGTGGCCGAGCAGCGCGAGCGCCAGATGGCGTCGCGTCGTCCCTCGTCGCTGTTCTTCGACATGTCCAGCTGACACGGACAGCCCTGCATCGCAGGCTCCGCCGCGCGCGGCGGGGCCTGCCACCCCCCTCAGCCCTGCGTTTCACGCGTTCTGGCGGCCGTGCCGGCCAGGAGGACATCGCCGATGAGCGACCACGATGAGTCCGTCAGCATCGAGGAGCGCTCGCTCGTGGACCGTCCGGTCGTCGTTCCCGACGAAGTGCCCGTGCTGCCGCTGCGGGACACCGTGCTCTTCCCCCATTCGTTCATGCCCCTCGCCGTCGCGCGCGAGAGTTCGGTCCGCCTGATCGACGAGTCGAGCGCCTCGGGCAGGCTGATCGGCGTGTTCACGCAGAAGGACGCGTCGGTCGAGGAGCCGGACCAGGACGACCTATACCAGGTCGGCACGCTGACCCACATCCACAAACTCTTCAAGCTGCCGGACGGCAGCCTGCGGCTCATCGTGCAGGGGCTCGCGCGCATCCGGATGAAGCGGCTGGTCGCGCTGAAGCCGTACCTGAGAGCGGAGATAGTGGAGGCGCACGAGGTGCTCGGCGAGGCCGACCGCCTCGAGGTGGACGCGCTGCAGCGAAACATCAAGACGAACTTCCAGCAGGTGGTGTCGCTCTCCCCGCTGCTCTCGGACGACCTCCAGACGCTCGCGCTGAACATCACGGAGCCGGCGCGTCTCGCCGACTTCATCGTCTCGAGCCTGGCCACGTTGTCCACGCACGCGAAGCAGGAAGTGCTCGAAACGACCGACGTTCGCGCGCGCATGGACCTGCTGAACCGCATTCTCATCAAGGAGCTGGAGGTCCTCGAGCTCGGATCGAAGATCCAGTCGCAGGTGCAGTCGGAGGTCGGCAAGAACCAGCGCGAGTACTTCCTTCGCGAGCAGTTGAAGGCGATCCAGCGGGAGCTCGGCGAGGGGGACGACCAGGCGAAGGAGATCGAGGAGCTGCGCCAGAAGGTCGAGGCGGCAGGGATGCCGGAGGGCGTCAAGAAGGAAGCGATGCGCGAACTGGACCGGCTCTCGAAGATGCCGGTGGCCGCCGCCGAGTACACCGTATCGCGCACGTACCTCGACTGGCTCGTCGCCGTTCCGTGGAACAAGCGGACCGAGGAGCACATCGACCTCAAGCGCACCAAGCAGATCCTCGATGCGGATCACTCGGATCTGGAGAAGGCCAAGGACCGGATCCTCGAGTATCTTGCCGTGCGCAAACTGAACCCGGAGCTGAAGGGTCCGATCCTGTGTTTCGTCGGGCCTCCGGGTGTGGGCAAGACCTCTCTGGCGCGATCGATCGCCACCTCCCTGGACCGGAACTTCGTCCGCGTCTCCCTTGGTGGAATGCGCGACGAGGCGGAGATCCGCGGGCACCGGCGGACGTATATCGGCGCCCTGCCCGGCCAGGTGATCCAGGGGCTGCGCCGCGCCGAGTCGAAGAACCCGGTGTTCATCCTCGACGAGATCGACAAGCTCGGGAGCGATTTCCGCGGGGATCCAGCGTCCGCCCTCCTCGAGGTGCTGGATCCCGAGCAGAACAACACGTTCCGTGACCATTACCTCGACGTGCCGTTCGATCTGTCCGAGGTGCTCTTCATCACCACGGCAAACGTGCTCGACACGATCCCGCCGCCGCTCCGCGATCGGATGGAAGTGCTCGAGCTCCCCGGCTACACCGAGGACGAGAAGCTGAAGATCGCGCGCGAGCACCTCGTGGCGAAACAGATCAAGAACCACGGGCTCACGCCAGAGGAGATCGAATTCTCGGATACCGGGCTGAGCACGGTGATTCGCGGCTACACGCGCGAGGCAGGGGTGCGCAACCTCGAGCGGGAAATCGGCGCGCTCTGCCGCAAGGTCGCGCGGCGGCGCGCGGAGGGGGACGACCGCGCGGTGACGATTACACCTGATGCGGTGATGGAGATGCTCGGCGCGCCGAGGTTCCTCGACGAAGAGCTCGAGGAGCGCACCAAGGCGCCAGGCGTCGCGATAGGGCTCGCGTGGACCCCCGCGGGGGGCGAAGTGCTGTTCGTGGAGGCGTCGCGCATGACGGGGCAGAGCGCGCTGACGCTCACCGGACAGCTCGGGGACGTCATGAAGGAGTCGGCGCGCACGGCGCTCTCATGGTTCCGCGCGCACGCCCAGGAGTACCGCGTGGATCCCGGCTTCTTCAAGGATGCCGAGATCCACCTGCACGTGCCGTCCGGCGCCATCCCCAAGGACGGCCCGTCGGCGGGCGTGACGATGGTGACGGCGCTCGCCTCGGAGCTGACCCGCCGCCCCGTGCGCGGCGACATCGCGATGACGGGCGAGATCACCCTGTCCGGCCGCGTGCTGCCGATCGGCGGCGTCAAAGAGAAGGTGCTCGCCGCGCGCCGCCACGGCGTGCGGGAGATCATCCTGCCGAGGCAGAACGAGAAGAACGTCAAGGAGGACCTCAGCGAGGAACTCCGGAACGAGCTCACGATCCATCTCGTGTCGCACATCGACGAGGTGCTGGATCTGGCGCTCACGCAGGCCGCGGTCGCCGATCCAGCGGCAGCGGCGCCGGCCCAGGCCCGGTCGAGCGTGAATTGATCGCGTGCGCGTCGTGTACTCCCCTGGGTACGAGATCGACATCGGCGCGCACGTGTGGCCGACCGCCAAGTACCGTCACCTCCGGGACCGCCTCGCCTCAAACCCGCAGTTCGCGTTCTGCGAGCCGCAGCCAGCCACCTGGGACCAGCTTGCGCTCGTGCACTTCCCGGTCTGGCTGCAGAAACTCCGCGACTGCGCCCTCACGCCGGCGGAGGAGGCGCAGCTCGAGATCCCCTGGAACGCGTCGATCGCGGCCGGCTTCCTCCGCATGGCGGGCGGCACGATCCTCGCCACGCGGCTGGCGGTGGAGGAGGGCCTCGCGATCCACCTCGGCGGCGGGCTGCATCATGCTTTTCCCGGCCACGGCGAGGGGTTCTGCCCGCTGAACGATGTCGCGGTTGCGATCCGCGCCCTCCAGTACGAGTCGCGCGTCCGGCGCGCCGCCGTGATCGACTGCGACGTCCACCAGGGCAACGGCACCGCGGTCTGCTTCGCCGGCGATGACGTCGTGTTCACCTTCTCCATTCACCAGGAGCACAACTACCCGCAGTGGAAGCCGAAGAGCGACCTCGATATCGGCGTGCGCGACCGAACGACCGACGGCGAGTACCTCGAGCAGTTGCAGGAGGGGATCGAAGCGGTGCTCGCGCACGGGCCCGAGTTGGTCGTGTATCTGGCAGGGGCGGACCCGTTCCAGGAAGATCAGCTCGGCGGGCTCTCGCTGACGAAGGACGGCCTCAGGCGTCGCGATCGTGCCGTCCTGCAGTCGATGCGCTGGGCGGGTATGCCGGTCGCGATCGTGCTCGCCGGCGGCTACGCGCGCCGCCTGCAGGACACGATCGACATTCACGCCGCGACGGCCGAGGAGGCGCTGGCGCTCAGCGCGCGGGGCATCTGACGAGTCTCAACCGCGGGGGACGCAAGGAACGCCGAGGCTGACAGCTCGCGGACGGGGCCGGCGCACCCGCGTTCTCCGCGGTTCCAACTGCAGCCTATCGTCCCGCCCGCAGGAGCGTGAGTCCCAGCGCCGTCTTCATGTCCGCGATCTCGCCGCGCTCCACCATGCGCCGCGCGTCCGCGAGCGTGAACGTGCGCGGCTCGATGATCTCGTCCTCGTCGAGATGCGCGGTGCCCGCGGGCTCGTCCAGGCCGTCCAGCCGGTAGAACAGCATCTCCTCATCGCAATAGCCCGGCGTTGCGAAGAACGCGCCGATCAGCTCCATCTTGCGCGGGACCCTGCCGATCTCCTCGTGGCACTCACGCCGCGCCGCCGCCTCAGGCTCCTCACCAGGATCCAGTGTTCCTGCCGGCAGCTCCCACAGCCACTGCCGCACCGGATACCGATACTGCCGGACGAGCACGATGTGATGCGGGTCCGGCATCGGGAGCAGGACGACCGACCGCGGGTGTCGCACGATCTCGAGGTTGACATCGTTCCCGTTGGGGAACCGCACGCGGTCGACCTCCGTCCGGAACATGCGGCCGTCGAACGTGACCCGCGTCTCGAGCGTCTTGAAGTCCGGATCCATCTCACTCTCCCGTCCTGAGGCGGATGTCGTCCAGCACGGCCTGGAGGTCGGGCGGCAGCGGCGCCGCGAACTCCATGCGGCGTCCGTCCGACGGGTGCGCGAACACGAGACGCGCGGCGTGCAGGAACGGACGCTCGAGGCGCGCCACAGTACGCAGGTCCGCCGCGACGTGGCGGCGCACGCCGCCGTATGTGTGGTCGCCGACGACGGGGTGCCCAATCTCGCTCAGGTGCACGCGAATCTGGTGCGTCCGACCGGTGTGAATTGCCACCGTGAGGAGGCTGACGCCGCGCAGGTGCTCCGCCCTCACGACCCGCGTGACCGCGCGACGCGCGTGTCGCGCGCGGCTCGACATCTTTTGCCGGTCTCCCGGATCGCGCCCAATCGAAGACTCGATCCGCCGGCCGGCCTGCACGAGCCCCCACACGAGCGCGAGGTACTCCTTCTCCACTTCACGGAACTTGAACTGCCGCGCGAGCTCCTGGTGAGCGCGGTCGTGCTTGGCGACCACCATCACGCCAGAAGTTCCGCGATCGAGACGGTGGACGATCCCAGGCCGCAGCTCCCCGCCGACGCCACTCAGGTCGCCGACGTGATGCAGCAGCGCGTTCACCAGCGTTCCCTGCGCGTGCCCGGCCGCCGGATGCACGACCATGCCCGCGGGTTTGTCCACGACCACCAGGTCCGGGTCGTCATAGAGGATCGGCAGCGGCAGGTCTTCGGGTTCGGGCGTCGCGGGGGCGGGCCGTGGAATCTCGATGACGACGTGCATTCCCGTGCGAACCGGCGTGCTCGCCCGCAGGTGCTTGACGGGCGCGTGCACCCGCTCCTCGCGGATCAGCCGCTGGATCTGCGTCCGCGAGTGCGTGGGGAGCAGGCCAGCGAGGAACTGGTCGAGCCGCAGGCCGTCGTGCTCCGCGCCGACGACCAGTTCGTGCCGGCCGGCGCCGCCGCTCATGCGGCTCGCTTGCGCGCCGCGACGGGCTCGGGTGCACGTCCGCGCCGGCGGAGCCGGACAAGCATGTATACGCTCAGCGGCGCGAGGACGATCGAGATGAACTGCGAGGTCGAGAAGATGCCGACAGCGCCGCGCGGGTCCCCACGATAGAACTCGATCACGAACCGCGTGATCGCATAGAGCAGCATGTAGAGCCAGAACGTGCGCCCTGGGAAGTTGCGGCCGCGCCGTTCCGTGGCGAGCAGCAAGACGAGGATGATCAGCTCCGCGCCGGCCTCGTAGAGCTGCGTGGGATGCAGCGGCACGTCCAGCGGGGTCCCCACGTAGTCCGCGGCAATCGGGCTCGTGAACGTAATCGCCCAGGGCACGGAGGTCGGCCGGCCGTAACAGCAGCCGGCCATCACGCATCCGATCCGTCCAACCACGTGGCCGAGGGCGATGCCGGGTGCGAACGCGTCGGTCGTGTTCCACAACGGGAGCTTCGCCCGGCGCATGTACCACATCGCCACGGCGACCGCGGCGATCAGCCCGCCGTAGAACACGCCACCGGAGCGGAACACCGTGAACAGCTCGGCGGGGTGGCTCGAGTAGTACCCGAAGTCCACGACGAGCAGCAGCAGCTTGGCCCCCACCAGCGCGCTGGCGATGATCCAGATGCCCAGGTCCATGACCCGGTCGCCGTTCAGCCCGCGGGCGCGCGCCCGCCGCACGGCCAGCCAGAGGCCCGTGAGATACGCGGCGGCGAGCAGCACGCCGTACGTGTAGACGGGAAAGGCGCCGATCTCAAACAGCAGCGGATGCATGCTGGCGTCCTGAAAAAATCACTTCGAACAGCACGAGCACGGCGCCCACGCTAATCGAGGCGTCCGCCACGTTGAACGCCCAGAAGTGCACGGTGCCGTAGTACACGTCCACGAAATCCAGCACGTACCCGTGCATGGCGCGGTCGAGCAGGTTGCCGACCGCGCCGCCGAGGATGAGCGCGAGCCCCGTCCGCGCGAGCCGTTCGTGCGCGCCGAGCTTCACGGCGTACACGCCAATCGCGATGAGCGCGCCGAACGCGATCAGCATCATGACGATCGGCTTGAACGGGAACTCCACGCTGTTCAGGATCCCGAATGCCGCCCCCGTGTTCCTGACGTGGGTCAGCTCGACGAGCCCGGGGATCACCGTGAGACTGTCGTGGAGCACCAGGACCTGTCGCACGAAGGCCTTGGTCGCTTGGTCCGCCACGAAGATCGGAAGCGCGATGAGGAGCAGGGGTCGCCACGCGCTGCGGTGGCGCGGCGAGGGCGTCGCGGCAGCCGGTCCGGCGGGCGTGGCGTTCATGCGACCGTCTGCGCGACCGCCTCCGCGCACCGCCCGCAGATCTCTCCGTCGGCGGCCGGGACCAGCGCCGGCACCACGCGCCAGCAGCGCGGGCATTTCGTGCCGGTGGCCTTCTCAACCTGCACCTCGATGTCGTCAGAGGACGAGTGCGCGACCTCCACCTCCGAGACGATGAAGAGCATGGGCAGGTCCGCGCGGCGCTCCGCCAGCAGCCGGCCCGTCGAGCCACCCGCCCGCACCCGCACCCGCGCGCCGAGCGAGTTGCCGATCGTCTTCTCCTGCCGGCCGCCCTCGAGCGCCACGTTCACCTGGTCGCGCACCTGGATCAGCCGCTGCCAGGTCGCGGCAAGTTCCGGGTGCTGCATCGCCTCGAGATCCGACGGGAAGAGCGCGAGATGCACCGACTCCTCGCGCGTCCCGGGCAGGTGCTGCCACAGCTCTTCGCACGTGACGGGGAGGATCGGCGCGATGAGGCGCGCCAGCCCGTCCGCGATCCGGTAAAGCGCCGTCTGCGCCGACCGCCGCTCGAGCGACCCGGCGCCGAAGGTGTACAAGCGGTCCTTGGACACGTCCAGATAGAACGCGCTGAGGTCCACGGTGACGAGCGCGTTCAGCGTGTGGAAAATCGTCGGGTAGTCGTACTCCTCGTACGCCCGCAGCATCTTCGCCGCCGCGTCGGCGTAACGCGACAGCGCGTACCGATCGACTTCCTGCATACGATCGAAGGGCACGGCATGAGCGGACGGATCGAAATCGTACAGGTTCGAAACGAGATACCGGAACGTGTTTCGCACCTTGCGGTACGCCTCGACGACGCGCGCGAGGACCTCGTTGCCGAGCCGCGTGTCGTCGCGGTAGTCCACCATCGACACCCAGAGCCGCAACACGTCCGCGCCGGACTTCTTGATGAGGTCCGCGGGCTCGACGAAGTTGCCGAGCGATTTGGACATCTTGCGCCCTTGCTCGTCCACGACGAACCCGTGGGTCAGGACGCGCCGGAACGGCGCCGCGCCGCGCGTGCCGAGGCCCACGAGCAGCGAGCTCTGGAACCAGCCGCGATACTGGTCGCTGCCCTCGAGGTACAGGTCCGCCGGCCAATCGTGGCCAGGCCGCCGCGCGAGCACGACGAGGTGGCTCGACCCCGAGTCGAACCAGACGTCCAGAATGTCGCGCTCGCGTTCGAACGCGGTACTGCCGCAGCGGCAGACCAGGCCCTCCGGGAGGAACTCCTCGAGCGGCCGTTCGTACCAGGCATCAGCGCCGTGCTGCTCGAACACGGCCGCCGTCTTCGCGACCAGCGCCGTCGTGATGAGCGCTTCGCCGCAGGACGTGCAGCTGACCGCCGGGATCGGGACACCCCAGGATCGCTGGCGCGAGATGCACCAGTCGGGTCGCCCCCCGACAGTCGCGCGCATGCGGTCCCCGCCCCACTCCGGTATCCAGCCCACGCGTTCCGTCTCCGCGAGCGCGCGCGCCCGCAGGGACGTCTCGGCTGCCCCCGATTCGTCCGCATCGAGACGGATGAACCACTGCCAGGTCGCCAGAAAGATCACCGGGTTGTGGCAACGCCAGCAGTGCGGGTACGAGTGCTCGAACGCTTCCCGGTACCACAGACGGCCGCGTTCTTTCAGTGCTTCTTCGATTCGCGGATTCGCGTCGAACACGCGCATGCCGCCGAAGAGCGGCAGTTCCGGGACGAAATGGCCGCTGCCGGTGACAGGCACATCAACTTCGATGCCGTAGCGCACGCCCGTGTAGAAGTCGTCTGACCCGTGCCCCGGCGCGGTGTGGACCGCCCCCGTGCCCTGGTCGAGCGTGACGTAGTCCGCGAGCACCGCGTACGACGGCCGTTGGTACAGCGGGTGCGTGAACGAGATGCGCTCGTCGCCGGACATGTCGAGCGCCGAGCCCTTGAACTTCGCGACAGGGGACGTAAGGGGCCGGCCTATTTTCGCGGAGACGGACGCCGCGAGCTGCTCGGCGACGATCACCGCCCGCCCCTCGACCTCGTACGCGCCGTACTCGAGCTCCGGATGGAATGCGATCGCGCGGTTTGCCGGGATCGTCCACGGGGTCGTCGTCCAGATGAGCACGGAGACCTGGCGGCCGCGCAGCGCCGGAACGCGCCGCGCGAGGAGCTCCGCGCTGGCCGGATCGAGCTGGAACTCGACGTAGATCGACGGCGAAGCGTGTGGCCCGTACTCCACCTCCGCCTCCGCGAGCGCGGTGCGGCAGTGGATGCACCAGTGGACCGGCTTCTTCCCCTTGTAGACCAGGCCGCGCTCGACGAACTGGCCGAGCGCCCGGACGATCGTCGCCTGGTAGTCGTGGGACATCGTCCTGTACGGATCGTCCCATGTGCCGAACACCAGCAGGCGCTTGAATCCCTGCCGCTGGATGTCGATGAACCGCTCGGCGTAGCGGCGGCAGGCGCGCCGGAAGTCCGCCACGCTCATCTCCCGCTTGCGCGGGCCGAGCTCGCGGTCGACGTTCAGCTCGATCGGCAGGCCGTGGCAGTCCCACCCCGGCACGTACGGCGCGTCGTAACCCGCCATCGTGCGCGACTTCACGACGAAGTCCTTGAGGACCTTGTTCAGCAGGTGCCCGGTGTGGATCGTGCCATTGGCATAGGGGGGGCCGTCGTGCAGGACGAAGCGGCGGTTCGCGGTCTTCGCGCGCTCGCGCAGCCGCTCCCAGACGCGCAGCTCGTCCCACCGGGCGAGCATCTGCGGCTCGGTGACCGCGAGGTTCGCCTTCATGGGAAAGGCGGTCCGGGGCAGGTTGAGCGTCTCTTTCCAGTCGCGCATGACCGGCGTAAAGAGTCTATTGTACAGAAAAAGGGCCGGAGCTCCGTGGAGTCCGGCCCTCGCGCGCGTCAGCCAGGCGTGCCGGCTGCGCCTCGATCGCCTGCTATCTCCGTCCTCGAGCGCGGGTGACTTGCACGTTGAATTGCCCGGTGTTGTCGCCGACGTAGTCGTCGTTGATGCCGAGATGGAGGGGACCGCTCTCCGGCATCTGGACGCTCGGGAGATCGCCGATTCCGAACGGCTTCCCCTCGCCGATGCGCGCGATGAGGGCGCCGGTGATCGCTTCCGGCATTGGCGAGCCCGGCGTCTTCCTGCCGCTGAACGCGCCGGCTGGCTGCGCTCGATCGTTCGAGTCCCCGCTCAGCTGGACATGTCCTGTCGCGGAGAACCGGATCGTCTCGCCGCGCCGCACGATCAGCCCGGTGGGGGTCCACTGCTGGTTGCCCGCCACGACGATCGCTCCCGGCGGGGCCGGTTGCGCGGTGCTCGCTGTCGTACCTGGCGTCGTGACGCCGCTCGTGTAGCTCGCCGGCGGCGGCGCCATGTAGATCCGCCAGATCTCGTTCGAGTGATAGTTGGATTGCGCGGATTCCGTCGCGACGGTGACGCGCAGAGGATCCCGCTCGCCAAGGTCGACGAAGTGCCCCACCACGACGCGCCCGTCACGGAAGATGATCACGTGCTGCCCGTCGTTCAGATGCCGGAGTTCCTCCTGCGAGAGGGCCCGCGGCGGCGCGCCTTCGAACTCGATGACCGCGATGTCGCCCGGCCGGTACTGGCGTTCGACACCGCCGTATCTGAACGTGAGCCCGATCCCGCCGAGATCGACGAGCTGGCCGGTGAACTTCTCGCCGGAGCGCATCACCATCGTGGCGTTCACCTGCGCCTGAGCTAGGCTCGCCCAGGCCACCGTCACGACAGCGGCGGCCACCACAACTACGCGTGTTCTCATCTGATGCCTCCTGCAATTCAAGCTCGACCTGTTCAGTTACTCCACTGGAGATGGTGCAATGGTAGGGCCAGTGGATAGGCCCGGTTTCACAAGAATTTTCGCACAAATCCGGCCGCTATAATGGACGTCTATGCCGCCAGTACCGCTCGACGCACCCGCCCGTAATGCGGTGCTCCAGCGCGTCCTCGACAACGGGCTCACGGTGCTCGTGCAGCCCGTCCACATCGCGCCCCTCGCCTCGGTGTGGGCCTGGTATCACGTGGGCTCCAAGGACGAAGGAGCTGGCCTCAGCGGGGTCTCGCACTGGGTCGAGCACATGAATTTCAAGGGCTCGGCGCGCATTCCGCGCGACGACATGAAGACCTTCGTCGAGAAGTTCGGCGGCACCTGGAACGGCTACACCTGGATCGATCAGACCGCCTACTTCGAAACGGCCAGCCGTGATGCGCTCGATCGGATGCTGTTCCTCGAGGCGGAGCGCATGAGCAGCTGCACGTACGATACCGAGGACTGCGAATCGGAGCGAACCGTCATCATCTCGGAGCTCCAAGGGAGCGAGAACGATCCGGAGCAGTTGCTCGACGTCGAACTGACGGCCGCCGCCTTTCGCGCGCATCCGTACGGCCACCCGACGATCGGCTGGCTCACCGACCTTCAGACGATGACGCGCGACGACCTGTTCGGCCACTACCGCTCGTTCTACACCCCTGAAAATGCCCGGCTCGTCGTCGTCGGCGATGTGGAGGCGGACGCGGTATTTCGCGCGGTGGAGCGCGAGTTCGGTGCGATCGCCGGCACGCCCGCGCCGCGGCGCCGCGCGATCGTCGAGCCGCCGCGGCACGGCGAGCGGCGCGTCACGATCGAACGCCCCGGCACGACAATGTACCTGAAGGTGGCATGGCCCTCTCCGGCGATCACGGATGCTGATTTCTTCGCCGTGCTGGTCGCCGACGCGGTGCTGACGGGCGCCAAAGGGCTGAATCTCTGGTCCAGTTTCCGGTTGCCGGCGCCGCAGAGAAAGTCCCGGCTCTACCGGGCGCTGGTGGAGCAGGGGCTCGCGTCCGCCGTGTCGGGCGCAATCCTGCCCACCGAGCACCCGTTCCTGTACACGGTGTCCGCGACCGTGGCGGAAGGCGTCACGATCGATCGAGTCGAGCAGGTGCTCCTGCAGGAAATCGAGCGGCTGCGGCGCGGTGGTCTTGAACCGGGCGAGTTGGAGCGCGCGCGCCGGCAGCTGCGCGCCCGGCTGGTTTTCGAGAACGACAGCGTGACCAACATAGCGCACCAGCTCGGGTACTACTCGACGATCGCCACGCTGAACGATTTCATGGGGCTCGAGGCGCGCATCGCCGCAGTCAGCGAGGACGCGGTGGCGGCAGCGGTCGAGAAGCGGTTCGCGCCGTCGCAGCGGACGGTGGCCAGGTTCCGGCCGGAGGGCGCATGAGCGTGATCGCCGGCGCGGGCCTGGCCCCGACGCGCTCCGTGCTCGACAGCGGGCTGGTGGTGCTCGCGAAACAGACGACCGCCACGCCCGCGGTGACGATCCACGCGATGAGCTGCGCCGGCAGCGTGCACGATCCCGCGGACCTGCCAGGCGTGGCGCATTTCGTCGCTCGCGTGATGGACCGCGGGACCGAGACCCTGAGCGCCGACGAGATCGCGGACCAACTCGACGAGCGCGGGGTGTCGCTCGCCATCAGGCCGAACCGCCACACCACGGCGATCACCGTCGATTGCCTGCGCGAGGACGTGGACGCGATGCTGGCTCTGGTCGCCGACGTGATCCGGCGGCCCGCGTTTCCGGAGGACCAGATCGCGCTGCGGCGCCGCGAGATCCTGACCGGGCTCGGACAGGACGAGGACAACCCCGCCGCCCGGGCGACGACGGAACTGTTTCCGCTGCTGTACGGCCCGGCACACGCCTACAGCCGTCGGCCCAAAGGCACGCCCGGATCCGTCGAGCGCATCACGGGCGACGACCTCGTCGCGTTCCACCAGGCCCGCTTTGCGCCGCACCGGCTGTCGATCGCGGTGGTCGGAGACATCGAACCGGCGCGCGCGGTCGACGAGGCGGCGCGCGCATTCGAGGACTGGCGCGCGGCGGGCGCCGAAGACGATCCCATTCCCGCCCCCGTGCCACGGACGCGCCGCGAGATGAGGGTGGTGCCCATGCCGTCGAAGGCGCAGGCGGACATCGCCTACGGGTTCGTGACGATCACGCGCACCGATCCGGCGTACTACGCGTACCTCGTGATGAACACGGTCCTCGGGCAGTACGGCATCGGAGGGCGGATCGGTGACGCGTTGCGGGAGCGGCAGGGCCTCGCGTATTACGCGTACAGCGCCTTCGATCCGCATGTCGTCGCGGGCCCGCTGATGGTGCGGGCCGGCGTGGACGGGGCGAGCGTCGATCGCGCCGTGGCCACTATCGACGCGCAGGTCGCCGCCATGGCCGCCGACGGGCCGACCGACGACGAGCTGGCGGACACCAAGCGGTTCTTGATTGGCTCGCTGCCGCGGACCCTCGAGACGAATGCCGGGATCGCGTTCTTCCTGCAGACGGCGGAGCACTTCGGGCTCGGGCTCGACCACGACCTGCGCCTGCCGGCGCTCATCGAGGCTGTCTCGCGCGACGCCGCCCACGCGGCGGCACGGCAGCTTTCGCCCGACCGTGCCGCGATCGTCGTGGCCGGGCCGTACGAGGGCGCGCCGGCGTGAGTCAGCCCCTGCTGCCTGGTTTGCCCGCAACGCCTCCGGTCATGACCTACGCCATCCGGCCGCTCGCGACCCTCGACGAGTGCCTCAGGGTCGTCGAGCTGGAGAAGGCGATCTGGGGTTACACGGACGGCGACGACGTCGTGCCCGCCGCGATCCTGATCGTCTCGATCAAGCGCGGCGGGATCCTCCTCGGGGCGTTTGACGCGGCGGACCGCATGGTTGGCTTCGTCTACTCACTCGCCGCGCTGAAGGACGGGCGGCCGTCGCAATGGTCGCACATGCTCGGAGTGCTGCCGGAGGCGCGTGACGCGGGCGCGGGCGCGCAGCTGAAGCGCGCGCAGCGGGCCGCGGCGCTCGCCATGGGTCTGAACCTGATTGAGTGGACGTTCGACCCGATGCAGGCGTTAAACGCCCACCTGAACTTCGCCAAGCTCGGGACGATTGCTGAAGAGTACCTGGAGGATGTCTACGGCGAGTCGAGCAGCCCGCTGCATCGCGGGACGCCCACCGACCGGCTCATTGCCCAGTGGCACCTCGACGCGCCGCACGTGCTGAGGAGACTGGATGAGCCCCGCGCGCAGATGCGCGCCCCCGGAACGTTCGACGCTCCGGCGGTCCTGGCGTTCGACGGCAGGCGCGCGAGGCCCGAACCGTCCGCGGTCGACACCGCGGTGGCCGCCCGGCGTGTCGCGATCGAGATACCGGTCGGTTTCGCCGACCTGATGACGAGCGATCGGGCGCTGGCGCTCGCCTGGCGCCTCGCGACCCGCGAAGCGTTCACGACCTATTTCGGCCGCGGCTACCGCGCGGTGGATTTCTTCCTCGAGCGCGAGCGCGCGTGCGGCAGATATCTGCTCGCGTCGGACCAGCCTTCCTCAGCCCTCGCGTAGCACTGCGGCCGGGTCGATCTTCGACGCGCGGCGCGCCGGCATCCATCCGGCCAGCGCGCTCACCGCCACGAGCAGGGCGGCGGCACCCGCCAGCGTACTCGGGTCGCGCGGCTCGAGGCCGTAGAGCAGCGCGCCGACGAATCTGGACGCCGACAGGCTGCCAAGCGTTCCGAGCAGCACACCGATCGCGATCAGCACCGCCAGCCGGCGCATCACGAGACGGATCACTCGCGCGGGTGCCGCACCCAGCGCCATCCGGATCCCGATCTCGGCGCGCCGCCGGCTGACCGCGTAGGCGGTCATGCCGTACAGCCCGAGCGCGGCGAGCAGCAGCGCGAGCGCTCCGAAAAAGCCGGCGACGATTGCGATGAGCCGTTCCTGAACCAGCGAGCCGCTCACTTGCTCGGCGAGCGGAAGGAGGCTGAGCGAGACATCGGGCGCCGTCCGCCTCAGCGCGTCGGCGATCGCGCGCGTGAGAAGGGCGGGGGAGCCGGCCGCGGCGCGCACGCTGACGCTGACCGCCGGGCGGAGGCCCCGGCCCGTCGCCGCATACTGCGCGAACGGCAGATACAGTGTCGGCGGGACCGTCTGCCTCAGGCTGCGGTACGCGGCGTCCCCGACATAGCCGACGATCTCGTGCGTGGCCCCGGCACTCATGGACGAGACCTGCTTGACGCGCCGGCCGAGGGGGTTGGCGCCGCCGAAGAACTTCTGCGCGAATGCCTGATTGACGATCGCCACCGGCGGGGCCGCCGACGTGTCACCACGGCCGAAGTCGCGTCCCGCAAGCAGGCGCGTACCGTAGGTGGCGAAAAAGCCGTCGGTCACGAGATTGACGTGGGCGCCGCGCTCGCGTTCCGGAAGGTCCGGTCCATCCGGAAAGTCGATCGTGAACTGCCACGTGCTGCCGCTGATCGGGGTGACGACCGACGCCGCCGCGCGCGATACGCCCGGGACCGTCGCGGCGGCATCGGCCAATCGCGCGAAGAGCGCCGGTCGGTCGGCCGGCTCGACGCTCTCCGGGGGAATCTCCACCCGTGCGATGAGCACGGCGTCACGATCGAAGCCGAGCGGCTGCCGCGCGAGCGTGGCGAACGTCCTGACAAACAGACCTGCCGCGACCACCAGCACGAGCGAGAGCGTCACCTGGAGGACGAGGAGCGCGCTGCCGAATGCCAGGCGGCCGCCGCTGGCGATGCCGCGTCCCCGCTCTTTCAGCGCGTCGCCCGGCCCGATGCCGCGTGCGCGCAGCGCAGGCGTGGTGCCGAATAGCAGCGCCGTCCCGATCGCGACCGCGGCCGTGAAGCCCAGCACCCTCCAATCCAGCGGCAACTCGACGAACACGACGCGGGTCCGCGTCGAGAGCTGCGACAGCAGCAGATGGCTTCCCCACGCGGCGAACCCCAGCCCGCCGATCGCGCCGATCGCCGCCAGAAGGAGACTTTCCGCGAAGAATTGCCGCGCGATGCGCAGCGAGGACGCGCCGAGCGCGCGGCGCACGCTGATCTCACGCCGGCGCGCCGCGGCACGCGCCAGAAGCAGGTTGGCGACGTTCGCGCAGGCGATCAGCAGCACGAGCCCCACGACCACCATCATCGTGAAAAGCGGACGCACATAGCGATCGCGCAGCCGAGAGGTGCCGGTGGCGGCAGGCAGGAGCTCGAAGGGGTGACGCAGATAGTTCGGGCGGTCCTGCGGCCGCAGTTCATCCGGCAGCGTGGCGCGCCGGATCTCCGGCTGGATCCCGCGTATCGCGGCGGCGGCCGCATCGGGCGTCTGACCGGGCCGCCGACGAACGAGGATGTTCAGCCACCAGTATGATCGCTTGCCGAGCCACGACTCGGCGCCGGGATGAAAGAGCGGTTCCGCGCCGATCGGGATCGCGACGTCGAACCGCTGGCCGACCTCCAGTCCGAAGAAACCGGGGGGCGTAACGCCAACAATGGTGAATGCAACCCGGTTGAGCGTTATCGGCGCGCCGATCGCGTCCGTACGGCCGCCGAAGCGTGTCTGCCAGTACTCGTAGCTGATCATCGCGGCCGGACCTTCAGGTCCGCCGCCGCGTGCGTCATCAGCGCTCGTGATGGTACGTCCGCGAATCGCCGGCACGCCGAGGACCTCGAAGAACCCGCCGCTGACCCACAGTCCCGGCACCCGGACCCTCTGGCCCGCCGGTGCACTATCGAATTCGTCATGGCTCCACGCCGCCGCTCCCGCGAACAGGCGCTGATGCTGGCGCAGCTGCTCCCAGATCGGATACGTCCAGGAATCGATCCAGAAGGCACGCGACCCGCTTCGTGTGGTCAGGACCGCGAGCTGGTGTGGATCCTTGACCGGGAGCGATCGCAGGAGGATTCCGTTGAGGAGCGAGAAGATGGCGGCATTAGCGCCGATCCCGAGAGCAAGGGACAAGACGGCCACACTCGAAATGATGGGCGTCGTGCGCAGGGCGCGCCAGGCATCGCGGAGATCTGACATCGAGCCTCCGTGCCATTTTACGGACGAAGAGCGCCGGAGGGTTGGCCCCTTTCACTACCCGGGCGGCCAGCCGAACCTGCGGCCGCCAAGCACGTGCAGGTGAATGTGGAAGACCGTCTGGCCGGCGTCGGCGTTGCAGTTGAAGACGGTGCGATATCCGCCGGCGGCATGACCGTGCTCGCCGGCGATCGCTGCCGCGCGCCGCACCATCTCGCCGACAATGCCATCGTCTCCGGGCTGGAGGTCGTTCAGCGAGGCGATGTGCCGGCGGGGCACGATCAGCACGTGCATGGGCGCTTGCGGGTTGACGTCGCGGAACGCGACCAGACGCTCGTCAGCGAACACGATGTTCCCCTTGATGTCACCAGAGACGATCTTGCAGAAGAGACACTCGGCCATCGTCAGTCCACCTTGCGGGCGACCACGGTGCGCGGAATGCCGGAGAGATCCGGGTGGATGTCGATCAGCTCCAGCCCCGCGGCGCTGCCGATCATGCCACGGATCGCCGCGTCCTGGCCCGCGCCACACTCGAAGATCAACAACCCGTCGGCCGCCAGCCGGGCAGGGGAGTCGGCGACGAGTCTCGCGATGGCGTCGAGTCCCTCCGCGCCGGCGAACAGCGCCGCGGCGGGCTCGAATTCACGGACCTCGGGAGGCAGCGTCGCCGCCGCGCTGTCCGGGACATATGGCGGATTGGAGACGATCAGGTCGGCGGGTCCACGGACCGCGTCGAGCTGGTCCGACTGCCGCAGTTCGATCCGCTCAGCGACGCCGTGCCGCGCGGCGTTCCGCGAAGCCACGCGGAGCGCGGCGTCGGAAATGTCCACGGCGATGATCCGCGCGTCGGGGAACTCGCGCGCGAGCGCGACGGCGAGGCACCCCGTGCCGGTGCCGACATCAACGATGGCCCTGGCGCGACGCGTGTGCGCGAGGGCCGCCTCGACCACGCCCTCGGTCTCGGGCCGCGGCGTCAGCACCTCGCGCGTGACCTCGAACTCCAGTCCCCAGAACTCGCGGCTTCCCACGATCTGCGCGATCGGCTCGCGCCGCTCGCGGCGGCCGACCAACTCCTCGAAACGCGACGCGAACCTGTCGGGTGCGGCGTCGCGCCACGACGTGACGAGGCGCGTGCGGTCCCAGCCAAGGACGCGCGCCGCCAGCAGTTGCGCATCCAGCTCCGCTTCCTCGGGCGGGATGCCGGCCGCCTTGAGCCTGGCGGCCGCCGCCTTCGTGTGTTCGTGCAGCGAAGTCAAGGCGTGGTGGCGGTCGCTTCCTTCAGCTTCTCCGACTGGAAATGCGTCACGACGGTGTTGATGAGCTCGTCGAGATCGCCATCGAGGGCGTTCGCGAGCTGGTACATCGTGTAGTTGATGCGGTGATCGGTGATGCGGTTCTCTTTGAAGTTGTACGTGCGGATCTTCTCCGAACGGTCGCCCGACCCGACCTGGCTGCGGCGGTCCCGGGCGATCTGCTCCTGCTGCTTCCGCATTTCGATCTCGTACAAACGGGAGCGCAGGACCTTCATCGCTTTCGCCCGGTTCTTGATCTGCGACTTCTCATCCTGCTGCGAGACGACGAGGCCGGTAGGGATGTGCGTGATCCGGACAGCCGAGTACGTCGTGTTGACGCTCTGACCGCCGGGCCCGCTCGAGCAGAACGTGTCGATGCGGAGGTCCTTCGGATCGATATGGATGTCCACCTCTTCGGCCTCCGCCAGCACGGCCACGGTGGCAGTGGACGTGTGGATTCGGCCGCTCGCCTCCGTCTCGGGCACCCGCTGGACGCGGTGCACGCCGCTCTCGTACTTCAAACGGCTGTAGACGTTTCGCCCCTCAATCGTAACGACCGCCTCCTTGATGCCGCCCACGCCGGTTTCGCTGATGGACATCGTCTCGAGGCGCCAGCCCTGGCGTTCCGCGAAGCGCGTGTACATCCGGAGCAGGTCCGCCGCGAACAGCGCCGCCTCGTCGCCGCCGGTGCCCGCGCGGATCTCCACGACGACGTTCTTCGCGTCGTTCGGGTCTTTGGGGATGAGCAGGACCTTGATGTCGGCGAGCAGCGCGTCGTGGCGAGGGTCGAGCGCCCGGAGCTCTTCCGCGGCAAGCTCCCGCATCTCCGGATCGGAGGATCCCGCGAGCTCCTGCGCGTGGGCGATCTCGGCGACGACCGTCTTGTACTCGCGGTACTTGTCGACGAGCGGCTCGATTTCGCTGAGCGACTTCGCGACGGTCCGGTACTCGGACGGATCCGACTGGACGGACGGGTCCGCCATTCGTGCCATCAACTCTTCGTACCGCGACTCGACCGACTGCAGCTTATCGAACATGTCCTCCGGAGACCGGCGGCAGAAATGCCAGCTCGTCTCCGTCCTTTACCGGCGCGTCCATCCGCGCGTATTCGTCGTTGAGGGCAGCTGACACCGCCGGCGTGTAGCGCTCGAGCTCGGGAAACTCACGCGCGAGCGTGTTCCACACGGCGCGTAGCGTGGCGCCGTCCGGAACCTCGCGCTGCAGCTCCGGCGCGCCCGCGATGTCGCGCAGCCGCGCAAACAGCCGGATTCTCACCTGCATGCCCGCTCGAACGCCATCTGCCGAGCCGCCGCATCGTCCGGGTCCGCCGACGCCCCCTCGACCCACTGCTCGCCTCCCTCGAAGCGCTCGCGCTTCCAGATCGGCGCAATCTGTTTCAGCCGCTCGATGGCGTACCGCGCGGCAGCGAACGCCTCCGCCCGGTGCGGCGACGCCGCGGCGATCACGACGCTGGGCGCTCCGATGTCCACCCGGCCGATCCGATGGTGAATCGCCAGCATGGCGTCGGGCCACTGCTGCCGGGTTTCAGCATCGATCAACTCGAACGCCCGGATCGCGAGCGCCACGTAGGCTTCGTACTCCAGGTACAAGACGCGCCTGCCGGCGTGATGGTCCCGGGTCGTGCCGATGAAGGTCGCGACCGCGCCGCAATCCGCGCGCCAGACCTCACGGATCACGGTGTGCACGTCGAGCGGCGCGGCAGAGATCGCGAATCGCATAAATGGGGTCAGACCCCATTTTTACGACTTTCGTAAGTGGTGCCTCTTGTCCCCTTACGCAAAACGAAGAAATGGGGTCTGACCCCATTTTACCGGAAGTGCGCGATCGGGCCCCGGCCCCCGCCGATGCGAGGCGCGCGACGGATCGCCTCCACGAGGTAGTCCTTGGCCCGCTGCACGGCCTCGCGGAGGCCGTGCCCCAGCGCCAGGTTGGCCGCGATCGCCGAGGCGAAGGTGCATCCCGTGCCGTGCGTGCTCGTGGTCGCGATCCGCTCGGACCGGAACTCCACCACCTCGATACCGTCGAACAGCACGTCGACAGCATGGGGGCCCTCGAGGTGTCCTCCCTTGACGATGACCGCGCCGGGCCCGAGCGCCTTGAGGTGGCGCGCCGCGCGTCGCGCCTGTTCGAGCGTGCGCACTTCGTCGCCGACCAGCGCCGCAGCCTCGGCGGCGTTCGGCGTGATCACCATCGCCCGAGGTATCAGTTCCGCCTTCATGGCATCGATAGCCTCGGCGTCGAGCAGCCGCGCGCCCCCTTTGGCCACCATCACCGGATCGACAACGACGCACGGGAGATCGAGATCGACGAGCGCTGCGGCGACCGCTTCGACGATCGCCGCCGTCGCGAGCATACCCGTCTTGACGGCGTCAGCGCCGATGTCGCTGGCGACCGCCTCGATCTGCGCCACAACAATGTCGGCGGGCACGGTATGCACGGCGGTGACGCCGAGCGTGTTCTGCGCGGTGATCGCCGTGATGGCGGAGGTGCCGTACACGCCGTGCGCGGCGAACGTCTTCAGGTCCGCCTGGATTCCAGCGCCGCCGCCGGAATCGCTGCCCGCGATTGTCAGTGCTCTTTTCATTACAGTACAATCTCCGTCATGACTGTGAGGACCGCGGACTCGACGTTGATCGCGGCGGTGGCGCCGCGTGCCATCGACCAGAGACTCGTACGTGCCGGAGCGACGGTCGCGCTGACGCTGCTGACGGCCGCGGCAGCCCAGATCAGCGTCCCCTTGCCGTTCACTCCCGTGCCGCTCACGCTGCAACCGATGGTCGTGCTGCTTGGCGCGGCGGTGATGGGCGCGCGGCTCGGCGCGTCCAGCCAGGTCCTCTATCTTGCGCTTGGCGCCGCCGGACTGCCGGTGTTTGCGGCGTCTCCCATTCTGCCGCAGGGCGCCCTGCGCCTGCTCGGTCCGACGGGCGGATACCTGCTGGCGTATCCGCTCGCCGCATTCGTCGCGGGGTACCTGGCGGAGCGAGGCTTCGACCGCCGGTACGCGACGTCGTTGCTGGCGATGGCGGCGGGCCTCGCGATCGTGTTCGCATCCGGCGTGGCGTGGCTGGCGGCGTTCGCGACGCCGGCCGCCGGTTTCGACGCCGCGATGCGCGCGGGCTTCTGGCCCTTCATCGGCGCCGACCTCGTCAAGCTGGCGCTCGCCGCCGCAATTCTGCCGACGGTGTGGCGGTTCCTTACCCCAGCTGCCAGCTAGCGGATGTAGCCCAGGCTCCGCAGCCGTTCCATCATTTCCTTGTCGAGCGGCGCCCCCTCGGCAGGCGGTGCGCCCGGCGAATAGGCGCCGTAGGTGTCCACGTAACGCACCGGGTGGCGCCGCACGAACTCCGAATCCAGCGCGTCCAGCCATGGCGGGCTGGCCAGCTCACGGCTGACCGGCACGCCCAGCAGGTACAGAATCGTCGGGGCGATCGCCGTTGCCGGCACTGCGCTCTCGATCGCGGGCGCCGTGCGCGCCGGGTGGCCCGACATCGCCATCGCCGCGCCGCGCTCATCACCGATCCGCCCGGGATGGGCCACCACCATCCTCACTGTGTTGTCCGGCAAATCGCGAAGCAGCGTCTCGTCGATCAGCGACTCCAGGAAGGAGTAGTACGCCGGCAGCGCCGCCACCCTGTCGGCGAGCGCTGACGGGGAGAGCGCGCGCGCATCGCCGCCGCGCAGCAGCTCGTGCTGAGCGATATCGAGGCCAGGCAGGTACACGGCGAGGAGATCCGGTGTGCCGAGCAGCGGGTCGCGCGCGAGCAGCGCCTGTTGCGCGTCAAGCGTTGCTGAACGGATCAGGATATCCGCGACGCGCGGATCGCTGATGCCGGCGCCGGCGACCCTGCCGAGGACCGTCGCGCGCCGCGCGATCCCGGGCCAGCGCTGGCGCAGCGGACCGTAGAGCGCCGCCGGAGAAACTTCAGCGCTCGGCTCGCCGCCTCGCTCGAGGCGCAGGACGGCGCGATCCGAGAGCACCAGCGCCGCCGTCCCGGACGCGGGCCACGTCGCCCACCAGTTCACGACGGCGGCGTCCAGTCCCTTCTCGGCCGCGACCTCCCACACCATCTTGTAGCGTCGCTCGAGGCCGCTCACCGGCGCGGGGCGGGTGAGGCGCAACAGATCGGTCGCGCCGCTGAGCGCGCGCACGAGGCCGGACTGCGTGTCGATCGAGCCCTTGAGGCCCACCACCCGGCGTGCCTGAAGGCCGCTGACACGGTGCTTCTGCGCCGGCACGCCGGTGGCGATCGTTGTCCACGCCGCTGCCGGGTCGCCGCCCGCGCCGGTCACGTCCACGCGCGCTGCGAGCCGCTGCAGGATCGGTGTCGCGGCGGCGGCCCGCTGGCGCGCCTTCTGGTACAGCCCCGCATCGAACCCGTCGATTCCCACGACGACGACGCGTACCCCGGTGGGCACGACGGCGAACGACGGCGCGGGGCTCGCGCGCTCGCCTCGTGCCGACAGCGCGAGGACGCCGCCTGCGCCCAGAAACGCGAGGACGCCGATCGCCAGGATTGCACGCCACGACAGGATCGGCGCCGGCAGCGTCTCGCGCTCGTGCGCGACCAGCGCGAGGCCGGCGAGCGCCGTCGCGTGCCCCAGGAACAGGCTGATCGCGACGGCGGCGGCAATCGCCAGCGCGCTCCGCCCGGGCGCGCTCCACGCGCTGCCGGTCGCGTTCCACCACAGCGTCAGATAGCCGAGGCACGCCGCGCCCACGACCCACGCGGCCGCGACGGCGACGCGACGCGCGGTCCGCGCGCCGGCGCGCCGGGCGAGCGCTCGCACGACTAACGCCGCTCCGAGCGCAGCCGCGGTCGCAACCAGGCCGAACATCACGGCGAGGTACAGCGTCACGACGATCGCGTCGCGCGGGCCGGCGATGAGCCCCGGCACCCGCCACGCGAGCCCGGCCGCGGCGGCGGGACCGAGCAGCATCGCCACCAGCAGGCCGATCCGCACGCTCAGCAGCCACGCCAGCGCCGTCGTGCCGTGTTCGGTGGTCGCGGGCGCCAGCACGAACCGATCGACGCCGGCATTGAGGTACCCCAGCGCCCGCAGGCGCTCGCGCAGCGCGTCGATCGCAATCGGACGTTCGGGACCGGCCGGCGGCCGGGTCACAGACGCCTGCCCGCGATGAACGCCGACAGCTCGCGCAGACGCTCGGCGCGGCGGCCGAATCCCGCGAGCGCCGCATCCGCCGTCGCGCACAACTCCGCCGCGAGCTGCCGTGCGCCCGCCGCGCCGCTGAACGACACGAACGTGGTCTTCTTGAGGTCCTGCCGGTGCGCCTTGCCGGTTTCCGCCGGGTCCCCCTCGACGTCGAGCAGGTCGTCCACGATCTGGAACGCCAGGCCGAGGTTCTTCGCGTACGCGGCGATGGCGGCGATCTGTTCCGGCGAGCCGCCCGCGGTGAGCGCGCCCGCTACGCCGGCGGCCCCGAACAGCGCTCCCGTCTTCCGGCGGTGGATGCGCTCGAGGGTGTCGAACGAGATCTGTTGCTCGGTGGCGAGCAGGTCCTCGGCCTGGCCGGCTATGAGGCCGTCGGACCCGATCGCATCCGCCAGCCGCCGGGCGATCGTGCGGGCCAGCTCGCCATTGTACGCGGCCGCGATCGCGTCGTAGGCGAGGCTCAGCAGCCCGAACGCCGCAAGAATCGCGACCGCCTCGCCGTACACCAGGTGGTTCGTCGGCCGGCCCCGTCGGAGCGGCGCGTCGTCCATTGACGGGAGGTCGTCCAGAATCAGCGAGGACGCGTGCACGAGTTCCACCGCCGTCGCGACCGGCATCGCGCGATCCGATCTTCCACAGAGTTCGGCGGCGAGCAGCGCGAGCACCGCGCGGACGCGCTTGGACTCGGCGAGGGCCGTGTAGCGCATCGACTCGTGGACCGCCTTCGGCTCGCGGGCCGGCGGCGGCAGAAGCTCGTCGAGCGCGCGCGCCACCTGCGCCTGATAGTCGCCGAAGAAGGCAGGCACCGAGACCCGCGGCGCGTTCGTCACGAGGTGAGACCAAACACGAGCATGTACTGGTAGCGCAGGAAGGTCTCGCGTTTGAGGAGCCTCAGTCCGGCCTGCGCCGCGGCCGCGATGACGCGCCGTTCGTCGACGCGCTCCTCGAGCGGGGGACCCGGGCCGAGGCCGTCGGACTTGAACTCGACGACTCCGAGACGCCCCCGCGGGGTGAGCGCGCGCGCGACGGCGCGCAGGAGCGCGACGGGATCCTCGACCTCGTTGTACACGCTGACCATTAGCGCCGCGTCGAGCCTGCCGGCCGGGAGGCGCGGGTCATCGGCCACGCCGAGCACGGTCCGAACGTTCTTCAGCCCCTCGCGCTCGATGCGGCGCTGGATCGATTCGATCATCTGCGGCTGGATGTCCTCGGCGTAGACGAGCCCATTCGGCCCGACGCGCCGCGCCAGCCGCACCGTGAACCAACCGCCACCCGCGCCGAGATCAGCGACGATGGAGCCGTCGGCGATCCCGAGCGCGTCCATGATGCGCTCGGGCTGCTGCCAGGCGTCGCGATCCGGTCCCTCGAGCAGCCCCAGGTCCTGTGGCGGAAACAGCCGGCCGTGCTGCACGCGCTGCGCGCCGGCGGGCCACGTTGCGACCGCCACGAGCACCGCGGCCCCCGCGAGTGTCTTGCGAGCTCTTCTCACGTGTCTTCCCCTGCCCCGGTATGCCGGCCGATGTCATGCCTTCCGGCGCGAGAATCCGATCGAGCTGGCGCGCGTCGATCAACCCGCGCTCCCGGACGAGCTCGCTGATGCTGCGGCCGGTGCGCACCGCCTCCTTTGCGATCTCCGCCGTCGCCGCGTAGCCGATGTACGGGCTGAGCGCGGTGGCCACGGCGGTGCTTCGCTCCAGCAGCTCCCGGCAGCGCGCCTCGTCCGCCTGGATGCCGTCCACGCACCGGAGGCGCAGCGCGTCGATCGCGCGCTCCAGGATCTGCGTCGCGTGGAGCGCGTTCCACGCGATCACCGGCATCATGACGTTCAGCTCCAGCTGTCCCGCCTCGCACGCGCCGGCGATCGCCTCGTCGCAGCCGCGCACGTGATAGCAGACTTGGTTGACCATCTCCGGAATCGACGGATTCACCTTGCCCGGCATGATCGAGGAGCCGGGCTGCACCGCGGGGAGCTGGATTTCCGCGATCCCCGCGCGCGGTCCCATGCTGAGCAGCCGCAGATCGGACGAGACTTTTGTGAGTTCCGACGCGAGCCGCCTGAGCGCGCCGGAGTATGAGAGGACGTCCCCCATGCTCTGCGTAACACGGAAACGGTTCTCTGCAGGGCGGACGTCGACGCCGGTCTGCCGTCGAAGGCGGCGCACGGCGGCCTCAATGAAGTCAAGCCCCGCGTTGAGGCCCGTCCCCACGGCCGTCGCCCCGAGGTTCAGTTCCTTCAGTCCCTCGAGCGCGCGTTCCACGTCGTCGCAGCCAGCCTGGATGCACGCGGCGTAGCCGCTGAACTCCTGGCCGAGCGTGATCGGCACGGCATCCTGAAGGTGCGTCCGGCCGGTCTTGAGCACCCGACGGAACTCGCGTGCCTTCGCCTCGAGCGATTTCGCGAGCGCGCGTCCGGCGCGAAGCAGCCCGGGCGCGATCGACAGCAGCGCCAGGCGCGTCGCGGTGGGGAACACGTCGTTGGTGGACTGGCCCATGTTCACGTGATCGTTGGGATGGACCAGCGACGTGTCGCCGCGCGCGCCCCCGAGGATCTCGGCCGCCCGGGCCGCGAGCACCTCGTTGGTGTTCATGTTGTGTGACGTGCCGGCACCCGCCTGGAAGACGTCCACGACGAACTGGTCGCGAAGGCGCCCGGCGAGGATCTCGTCGGCGGCCTGCGCAATCGCGCGGCCCAGCTTCCGCGGCAGACGGCCGAGCCGCACGTTCGTCTCGGCGGCCGCCTTCTTCACGAGGACCGTCGCGGTGACGAGCGCCTCCGGCACGCGGAGCCCGCTGATCTGGAAGTTGTCCACCGCGCGCTGCGTCTGCGCCCCGTAATAGGCCTCGGCGGGCACCTGGACGTCGCCGAGCGGATCGTGCTCTGTGCGAAAAGCCATGGCAGAGGCGTGAACCACCTCAATTATACTGGCCGCATATGCTTCCAGCTTTTTTCGAGAGCCTTCTGGAGCTCGTCACCCGGACCTCCACCGACCTGCCACCCGACGTGCGCGCGGCGATGCGCCACGCCATGGAGGCAGAACCAGACGGCACCCGCTCGGCCCAGGCGCTGTCGATCATCGCGCAGAACATCGACGAGGCGGCCTCGTGCGAAGGCCCGCTCTGCCAGGATACCGGCATGCCCACCTTCAAGCTGAAAGTGCCGATGGGCGCCAACCAGGTCTGGATGCGCGAGCAGATTCGTGCCGCCATCGCGGAAGCGACCAAGCGTGGAAAGCTCCGATCGAACTCGGTCGACTCGGTCACGGGCGAGAACACCGGCAACAATCTCGGGCCCGGCATGCCGATCGTCTACTTCGACCAGTGGGAGAAGGACGAGATCGAGGTGAAGCTGCTCCTGAAAGGAGGCGGGTGCGAGAACACCAACGCGCAGTACGCGCTCCCCATGGACCTGCCGCACCTTGGACGGGCCGATCGATCCCTCGAAGGGGCGCGCAAGTGCATCCTCCACGCCGTGTGGCAGGCACAGGGCAAAGGGTGCAGCCCGGGGGCGATCGGCGTGTGCATCGGCGGCGACCGCATGGCGGGGTACGCGCACGCCAAGGAACAGCTCTTCCGCACCCTTGACGATGTGAACCCCGACCCGAAGCTCGCCGCGCTCGAGCAGGCGATCATGGCGACGGTCAACAGCCTCGATGTCGGCACCATGGGCTTCGGCGGCAATGTGTCGCTCATCGGCTGCAAGATCGGAGCGCTGAACCGGCTGCCCGCGTGCTATTTCGTGTCCGTCGCGTACGACTGCTGGGCGTTCCGCCGTCTGGGCGTACGGCTCGATGCGAAGAGCGGCGCGATCCGCGAATGGTTGTACCGCGATCCGCAGGGGCGTCCGTCGCAGCCGATGCTGCCCGCCGAGATCGTCGAGCGCGGGCTGCCGCGCACCGGGCGCGAAGTGGTCCTCAAGGCGCCGCTCACCGAGGACCAGATCCGGCGGCTGCGCGTGGGAGACGTCGTGCTGGTCAACGGGCGGATGTTCACCGGACGCGACGCGGTGCACGCACATCTGATCAAGCACGAGCCGCCCGTCGATCTGAACGGGCAGGTCCTTTACCACTGCGGCCCCGTGATGGTGAAGGAGGGGAGCGGCTGGGCGGTCAAGGCCGCCGGGCCGACGACGAGCATCCGCGAGGAGCCGTATCAGGGGGATATCATCCGCCGTTACGGCGTGCGCGCGGTGATCGGCAAGGGGGGCATGGGGGCGAAGACGCTCGCGGCCATGAAGGAGACGGGCGCCGTCTATCTCAACGCCATCGGCGGCGCTGCGCAGTTCTATGCACGCTGCATCGACCGCGTGGAGGGGGTGTCGCTGCTCGAGTTCGGCACGCCCGAGGCGATGTGGCAATTCGAGGTGCGGGACTTTCCCGCGATCGTCACCATGGACGCGCACGGGAACTCACTCCACAAGGATGTGGAGGAGGCGTCGGCCCAGAAGCTGGAGCTGCTGCGGGCGTAACCGCGGAGGCTCATTCCCCCGCCCCTTCTCGCGGCCGGGCCGGGCCAAACACCTCGCCTTTCCTTTCCGTTGAGGGTTTCCGCGTCCTCTGCGTTCCCTGCGGCTTGGGACCTCGGTATTCTCTGCGTCCCCGGCGGTTAGAGCCCGGTTAGAGCGCGGCCTTCAGCACTCGTCGCAGGACCTCGGCGCGCCCTGCGGTCTCTCTCACGTGCAGCCGGACCGCTGGCCTGTCGTGTGCCTGGAGCGCCTGCAGATCGCCGAGCGCCTGCGCGCGCTTCAGCACGCTGAACGAGTACGGCGCGTCCGGCACCGGGGTCGCAGACGCGTCGTCGCCGGTGATCACCAGGAACGTGCCGGTCGCGGGCCCCCCTTTGTGGTACTGCCCCGAGGAGTGCAGGTAGCGCGGCCCGACGCCCAGTGTCGTCGCCGCGCGCGTTCGATCGCGCACCGCCGCGCGGAACTCCTCGATCACCTCCAGGACGTCGGACTCCACCGGAAGGTACAGCAGGATCCCGAGGTACTTCGGCGGCGCGAGCTGGCGCAGCAGCGCGCGAAGCGCGCCGGCGCTCTCGGCCTCGGCGGGAGGCGAGTCGGGCAGCGCGCTTCCGTGCGCCACCTGCGCGAGGAGCGCCTTCGTGCGGTCCTTCGCCTCCTGCACGTTCGGCTCGTCGAACGGGTTGATCTCCAGCACCGCCCCCGCGACCGCCGTCGCGAATTCCCAGCGGAAGAACTCGGCCCCGAGGGCCTCGGCGCGCATCGTCAGCCGCAGAAGCGGATGGCCGCCCGCTTCGATGACCTTGAAGTCCGCCTCGAGTTGATCGCGGTCGGTTTCAAGCGACACGAACGCGCGGTCGTCGCCATACGCCGTGGCCGACTGCGGGTGCTCGTCCACGACGGGCAAGATCCCGGTGCCGTGCTTGCCCGTGCTCTCCGCGACGAGCTGCTCGATCCACAGGCCCAGCATGCGCAGCGACGGCGGCAACAGAACCGTGAGCTTGTCACGGCCACGGCGGCACTCGCGCGCCATGAACGCGCCAAGCGCCAGCCCGGGGTTCTGCATCCCCGTCTCGCGGCAGCCCGCGGCCATCTCCGACGCCGTGCGCACCAGGCGCGCCACATCGAGCCCGACGAGCGCGGCCGGCAGGAGTCCGAAGAGCGACAGGGCGGAGAAACGGCCGCCGATGTCCGGCGGGTTGAGAAACGTCTCGCGGTAGCCGCGCTCCAGCGCGAGGGACTCGAGCGCGGTGCCCGGGTCGGTGATGGCGGCGAAGTGACGGCCGGCGCGCGCGCCCATCGCGCCCCGCATGCGAGCCCAGAAGTAGCGTTCCATGGACGTGACTTCGACCGTGCCGCCGCTCTTGCTCGACACGAGAAACCACGTGCGTTCCGGCTCCATTCGAGCTGCGACGCTCGTGAGCGCCTGTTCGTCGGTCGTGTCTAGGACGTGCAGCTCCAGCGCGTCCGCCTCCGGCGGCCGCTCGGCGCTGGTGCGCAGGACCTCGGCGCAGAGGCTGCTGCCTCCCATGCCGAGCAGGTACACCTCGCGCACCCGCTCGGCTCGCGCGGAGTCCGCGAAGGTCCTCAGGCGCTCGAGGTGCGCCGGCATCGTCTCCGGGACGTCGAGCCAGCCCAGGCGGCTGGCGATGGCGCGCGCCGTGGCATCCGATCCGCCCGGCCCCATCCAGACCGACACCTCCCGTTTCCAGATTCGTGCGACCAACGTCTCGAGGTCCTGCATATGGGTCAAAACCGAGGGCCCGGCCCCAGTATGTTCGGCCGCGCGCAGCGGCACAAGGGCAGCTAACCCGCACGAATATAGGCACTTATCGCATGAGACGCGCTTCCTTGTTATACTGGTCGGACGGGGAGGACCCCGGAGGAGCCCACAGGAATGATTACAGTCACGACAACTGCTGCTTCCAAGATCAACGAACTGCTGGCGGAGGAGAACAAGACGGCCGCAGCGCTGCGCGTGTTCGTGCAGGGGGGCGGCTGCTCGGGTTTCCAGTACGGCCTGATGATCGATGAAGGGGAAGGGCAGGAAAACGCCGACACCGTGATCGAGTCGAACGGCATCAAGCTCGTGGTCGATCCCATCAGCGCCCGGTATTTGAAGGGGGCCGAGGTCGACTTCGTCGACAACCTCACCGGCGGCGGATTTACGATCAAGAACCCGAACGCGAAGTCCACGTGCGGGTGCGGCAGCTCGTTCACCGTCTGACATTCGGCGCGACATCTCGGCGTTTCCGCGGTACGGCCGCGCGTCCGATGCCCCGGGCCGCAGGTATGGAAACAGCGACCGCCTACATCGAGAGCCTGCGGCCTGCCGGGGGGAAACGCTCCGGGAAGCGTGACCTCATCGTCAACGTCTTCCTGCGCCAGGAAGGACACCTCAGCGCCGACGACCTCGTCGATCTGATTCGCCGCGAGGACCACAAGATCAGCCGCGCGACCGTCTACCGCACCTTGCAGTGGATGGTCGATGCCGGCATCGCGCGGAAGGTGGACTTCGGCGAAGGACGCTTCCGCTTCGAGCACTCCTACCGTCACCCGCGGCACTTTCACCTGATCTGCAAGAGCTGCAACCAGTCATCGGAGTTCCTGAGCTCCGACATCGAGGCGCTGCTGGAGGAGGTCGCCGCGGCGCGGAACTTCTCGGCGCGGCAGAGCGTGCTGCAGATCTACGGGACGTGCGAGGCGTGCCGCACCGGCCGGCACGAGTCGGATCGTGGAGCGCCCACCGAGTTGCTGTTCGCGCGGGACGCGCTGCGCATCGCGATTGCCACAGAGCGGAGCGGGCTGGAGTTCTACACGCGGGCGGCGCGGATCACCCGTGACGCGCGGGGCAAGCGCGTCTTCGAGAAGCTCGCGGAGGAAGAGAAGGAGCACCTCAGCAAGCTGGAGGCGCGCTACCGCCAGCTCCTCGCGCAGGACCCGCAGCTCGATTCGCGGCCGACGTTCCTGTTCTTCAAGGGGGCCGCGAACGGCCTGTTCGCGGCGGGCACCGATCAGCTCGCGAAAGGGGGCGTGGACGACCGCCAGGCCCTCATGATCGGGATCCGGTGCGAGCGCGGCTCGCACAAGTTCTTCAAGCGCTACGGCGGGAGGTTCGAGGACTCGGAAGGCAAGCAGATCTTCCTCGAGTTCGCCGACGAGGAGCGCCAGCACCTCGAGCTGCTGATCCGGGAATACCGCGGTCTCATGGCGCGCAGCGCCCGGCGCCGGCCGCGCCGCCGCACCTCGTGATCGATCTGCACCTGCACTCCAGCATCTCCGACGGCCGCGACGAACCCGCGGCGCTCGCACAACTCTGCCGCGAGGCGGGCGTCACCGTGATGTCGGTCACCGACCACGACACGACCGCCGGCTGGGCGGACGCGTCGGCGGCCGCCGAGGCGCTCGGCATCGAGTTCGTTCCGGGCGTGGAAATCACCGCCGTGCTCGACGGACACGACGTGCACGTGCTCGGGTACTTTCCGACGCTGCGGGTCCCAATGCTCGAGGAGTTCCTGCGCGATCAGCGCGCCGACCGCCTCCGCCGCGTGCGCGAGATGGTCGCGAAACTCGCCGACACCGGGGTTCGCGTCGATCTCGGTCCCGCCCTTCGGGAGGCCGAGCGCAATCCGAGCCACACGATTGGCCGGCCGCAGGTTGCCGACGCCATGGTGGCCGCGGGACACGTGGCGGACCGTGACGAGGCGTTCGCCCGGTATCTCGGCGCCGACGCGCCGGCGTTCGTCCCGCGGCGCGGGTACTCGCCGGCCGACGTCGTCGAGCTGATCACCGCCGCCGGAGGGCTCGCGTCCCTGGCGCACCCGGCGCTGCTCGATCGCGACGAGATCATTCCCTCGCTCATCCTCGCCGGCCTGCCGGCGCTGGAGGCGTTTCACTCCGATCACGATCCGGCAACGGCCAGGCGATACCAGAGGCTTGCCGCCGCATCGCGCCTGCTCGTGACCGGCGGCTCCGATTTCCACGGGCACGGCGCGTGGCACGAGGGCACGCTGGGGCGCATCGGGCTGCCTCCCGAGGATTACGCGCGGTTCCGCGCGGCGCTGTTCGGCTGATGCCCGGCGACATCCTGATCCGCTTCGAGCGGGTCGTGAAGGACTATCGTGGCCTCCGGCCGCTCAGGATCGCCGACCTCACTGTGACGGCCGGTGACCGGATCGCCCTCGGCGGCCTGGACGCGACGGCTGCCGAGGCCTTCGTGAACCTCGTGACGGGAGCGGCCGTTCCCGACGAGGGGACGGTCGCGGTGATGGGGACGAGCACGGCCGCGATCAGCGACGCCGACACCTGGCTCGCCTCGCTCGACCGGTTCGGCATCGTCTCGGAGCGCGCGGTGATGCTCGACGCGTCCACGTTTCTCCAGAACCTGGCGCTGCCGCTGACGCTGGAGATCGACGCGATCCCGGCGGACGTGAGACGCCGCGTCGAGGCACTCGCCGACGAGGCCGGCCTGCCGGTGCCGCGGCTCGCTGCGCGGGCCGGGGAGGGCACGCCGGACGAGCGCGCGCGCGCGCAGGTGGCGCGCGCGCTCGCGCTCGATCCCGCGATCCTGCTCCTCGAGCATCCGACGGCGGCGCTGCCGCGCGACGCCGCGCCACGCTTCGCGCGCGACCTGGCAGGCATCGTCGAACGCCGCAGGATCGCTGCGGTCGCGATCACCGAGGACCCGGATTTTGCCGCGCCCTTCGCCACGCGGTGGTTGACGGTCCGGGGAGCGACCGGCGAGGTCGTCCGCGCGCGTGCTCGGTGGAGGTTGTTCGGATGATCCTGAGGACGCGCCGCGTCCGGACCGCCGTCCCCCGCGGGCGTTCGCGATCAGCTCTTCGTGACCACGCCGCAGGCGACCCGCGGCCCACCGCTGACGCCGGACTTCGGCGCTCCGGTGATCCCTTGATCCGGGTTGCCATGGACGATGATCGCGGTCCCGTCCGCGTCGAAGAGGCTTGTCGGCCCATCGCTCAACGTGACGCGCGTCGTCATCGCGCGCAGCGTGCCCTTGCCGTCCTCGCCGACCGTGAGGTTCGGAATGTCACCCATGTGGAACGGGTGGTTCGCGTCCGGATCCGTATTGCCGGCCGGCCCGGGATCGAAATGGCCTCCGGCCGCCGTGAAGTCCGGCTCGCATTTGCCGACGGCGTGCAGGTGCACGCCGTGCTTCCCCGGTTTCAGTCCCTGCGCGGACACCTCGATCATCACGACGATGTTGTCTCCCATCTCGCGCTCGGTGAACGTCGCCTGGCCGCTGATACCTTCCCCCTTGAGCGACGCGGTCGCACGCGCGGTGACGTTCCCCATCTGGGTGCCGCGCATCCCGGGCCGCGGCTGCGGCTGAGATCCCTGCTGCGCCGCGGCCGAGGCGGCTGCCAGCGCGAAGGCCGCCGCGACCGCACACACGTGAACAGATTTCATTGATGCCTCCTCCGCACGCGATTCTACCGCGCCTCGTCCTGTTCGATGTCGATGGCACGCTGGTGCTCACGGGTGGCGCCGGCGCCCGGTCGATGTCGCTCGCGCTGCGCGACCTGGTCGGCATCGACGATGCCTTCGAGGGCATCCCCATGCCGGGCCGCACCGACCAGATCATCCTGCGCGACGCGCTGGTCCGCGGCGGGCATGGGGCCGACGAATCGCTGCCGCGGCGCTTTCACGATCGTTACCTCGAACACCTGGCGCGCGAGATTCACACCCCTGCGCCGGGGAAGTTCAAGGGTGTGCTTCCAGGTGTCCGTGAACTGCTGGAAACGCTCGCGCCGCGCGAGGACGTGGTCGTGGCGCTGCTGACGGGGAACTTCAGGGAGGCGGCGCGCCTGAAGCTCGAACATTTCGACCTGTGGAAGTACTTCCGGTGCGGCGCTTTCGGCGAGGACGCGCACGATCGGAACGACCTCGTGCCGATCGCCGTCACGCGCAGCCACGCATGCGGCGTGCCCGAGCTGCCCCGCGAACACGTCGTCGTGATCGGCGACACGCCCCTCGACGTGGCCTGCGCGCGCGCCGCGGGGGCGCGGGCGATTGCCGTGGCGACGGGCGGAACACAGACCGAGACGCTCCGCGGTTCCGGCGCCGACGCGGTGTTCGAGGACCTGAGCGACACGACCGCGGTCCTCGCCGCAATCATGAGATGATGGTGAAACGTCCCCGCCGGAACGAGCGGGCTCGAGGAAGCGAACGGGGCCCGGTGGCCCTCCCGGTCTTCAAAATCGGTGGCTCCCCGCGTCTGCGGGAAGGCTGGGTTCGACTCCCAGGCGCTTCCGCCATTCACCCTCAGCTCCTCAGGCCGAGCAAGTACGCGACGAGTTTCGGCAGCTCCACGAGCATGCTCCGCATCGTCCGTCGTTTGGTCCAGTAGCGGGCCGGATCGTCATCGTCGTAGCGGGGCGCCCGGACGATGATCTGCACGCCGGTGCCCTCGAGCTCGCGCCTGACGGCGAACCCCGCGCGCCGCGTGTGCAGCTTCGACGTCACGACGATGACGCGCGACCAGCGGCGCTCGAGCGCTTCCCGGCGCAGGAGCGATCCCTCCTCGGCCGTGTTGTCGGCGTATCCAAGGATGCGGACGCGATCCGGCGGATGCCCGAGCTGCACGAGCGCGTCGCGCGCGACCTCGCCTTCGCTCGGGATCCGGATGCCGCGCTGGAGCAGCCGCCGCTCGGTCGCCTCGCGGTAGCCCCCCGCCAGGACGATCGTGTCGGCCCAGCCTTCGCGGACGAGCTCCGACGCCTCCAGCCAGCGGATCACGCGTTCACCGGCGAGCACGAAGATCGCGTCCGCCTTCTCGAGCGCGTCCTGACGGTAGAGGGCGCGGCCCGTAAACGGGAGCGCGGCCAGGAGCAGGACGAGCACCGCGGCCTGTACGGCGACGAGCAGACGCAGGATGGCACGGAAGTACGCCACGGTACTCAGGAGACAGCGGGAAGTGGAGCCGCGAGCGGGCGGAGGCCGCCGCCGGACGGCCCGGCTCGCGGATACTGTCCGTGGCCGACCGCTGCGGTCGCGCCACGGACGGGACAGATACGTGCGGGTGAACCCGGGTGCGTCAGCCTTCGATCAACCGAACGTCGCCTGCACGAGGACCCTTCTGGGACTCCTCGATCGAGAACTCTACGCGCTGCCCCTCCCGGAGCAGTTCGAACACGGCACCGCGAACGGCACTCCGATGGAAGAAATGCTCGACGCCGCCTTCATCCCGAATGAACCCGAAACCCTTGTCAATCAACAGTCTTGCGATCGTGCCGCTTGGCATACCCGACCCTCCGACGGATGAGGCGCACTATAGGCGTCCTCCGGCCGTGAAGTCAAGAAATACAGTGATTTAGGCCGGTGCGGGGTTTGGCGTCGGCGCCTTGGCCGGCTGCCCCGGCGGGGCCGGATATGTGGTCCAGAAATGCCGTCCGCAGTTCGTGCAGACCCAGTACTGGTCGGGGCGCCAGGGAGTGCCTGGCGCGGGATCGCGCAAATCCATGTCCGTGCCGCAGCGCTGGCAGGGCAGGCGGAAGTCAGTCATAGGGTGCATTTTAGCGCCTGGCCGGTCGCCCCCGTTACAATCGCTCGCGTGGTGGTGGGTGTCGTGCTCGCCGCGGGGAGCGGGACGCGGATCGGCGTGCCCAAGGCGCTGCTTCGGACGGACCAGGAGGATGAGTCCTTCCTCCGCCGGGCCTGTGCCGTGCTGCGCGAGGGAGGCACCGATGCGGTGATCGCGGTGATCAATGCCGAGTGCCTTGACGAGGTCGCGCTGCCGGCCGGCGTCGAGGTAGCGGTGAATCACGATCCGGCGCGAGGCCAGTTGTCCTCGCTGCAGGTGGCGCTCACCGCCGTGGACGAGGCGCACGCCGAGTGCGAAGCGGCGGTGGTGCTGCCGGTGGACGTGCCGCTCGTCACGGCGGAGACCGTCGCCCGGCTGATCGGTGAATGGCGTCGCCGCCGTCCGGCGGTGGCGCGCCCGTCGCGCGGTGCGCGTCATGGCCATCCCGTGGTGTTCGATCGGTCGCTTTTTGCCGAGCTTCTGACTGCTCCGGCTTCCGCCAGCGCGAAACCGATCGTGCGACGTTATTCAACACCGGCGGGGGACGTCGCGGTGGACGATGATGGGGCGTTCATCGATGTGGATACGGTTGACGATTACGTCCGCGCGTTTCAGCGGTTGCCGGCCAAGGCGGTGATTCGGTAAAATGAGTGGTTCTATCCTGTCGTGGGCCTGTAGCGCAGTTGGGAGCGCGCCTGAATGGCATTCAGGAGGTCACGGGTTCGACTCCCGTCAGGTCCACCAACTCCAAGTCGGCGATTCCAAAGGTCGAAGTCGCCGACCCACTACGGTAGTCGAACCGCTCGTCGTTCGGACCGACCGTGACGACTCCGCAGCAGTATCGTCGTTCTCCACTGCGACCCGTAAGCCATCCACTGCAAACGGTCGAACGATGCCGGCGCAAGGTTGTTATGCACTGGGCCTCCGCGGCCGCGCGGGGGTCGAGCGTCATCCGGAATCGGGCGGGGCCGCGTGCCGAACCTCTAACGCAACCGCCGCGTGAGCTCGGCCAGCCAGTTCTGCACGATAACGAAGTGCGGCGCGTCGGCGCTGGCCGGCTCCTTGAGCATGAGAAATCGACCGTCCGGAGCGACGTCGTACAGACGTCCGAGACTGCCCTCCCGGATTACATACGGCCCGCGGAACAGCTCCGTCGGACGTCCGATCTTCCACGTGGTGCCCGACGCCTCGACCGGGACCGCGACCATCGTCCCGTCGAGCGTGATGTAGAACAGCTCGCGACCGCTGCGGGCCCAGACCGGGAACATCCCGCCGTTTCTCGTCACCTGCCACAAGGCTCGATCGACATTGGGGAACGGCCGCACGTAGATATCGAGCTGGCCAGCACTGCTGGTGCTCTCTCTCTCGTACGCCAGCCAGCGTCCATCGGGAGAGAGTTCGCCGTTGCGCTCCTCTGCCGGCGTTTCCACGAGCGTCACCGGCTCTGTCGACGTCTGCAGCCGCAGCGCCTGGAGGCTCTTGGTGAAACTGTGAAAGACCACGGTCGTACCATCACGTGTAATCGCCGTCGGCAGTTGCATGTCGGGGCTGTCGGTCAGGCGCTCCGTCGAACCGGTGTCCGGATCGAGAAGGTAGAGATTGCTGAACCTGCCGCCGCGCCAGGAGCCGAACACAATCCGCCGCGAGTCGGGCGTCCATACGGGGAACCAGTCGATGGCCGGTGTGAATGTCATTCGGGACGCGGCTGACCAGGGACTGGTCAACTCCCACACGTAAATGTCCCCTGCCGTAGCAATGGCCAGGCGTCTCCCGTCCGGGGAGAGCCGGGGATGCCGATATTGGCCGGGGGGCACGGGCAGCGGTTTCTCGCGCCCTTCGCGGTCAACCCACACAGGAAGAACGCGACTCCCCTCGACGATCGCGCCGCGCGAATATGCGAGCGTGCCATTGGCCGCGATGTCGAACTCCGCGGTGGCGCCTAGTGGGCCGATGCTCACCGGCCGCAGTACCTCGACGGGCGCCCCCTGCGGCTCGAGTCGCGCAAAATCGAAACGCGTGGCCCACAACGCGCCGGCCGCCGCATACACGAGGTGCCGACTGTCCACATAGCGCGCGGCATGGCCTCCTTCGAGGATCGTGCGCCGGCTCCCGGTGGCAACGTCCACGACGGCGACTTTCGCTGCATCGAGTCCCCCCTGCGAAGGGAGAATCGTAAAGAGCAGGCTGCGGCCGCCGGGCAGCCAGCATGGATGGACGTGATCGGCTTCACCGCGCGCGTGGTCCGGGCGTGTCAGCACCGTCACCGGCCCACCGCCAGAGTCGACGCGCTGGAGACCGGTATCGGTTGCGCCGGTGGCGAAGACGATCGTGTCGTCCGGTCCCCACGCCGCCCCGCGCGACGGCCCGTCCATCGTGACCACGGTCACCTGCGGTCCACCGGCGGCAGAAATCTTCCGTAACGTGAAGGCGTTCTCGATGTAGCCGAACCACAGGCCATCGGGCGACGGGAAAATGCCCCTGATGTACGCCGCGGTCGTAAGGATGGAGACCGGCTCGAGTGTGTCGAGAGACCGGACGAGTATCTGTCTGGCGTCGCTGCTGATGTACGCCAGGCGGCTGCCGTCCGGCGTGAACGTGAAGCCCCGTTCCGTCCCTCTCAGGGCAGTGTCGGCCGCGATGATCGTCCGTACCACGGCCGACGGCGCGGGCCGAAGCGCCAGCCAGAGGGCGCCGGCGGCGACACCGCGGCGAATGCTGCGCCAACGAGTGCGGCCGCTCGCAGGTTGCGCGCGGTCCGATTGGCACTCGACGACCGATGCTCCGGAATCGACGACGCATCGGCTGTCGACGGCGAAAGTGCCTCGTCAAGCTCGATGCGAGCGTCGCCCACATGCTGCAATCGGCGCTTCGGTTCCTTCTCGAGACAGCGGCGGATCAAACGGCGCACATTGGGCGGTGTCACTGACGGCAGTCGCGAGTAGTCCGGCTGCTCGCCCAGTACGCTCGCCAACGTCTCCGACGTCGTCGGCCGGGCAAACGGCGAGACGCCAGTCAATAGCTCATACAGCACCACGCCGAACGCCCAGATGTCCGCAGGGGGACTGGCGGGTTCGCCGCGCGCCTGTTCAGGGCTCATATACGCCGGCGTCCCGAGGATCGCGCCGGGCTCGGTATGCTGCGCCGCCGGGATCCTGGCCGGGCCGGACGCAGGCCGCAGCGCTGTCGCCAGCCCGAAGTCGAGGACCTTCACCGTGCCGTCCGGCCGTACCTTGACGTTTGCGGGCTTGAGGTCGCGATGGATGATGCCTTGCTCGTGCGCCGCTTCGAGCGCGTCGGCAATCTGCCGTGCGATCCCCAACGCCTGATCGATCCGCACCGTGTGTCGCGGGGAGAGATTGTCACCCTCGACAAGCTCCATGACGAGCGCGGTGACGCCGTCGGCCTGCTCCAGGCCGTAGATCGACGCAATATGCGGATGGTTGAGGGACGCGAGGACGCGGGCCTCCTGCTCGAAGCGTGACACGCGGCGGGGATCGTCCTTGAACGCGGGCGGCAGGATCTTGATGGCGACGTCGCGGCCGAGCCGCGTATCGTGGGCGCGGTACACCTCCCCCATGCCGCCCACACCCAGCAGCTCTTGCAGCTCGAACCTGCCGAGGCGGCGCGGGGAAGCGGGCGCCGGGGCCGGCGAAGAGAGGTCCCCGACGAGACTGGCCGCGGAGCGATCCAGCACACCGGATGAGGCGGCCTGGGCCAGCAGTGACTCGACTTCGTGCCTGAGGCCCTCATCCCCGCTGCATGCCTCTGCGACAACAGCGGCACGTGCCTCCGGCGCTGCGCCCAGCGCTTCGTGAAATACGCGCTCGATATACCGCCATCGCTCAGGCGTCATGTGCCGAAGTCCTTGTGAGCCCGTAATATACAGCGTGTCAGCGCCTCGTGCGCGGATGTGGCCGGCCTAATGCGCTTGGCTGGATCGCAATGCCTTCGACGAACATCACACAACTGCTCGTTGCGTGGAGCCAAGGTGACCGGGCGGCGCTCGACGCGCTGACACCATTGGTCCAGCAGGAGCTTCACCGTCTCGCGGTTCGCTACATGGCTGGGGAGCGGCCAGGGCATATCCTCGACGCAACGGCGCTCGTCAACGAGGCGTACCTCCGTCTGATCGAACTGGACGATGTGCGCTGGCAGAATCGTGCTCACTTCTTCGGGATTGCTGCGCAGATGATGCGGCGCATTCTCGTAGACATGGCGCGAGCCCGTGGCCGGGCCAAACGCGGTCGGGGCCGGTTTCAAGTCTCCCTCTCGGACGCAGCTGACGTCCCGGTCGCCAAGACCGCGGACCTCGTGGCGCTGGACGATGCATTGAAGAGTCTCGAGACGATCGACTCGAGAAAGAGCCGGGTCATCGAAATGCGGTTCTTTGGTGGTTTGAGCCTCGAGGAAGTCGCCTGTGTGCTGCAGGTGTCGGTCGGCACCGTGCGTCGGGACTGGAGCCTGGCGCGAGCCTGGCTCCACCGGGAGTTGAGCCGCCGGGATTAAGGAATCGCTGTCCCGAATCCCTCCGCGATCTGCGCTCCTCCTCACCCGGTTAGCAGTTTTGCCCACGGATATCGCTTAAGTCATTGAGGTGGCGATATGACGAAAAAGCGATTGGCCTGTTGGGCGGCCGGAGTTGCCGGTACTGCGGCGACGCTGACGGGCGTCGCGCTCGCCACGCCGGGTGCCGGCGCCGTCGGAACGATGATGGCGAGAGCGGGCTTCGCGCCCTCGGTCGACGTGGTATTCAAAGTCAAGGACGATGGCAACGACGGGACGGACGTCATCCACGTGCGAAACGCGCAGGACACCGTCGTCCAGCAGATTACGTTCAATCCCGGTGGGCACACCGGTTGGCACAGTCACCCTGGACCCGCCCTCGTTCTTGTGACACAGGGGGAGTTGACGCTCTATTCGGCCGACGACCCGACCTGCAGTGGTCGCACTTACTCCGCCGGGCAGGCGTTCATCGATCGCGGCCAGGGTCATGTCCACATCGGGCGCGCGAGCCAGACCCAGAATACCGTGGTGTGGGTGACCTACTTCGACGTCCTTCCCGGGAGTGGGGTTCGGACCGACGAAGCGGACCCGGGCACGTGCGTCTTCTAGACTTCGACAGTTCGCTGAACGTCATCACGTTCGCGGATCTCCAGGGCGCCGGCGCTTTGGTGTTCTGCTGCGAGTTCGCAAACCGCGGGGGACCATGAAGCTGGAATGACGAAGACATCTGCTCGTCCGCCGCGCAAGTAGTGCGTAAGTAGCTCGAACGTAGCCAGCGGCGTCTCCGCGGTCACCAACGAGGCGTGCTTGAGCGGGCGACTCAGCGCCAGGGTCGAGGCATGGTCCGGTACGCCAGCGACGCGCGCACCGGTCCGATCCACGTCGCGTTTCGGGCCGAATCGACGATCAGGGCGGAACGAACGCGGCGTCGCGCGTGCTGTTGCTGCAGCAGGGCGAGGCCGCGCGCGTTCGAGCGCGCCTCAGGCCCCTATCACGATGGGCCTATGGCTCCCTGGGTTCTGGATTGTCCCAGATGACGTCCACAGCGTCATAGACGTGGCCGGCTGGGGATAGCAGACGGAGCTTGAGTTTGCACGTCGTGGGAAGCCTGGTCCCCTCGCACGGACGAAGAACGGTCTTCAACGTATAGCTTTCGCCTGGCAGAAGGAAGCGCGTACCGGCTACGGAGAGTCCAGGCTCAGCCGTCAGCGATTGCACCGGTTTCCGGTCGCTGGATTCACGGATCTTCACGGGAAGAACTCGCAACTCCCGCGCGCGCGAGGTGCCGTTTGCGACCAACGCCATTCGCCAGTTGCGCGCGAAGCAGCGTCCACCATTCCCGGCGCCCGTCTCGTGACCACCGACCAGAGCGGGCACCAACGTCCCAATC
>DATHTE010000074.1:0-13036 GCA_035463475.1 Vicinamibacterales bacterium
GAAGCGTATCGATCCGCCCCAGAGCGAGATGATCAGGGCCGTGAGGATCACGACCGACGGGATCGAGATGATCATCGTGGTCGTCTGGAAGAACGCCGCCATCGCCGTCCCCATGCCCGTCATGAACATGTGGTGCGCCCACACGATGAAGGACATGAAGCCGAGGAAGACGAGCGAGTAGACCATCGCACGGTAGCCCCACAAGGGCTTCCGCGTGTTGTTCGCGATGATCTCGGCCACGATCCCCATGCCGGGAAGGATCAGGACGTAGACTTCCGGGTGCGCCAGGAACCAGAACAGGTGCTGCCAGAGGAGCGGGTTGCCCCCGCCGGCCACGGTGAGGGCCTGGCCGCTCACGACGAGGCCGCTCGGGAGGAAGAAGCTCGTGCCGGCAACCCGATCCATCAACTGCATGATCCCCGCGGCCTCGAGCGGCGGAAACGCCAGCAGAAGCAGGAAGGCCGTGACGAACTGGGCCCACACGAAGAAGGGGAATCGCAGGAAAGTGAGCCCCTTGGCGCGCAGCTGGATCGTGGTCGTGATGAAGTTGATCGCTCCGAGCAGAGACGACGTGATCAGGAAGATCATCCCGATGAGCCACCACGTCTGGCCCGTGCCCGCCAGGTCTGCGAGGGGCGAGTAGGAGGTCCACCCGGATTGCGCGGCCCCCCCGGGGACGAAGAAGCTGCCGAGCATCGTGACGCCGCCGAGGAAGAAGAACCAGTAGCTCGCCATGTTCAGCCGCGGGAACGCCATGTCCTGGGCTCCGATCTGGAGCGGGAGCACGAAGTTTCCGAATCCTCCGACGGCGAGCGGGACCACCCCGAGGAAGACCATGATGGTGCCGTGCATCGCCCCGAGCTCGTTGTAGAACTCGGGGAGCATCGTCCCACCCGGCATGCGCGCCTCGCCGAGGAGCCGGCCGAGCAGCGGCAGCGCGGCGCCCGGGTAGGCGAGCTGCCAGCGCATGAGCATCATCAGCGAAAAGCCGAAGAGCAGGAACAGGAGGGCGGTGATGGCGTACTGGATGCCGATGACCTTGTGGTCGGTGGAGAAGACGTACTTGCGCCAGAAGCCGAGCTCCTCGTGATGGGCTTCGTGCGCGGGGTGCGGCTTGGGTGCGACGGCGCCTGCCGGCTGAGTCATGCGGCTTCCTCTTCGGATCGCTATTTCGCGCCGGGAGTGGCGAACTTGAAGTTCTGGGTCTTCGTTTCGCTGGCGCCAACCGTGACCGAGGCCGTCTGCGTTCCCAGCTTTTCGTGCCAGGCGGTGATCTCGTAGGTTCCCGCATCAAGGCCGGAAATCGTGAACTTTCCGTCCGTGCCCGTCACCGAGAAGAACGGATGGGTGAAGACGCTGACGTAGGCACTCATCCACGGGTGTACGTCGCATTTGATCTGGAAGAGCGCTTCCGGCTTGTCGAACGTTGCGCTTGCCTGCTTGACCGTCGCCGGCATCGCCCGGTTGAATGCCTTGTTGATCTTGGGAAGCGCGTGGACGTTGTGGAGGATGCCGTCGGAGTTGAGGATCCTGTAGGCCTGGCCAACCATGATTCCCATCACGTGCGGGACGTACATGCAGCCCTTCTGATCGAGAACCACCGGGTTCTTGGGAGCGGGCCAGGTCTTCCCTGCCGGGAGCCCCTTCGAGACCCAGACCATGATGTTCCCCATCGTGTTGCCGTTGCCGAGGACCAGCATCTCGTTCGGCACGGGCCCCGAATGCTTCTTGGCGCAAGCGGGGTCAGCGTCCATGGCGAGCGGCCTGAGATTGGGGGCCTTCCCAGCGAAGGTGACGGTTCCGGTGACGGATGATGCGGCGAGGGCCACTCCCGGCCACACCACCGCCGCTACCAGCCCAGCCGCAAGGCGCAATCTGTTCCCCGTCCTGCGCATCCTCGTCACCTCCGTCATCGTTCACCTGCCTGGTTCGTCGCCGCCGACGTTGCCCGCTCGACATCGAGGCGGGCAGTCGGCGCGGGAATTTGAGATCGCAAACTCTACACCGGAGCCGCCATGGGGGCAACCCTGCGGCGGTCGGTCCGCCCGCGCTTATGACACGGAGCTCAGGTTCGTAATCAAACGTTCTCGAAGGCCAGCGATTCGGCAAGCCTCGGGTCGCGAAGCGGTACGAGCGCCTGCCGCCGCATCAGCCAGCTCGCCGCCGCCACGAAGCACCCGCCGACGGCGACGAAGGCGGCCACGTCCAGGGCCGAGGGACGGACCCCTTCGGGATGGAGCGTCGGCATGACTTGCCAGTAGAGGTCCACGAAGTGCATGGCGAGGAGCCACGCTCCCCCAACGGCCAGGGTCCACCCCCTCCGCTTGACGGCACGCCCCATCAGGTAGAAGAACGGAGCCCCGAAATGTCCCGCCAGAAGGAGGACCGAGACCGCCTTCCAGGACCCCTCGAGCCGCGCCTTGTACCAAATCGTCTCCTCCGGGAGGTTCGCGTACCACATAAGGAAGAACTGGGAGAAGGCGATGTAGGCCCAGAACGCCGTGAACCCGAAGAGGAGCTTTCCGATATCGTGCAGGTGCTCGGCGCTGATGACCGTGTCGAGCAGCCCCGCCCGGCGCATCGCCACCGGCACGACCGAGAGCAGCGCGATGAACCCGACGAAAGAGCCCGCGAAGAAATAGACGCCGAAGATGGTCGAGTACCAGTGCGGCGTGAGCGACATGATCCAGTCGATCGACGCGAAGGTCTGAGTCACGGCGAGGACGATGATGGCGGGACCGGCGAGGCGGCGCAGGCGGGCGGAAAGCGCGGGATCTCCCGTCGCGTCCTGGCTGCGCGAGACGCGGTAGTAGAGGAGGTCGATGAAGGACCAGCATCCGAAGTAGAGTGCCGCCCGGATCAGGAAGAACGGCACGTTGAGGAATGGCGCCTTCCAGCGAAGCAGCGCATCGTGCTCGGCTGCGCCGGGGGCGCTCCACGAGTAGAGATCGTGCAGGCCGAGGAGCAACGGGAGGAAGAGGGCCGCCATCACGGGGATCGTTGCAAAGACCGTCTCCCCGATCCGTCGGAGCACGATTCCCCATCCTCCCTGGGCCGCGTACTGGATTAACACGAAGAAGAGCGCGCCGAGGGCCAGGCTCAGAAAGAACAGGAACGACACGAGCCACGAGAAGAGGAACTGCTTCGGATTCGCCGCCCCCAGAATCGCGCAGGCACCTGCGCCGAGCAGGGCGCAGACGGCGCCAATGACCGGAAGGCGGTTCCACGAGTGCCCCGGCGGGATCGTGGCCTGTTCGGGCCGTAGCGCGACGCGATCGCGTTCGCGCATCGGATTGGTCATTCAGGACTCCAGGAGCTCGACGCTTCGTGCGCCCAGGGACTCCAGCAGTTTCCGGGTGGCTGCCGGATCGAACCGTGGATCCCACGATTCGATCGAGATGAAGAAGGCGTCGTCGGTCACCCGCTCGAAGACCTTGGAACGGAAGAGTGGATGGTAGTGCATGGGGAGCCGGTTCAAACCGAGCATGCCGACGACGGCGCCGAGCGCGGCGAAAAGGACTCCCACCTCGAACGTGATCGGAATGTAGGCCGGCCAGGAAAAGTACGGTTTGCCGCTGATCACGAGAGGGTAGGCGGCGGCGTGGACCCACCACTGCAGGACGAACCCGAGCGCGGCCCCCGTCAGTCCCATGCCGAGGACGATCCAGGGAAGCGGGGAGCGCCGGAGGCCCATCGCTCCCTCGAGGCCGTGGACGGGGACCGGCGTGTGCGCGTCCCACCGCGTGAAGCCCGCGTCACGCACGCGCTCGCACGCGTGATAGAGGTCCGCCGGCGTCCCGAATTCGGCGAGGATTCCGAAATAGGGCCCCTTCGGAAGCTGCGGGAGCAGGAGCGGCATCAGGAGGCCCCCCCGGGAGCGGGCTCGGGCGCCCCAGGACCCGGCAACGCAGCCCGGTGGTCCCTGATCTCGCGTTCGGGGCCGCGCCGCCAATGCGGATCGGCCTGCGGCAGGACGGTCTTGACCTCGGCGGTTGCCACCATCGGAAGAAAGCGCACGAACAGGCAGAACAGCGTGAAGAAGAGCCCGAAGCTCCCGATCAGGCATGAGACGTCCCAGATCGTGGGAGTGAAGTAGCCCCAGGCCGACGGGAGGAAGTCACGGTGCAGTGACGTCACAATGATCACGAACCGCTCGAACCACATGCCGATGTTGATGACGATCGACAGCACGAACAGGATCGGGATGCTCGTGCGCGCCCTCTTGAACCAGAAGATCTGAGGACTGATCACGTTGCAGGTGACCATGATCCAGTAGGCCCAGGCGTAGGGTCCCAGGGCGCGGTTCATGAACGTGAAGAACTCGTAGGGGTTACCGCTGTACCACGAGGTAAAGAACTCCGTGGCATAGGCGTAGCCGACCATCGACCCGGTCACGAGCATGATCTTCGCCATGTAGTCGAAGTGCCGGAGGGTGATGATGTGCTCGAGGCGGAACGCCTTGCGGCAGATCACCATGAGCGTCAGCACCATGGCGAACCCGGAGAAGATCGCCCCCGCGACGAAGTAGGGCGGGAAGATCGTTGCATGCCAACCGGGGAGGACCGAGACCGCGAAATCCATCGAGACGACCGAATGAACCGAGAGGACCAGCGGCGTCGCGAGCGCTGCGAGGACGAGATAGGCGGATTCGTAGTGGTGCCATTGCCGCACGGAGCCCCGCCAGCCGAGGGCGAAGAAGCCGTAGGCCAGCTTCCGGGCGCGGGTCTTTGCCCGATCGCGCAGCGTCGCCAGGTCCGGGATCAAGCCGACGTACCAGAACAGCACCGAGACGGTTCCGTACACGCTGACCGCAAAGACGTCCCAGAGAAGAGGGCTCCTGAAGTTGGGCCACATGCCCATCTGGTTCGGCACCGGGAACATCCAGTAGGCGACCCAGACGCGGCCCACGTGGATCCCCGGGAACATCAGGGCGCAGATGACCGCGAAGATGGTCATCGCCTCCGCCGCGCGGTTGATCGAGGTGCGCCATTTCTGCCGGAAGAGGAAGAGGATCGCCGAGATGAGCGTCCCGGCGTGCCCGATGCCGACCCAGAACACGAAGTTGGTAATGTCCCACGCCCAGCCGACGGGGACGTTGAGGCCCCAGATGCCGATCCCCTCCCAGAACAGCCACGAGACCGCCATGCCGAGAAGGCCGAGGAGCGCGAGGGAAGGGATAAAGAAGAGCCACCAGCCGATCGGCGTCCGCCGCTCGACCGGCTCCGCGACGGCCTCGGTGATGGAATGGAAATCCGGCGAGCGGAGGATGAGCGTGGGATGGCCGGCTACAGGGTTGTCGAGCAGTTCTGCTTCCGTCTGGGCCAAGCCTGTTCCTCGCCTCGAGTTTGAAAAGTGGCCGCTTATACTATCGCGAATCGCTGGAGGTCAAGCGTCCGCCTCCGCGCGCACGCCCGTCATCGCGCTTCGGCGAGACCTCGTCCGCCTCCGCGCGAAGCGCTTCGGCGAGACCGCGCCGTAGCCTCGGCGAAGGCGGGCCGAAGCTGCTTCACGGCGGAGGCGCGCCGAGGCCGGCGTCGCGCCCCAACGGCGCGGCCGTGAGGCCGATCTGCTCGAGCAGTGGCTCGAGGTCTTCACCCGACGCAGGAATGCAGGCGAGGATCCTCGCCGCGGATTGCCGGACCCACGGGTCTGCCCGCGGAAGCGCGCGCACCGTCCCGCCGGCGCCGAGGAGCCATTGCCACGCCTCGAGCGTCCCGGTCGCGAACTCCTGGAGAAGGGACGGCGCTTCCCCCTCGCGCTGGATCCGCGAAATGCGCGCTGCCAGCTCCCGCGCTTCGACCACCCCGGAGTTCATGCTGTGCACGCCCATCGGAGCCGCCTGGTGCGCGGCGTCCCCGGCGAGCCAGACGCCTCCCTTGCCGAAGCTCCGTGTCAGTCGCCACTCGAACAACGCAAGGGTCGACCAGTAGATCTGCGTCGGCCGCGCCGTGCACCAGGGAGCCCTCGCGGCGATCAGTTGCTCGAGCCGCTCCATCGATGCCTGGTGTTCAGAAGCGTCCTGAATCTGGAATCCCCAGCGGCATCGCCCCTCCTCGAGGGGCCAGTAAACGCTCGTCAGGTCGGGATCGAGAATGACGCGCACTTCGGCGGGAAGCTCCCCAGTCGCCTCGATCTCGAAGATGGAGAAGATCTGGCCCCCGCCGTGATCGGCCATCTCGATCCCTGCCATCCGCCGCACGGCCGAGTCGTGCCCGTCGGCGCCGATGACATAGGCCGGCCGGACCGTCTCGCTTCGCACGACGAGCCACTCGGTTCGCGCGACCGGGTAGCCGGTCGCGACCTGGTCGAGTTCCGCGACCTCTGCCCGAATCGTCGGGCCGTCCACCGTGAGGGACTGTAGCCGGTGCCGCCAGAGGACCTTGAGCTTCTTCCGGCGGAGCGCCTCCTCCGCGGCCCTCTCCAGCAGGCTCTGGCGGACGACGAGGAGATACGGATACTTGGAAGCGAGGGCCGCATAGTCGATCTCGGCGCGCCTCTCCCGCCCTTCGTAGTAGGCGACCTTCGTCAGCTTCCGCCCCGCGCCGATCAGCGTTTCGGAGAGTCCTGCCTCGTCGAGAATCCGCAGCGTGCGCGGATGGATCGCGAGCGCGTAGCTGTGCTGGGTCGTCCGCTGGTGCGTGTCGACGATCTCCACGCGGACGCCGTACTGGTGGAGGAACAGGGCCGCGACGAGACCGACCGGACCGGCGCCGACGACGAGGACCTCAGGGTCGGAGTGACCGAACATCAAGCTTCCTTCTCACGCGCACGGCGCACGTTGCTATCGAAACGTTTGTCCTCGTCGGGTCGAGAAGGCGGCGGCGCTAATCCATGCTCGCCAGCTGCGCGAGGATCGCGTCAATGGGCGCCTTCGCGCACGCGAACATCGGCGTGTCCCGCTGCGTATAGAGGCTCGCCTCCGTGTATCGCAGCCGCCCCACCAGATCGACGAACTCTTGCGGGTAGTCCGAGTCGAACGCGACCACGAAGTCCTGGTCGTCAATCCCGTAGCTGTCGCTCGTATTCAGGCGGACGCCCTTGAACGGCGCGGAGGCGGCGATGTGCTCGTCCATCATCCCCTGCCGCGCGTGGGGCGAAAGGCGGTACCACGACCGCGTCTTCGTGAAGGGGTACACGAACAGGTACTTCCCCTGCCCCGGCAGCAGCTCGACCCCCTCCCCGGCGCCTTTCATCCGGTTGACGTACGGCGATCGGCGGTGCATCGAAAGGAAGCTGTAAACCTGCAACAAGTAGGCGCCCAGCCGCGACCGCCTGATCGCCGCTTCCATCGACTGGAAGAACAGCGGGTCGAGCGCGATCCGCCAGAGCATGAAGTCGACGTCCGCGCGCAGGCCCACGAGTGAGTACGTGCGGAGGATCAGGTCGTCCGAGGACTCCCACTTCTGCACCAGTTCGATGAAGCCGGCCGCCGCCTCTCTCTGCTCGTCCGCGGGGAGCCGCCGGAACAGCGGGTCGAGCCTGTAGAACGAATAATTCAGGAACTGGCGGGGTTGCCTGCCCGGGCTCTTGCCCGTGACGATCCCGCTCGGGTCGAGGTCGACGGAAGGGCCGCGGCGGGGCGGCGGGCCGGTGCCCTCGGAAGAGTGCTCCATGCTCATACCTGGGTGGCGGCGAGCGGCTATGAAGTTGCGCGGACACGGCGCCTGGACGCGCTCGTACTCGGCCTCGCTCGCCACGTGAACAGGCAACGTATGGCTGGTGCCCACGGATTGTCAAGCGCGTGAAGCCCTGTTGCCGGAGTTGATGGGCGGCCTGAGACGGACGATGGATTGTGGGCGACGGAACGCTGCGAATTCGCTAGAATGTCGGGCCACGAGTGGCACTGCGGAGACGCTGGCGTCCGAGCCCTGAAACACCCAGGAGACCCGCGATGAACTTGGCCCCAGTCGACGTCATCATCGTAACCGCCGCGGCCTTGTGCGCGGGCATTGCCTTCACCCTCTGGAGGTTCAAGGCAAGTGCGCCACACGATCGTGCAACAACCAGGCTATTGGAGCGCTTTTTCGACGGCAAGGAGTGCGCGATCTGCAAGCGGCCGATTCCTCCGGTGCACCGGGGGGGATTGAAGCCCGGCCTCCTGAATCCCGCGACACACGAAACACATTCGTGGGATGAGATTCCGACTGTAAACCTGGCGGCGGTGCTCGAGACACACCTGCCTCTTTGCTCCGCGTGCGAGGTTGCCGAATCGTTTCGGCAGCGTTTCCCGGATCTCGTCGTCGATCGCGACCGATCCCTTCAGGACGCGCACTCACCTGATCGAATCCGGGCCGGTTCGTGAAGGACGTTTAGTGGCGCGTTCCCGGCCAGAGTGGCATTGGCGATTAGTGATTGCCGAGTGGCAGATTGACGTCTGTCAATAACTCAATCCGCAATCTGCAATGCCCAGGCGTCAGACCTCAGGCCCCCGCTAGCACGCTGCCCAGCAACGCCGCGAGCCGTTCCGGGCTCGGCGGTTTGGCCACGTGCGCGTCGAAGCCGGCGGCGGCGGCGCGTTCGACGTCGAGGGCCGAGGCGTAGCCGCTCACCGCCAGCAGCAGCACGTGCCGCAGGTCGTCGTCGTCGCGGATGGCGCGCGCGACCTCGTAGCCGTCCATGCCAGGCAGGCCGATGTCGCACAGGACCGCGTCCGGCCGGAGCGCGCGCGCCTGTGCCACGCCCGTCGCGCCGTCCCGGACCAGGGTGACGGTGTGCCCCATGAACTCCAGCATCTGGCGGAGCGTCTCGGCCGCGTCGGTGTCGTCCTCGATGAGGAGGATCCGACGCGCGCGGCGCTCGGCCGCCTGCGGTACGGCGGGTGCAACAGCGGCGCCGGCGGGACTGAGCGGAAGCCGAACGGTGAACAGCGAGCCCTTGCCGACTCCCTCGCTCTCGGCCGCGATTGCTCCCCCGTGCAGATCGATCAGCCCCTTCGCGAGCGCGAGCCCGAGGCCAAGCCCGCCGTGGCTGCGCGCGCGCGTGTGCTCGGCCTGCATGAACGGCTCGAACACGCGCGTCACCACATCCGCGGGCATGCCGGCCCCGGTGTCGGCGACGCGGATGACCGCCTGCCGCGCGGCGCCCTCGGCTTCGACCGACACGCGCACGCGTCCCCCCTCCGGCGTGAACTTGCCGGCGTTGTGGAGCAGGTTGCTGATCACCTGCGCGAGGCGCTCGCGATCCGCCATCACGACGATCGGCGACTCAGGCACCGCGGTTTCGAGCTGGATTGCGCTCTGCTCGAACGCCGGGCGCTGATCGGCGACGGTCCGGCGGACCAGGTCGTTCAGCTCGAGCGGCTGCAGCTCGAGGTGGATCTTGTTCCGCGAGATGCGCGTCACGTCGAGCAGGTCGTCCACCAGCCGCACCAGCCGTCCCACCTGCCGGTCGATCACCTCGCGCGCGACGCGCGCGTCGTTGCTGCCCGGCGGCGTGCGCTCGAGGATGAACAGGCTGTTCCTGATCGCCGCGAGCGGATTGCGCAGCTCGTGAGAGAGCATCGCGAGGAACTCGTTCTTGTGCCGATCGGCCTCGCGCAGCCGCTCGTTCGCCTCGCGCAGCGACTGTTCCGTGAGCTTGCGGTCGGTGACGTCGGTGAGCGACACGACTGCCAGCAGCGGGTGTCCATCGGCATCGCGCACGAGGTCCCCGCCGTAACTGAAGACGCGGCGCCGGCCGTCCGCGCGGCGCCGCACCGCGATCTCCAGGTCGCGCAGGCGCTCGCCCCGAAGGATGCGCGCGAGCGGCCACTCCTCGAGCGGCAGAATGCGGCCGTCGGCCGACGTCAGTTCGAAGATGCTCTCGAAGTCCGGCAGCTTCTTCCGTCCCTCGTCCAGGCTGGCGAACCCGTGCATTGCGATCGCCGCGGGGTTCCAGTGCAGGAACGTGCCGTCGATGTCGGTGACGACGAGCCCCTCGGTAAGGTTCTCGACGATCGTCTTCAGCCTTGCCTCGCTGATCCTGAGCGCTTCCTCGGCCTGCTTGCGGTCCGTGATGTCCCGGAAATAGACGGTGACGCCGCCGTCGGAGGGACAAGCGTGGAATTCCGCCCAGCGATCGTTCACCACCGATTTCGTCTCGAAGTGGACTGCTTGCTGCTCCGCGATCACTTGGCGGCAGAAGACCTCCACGACGGATCCGCGGGCCACCGGGAACACCTCGGCGTATGAGCGGCCCAGCAATTGCTCGAGCGGTCGCCGGTAAAAGGCGCGCGCGCGCTCGTTGACGTAGGTGAATCGCCCGTCGGCGTCCAGCTCGAAGCAGCAGTCGGTGATGCTCTCGAGGATCGTGGTCGTCTTCCTGCGCGATTCCGCCAGCACCGCCTCGGCGCGCTTCCGATCGGTGATGTCGTGGACCATGCCGACCGAGCCGACGATCTGTCCCGCGGCGTTGCGCAGGTGCTCGCATTTCTCGTGGACGGTGCGGATCTGGCCGGTGGAGGGGCGGACGATCCGGTGCTCGATCTCGTAGCTGTCGCGCCCTTCCCGCAGCGAACTGGTGTATGCGGCATCCACCGCCGCGCGATCGTCAGGATGGACAGCCTGGAGGAAGGCTTCGTAGGTCGCCGGGAACTCCTGCGGCTGCAGGCCGAAGATCCGGTAGACCTCATCGGACCACGACAGCGTGTTCGTCGCGAGATCCAGTTCCCAGCTTCCGAGGTGGGCAATCGCCTCGGCCTTGTTCAGCCGGGCCGCGCTCGCGCGCAGGGCGTCTTCCAGCCTCCGCGTCGAGATGGCTGGTCCCCGCGCGCGCCGGAGCGTCTCCCGCCTTTCATTCCCTTTCTTGACGACGGGTCCCCGACGCGCACGGCCCTTCATCGCTATACCTCACGCACGCCGGGCCGGCCCCGCTTCGGGAGCGGACGCCTGTGCGGGTCGAATGCGTTGCGGGCGCGCGGTCACTCGGATCCTGCCGGGCAGCCCAGGTTTCTGAAGACTCTGCTGGGAGAGATGTGTCGATGATCCGTGGTGCCGAAGCCGTTGTCAAGACGCAGACGTTGTGGTGGGCAGCCCGGCCTTCGTCCAAGCGGTCATGCCTCCCGTGACGTTGTAGACGGGGCCAACGCCGGCGCGCTCGAGCACGCTGGCAGCGACCGTCGAGCGGTAGCCCGCACCGCACACCACCGCCAATGGCGAGCGCGCCTCCATCAGCTCGCTCGTCCGGTCCGGCAGCAGACCGCCCATGATGTGCGTGGCGCCGTCCACGTGTCCGCTCCTCCACTCGGCGTCGCTCCGCACGTCGATGACGCGGATGGGCTCGCCGCGTTGCAGACGGTCGTGCAGCTCGGCGGGGGACAGCTGGGCCGTGCGCGATGCGGGCAGGCCGGCGGCGATCCACGCGTTCATGCCTCCCTTGAGGTGCCCCTCTACCTGGTCGAGGCCGACGCGGACCAGCGAGCGCACCGCCTGCTCGATGCGCGAGCTGTCGTGATCAACGAGCAGGATCGGGGTGTCGTACGGCACGGCCCACGATGCCCACGTCGAGACGTCCTGGCCGGCGCCGATGCCGAACGCGCCCGGAATGTGCCCGCCGCCGAACGCGAGCTGATCGCGCAGATCGATGACGACCGCCCCCGCGTCGAGGCGCACCTTGAACGGCTCGAGCTCGAGCGCCTCCAGGCCGGGCAGGCCGTTGAGCGCGCGCGGGCCGCTGGAGTTGAGCGCTTTCATCCGGCGGTAATAGGGCGGGAACGGCGGAACACCGCCGAGGATCTTCGCGACGAACTCCGCGCGCGTCATGCCGCGGCGCAGGTACGGATTCGCCACGCGCTCGAATCCGAGGGTGGACATGGGACGGTCGCTCATCCCGGCGCCGCACATCGAGCCGGATCCGTGCGCGGGATGGACCTCGACGCCGTCGGGCAGATCCACGAGCCGCTGCACGCTGTCGTAGAGCCGTTCGGCAAGACCGCGCTTCGCCTCCTCGCCGAGGAGATCCGGCCTGCCGAGGGATCCGACGAAGAGGAAGTCTCCAGAGAGCATGAGCTGCGGCGTCTCGGGGGCGCGGTTGGCGTCGTAGACGAGAAACGACAGGTGCTCCGGCGTGTGCCCGGGCGTGTGCCGCGCGGCGATGCGCGCGCTGCCGAGCAGGATCTCCTGGCCGTCGTTCAGGTCCTGGTGCGGAAACTTGACCTCGTACAGCTCGCCGCGATCGAGCGCGGAGAGCATGAGGCGCGCGCCGGTGCGCGCGGCCAGCTCGCTCGCCCCGGACGCGAAGTCGGCATGGATGTGGGTTTCCAGCACGTACGCGATCGCGACGTTCTGAGACGAGGCGAACTCGAGGTAGATGTCGATGTCGCGCCGCGGATCGACAATCGCGATCGCGCCGCACGCCTTGCATCCGACGGCATACGAGTAGTGGGAGAGCCCTTTGTCTTCGAACCGCTCAAACAGCATGGTTTTTCAGAAAATCCCGCAGCTTCCGGAACGCGACCCCCCGGTGCGCGACCGCGAGCTTGCGGTCGTTGTCCACCTCGGCGAGCGTCCCGCCATATGGAGGATAGAAGAAGATCGGGTCGTAGCCAAAGCCGTTCGTGCCGCGGGGCTCGGGCGCGACGCGCCCCTCGACGCGCCCCTCCGCCTCGAACAGCACGCGGCCGCCGCGCACGAGCGTCAGCGCGCAGACGAACCGCGCCGCGCTGTCGCGCGCGCCGAGCGCGTCGAGCCGCGCGAAGATGTGGGCAAACCGCTCCGGGTAGCTTGCGTGCTCGCCGAGATACCGGGCGGACTGCACCCCCGGCTCGCCGTTCAGCGCGTCGATGACGAGGCCGGAATCCTCCGCGACGGTCAGCTCGCCGGTCGCCGCGGCATAGGAGAGCGCCTTCAGGCGAGCGTTCTCGGCGAACGTCGCCCCGCTCTCTGCGGGCTCGGCGACGCCAGGGTAGTCGGCCAGCGTCCGGAGTTGCAGACTGAGTTCGCCGAGCACGTGCCGGATCTCGCGGAGCTTGCCGGGGTTGGTGGTGGCGACGAGTAATGGGGTCAGACCCCAATTTTACGTTTTACGTAAACGCGCTGGCCACCGAATCGCGTTTACGTAA
>DATHTE010000075.1:0-5717 GCA_035463475.1 Vicinamibacterales bacterium
TGGCTGGGAGGCAGGGATTCGAACCCCGATAACGTGGTCCAGAGGGAGGTTTACCCGTTGCGGTCCGCTTCGATCCGCGCTGTTTCCGAACGTTTTTCGCGACGACGCTTCAATCCGCGGCGGTGGGTTTCGCTCCGTTCCCGTGCAAGTTGTCTCATTGTGTCTCAGGCGCCTCAGCGATTGGGCGCCGTTCCGTCCAGCAGCTATTTCTTCGGAGCAGCTTCGGCCTTATAACGGTCTTTTGTGTGATGACCTTCGCGATGGTCTCCGGTGTGGTCTTAGCCGGATCATAGGTGACCTGCGCGACTGCTTTCGAGTAGCTGACGGTGACGTCCCCTGCGCCATCAATCTTCTTCGCAGCAATCTTTACCGCCGCTTCACAACCGCGCACGTCATCCCCGTGATCTTCAGCGTGCAGACCTTCGTGGCCACGGGCTTTACCGCCGGGGTCGGCCTTTGTGGTGCGGAATTCACAATTCCACCTGCCAAGATCGCGGCAGCGAGAAGGATCGCGTTCATTGCTCCTCCATCAGAACAGGAAGGCAAGATTGCGGAGCCCACCGAATTCGGCAAGCTCGTGACGATTCAAGAATCCGAGCACCAGATCATCACCGCGTACGAGGTGCACGACCGGCGACCGGCCGACGTGACGCCGTGGCCGCCGGTGTTGGATCGGCATATCGCGATGTTTGACCGGCCACCGGACCTTGCCGCGGCTGGCCGCGGATTCGCGTCGGCCGCCAACGAGGACGCCGCGATCACCCGAGGCGTGCGACGCATCATCCTGCCGCGACCAGGCCGGAAGACCCCGGCGCGGCGCGCGCACGAGCGGCAGCGCTGGTTTCGTCGGGGCCAGCGCTGGCGCGTGGGGTGCGAAGGCCGGATCAGCGTCCTCAAACGACGGCATGGCCTGCGGCGGTGTCGCTACCGTGGCGCGGACGGCACCGCTCGTTGGGTCGGCCTCGGCGTCATTGCCAACAACCCCGCGACATTCTTAAGCGCGCGGGCCACCACGTAGAGCACGTAGAGGCGGATCGTGAAACGGATGAAATGAGTAATCGGACAGCGAACCGGTCGCCGGATGCCGGACAGATGGGCTCTGCGCGGTTATTTCTTCACCAGAAAGTAGCTAAGCCCAAACTAGCTGAGCCATAAATTCTTCCTTCACAACGTAAACTTCGAGTTCGCTGGGCAGCCCCGTCCAATCGGAACTCGCCGCGTCCGAATGGCAGGTCGCGGGGCGGATGTAGAATCACGAAGCCAACTTCACGGTGCTAAGTAGTCCCTTAGGTGGCCACCCATACCCGGCTCGAGTCGCGGGTCCTCGTCGCGTCCGACGACCGGCAGCTCACCGCCGCCCTCGCCCAGCTCCTCGCCCGATACCGGCCTGACGTAGCTGAGGGGAGCACCCCGGCCGTGCTCGCGCGACTTGCGCGTGGCGACGCGTTTCGGCTGCTGATACTCGGCGATGCGGGATTCGACTCAGGCGTGCTCGTTTTGCTCCAGACCATCAAGGAGCGCCACCCCGACCTCGCCGTCCTGCTCGTCAGCGCGCATCCGACCATCGAGCACGCCACCGAGTCGATCCGGCGCGGTGCCGAAGATTTTGTCCCGGTGCCGTACTCCGACGAAGTCGTCATCAAGGAAGTAGACCGCATCCTCGAGGCGGCCGAGTTGCGTGCGCGGGTCGAGAGCCTCAATCGGCTGGTCGCGACGCGCTGGGGCTTCGAGCGGATCGTCAGCCGCTCGGCCGGCATGAGCGCCGTGCTCGATCGGGCGACCGCTGCCTCGCGCAGCGACACGCCGGCGATGATCGTCGGGGAAACAGGAACCGGCAAAGAGCTCATTGCGCGCGCGATCCATGCGAACAGCCGCCGAGCGAAACGGCCCTTCGTACCCATCAACTGCGCCGCCCTGCCGCGCGACCTGATCGAGAGCGAGCTCTTCGGTCACCGGCGTGGCGCGTTCTCAGGCGCCGGGGCTGACCATCCGGGGCTGTTCGCCTCCGCCCACGGCGGCACCGTGTTCCTCGACGAGATCGGCGAGCTGCCGTACGAGGCGCAGGCCAAGATGCTCCGCGTGCTGCAGGACGGGGAGGTCCGCGCTGTCGGTGGCCTCGAAAGCCGCCGGGTTGACGTGCGAGTCGTGGCGGCAACCAACCGGAGCCTTGCCGAAATGCGCGAGGGCCGAATGCGCCCCGACCTCTTTTATCGCCTTTCGGTGCTCGTCATCGAGATTCCGCCGCTGCGCGATCGCCGCGAGGATCTCCCGCTGCTCATCGACCACTTCGTGAACAGCATTCGCGAAAAGGGCGTGCACCGAGTGGATGGCATCGACGCGGGCGCCCTCGAGCTGCTGGCTGACTATCCGTTTCCGGGGAACATCCGCGAGCTCGAGAACATGGTCGAAGGCCTCAGCCTGTCGCTGCCGCCGGCACGCACAACGATCGGCGCCGACGATGTCCGCGGCTGGCTGCGGCGGTGCGGCCAGTGCGGCGATCGAACCGGCGACGCGACGCACGTGCCGCTCAAGCTCGTCGACCTCGAAGCGTGGGCGATCGCGGAGGCCCTGCGGCAGGCCCACGGCAACAAAAGCGCCGCCGCTCACATCCTCGGCATCTCCAGAGACACGCTGTACCGCAAGCTACGCGAGGTCGGGCTCGCCTCGGAAGTGCCTGATTCTCGGACGACGGACTAAGTAGCCGCAAACGCAGCACTTGACAGCCGCGTGTCAGAGAGTCTGACAGACGGCTTCGTGTCGCCCGTTTTCAGTCCACGACGCAAGTGACGTTCTTCCAGGCACTTGGACATGCCTGAGACTCCTCCCGCGCCGGCATCCTCTGTGCCTACGTTACGGTCCGGAACACGTGGACTCGTCGGTGGGATTCCGGAGGTGAATTCCTATGTGTGCTGTCCCTGCTTGCGTCTCGCGACATCGCCTCGTCCTCTTCGGCGCCGCCCTCGTGACGCTGATCACTCTGTCCGCCGCGCCGGCGGAGGCGATTCCCGCGTGGTCGAGAAAGTACCGAACGAGCTGCTCCACTTGTCATGCCGCCTTTCCAAAACTGAATTACTTCGGCAAGGCGTTTCGCAACAACGGGTACCGTTTTCCAGGTGGAGAGGACGGGACGGCAACCAAAGAGCCGCCTGTCAGCTTGGGCGCTGAAGCCTACAAGAAGCTCTTTCCTCGGGCGTTGTGGCCGTCGGATGCTCCAGGCGCCGTGCCGCTCGCGATCCGCGGCGTGTCACGATTCAACACGTTCGAGGATGATCGGACCACCACGTTCGAGTTCCCGCACGAGTTCGAATTATTGACCGGCGGAACGCTGGGCGAGACCTTCTCGTTTTTCGGCGAACTGGAGGTCGAGAACGAGGGCAATGAGAACGAGCTCGGAATGGACGTCACGCTGCAGTACGATCCGCGGCCGTGGCTGCACGTTCGGATGGGGTCGCTGTCGGTCCACCCGATTGCGGACCACCTCCGGCTGACCGCGTCGCATTACAGCCCCTACGACACGCGAACGACCCCGAGCTCGAGAACGCTGACGGCGCCAAACCCGAACCACTCGACGGCCACCGTGTCGATCGCGGCCGAGACCGGGGAGGATCGCTGGAGGTTCCGCGACGGTCAAGCCGGCGTCGAGGTGTGGGGCGCGCGCAATGGCCCGAACAAGCACGGCGGAGTGACGTGGTCGGTCGGCCTTGGCAACGGACAGGGCCTCATCGACGCCAACGATCATAAGGACGTCTTCGCCCGCGTCGCCTACAAGTTCGGCGGCTACGGCGAGCTCGGCGGCGGAGAACTCTCGCAGGATCTCGAATTCTGGAGAGACAATTCGTTCAAGGTGGGGGCCTTCACCTATGTGGGCAGGTCCACCAACGTCTATGCAGGCAGCGCGACCGCTCTCAGCGGCGGTCCCGGTGCGGGCGTCGTGACCGTCTCGGCCGACAGCACGACCGACAACGACTTCCATATCGCCGGAGTGGAGTTCGACTGGTGGATTCGAGATCTCAATCTCTTCGGGCTCTACCTGCGCCAACACGACGATGACCCGCGTGGAACCGGCGAATCGATCGACACGGATGCGTGGTTCGTCGAGGGCAACTACACGGTCTACCCGTGGCTCGTCGGCGTCCTGCGGTATGGTGCGACGGCTCAGGACTTCAGCGTCAGGCCGGATCCGGTCACTCAGAAATTCCTGGTTCCCGCGGTGGTATTCGTGGCACGCGCGAACATCAAGTTCACGATCGAGGTGCAGGCGCGACTCGACAATCCGGGCAAGGGCCACAACATCTATCTCGCCGCCATCGACTTCGGATTCTAGTGTCAGTGGGTCAAAGGAGCAGGCCATGATCCGTCAGTCGGTCGTTCTCGGTTCGGTGCTGGCCGCCGCGGCGCTCGTCGTCGTCGCGTCACCCCGCGCCGCGGCGGTCAGCATCTCGGGCACCGTCAAGGTCGCCGGCTCGGCGTCGGCCGCCGACGTCGTCGTCTACATCCAGCAGGCGCCCGGCGCGTTCACGCCGCCCGCCAAGCCGGTCGAGATGGATCAGAAGCAGATGCAGTTCATCCCGCACGTGCTCCCGGTCGTCGCGGGGACGACGGTGGCGTTTCTCAACAGCGATCCCACGCCGCACAACGTCTTCTCGCCCGACAACGAGAAGTACAACCTTGGCACGTGGCCGACGGGGCAAAGGAAAGACTACGTGTTCGCCAAGTGCGTGAAGTTCCCGTGCGTCTACACGCAGCTCTGCCGCGTCCACCCCGAGATGGAAGGTTATGTCGTCGTGCTGCAGAACCCGTACTTCGCGGTGACCGACAAGACCGGGCACTACCAGATCGAGGGGGTACCGCCCGGCACGTACACGGTGGCCGTGTGGCATGTGAAGACCAAGGCGCAGCCGAAGCCCGTGACGGTCGACGCGGCCAAGCCGGCGATCCTCGACTTCGCATTGGCGCGCTGACGGAGCGGCGCGACGGATGTCCACCCGTTCCTACTTGGCCGTCGTCCCGGATTTCAGGTATTTTCTCAACCTGATTCCGTGCCGGGCCGGCTGCCCGGTTCGCACCAACGCGGGCGGGTACGTGCGGGCCGTGGCCGAGTGGGACACGGCTCGCGGATACCGCATCGCCCGCGCACCCAACCCGCTGGCGTCGATCTGCGGCCGCATCTGCGCCCACCCGTGCGAGTCGAATTGCCGCCGGGGCGTCATCGATCAGCCCATCTCGATTCGTGCATTGAAGCGGAGCCTCACCGAGCGTCACGGTGTGGAAAACGCGCTGACCGCGCAACCCACACCCATGACTCCGCTGGGTCTAGCGGTTGCCGGACCGGACGGCCCGGCTCGCATCGGCGTCGTCGGCGCCGGACCGGCCGGGTTGAGCTGCGCGCACGATCTTTCGCTGCTCGGGTACCGCGTCACGCTGTTCGACTCGGCGCCGGTCGTCGGCGGCATGTTGTACCAAGGCGTGCCTGAGTACCGGCTGTCGCGCGATCTGATTCGCGCCGAGGTCGATCAGATCCTGGCGCTCGGCGTTGAACTGAAGCTCGAGTGGAAGCTCGGGCGCGACTTCACGGTCGCCGATCTGCGGCGGAACAACTATGCCGCCGTCTTTCTCGCCCTGGGCGCGTCGCGCGGCCGCGAGCTGGACATCCCCGGCAAGGATCTCGACGGCGTCATCAACGGCGTCGACTTTCTGTTGAACGCCAACCTGGGCTA
>DATHTE010000076.1:0-18018 GCA_035463475.1 Vicinamibacterales bacterium
ACGAGGAGGTAGGTCATGGGGAAACGTAGCATGTTCGTGGGGCTGGATGTCCACAAGGAAACGATCGACGTGTCGATTGCCGAGGGCCACCGGGGCGGGGACGTGCGCCACTACGGCGTGATCGCCAGTGATCTCGAGCCGCTTGACAAGGTGATCCGGGCGCTCCGCGCGCCCGATCGCCAGCTCCACTTCGTGTACGAGGCCGGCCCGTGCGGCTTCGGGATCTATCGGCATCTCCTCAAACGCGGAGAACACTGCGTCGTGGTGAGTCCGTCGATGGTGCCGAACCGGAGCGGCGAACGGGTGAAGACCGATCGACGCGACAGTCTGACGCTGGCCCGCTTGCATCGAGCCGGCGAGTTGCGAGCGATCTATGTGCCCGAGGGGAGCGACGAGGCCCTGCGGGATCTGGTGCGCGCCCGTGAGGACGCCGTCATGCTGGGCACGCAAGCAAAACATCGGTTGAAGGCGTTCCTCTTGCGGCAGGGCCGGCGGTATCCGGGCCGCGAGGGCTGGACGCTGCCGTACCGACGCTGGTTGTCCGATCTGAGTTTCCCCACGGCGGCGCAGCACACCGCGCTCCAGGAATATCGCGACACGATCGACGAAACCGAGCGCCGGCTCGAGCGGCTCACCGAGCAACTGCGGCAACTGGTGCCTGGGTGGCGCTGGGCGCCCGTTGTCGCTGGGCTCCAGGCCTTGCGGGGCATCTCGTTCGTCACGGCCGTGGCCTTGGTGGCCGAACTTGGCGACCTGACGCGATTCGCCCACCCACGCGAACTCATGGCCTATCTCGGTCTTGTCCCCTCGGAGTACTCCAGCGGGCTGAGCGTCCGGCGCGGCGCGGTCACCAAGGCGGGCAACCCGCACGTGCGCCGTTTGCTCGCGGAAGCGGCGTGGGCGTATCAAGGCATTCCCCGCATTGGGCGCCAGCATGCCTATCGCCAGGAAGCGTTACCGAAGGTGGTCTGCGACATCGCGTGGAAGGCCCAACTCCGATTGACGGGACGGTTCCGGCGGTTGGTCGCGCGAGGGAAGGCGAAACCGAAGGTCGCCACGGCGATTGCGCGCGAGCTCGTCGGGTTCGTCAGGGCGATTGCGCGCGAGGTGGCTCCCGCGTCCTAGAGGCGCCGCGGGGGAGAACAGGACGTGCTCAGTCATCGGTGGTTCCGTAGGTGTGCCCACGCAGCCCCTTCGCCGACAGGAGCTGTCGCGCGGCGTTCAGCAGGCGCGGAATGTCGTCTTCGCGATAAAGACGGGGCGGACGTCGTCGGTAGCGCCCGGGCAGGAGACCCGCGGGCGGGACTTCCGTCCGGGGATCGGTGAGCTGCCGCCACTCGGCGAAGCGCCGGATCATCTGAAAGCGTCCGTTGATCGTGGCGGCCGAGACATGCGTCAGCTGAGCGGCCCAGCCGAGCACGAGCGCCGTCGTCACGTACTCAGCGTGTGCCTGCGCGGCATACCCTGCAAACGCCGTGAGCACCCGGCCCGCCTCGTGGAGCGTCACCCCGAGCTGCCGTCGCAGCGCCAGGTAGTCATCGACGGCACGCTGGAGCGGCGTCACTGCCCACCGCCCGATGGCCACGGCTGGGCGAGCCAGCGGAGGCGCATGAGATCGACCTTCGCGTAGATCTCCGTCGTCTGCGGTTGTTGGTGCCGCAGGACATCGCCGATATCCGCCATCGAGGCACCGCGTCGCAAGAGATCGGTCGCCAGCGAATGGCGTAGCAGGTGCGCGCCATGGATCGGGGCCTTCACCCCTGCTCTGGTGAGGGCGACACGCACCAGCGTGCTGACCGTGGCGGGGTGTCCGAGGCCTCGATGCGGTGCGCGCGCCCGGACAAAGACGCGGCGCGTCGCACAGCGCGGTCGATCACGCTGCAGGTACGCCGCCACCGCCTCGCCGACATCGCAGGGCAGCGGGAGGTGGCTACGGACGGATCCCTTTCCGCGCACGAGCAGCGCACCCGCGTGCCAGTCGATGTCGTCGAGCTCCAGCCGGACGATTTCACCACCGCGCAAACCCAGTCGCGCCAGGAGCAGCAAGATGGCGTAATCGCGCCGACCGACCGCAGAGGTGCGAGGACACGCGTCGAGCACCCGCTGCACGTCGTCAGGTGTCAGGTACTTCGGGACATCGACGAGACGCCACCGCCGGACCGGTGGAATCGCCGCCGTCAAATCGCACGTGGTCTGCCCCGTCTGCCACAGATACCGGAGGAAGGAGCGCAGTGTCGACGCATGGAGCTGCGCACTGGCCGGCGAGCATGCCGGGATCTGCTCGCTGACGTAGCGCGTGACGTCCTCGACGGTAAGCGCGTGCGGGTCGGTTGCACCCGTGCCGAACCGCTGCCGCAGAAACCGGCCGACTACAAACCAATGTCGGGACCCGGTGACGGGCGACAGCCCTCGGTCGTGTTGCAGGTGGGCGTCGTACCTTGCCTTCAGCAGCGCGATCGGCGTGAGGCTGTTCGACGGCGCTGGCGGAATGATCGCTTCTTGCTCGAGATACTCGAGGACGACGGCCAGCGTCGCTGCGGCCCCGCGATGCACACGAGCGCGTTGTGTCCGGGGCCGAAGGAAGGCCGCGACGACGTCAGGTCGGAGATCGACCACGGATAACCCACGGCGTTTGAGCCATCGGCCCAGCGCGGCGAGCGTCCACAGCCGATCGCGGATGGAGTCGCGCGCATACCCCAGCGCGCACAATACTGCGGCGAACGCGTCGAGGTGCGATCCAACCGGCAACGCGCGCATGCGTTGCACGGCGGCCTCGTCCTTCAAATACCGATCGAGCATGTCCCCTCTCCCTTCTCGCCAAGACAGGCGCAGGAGAGGAGACCCCGATTATGCCGACGTCACGAGAGACAACGCGTCATCCGGCACCGAGCAGACAGCGCCCGTCGAACGCATGCTCGGCATAATCCGGCTGTCGGCATGATGTCGCTTATGCCGCGCGCGGCATAAGAGGCACACGTTCTGTTCGCACCTGGCGATGCGTGGCGCGCCAGCGAGAGCCATCCAGGAACTGGCCGGACATCAGGACCTGGGCACGACGCAGCGGTACACGCACCTCAGTCCAGCTGCGCTCGACGCGGCGATCCGGTTGTTGGAGACGGGCACCGAAACGAGCCGCGTGGCCGTGGAGAAATAGTGGAGGCGGCGGGAACGGAGGGCCCGAAGGCCCATATTCATTGAAGGAAATTGGTGGAGGCGGCGGGAGTCGAACCCGCGTCCGAAAGTACGTCGCCGAAGGACTCTACATGCGTAGCCGCGCTTGATGTCTCACGCCCGCCGTGAAAGCCCGACCGAAACCGGCAGGCGCCAGCCCCGAAAAGTCTCGCTGCCACGGTCCGGGACGGCCCGTGACAGCCAGCCTGCTAAATGACGCTCAGCTCCAACCCGCAGGCTGGAAGGAGTGAGCGTCGCTGCTATTTAGGCAGCGAGAGCGAGCTGCGTGTCCGCAGTTATGTTTGTTTCCACCGGATTTACGAGTCAGTGGTGCTCGGCATGCATCCCGCGGTCCTTTACCTCCGTCGAAGCCGGATCGCCCCCACAGGCGAGAAGGGCGCGACCGCCGCATTCCGGCGCGCCTGCACATCATTGTACGGCCGGGGAGGCTCGAGAGCAAACTGAGCGGCCAGCTCTGGAGCCCGGCGGTCCAGGATGTTTCAGATCGCGCGTGGGCGCTTGGGCGCTCGGCGCTGCGGCGCTTGTCGCACCAACGTATAACCAGCGCCAGCGCCCAGCGCACCAGAGCCCAGCGCCCATCGCCTAGCGCCCAGCGCCTTGCGCCGCCCGAGAGCGCCTGGTCCGACTAGGCGCGGACTCTGCGCCGTGACGCGAGCGGGTCGCCGGGCTGCGTTGCGGCGCGGGCCGCGAAGGGCGCGTTGAGGAACCGAATCAACGGCGACAGCGCCTCGAACGTGCGCACCAGCTCGGGGTAGAACCGTGGGCTCGACGCAAAGGACGCCGGCCACTCTCGCCCGGCGATGATCCAGCGGTACTTGAGCAGCTCGCCGGCCGGGTGGTCCGCCGGGAACCCCCGAGGCATCCCCGACAGGCGGTCACCCTCGATCTCGCCGAACAGGCGTCGGAAGGTGCGGCCGTTCACAATGCGCGACAGGGTGCGGTGATGCTGCGCGATGTGCTCGCGCATTCTCTGCAACGTGTCGGGCGCGGGCATGTGGAGCCCGCCCCCGGCGTAGACCCAGCCGTGCGCGACCTCGAAGTACAGGCCGGGCCCCTGGTTCTTCGGCAGCGGCCTGCAGGGAAAGACCGCGGCGACGTGGGTCTTGAGCGGCGCCTTGTTCTCGCTGAATCGTGTGTCGCGATACATACGGTAGCGCGAGACGCGGGGCGAAGCGACCGCAGAGGGCAGCACGCGGCGGAGGTCCACGGCGAGCCGCTCGATGAGGGCGTTCATGGGGGCGTCGAGCAGCGCGTCGAACTCGGCGCGGTGCGCGCGGAACCACTCGCGGTCGTTGTGTCGTTTCAACGCGCTGAGAAAGCGCGTCGCGCCCGGAGGAAACCTGGGCGCGCGTTCAGACTTGTGTAGGACCATCGCCTATGAGGATAATTCGAACCGCCCCCGGACGGTCCTGGCCATGGCGCTCGAAGACAGAATTCGCGACGCACTCCACCAGCTCAGCTCGTCGCTGCAGCAGGAGATCAACTCGTCCCTGCAGCGGGAGATCGACGCGCGCGTGAGCGCGGCGGAAGCGCCGCTCATCGCGGCCGCCGACGAGGAGCGGCTCGCCGCCGAGGCGGACGCGATGTCCCGGCTCGCCGCCGAGATCGGCGCGGTGCGCGCGGAGGCCGACCAGCGTGTTGCGGCCGAAGCCGCCCGCGCTCGAGACGAGGCGGAGCAGGCAATGTCCGTGGAGCTTTCCACGCTGCGCGGGGAGCTCGAGGCCGCGCGCGCCGCCGCCGAGGAGCAGCGACGGGTGGCGGAGCAAGCCCGCGAGCGGGCGGAGGCGGCCGTGACGGAGCTGAACTCCGTCCGCGAGCAGGTCGAGGCTGGGGCCGCGGAGCTGGCGATTGCGCGCGAACAGGCGGAAGCCAGTGCCGCGGAACTGGCGAGCGTGCGCGAGCGGGCGGAAGCCGCCGCCGCAGAACTCGAGGCGGCGCGCGAGCAGGCCGAGGCGAACGCCGCGGAACTGGCAAATGTCCACCAGCAGGTGGAGGCGGGCGCAACAGAACTGGCGGCCGCGCGGGACCAAGCGGCTGCCGCAGAGCGTGCGTTCGCGGACGCGCAGGCCTCGACCACGCGGGCGCAGGCGGAGGAGCGCCAGGGACAGCTGGCGGAAGTCGATCGGCTCGCGACGGCCGTCCGCCGCGTCGGGCAGGCCGCGTCGCTTTCCGACGTTCTGGCGACGCTGGGGGACGTCCTCGCGGCGGAAACTGCGCGCACAGCGGTGCTCATCGCTTCCGGGGATTCGTTCCAGCCCCTCCACCTCCACGGTTTCGGCGACAGCGCGGCACGGCCCATCACCCAATCTGAGGCCACGACCCTCGCGCACGGGCTTCCGTTCGCTCTTCTGCCGAAGGATCGCGCCGGCTTCTCGGTTCCAATCGATCTCGGCGGCCGGACGGTGGCGATCGTGTACGCCGACGACTGGTCGACGGAGGCCGCCCCGGTTCCCTCGGTCTGGCCCGAAGCAATCGCAATTCTCGCGCGCGTGACCGCGCTCCGTCTCGAGACGCTCACCGCGCTGCGCGCGGTGCAGGCGCTCGGCGGTGCGCGATCCGCGGCCGCCCCTGTCGCGACGACGGGCTCGACCGTGGCGTCGGCATCGACAACGGGCGACGATCAGAGCGCCCGCCGATACGCGCGGCTGCTGGTCTCCGAAATCAAGCTGTACAACGAGACGGCCGTTCGAATGGGCCGGCAGAACCGCGATCTGTTCGATCGCCTACGAACCGAGATCGATCGCGCGAGGCGCCTCTACGAGGACCGCGTTCCACCGCACGTGCCCGGGCGGGCCACCTACTTCGACGACGAGCTGGTGCAGACGCTCGCGGACGGCGATCCCTCGCTCCTCGGGCAGCGTTGACTTGCCCGATCGGCATCCCCATAATCGAAAAAGAAGCATGAATTCCCGCGCCGCATCGAGCCTCGCCTCGCTGGCGTTCGTGGTGATGGTGTTTGTCCCGTATTCTGTTCAGCCACCCGCCGCCCAGGAACGCGCCGCGCTTGCGCCGGCCGTCGAGCTCGAACCGACCGCCCATGCGCCGCTGCCGGAGGACCCGGAGGAGTTGTGGCTCGCGCCGAAGGGCGCGGCGGGACACACCGGGCGCGCCGGCGTGCTTCTGAAGTTCGCCGAAGGCGTGCGGCACTTCAACGAGGGAAATTTCACGACGGCGCTGCCGCTCGTGAGCGTGCCTTCGCTCGCGACCACTCCACTGGCCGACTACGCGACCTACTACACCGGCCTCACGCAGTTGCGGATGGACAACGTCGCCGCCGCGCGCCGGACGCTCGCACGACTGCAGGACAGATCGCTCGACGGGCACCTCCAGCACGCGTCGAGGATCGCAAGGGCGCAGGCGGCCGAGAAGGCGGGCGATCCGAACGAAGCGGCGCGTCTCTACGAACAGGTCGCGAACGACCAGCCGCTCGACACCGAGGTCGTGCTGTACAGCCTCGCCCTCGCGCGGCTCGCCGCCGGCGATCGCGAGCGCGCGGCCGAGACCTTCCGGCGGATCCGATACGAGTACCCGCTGTCAGACGAGGCGGGGCTGGCGGATGCGGAACTGGCGCGTCTCACCGACATCGAGCCGAGGCCGAACACGGCGGAGACCTTCGACGAGGAGCTGAAGCGCGCCGAGCGCCTGTTTGCCGCGCGCCGCTACCCACAGGCGCGTGCGGCCTTCGTGGCGATCCGCCCGTTCGCGGATGCGACGGACCGCGAGGTGGTGGAGCTGCGCATCGCGGAAAGCGACTTCTACCTGCGCCGATACCGGGCCGCGCGTGATGCGCTGCGTCCGTACCTGTCAGGCGCCTCGCGCGCGGCCGAAGCACAGTTCTTCTACCTGGCGGCGCTGCGCGAGCTGGGGGAGCACGACGAGTACCTGGCGCGCGTGCGCGCGCTCGTCGAGGCCGAACCGGCCAGCTCGTGGTCCGAAGAGGCGCTGAACAACCTGGGCACGCACCACATTCTCGACAACGACGACGCGGCCGCGGCGGAGGTGTTTCGCGAGCTGCTCCGGCGCTTTCCGACGAGCCACAGGGCGGAGCGCGCCGCGTGGAAGCTGGGGTGGTGGGAGTACAAGAACGGCAATCTGCCCGAGGTGGTCAGCGTGTTCGAGAAAGCGGCCGCAACGTTCCCGCGCTCGGACTATCGCCCTTCGTGGGTATATTGGGCGGCCCGCGCGCGCGAGCGGATCGGAGACTCCAGCAATGCCGCCGCCCGCTACCGTCTCATCACGACGGACTACCTGAACTCCTACTACGGGCGGCTCGCGACGCGCCGGCTCGAGCGGCTCGAGAAGGCAGCGCGCGCGGCGCGCGTGACGTCGCGTCCGCCCGAACAGGGCAGCGCGCCAGCGGCGCTGCCGCCCACCGCGCCGCTCATTCGCCTGCTGCTATCGGTCGGCCTCGAAGAGGACGCGCTGAACGAGCTGCGGTTCGCGCAGCGGCGGTGGGGCACGTCGCCGCCGATCGATGCGACGATCGCGTGGGTGTACTACCGGCAGGGAGACCTGCGCCGCGCGATCAACCAGATGAAGCGCGCCTACCCGCAGCACCTCTCCGCGGCCGGCGGCGCCCGGTTGCCGGACGAGCTGCTGCGCGTCATCTTCCCCCTCGAGTACTGGGACAGCATCAGGAAGTACTCGCGCGCGCACCGGCTCGACCCGTACATCATCGCGGCGCTCATCGCGCAGGAGTCAACCTTCGATCCCAAGATCCGCTCCGCCGCCAACGCGTACGGCCTGATGCAGGTGGTGCCGGGGACGGGGCGTCGCCTCGCGCGCTCGCTGGGGATCCGGTATCGCGGCATCTCGACGCTCACCAATGCAACGATCAACGTGCGCATGGGCACGCTCTATTTCGCGCGCCTCATCGAGCAGTTCGGCGGCGTGCACCTGGCGCTCGCAGCCTACAACGCCGGGGAGAACCGCGTGGTGCGCTGGGTCGCGGAGCGCCCCGGCCTCGAGCGGGACGAGTTCATCGACGACATTCCCTTCCCCGAAACACAGAACTACGTGAAGAAGATTCTTGGCACGGCCGAGGACTACCGTCAGCTCTACGCGGAGCGGCAGGCGACGCCAGGCCAGCCGTGAAAGGCGACGGGCTTGCGCCGGTCCTCCTGAAGGTGAGCCGCCTGGCCTCCGCCAGGAGACGGACACTGCGCGGCTTGCGCTGGTCCGCCTGAAGGCGGACACTACCTGTTTGGCGGCGTCAATTCCATGTCAGCCGTGATCGTCTACGCCGCCGCGCTGTGCGCGGGCGCCGCGTCGTGGTTCATCCGAGGCGCGCTCGCGGTGGAGAGCGCGGAGCGCGGCGCGGCCAAGCTCGGGATCCTCCCGCCGTGGTGGGAGCTCGCGCTCTTCCTGCTGGCGTCAGCGTGCGTGGTGTTCCTGCTGAAGCCTTCGCGCGACCGCGTGCTGCCGCTGTTTGCCACGGCGCTCTGCATCGCGCCGTGGCTACCTGGCGTGGATGCGCCGGCGCTGTTCGTCTGGACCGGACCGCTGTCCATCGCGGCGTGGTTTGCCGCGGTGGCGGCCGTGCTGGCCACGGCTGTCGCGGGGCGCGGCAGGACACCCGCGCGGTGGGATGCCACGAAGTACACCCTTGCGGCTGGCAGCGATGCGCCGATCGCGGTGATCCTTGCGGTCCTGTTCTTCGCCGCGGTGGCGTTCGGCGTTCGCGACGTTCGCCCGGACGGCGACGAACCGCACTACCTCGTCATCACGCAGAGCCTGCTCGAGGACGCCGACCTCCAGATCGAGAACAACTACGCGCAGCAGGATTACACCGCGTACTACGCACGGCCGCTGAAGCCCGATTTCCTGGTGCGGGGGCGGAACGCCGCGATCTACTCGATCCACGCTCCGGGGCTTCCCGCGATCGTGGCGCCCGCGTACGCCCTCGGCGGCTATACCGCCGTCGTTGTTTTCCTCGTGTTTGTAGCGGCGGCAGGGATTGGGCTGCTGTGGAAGCTCGCGTTCGACCTGACGCAGAACCGATCGGCCGCGTGGTTCGGGGCGGCCGCGACGGCCGGCGCGACGCCCGTCGCGCTCCAGGCGTTCGCCGTGTACCCGGATGGCCTCGCCGGCGTCCTGACCCTGACGGGCGTGTGGGCACTGATGCGCCGCGACGGCTCCCGGCTCGCCTGGTTCCTGCACGGCGGCGCGCTCTCCCTGCTGCCATGGCTCCACTCGCGCTTCGCAGTGCTCTCCGGGCTGCTGGGGATCATGGTGCTGATGAGGCTGCGCCGGAAACGGGGCCAGTCACCAATTGTCCTGGATTCCGGACAATTGGTGACTGGCCCCGTCTTCCTGGCCCTGCCGATCGCGAGCGCCCTCCTGTGGTTCGCCTTCTTCTGGCGGGTGTACGGTACGCCGAATCCCGCCGCGGCCTATGGCGGGTTCTTCGACACGCAGGCCTCGTGGTCGTTCGTGACGAGCGGCCTGGCGGGCCTCCTGTTCGACCAGCAGTTCGGCATCCTGATCTACGCGCCGGTGGTGCTCATCGCCTTAGCAGGGTTCATCGTCATGCTGAGGGGGGAAGACCAGCGACTCGCAATCGAGCTCGCGATTCTCGTCGTGCCATACCTGCTGGTGACGACCCACGTGCGCATGTGGTGGGCAGGGCAGAGCGCGCCGGCGCGATTCGCCGTTCCGGTCCTCTGGCTCGGCGGGCTCTGTGCCGCGCGGGCATGGGCGGCGGCGACCAGCCGCACCGCGCGCGGGACCGCACTCGGCGCGCTCGCGATATCCGCGGTGACCACGCTCGCGGTGGCGCACGGGGACGGGGGGCGTCTCGCGTATAACACTCGCGACGGCTATTCGCGGTGGCTCGAGTGGATCTCGCCGCTCGGCGATCTTCCGCTGGGTTTTCCGAGCTTCTTCCGCTGGACCGGCCCCGAGTGGACGCTCGACCTGCAAGTCCTAGCCGTGCTCGCAGCCTTCGGTGTCGCTTACCTGCTTCTGCGGCTGCTCGAGAGCCGGATCCGCGGTGCGGGCGCGTTCGCGCTGTTGATGCTGGCGATGTACGCGTGCGCCGGCATGGCGGCGATCGTAACGCTCTGGAGCGTCAACGACTCGACCGGCATGCGGCCCGCCGTCTCGCAGCTCAAGCTGCTCACTGCCGCCCAGGCGGAACGGCGGCTCGCGGTGGTCAACGGCGGCTCGGTGCGCCGCGCTCGCGTGGACGAGGCGCTGCAGCGGCTGCGGATTGAATCACCGCCGCGCCTGCTTGCGGGCGAGCGTCCACCAGCGCTCGTCCTCCCGGGCTGGTTCCCCGCCGGGCGTTACCGGATCGAGGCGCCAGCGGCAAGCGATGCCAGGTGGGAACTGGTCGTGCTCCGGTCGGGCGGACCGATCCGGTCCGCCGCGTCGAGCGGATCGCGGGGCGTGGCGGTGGAGGTGAGCTTTCCGGTGGACGTGCCAGCCGTGATTCTGCGCGGCACGGCTCTGCGGCCTGGTACGCTTCGCCCCATCCACGTCCTCACGCGCCGCGAGCGGTTCGCCGACACCCGCGCGGAGAGCGGCCGGCGGTACGGCAACGTCGTTGTCTGGCCGGTGGAGGGAGCGTTCGACGAACCGGCGGGCCTATGGGTCAGCGGCTCGGCAACATCGCGCATCGTCGTGCAACCCGACGGGGGCGCCTTCGTGCGGCTGGACCTGCGGAACGGCGCCGCGCGCAACGACGTCACCGTGGAGGTGGAACCGGGGGGCGGGCGGCGCGCTTACGCGCTCGCGCCGGGACAGGAGCAATCCGTCGAGGTGCCTGTCGATCCCGCCCGCGGTGCGGCGCTCGTGCACATCACGTGCAGCGCCGGCTTCCGGCCGTCAGAGGTGGAGCCGGGAAACAACGACAGCCGGCTGCTCGGTGTCTGGCTGACGCCACGATAGCGAGGTCGACCCTAACCTGTCGCCCCTGACCTCTGGTCTCTGCTCAGAACCTCGCGACCGCGCCGAAGTACAGCCCGCGAATCACCATGTCGCCCGTGTCCTGTTCGACGAGGTAGTTCACGCTCAGGTTGCGGAACCCCACCTGCGCCCCGAAGTTCTCGTTGACGTTGAACGTGCCGTTCAGGTCCCAGTCGATGAATGTCGCTTCGTACTCGTCGTTGATCTTCGGCACCTTCAGCGCGGCCAGCTCGAAGGTGACGGCAACGTTCGGCATCACGTACACCCGCCCGATCCCGCCAATCGCGGGGATCGGCGCCTTGGCGTGCGTGAACTCGCTGAAGGTGACGCCGGCGAACGAGCTCGTGAGTGTCGCCTGCACGTCGGTGTATCTCACGTCGAGGATCAACCCGGCGTAGCCTTTGTCGCGGTACACGAAGTCGTACTCGTAGCCAAACCGCCATTGTCTCCACCGCACCTCGGTGTCCACCGGGGCGGAGACGCGGAATTCCTGGCCGTTGAACACGATCCGGCGCGAGAGGACCGTGCTCGCGTCGTAGCTGATCGGCGTGTAGGCGATGCGGAACTTCGACTTGGTGGTGGGCCGCAGCACGACCCGCAGGTCGCCGAACCATTGCTTCTCGATGCCGAGATCCTCGACGAAGTCGATGTCGGTGCCGATGATCCCGAACTGCTCGCTCGAAATCACCACGTCAGGAGACGGGGGCCAGAACCCGCCGAACACCTCCACGTGATATGTCTCACCAATCGGGCGGTCGGATTGAATCGGCGTGGCGCCGTACTGCGCCTGCGCCGGGACGGCGAGCAGGCCCGTGAGCAGGGCGGCCGCGGCGGCCGATAGGAGTCCTGTGCGCATAAGTTCTCTCTGATCCTCGCCGACTCGGCGCGTGACGCGCGGAGGCGCCGGCGGCGAACCAATACACTCGGCCCCGAGCATGTCGAGGCGTGTTAGTTGGGAAGCCTGCTGGGATGAGGCTCGCCAAGGATAGCACAACGGCGTCACACGCGCCGGGCTCTACGGCGTCGAATGGCGCGGCCGCGCGCGGGCGGCCGGCGCGGTGGTCGCGCGGGCGACTGCGTCTATACTGAATCGGATGGGCCCTGCGTTTCGACGGCTGCTGCCGTACGCCGTCCGCTGCAAGCGCCAGTTCCTGCTCGGCCTCGGTTGCGTCATCGCGGCCACCACGATCCAGCTGCTCTCGCCGTGGATCCTCAAGTACGCGATTGACGATCTGTACCGTGGCGTCACGCGGGGCAAGCTCCTCGCGTACGCGGGGATGCTGCTGGGCGTCGCCGTTGCCGGCGGCTACTTCCGCTTTCTGATGCGGCGGATCATCGTGGGCGCGTCGCGAGTTATCGAATACGACCTGCGTAACGACTTCTTCGCGCACTTGCAGCGGCTCCCGCTGAGCTACTTCCAGGCGCGCCGCACCGGCGATCTCATGTCACGCGCGACGAACGACCTCAACGCGGTGCGCATGATGATCGGCCCGGCCGTCATGTACTCCGCCAGCACGCTCATCGTCTTCGTGGTGGCGCTGGCGCTGATGTTCTCGATCGACGCGCGCCTCACCCTGGTCTCGCTGCTGCCGCTGCCCTTCGTCTCCATTTCGGTGAAGTACTTCGGGACCGAGATCCACAAGCGGTTCGAGGCGATCCAGGCCCAGCTCTCGGACATCAGCGCCGTGACCCAGGAGGCGCTTGCCGGCGTGCGCGTCGTCCGCGCCTACCGGCAGGAGCGGCCGGAGACGGAGCGGTTCCGCGCCGCGAATCTGGAGTACCTCGAACGCAACCGCGGGCTGATCCGGATCCAGGGGCTGTTCTACCCGAGCATGTCGCTGTTTCTCGGGCTCGCGGCGCTGCTCGTGCTCTGGATGGGCAGCCGTGAAGTCATCCGCGGCCGCATCACGCTGGGGGAGTTCGTCGCGTTCAACTCCTACCTGGTCATGCTGAGCTGGCCGATGATCGCGTTCGGCTGGGTGACCAACATGATGCAACGCGGCATGGCATCGTGGAAGCGAATGCTGGAGGTGTTCGACGCCGAGCCCGCTGTGATCACGCACGCCCCGCCCGGACGCCCCGTCATCCAGACCATCGCGCGCGGCGGCATCGAGATTCGCGACCTGACGTTCGCTTTCGACGGCCAGGAGCCGGTGCTGCGCGACGTGTCTGCGCGGATCGAACCCGGTCAGACGGTCGCGCTCGTCGGCCCCACCGGCTCGGGCAAATCAGTGCTGTTGTCGCTGCTCCCGCGGCTGCACGAGCCGCCGCCGCGCACGATCTTCGTCGACGGAGTGGATGTTCGCGACATCCCGCTGCCGACGTTGCGGCGCGCCATCGGCTTCGTGCCGCAGGAGCCGTTCCTCTTCTCGGACACCGTCGCGAACAACATCGCCTTCGGCCTGGACGACGGTCCCGCGCGAGGCAACGGCGACAGCGACGCCCACCGCCAGGAGGCGATCGTCAAGGCCGCCGCGGTCGCGCGGCTCGACAAGGACGCGGACGGCTTTCCGAAGGGGTATGAGACCGCCGTCGGCGAGCGCGGCATCACGCTGTCTGGCGGCCAGAAGCAGCGCACGGCGATTGCCCGCGCGGTGGTCACCGATCCGCGCATCCTCGTCCTGGACGACGCCATGTCGGCCGTGGACACCTACACCGAGGAAGAGATCCTCGGCCGGCTGAAGGAAGTCATGCGACAGCGGACGTCGATCATCGTCTCGCACCGGATCTCCACCGTCCGCCACGCGGACCGGATCTTCGTGCTCGACGACGGTCGCATCGTCGAGAGCGGGCGCCACGACGAGCTGGTGGCGCAGGGCGGCGCGTACGCGGAGCTGTACCGGAAGCAGTTGCTCGAAGAAGAGCTGGCGGCAAGCTAGCCTTCGACTCGGCGTGGCTTCGCCCAGGGCCAGGCGAGTGGGGGCCAACGCGGCATAGGGATGCACGAAGAAGAAGTTCTCGGGAAGGCGTACGACGCGCGGCTGATGCGCCGGCTGTTGCGCTACCTCCGCCCCTACAAGGCGCAGGTGCTCATCGCCCTGGTGTCGATCATCAGCGCGTCCCTCCTGCAGCTGGCGCAGCCCTACCTGATGAAGGTGGCGATCGACCGCTACATCGCGCGCGGCGACCTGCAGGGGATGAACCTCATCGCGCTCGCCTTCCTGATCGTGCTGCTGGCCTCGTTCGCGCTGGAGTACGTGCAGACCTACATCATGCAGCTGACCGGGCAGCGCATCATGTACGACCTGCGAATGCAGATCTACGAGCACCTCCAGAAGCTCGACGTCCGCTACTATGACCGCAATCCCGTGGGCCGGCTCATGACCCGCGTCACGAGCGACGTGGACGTGCTGAACGAAATGTTCACTTCCGGCGTCGTCACCGTGTTCGGGGACGTGTTCACGCTGGTGGGGATCATGGCGGTGATGCTCGCCATGGACTGGCGGCTCGCGCTGGTCGCGTTCTCCGTCCTGCCGCTCATCGCGCTGGTGACGCAGTGGTTCCGCAAGAACGTGCGGGAATACTACCGCCGGGTCCGCATCTGGATCGCGCGCATCAACGCGTTCCTCCAGGAACACATCACCGGCATGTCCACGCTGCAGCTCTTCCGCCGCGAGACGAGGAGCTACGAGCGGTTCGACACGATCAATCGCTCGCACCGCGACGCGAACATCGATTCGATCTTCTACTACGCGGTGTTCTACCCCGCGATCGAAATCATCGGCGCCATCGCCGCGGCGCTGATCATCTGGTACGGGGGCGGTCGGGTCATCCAGGGCACGGCGACGCTCGGCGCGCTCGTCGCCTTCCTGCAGTACTCGCAGCGGTTTTTCCGCCCGATCAGCGACCTGTCCGAGAAGTTCAACATCCTCCAGGGGGCGATGGCGTCCTCCGAGCGGATCTTCTCGCTGCTCGACACGCGGGCGGAGATCACTTCAGCCGTGGCCCAACCAGTGCTGCAGACGCGCCGGCACGGCGAGAACTCGGCCATCGTCTTCGATCGCGTGTGGTTCGCGTACAACGCCGAGGATTACGTCCTCAAGAACGTGTCGTTCGAGGTCGCCCCGGGCGAGCGGGTGGCCATCGTCGGCGCGACCGGGGCAGGGAAGACCACGATCATCAACCTGCTGATGCGGTTCTACGATGTCAGCCGCGGGCGCATTCTGGTGGACGGAACCGACATCCGCGAGATGGACCTGCACCAGCTCCGATCCCTGTTCAGCCTGGTGCTCCAGGACGTCCACCTGTTCTCCGGCACGATCGGCGGAAACATCCGGCTCGGCAACGACGGGATCTCGGACGAGCAGGTGTGGAGTGCCGCGCGCGCCGTGCACGCCGACAGTTTCATCGAGCGGTTACCCGATGGCCTCGCGTCGAAGGTCGCCGAGCGCGGGTCCACGCTGTCGGTGGGGCAGAAGCAGCTCCTCTCGTTCGCGCGCGCGCTGGCGTTCGACCCCCGGGTCCTCATCCTCGACGAGGCGACCTCGAGCGTGGACACAGAAACCGAGCTGCTCATTCGGGACGCCCTGCAGGTCCTCATGGCCAGGCGCACCACGATCGCAATCGCTCACCGCCTGTCGACCATCCAGGACATGAACAAGATCCTGGTACTGCACAAGGGGGAGCTCCGGGAGGCAGGAAACCACCAGGAACTGCTCGCAAAGAGAGGGCTGTACTACAAGCTCTATCAGCTTCAGTACAAGGACCAGGAAGCGCGCCCGGCGCGGACGTCTACTTCTGCTCGCTGAACGGCACCCCGGTCGTGGCGGCCGGCTGCGGCGGGGGCGCGGGCGCCACGGGAGCCACAGCCGGGGTCGGCGCGGGCGGCTTCTGGCCGGCCGTCGCGCGGAGGTTCAGCACCCGGTCCAGGAGCCGGGGGCCGCTGGCCTTGGGGTTCCATCCGAGTCTGACCACGGTCAGCTGTATCGACCGCCGCCCGAAATCGAGGGCCTCGTAACAGCTCCACATGTACAGGTCCACGTGCCGCCCCTGGACGGCCGGGCCCGTGTCCATGACCGTGTAAATGCCGGTGTATTTCTCCGACAGGCCGTCGATCTGGACGACCGACCCCACCGGGAGCAGGTCCGGGTCCGCCGCAGCAATCCCCGTTCGGACCGCCACCCCGGACGCCGTCGTGTGCCCCTTACAGTAGGCGGTCGCAGTGAACCGCAGACGGGCGCCGGGGGCGGGGGCCGCGCTCGCCTCCCGCAGCTCTGCCTGCCGCGCCGCGTAGCGCGAATCCAGGATCGTCACTTCATAAAGGAAGACAAAGCTGATTGCGACGACCGCGGTGGCCAGTATCTTCCGCCGGAAAGAGCGCGTCAGGTACATACAACCCTCCCGGCCGTGGAGAGATCTGGGATCATAACCCAACGGACCTGATCAGCCAAATTTTAGTAGGGTGGATACCCTAAAGATGGGGTGCGCCGCCGTCGTGCCGTTTGACGTGGCTCCGGTAGCTGACGATGAAGGCGAGGGATACGCGGTAAGCGACGGCGGCTGCGAGCAACGCGCCGATCGTCGAGCCAATCACGTAGCTCCAGAGCAGCGGCTCGAGCAACTGGAACAGATGCCGGAGCTCGCCGATCGAGAAGTTGGACAGAGTTTGCCCGAACTCGGCGAGGAGGCCCGGCGGCACATCGGCCCCCAGCAACGCCGCCCCGCCAATCGTCGCCAGGGTGTAGTACGGCGCCAAGCTCCAGGGGAGGTTCGAGTAAACACCCAGGAGCACCGCCACCCGATTGAGGTTGAGCGCGAAGGCCGTCACCAGGCCAAGGATCGTATGGAGCCCCAGAAGCGGTGAGTAGCCCCAGAACACGCCGGCCGCGTAGGCCGCCGCGGTCCGCCTTGGCGTGTCGTGGGTGTGGAGTAGGCGCTCGAGCCCTCGACGGATCGCCGCCTTGGTCAGGTGGATCACGGCTCAGAAGTGGGCGAACCCCTCGGGAAGGGTCTCGTCGCGGTTGTCGCGGACCAGGACAAGCCCGCCCCCGGCGGTCAGGGTGCCCACCCGGGTGATCGGGACGCCTCGTGTTAGCCCCTTTATAGCCTCCAGTGCCCGGCGGCGCCGTGGGGGGACGGCGAAGAGCAGCTCGTAGTCGTCTCCTCCGCGAACGGCGGCCGCCAAGGGGTCCTCCCCGCACTCGCGCAGGGCCGCCGCCGCCCCTCCGTCGATCGGGAGCAGCTGCCCCTCCAGCCGCGCACCAGTCCCCGAGCCCTCAGCGATTTGCCGGACCCCGTCCGCGAGGCCATCGCTGAGGTCGATGCAGGCGCTTGCTATCCGGTTCTTCCCGAGCAAGAGCCCGGTCCGGACCCGCGGCGCCGGCCGGCGATAGCGAAGGACGCAGGCGGCGAGCCCGGGATCTGATGGGGTGTCGAGCGAAGGGTGCCGTTGGAGCCAGAGCAGACCGGCCAGGCCGGAACCCACCGATCCGGTGACGTAGAGGTCATCGCCGGGCCGGGCGCCGCTGCGCGTCAGGACACGCCTCGGGCGGACGCTACCGGTCGCGGTCACGCTGATCATGGCCGGTCCCGGCGACGAGGTGACGTTCCCGCCCACGACGGCCACCCCCTGCTCCCGGGCGAGGGACGCAAAGGCTTCGAGAAACGCATCCGCGGCGTCCTCCGCCCAGTCGGGCCGGATGGACAGCGATAGGAGCGCCGCGCGGGGGGACGCCCCCATCGCGGCGAGGTCGCTCAGGTTGACTGCGAGGCTCTTGTGGCCGACGTCAGCGGTCGAACAGAAGCGCGGGTCCCAGTGCACGCCCTCGACGAGGGTGTCCGTGGTGAGCACCTCCAGCGCGTTCCGCTCCGGCTCGACCACCGCCGCATCGTCGCCGATGCCGATTCGCACCCAGGACGGGGGCGGACCCAGGCGCTCGCGGATGCGCGCGATCAGCGCCCGCTCACCGCGCATATTCG
>DATHTE010000077.1:0-17251 GCA_035463475.1 Vicinamibacterales bacterium
GCGAGTCTGCCCGCGCCTGGGCTGCTCGTCACGGCAACCGGCGCACTCGAACTCCTGGGCGCTGTCGGGCTGCTGCTACCGCAGGCGCTGCCCGCCGCGGCCTACGGCCTGATCGCGCTGCTTGTGGCGATGCTCCCCGCGAACGTCCACGCTGCACGGGAGGGACTGATGGTAGCCGGTCGCCGCGCGACGCCGCTTCTCTGGCGCCTGCCGTTGCAGCTGTTTTGGATTGCAGCCCTGTGGTGGGTCCGGTCGCCAGAGCCCAATCTCTGATGAGCGAGGAAAGCGTATGGATTGGTCGTCACTCGCGAGAAGTGCGCGGTTCGAGCGCGCGGGCCGCGCCATCGCCCTGATGGGTGTGGTGCTTCCGCTCCTCCTGATCGGCCATTCGAAGTTCGCGGCCTTCGAGGTCGAGGCACTGAAGCCGCCCTGCTCGGGATCTCGCTCGTCGTCCTCGGCGAGTCCGCCGGACGTCTCCGGGACAATGACCGCGGACGCCGCCGGTGACGCACGTATCGACGCCATCAACGGAGGACGTCATGCCGACCACTCGTGTGATCGCTCACCACGAGCATCGGTGCTCAACAGGAGATTGTCATGCGGAAGATCATCGCTGCGCTGCAGGTCTCGCTCGATGGGTTCATCGAAGGCCCGAACGAGGAGATCGATTGGGTAAATTCCTGGGAGGACCCCTTCGACATCGTCGGCAAAGTCGACACGTTCATCCTCGGCGCCCGGATGTATCCGGGGTACGAGCAGTACTGGCAGGCCGTGCTGGACAATCCGCGCGGCACGCTGCCGTTCACCGGCAGGCCCGCCACCGAAGGAGAAATCGAATACGCCGAGTTCGCCGCCAGGTCGCCGCACATTGTTCTATCGAGCAAGCTACAGACCGTTTCGTGGAAGAACACGAAAATCGTTCGCGACCTCGAGGACGTTCGCCGGTTGAAGGAGGCGACGGGCAGGGATATGCACGCCGTCGGCGGGGCGACTCTGGTGTCGAGCCTCATGAACGCGGGGCTGGTGGATGAGATCCGACTCGTTGTACGGCCAATTGTTCTGGGCCGCGGCAAACCGCTGTTCAAGGACGTGAAGGAACGGCATGCGCTGACGCTCCTCGAAGGGAGACCGTTGACAGCCGGTGCGGTCTCCTTGCGCTACAGCGTGCCTCACTGACGCGACACCGCGGACGGTGAAGCGCCAGCCGAGACGCTATCGCCGTGACCATGAGCTGATGGGATCGCGGTTGGCCCAGATCAGCACGGTTGGGATCGCCCGCGGGTTGCCGCATCGGTGAGGTCGAGGACCCAGTTGAACGAGCTCCAGGCGAACGCGACCGAGGTGCGCAACGTCCTGCGCCGCGTTCGGGAGACCAGAGCCCTGAGGTCTGGTTGTCATCTGGAGTCACCACGCGCTGGTTGCGCCGACGGCAATTCATCCCTCGGCAATTCTCGCCTTCACCAGCTTGCGAACGAGTGTGGCCGGCAGGCCAGCACGAGCCGAGAATCGAATGGTTCCTCGGCTGGTATCGTAGCCGGCGAGATCTGACTTGAGTGTTGCCACCGTATCGCCGCTCATGGGGTGAAGAGAACAGTGGTTTGCGGCCGCTTTGAAGCCGGCAATAAGCTTCCCGTGCAAGCGGAATGCGGGCATGCCATAGCTGATGCACTCCTCCGCCTCGGGTGCTGCAGCATCTTGCAGCCGTCAGGTCGTCGGCCAGAAGACTTCGTTCTCCTCGATCTCGCGAAAGCACTCGGCGGCCGTCAGTCCGCGGTAGACGGTGAACCACTTGTCTGTGTGCCGGAAGTACGCCAGGTCGAACCTGCCAAAGCCGGTCAGCGTCATCCGAGTCTGCCGGACGACGAAGTCATCTTCAGGCCTGCGGCTTCGAGCGCGATATCGCACGTTGAGGTAAAAGGCCTTGCCGCGCCATTCGGAGAATACGGCGATCGGATAGTTGAAGGGACCGGGATCCTGCGCACGCAATTCGAGGAGCCGCGAGAACTTCCCGGTGAGCCACGCGTCGGCCCATCGATCGACCTGCCGCCGTAGCAATGGCGGTACTGACGTTGCGCCCATCCGGTCATCCCCCAGCGAACTCCGCGCGGAACATCGTCAGCTCCCAGGTGTTGGCTCGCTCATCGTGGCGAACGAGATACGTATTGCCGTCTGCGCCCCGCAATTTGAAGTACCGGTATTCGGGCGCGAGCCAGGCGTCGACCACCTCGGCGACGTCGATGCGACGGTCCCCGAGGATCAAGGTGCGTGGCGTCTGCTCGCCGCGATGGCCTGCGTAGCACTCGACTCCGACACTGAGCAGCGGCTGTTCAGGCATCGATTCATCATAGGACGACGACGCGCGTGTAAAGCGTGATGGGCATCACTTCTTCCACAGCCGAGGATCGAAGCTGAACGGCTCCGGGTGGCCAATCGAGAGCCGTGCGATCGCCAGCTGAACGACACCTGCGGCAATCTCATTCAGGTCGCGCAGCTGATGCGCTGGTAGGAACGGCGATCGCCGGCCTGTTGTTTGGCGTGACGCCGCAGGATCGGGCGTCGCTCGCCCTTGTCGCCCTGACGCTCGCGGCGGCCGCGACGGCGGCGTGCTTTATGCCGGCTCGCCGGGCGGCACAGGTGGATCCGATCGTCGCCCTTCGGATTGACTGACGCGACGGAAAATATCTGTCGGCTACAGGTAATCCTCCGACAGGGTTTCTCCGTCAAAGCCTGTCGTGAGCCGAATCGACCCGCGCGATCTCCTCCCGCTGCCGCCGCAGGACTTCCAGGTCCTGCTGAGCCTGACTGACGGCCCCCGTCACGCCTACGGCCTGGCCACCGCGATCGAGGTGCAGGCCGCCACTGGGATACGGCTCGGAATCGGCTCGCTGTACCGGATGCTCGCGCGGCTGACCGCGCTCGGGCTGATCCAGGACTTCGATCCACCAGCCGATGCCGCGGGCCACGAGGCGCGGCGGAAGTACTACCGCATCACCCGCCTCGGACGGCAGGTCGCCGCGGCTGAGGCGTCGCGGCTCGAACAGGTGGTCCGGCTCGCGCGGAAGCAGCGGCTCCTCCCCGCGAAGGGCGAGCGGTGAAGACCGTCGAGCTCCTCTTCGCCGGCCTGTTGTACCTCTATCCCCGGCGCTTCCGCTCGGAGTATGCACTCGACATGCGGCGGTGCTTCGCCGATCGCTGGGCCGAGGCGGCGCGGGACCGCCGCCGCACGTCCCTGCTCGTCTCGACTCTCGCCAACGTCTGCACGACCGCTGCTGCCGAGCGGTGGCGCAGCTCACTCGATGCGACGGTGGCGCCCTCTCCAATCGTCCGGCCATCCACGGGAGGTTTCATGTCCACGCTCGTCCAGGACGCTCGGTACGCAATGCGGCTCCTGCGGCGCCACCCCGGCTTCTCGCTGTTCGTCGTTCTGACGCTCGCGATCGGCATCGGGGCCAACACCGCTGTGTTCAGCGTCGTCAATGGCGTGCTGCTGAAGCCGCTGCCGTTTTCCGACCCGGAACGGCTGGTCAGCGTCATCGGCCGCTTCGATCCGGAGAGCGGGTTCGACTTTCCGGAGTTTCCGCTGTCCGGGCCCGAGTACGTGGACTACCGTTCGGAGTCGCGGGCGATGGAGGACGTTGCGGCGTATCGCAGGTTCTCCGTCACCGTCGGCGGGCCTGGCGCGGAGCCCGAGCGGGTCATCGCCGCGTTGGCCTCGGCAAATCTCTTTTCAGTTCTTCACGTGACGCCCGTTGCCGGACGCCCGTTCAGCGCGGCCGACGATGCGCCGGACGCGCCAGCGACGGCGATCCTGTCGTACGGGTACTGGCATGGCCGCTTCGGCGGTGAGCCGTCGGTCATTGGACGTGTTGTTCCGATGAACGGCGTCCCGACGACGATCGTCGGCGTCATGCCCGAGGGGTTCACGTTTCCAGGAACCACGACACGCATCTGGCAGCCGCTGCAGATCGACCCGGCCAATCCTGGCAACCGCAAGGGACACGACATCCGCGCCATCGGCCGCCTGGCGCAGGGGACCACGGTGGAATCGGCGGCGGTGGAAATGCGCACGCTCATGAACGGCTGGAAGGCCCGCTTTCCCGACATCCATACCGGCCACTACCTCTTCCTCCGGCCGCTGCTCGACGACGTCGCCGGCTCCGTACGTCCGGCGCTGATGCTGCTCCTCGGCGCGACCGCGTTCGTGCTCCTGATCGTGTGCGCGAACGTGTCGAACATGGTGCTGGCCCGCGGCGAGCTGCGGGTGCGCGAAATGGCGATCCGCGGCGCGCTCGGCGCCAACCGCGCGCGGCTCGTACGGCTGTCGCTCGTCGAAAGCGCGGTGCTGGCGCTCGCCGGCGGAGTGCTCGGCGCGGCCCTCGCGTGGGCTGGCGTGCAAACCCTGATCGCCATCGATCCAGGGAGCATCCCGAGGGCGGCCGACGTCGCGATTGACGGCCGGATGCTGCTGTTCGCGGGCGCGATGTCGGTCGTCGCGGCCGGACTGTTCGGCCTGGTGCCGGCGCTCCGCGGCGCCGCGGCCGACCTCCAGGGGACGCTGCGCGAGAGCGGCCTGTCCGCCAGCGGATCCTCGGCGCGCCTCTGGTTCCGCCGGAGCCTCGTCGCACTAGAAGTGGCGCTCTCCGTCGTGCTCGTCGTCGGCGCCGGGCTGATGATCCGGAGCATCGATCGCCTCTTCGCCGTCGATCCCGGCTTTCAGCCGGAAGGGCTTGCCATGACCGCGATTTCGCTGCCGGCGGCCGATTACCGGGAGCCGGAGCGCGTCACCGCGTTCTACGACCGGCTGCTGGATCGGGTACGGGCGCTGCCCGGTGTCACGAATGCCGCGGTCACGAGCGGCGTCCCCTTGTGGAGCGACGCGGGTGTCTGGGATTTCCAGGTTGAAGGACGTCCCCAGCCTGCTCCGGGCGAGATGGCCTGGAACGCGGGCGTCACGATCGTCTCGCCGGGCTTCTTCGAGACGCTGCGCATTCCGCTCGTGCGGGGGCGGCCGTTCACGCGGGCCGACGACGCGCGCGCGAGGCCCGTCACGGCCATCAACGAGACCATGGCGGCGCGCTTCTTTCCGGGCGAGGAGCCCGTCGGCCGCCGCATCCGGGTGAGCGGCAACACCAACCCCGAGGCCTGGATGACTATCGTCGGCATCGTCGGCGACATCCGCGATCAATCGCTGGACGAGGCACCGCGGCCGATGTACTACCTCTTGCACGCGCAGATGGCGGCGACGACGAGCGGTCCTGCGCGCTCGCTCGCCATCGTCACGCGCGCGGCGGCGCAGGACGCGGTGCTGGGCGCCATGAGAGGCGTCGTCCACGAGCTCGACCCGGCGCTGCCGGTGTTCGACGTTCAGAACCTCGAGACGATCATCGCGGCGTCGGTGGCGCGGCCGCGGTTCACGACGACGCTGCTCGGCCTCTTCGCGCTGATCGGGCTCGCGCTCGGGGCATCAGGTATCTACGGCGTGCTGTCGTACACGGTCTCGCGGAGGACGCAGGAGATCGGCATCAGGCGGGCGCTCGGCGCACCGGCGTCGCGGCTGATGCAGGACGTCCTGCGCCAGGGCATGCTGCCGGTCGCGATCGGGCTGCTCGCCGGCCTGGGCGCTTCGTTCTGGACGACCAGCCTGCTCCGCTCGCAGCTCTTCGGGGTCTCGCCGACGGACGCGATCACGTACGCGGCCGTCACGCTGGCGGTGCTGGTCGTCGCATTCACGGCATGCCTGCTGCCGGCGCGCCGGGCGCTCCGGGTGAGCCCGATCGCCGCGCTGCGCGCGGAGTGACGGGGCCTACCGGCTTGCGCGCGGCCGCCCCGCAAGCGCAGCAGATTTTCGTCTGGGTCGGCGCTTTCGGCGAGCACGATCGTGCCGGGGATGTCCACATCCGAGGACCGAAGCTGAACGGCTCGGGTGACCGATCGAAAGGTCCGCGAATTCACGGTGGATCGGATTCAGCACAGAGTTTCGCTCGTGTGGAATGACGACGGAGGGAACCGACAGAACGGCGGTTCTGGACGCGCGGAACCAGTGTTCGCCAATTACGGCGAGCTCCGGTGGAGCGGGAAACGATCGCCAATCGGGCGGCAAGTCTCCCAGGTTGACCGACTCGATCGAGATGTCTTCGCCGGATGGGAAGTCGTTCCATCCTTTGTTCCTACAGGCAGTCCGTGCGGATGCGTATCAGAGAGGATATGCGCGGCGTCTCTAGCAGTTCCGGGTGCCGCAGTTGAACGTCAGACGCCGCCTGTGCTTCTCCGGCCACGTACACCGCCGTGCTGTGCGCGCCCGGAACGCAACGCCCGTCGCGATCAGCGCAGGACGAACGTGACGGTCACGGTGAGCACCACGTCATATTGAAAGGGCGTGAACCGCCACTGGCGGACGGCGTCGATCGAGGGTTGCTCGAACAGCTTGTTCGACGACCTCACCACCTTCACGTCGCTCACCGTTCCGTCCTTCTGGATGATCGCATCCAGCACCACCGTGCCCGTCATCCGCGCGGCCCGCGCGATGGGCGGGTACTCCGGCTCCACGCGCTTGATGAGACCGGGGCCTTGTCCCGGAGCCACGCGCACCGGCCCGGCAGGCTGCGCGGGCGCGGGAGGCGCGGGCTCCTCGGCGGCAGGTGGGGGAGTGACCATCGGCTCGGGCTCATCGGGGGCCGTGTCTGGGCGCGGCACGCGCTTCGGGTTCGGCGGTTCGGGTTTGCGTTCGACCTTGGGCGGCGCGGGTGGCTGCAGGAACTTGATCTGCATCGCCTGCTGCACCGGCGTCTCCAGGCGAACCAGCCGCGGCGGGCATGTGCGCCACGAGCACCACGGCGTGGACGATGATGGCGACGGCAATCGCGATCCCGATACGCCTCCGTTCCGCCGGATCCGTCCGGACCCAGCGCTCCGCGAGCTCGAGCTCCTGACTTGCCCTCCTGCGTTGAGCCTTGCCAGGGGCGGGGGCGCCGGCGTCGCTATGCTCTCCGCTCATGGCAATGCTCCCAGCCCGTACGTCGCGCGGTCGGCCTCCGTGGGAATCACGACGTTGGTCACGCCGATCTGCCGGATCTCATCGAACACGTCAATCATCGCGGAGTACGGCGCTTCCAGCGACGTCTGCACGATCACCGACTTGGTGGGATTTCGTTGCAGCTTGGGTCCGAGATAGCCGGCAATCTGGTCGAGCGCTATCGGCTTGTCGTCGACGACCAGCGACCCGTCTGCCGCAATCTTGATCAGCACCGCCGCCTCGGGAGTCGCGGATAGCGCCGCCTCGTCGTGCCGCGGCAGCGAGAACGGAATGCCCCGCGTGACGCTGAACACCGACGTCACAAGGAAGAAGATGATCAGCAGGAATGCCACATCCGCCATCGACGCGGTGGGTATCTCCGCCGGCACCGTCCGTCGCTTGATGCGCACGGCTACTGCTTCTCCGCCACCGAGAGCAGCGCGACGTTTTCGGCGCCGGCCGCACGCAGGCGCTCGAGCACGGCATGAATGACGCGGTACTTCACGCGCCTGTCCGCCTTGGTGACGAGCGGGTGCAGCCGGTTGGACGCCGTGACGTCGTGAATCCGCGCGGTGAGCGCGTCCACGTCCGGCACCGCTCATCGCTCGACCAGCCAAGACCGGGGGCCTTCGATAGCTACTCACGAGGCGTACGGCACTTTCGCAGGCGCAGTGCCCGTTGCGTTTACCCATCGTGCCGGGCGCAGGGCTCTGTTTACGCCACTGTCGCGCCGAACACCCTTCCAACGGCCGCCGTCGCCAACATGGCCACCACTCCCCACATGGTGACTCTCGCCGCACCGACGAGCATGGGCGCCCCACCGATTCGTGCGGCGACGGCGCCGAGTGCGACCAGGCACAACAACGACACAACCGAGACCGCCAGCACGAGCGCGGTCGCCGGTGCGACGAGGATCGTCACAATGGGCACTCCCGCACCAACGGCGAACGTTGCCGCCGACGCGAGCGCCGCCTGCAGAGGGCGCGCCGCGAGCTCTTCGGTCAGGCCCAGCTCGTCGCGCGCGTGGGCGGCCAGCGCGCCCTTCGCCGTCAGTTGACGCGCCACGGTTCGAGCCAGGTCCGGTTCCAGCCCGCGGCGGACATAGATCCCGGTGAGCTCGTCCTCCTCGGCCCGCGGTTCGGTCGCCAGCTCGTGCCGCTCGCGCGTGAGATCCGCCTTTTCGGTGTCCGCTTGCGAACTCACCGACACGTACTCGCCTGCGGCCATTGACAGCGCGCCCGCGACGAGCCCTGCTACACCGGCGACCAGGACGTCTTGGCGGGCCGCCTCCGCCGCAGCCACGCCGACGACAAGACTCGCGGTCGACACGATGCCGTCATTGGCGCCGAGCACCGCCGCCCGAAGCCATCCGATTCGCTCACTCCGATGTCGCTCACGATGCGGCATGAGATCCTCGCTGTTCTCCCGATTGTAGGAGCCGGGCGCCGTTGGCGTCGATTCTTCTGAGCAGCCCGGGCGCAACCGTCGTCGGTTGGATGGCGATGCCGGGAGTTAAGTCCCCGACAGACAGAGTCGTGGTTTCGCCGACGGTCACTACGAGGAGGTACTCGCATTGCCCGTCAACGCAGTCGTGGAACCAAGAACCTCGATCGGCACGGCCTCGGATGGGAGTCCGTGCGCGACGGCGTCGACAACGAGGCCGGCTGGCCGCTGTACCTGCAGCGCTACGCGGCGCTGTTCGAGCGGAACGCCTGATGGGGGCTCAGGGGACCGCGAGCACCACCGCGACGACTTGCTCAAGCGGTCAGATGACCACAGGTGGCCAACGTGCAGCCGCATCGGCCGACTGAAAGTACGGAACTCAGTCGATGCCAGGCCATAGACCTGCCGGGCCCGAGTCCACGATCTACTCGTTGGCGCCGCGTGTGCTAATGGGAAGCAAGCGTACTCGAACTCGAGATGGTTCGAACGTTACGATGCTGCCGCTCTCCGATGCCATGCACGAGCTGAGGCAGATTCGCGAGGAGTGTTCGAGCCAATGCGCCGGGTTTGCGGCTCCCTTCGCCTCGAAACTGGATTACGGACGGCTTCCGCGATGACCGCGCCACCAGCAGCGTTCCGAAGTCGGCATCTGCCGAAACGACGATTCGATCTTCTGCGGCACCGCGCTCAAAGATCACGTCGTCGTCAGCATGCTGCAAGCGAACGTGTATGGCGTCGTAACCGGCCTGTTGCAGGAGAGTCGCTAGCGCTGGCGAACGAGCGTTGTCGACCAGGAACTTCATTCGCCGGCGGCGAGAGGCAGCGCCCGTTCGCGAACGGCTTCGGCGGCAAACAGCAACGCTTCGCGGACGTCGTCAGCTTCGAGGTCAGGGTACATCGCGAGGATATTCTCGGCTGTCTGTCCCTCCGCCACGAGCGCGACGACGGTCGCGACTGGAATCCGAAGACCGCGGAGACACGGAACCCCGCCCATCTGGCGCGGATTCGTCGTGATCCTCTTGAACTCCATATTGACCATTGTAGCCGGGAGACCGCTGTTCGGTGAAACGGCGCGCGATTAGGTCCTGTGCGGCGTACAGGCGTCCTGCCGATCTGCGACAGGGTCTTGAGCGTGCAATTCGAGGAGACGCGAGAACTTCGTTCTGAGCCACCTCCCGACCCACCGATCGACTGGCTGCCGCAGCAGTATCGGCGTCGACGTTCTGCTCATCCTCTCATCCGTCAACGCGTTCCGCGCGGAACATCGTCAGCTCCCAGGTGTCGGAGCGCTCATCGTGGCGGACGAGATACGTGTCGCCGTCGGCGCCTCGCAGTCTGAAGTACCAGTAGTCGGGCGCCAACCACGCGTCGAGCATTTCCGCGACGGGGATGCGACGATCTCCAAGAATCAGCGTGCCCGGTGTCTGCTCGCCGCGGTGGCCTGCATAGCACTCGACGCCAAGGTAGGGGCGGCGGATTCGAACCAGCGACCCCCTGCGCCCAAGTGCCACGTCCTGCGATTGTCCGCAGCTCTCTGCAACAACTGTGGCTTTAAGTCGTTGATTCGCCGATGGATCTGGCGCTCTGATCCCTGTTTCGGAGGGTTCTGTTAGTGAACTTCGTAGTGTCCGAGAACGCGGTCGCTGCATGGCGGAGAAGGCTTACTGCCACGCATGAAACAGGTGGTAGCGTCGGAGCTGGGCGGGTGTGATCCGGTCGAGGCGCGCGCCGGTCTGCTGGCGAAACGCATCAACGATCTGGATGTAGCTGCGGATGGTTGTGGCAGCGTAGTCGCGACGCACCAGCTCGTCGCGCAGGCACTGCAGTAGCTTGGTCACAGACACCTCCTGTGACCATGCACCCTATCCTGCTACGAATCACCGGGCTGCTCGTCGGCCGCCGCGTCAGCGGCTTCGGTCTAGTCGCCCAGCGTTTCCGTACGTGCCCCGCGGCCCGCATCGCCACTCGAGCGGCGCGCTCACCTCATCGACCATGACCGAACTCACGCCCGGTCGAAGAACTGTGAGCTGACTGGCCTTGCTGTTCCGCATGGCTCGTCGGAATGGCTGCAGCCTTCGCATTGTCGTTTACCGCGTTCTCTTGTCGAGCTACAACGTCCCTGTCGTGCACTGCCGCAGTCTTGTCGAACTGCCGCTCGAGAGACGAGGTCAGCTGCGTCCCCAATTCGCGGTTTGCCAGACCGGTAGGCTTGTGCGGCGCCGTCAACTGGATTCGGTCGCCTTCCGCGAAACTCCGCTCGGCCTCTTCGTACACCGCTACGCCTCGAAGCCGCCGAGGGTCGTACTCGGTCGTTGATTGCGGCTCGCATACGGAGCCCGCGATGAAGACTGCGGGCGCCCAGGGAATCGGTGTGTTCGGCGGCCCGCACCCTGGCCACGCGGGCGTCACTCTATTCAGGCCTTCTGCGCAGCGTCACCCAGTTTGGCCCCCACAGTTGGGCCCCCGCTCGCCGACGACTTCTGCATGCTCACTCGGCACGCAGGACGCTCACCGGATTGACGCGCGTTGCGACGCGTGCTGGCAGGAAGGAGGCCAGCATCGCCGCCAACGCAATGACCAGCCCGAACGTCGCGAACGTCGCCGCGTCGTTTGGCGCAGTCTCGAACAGGAAGGTCTGGAGCGTCCGTGTCAGGGCGAACGCGGCAATCACGCCGGCGCCGACACCCGCCGCGGTCAACCGGGCGCCGTCACGCAGGATCATCCGCAGCACATCCCCCGCGGTGGCGCCAAACGCGAGTCGAATGCCGATCTCGCGCGAACGCCCGCTTACCATGAACGCCATCACGCCGTAGACGCCGATGCTCGCCAGCACGAGCGCGATCGCCGCGAACGTGCCGACGAGCGCGAGCCCCGCCCGCTCGTCTCCGGTCGCTTCGGCCCTCAGCTGCTCCATCGAGCGAATGTCGTAGAGGGGCAGCTGATCGTCGAGCGTCCACACCGCCTGCCGAGCCGAGCCAGCCACGGCCTCCGGGTTGCCGCGCGTGCGCGCGAGCAGGATCATCTCGCGCTCCAGCCACTGCCAGTGCATCAGCGTCGCCTGGGGCACGGGAACGAACACTTCGGGCTCCGTGGGTTGGGCAAGGCCGAAGTGCTTCACGTCGGCCACCACGCCCACGATCTCCGTCGCTGTCTCTCTGTCATCGTCGAGTTTGAATCGCTTGCCAATTGGATCCTCATGAGACCAGTACCGCCGCACGGCCGTCTGATTGACGATCGCCACCGTGGGAGTGTTCGCGCGATCGCCGCCGTCGAAATCACGGCCGCGCTCGACGCGGACGCCAAGCGTGCGGAAGTAATCCGTCGACACGAATCGCAGGAATACCATCGGCGTGTCCTCGACGCGGGCCGGATGCGGACGACCTTCGATGTACATGGAGAGGTTGAATCCGCCCCCGGCGAGGGGGGCGTGCGAGGCGACGGCGGCGCTCGTCACGCCAGGCTGCCGTCGTGTGCGTTCGGCGAGCTCCTGGTAGAACGCCGCGACTCGCAGCGGTGTGCCGTATCGCCCCTCGGGCAGAGCCATCCGCACGGTCAGCAGGTTTGCCGGATTGAACCCGAGCGCGACCCCCTGCAGCCGAACGAAGCTCCGCAGGAGCAGCCCCGCGGCGACGAGGAGCACCAGCGCCAGAGCGATTTCCGCCGCGACGATGGCGCCGCCCAGGCGCCGGCGTCGGACCCCGCCCGAGGCGCGCGATCCATCTTGAAGGGTGCTCTGCAGGTTGGGGCGCGACGCCCGGAGCGCGGGCGCAATGCCGAACAACAGGCTCGCGACCAGCGAAATGGCCAGCGTGAAGCCAAGCACGACCTCGTCCACGCGCGTCTGCTGCAGTCGGGGGATGTCCTCCGGCAGGATGTTTCTGAGGATCCCCGCGGTCCCGTACGCCAGCGCCAGGCCGACGATGCCGCCGAGAAGACCGATCAGCGCGCTCTCGGTCAGGAGCTGTCGCGCGATTCGGAGCCGCGACGCGCCGAGGGCCGCCCGCACGGTGATCTCGTGCTGCCGGCGAGTCCCGCGCGCGAGAAGCAGGCTGGCCACGTTCGCGCAGGCGATGAGCAGGACGAAGCTGACGGCGCCAAGCAGGAGGAACGCCCGATTCCTCACCTGTGCGACGAGGCGTTCGTGAAGCGGCTCCACGCGCGCCGTCACCTTGGCATTCGAGTGGGGCCTGATCTTCTCGATCCCCTTCGCGATCAACGCGAGCTCCGCCTGCGCCCGCTCGGTGGTCACGCCAGGTCGCAGACGCCCGATCGCGCTGAGGAAGTGGGACCCCGTCGCTTGCACTTCACGGGGCGTCAGGTTGAGCGGCAGCCAGAGCTGCGCTCCAGTCGAGCGAAGGGTGAGCTGCGGTGGCATGATGCCCACAACGGTGTGCGCCTCCCCGTTGATGGCGATCGTCTGCCCGACGAGGCGCACGTCGGCGCCGAAGCGGCGCCGCCACAGGCCGTCGCTCAGCACGACGACGCGCGTCGCGCCATACGGTTCGTCGCTCCACCGGAACCCGCGGCCGTCCCTGACTGGAACGCCCAGGGCGTCGAAGTAGTTGGCAGAGACCCTGGCGGCGACGACGCGTTCCGGCTCGCCCCGACCGGTCAGGTTGACCGTCGTGCCGGTCGCGGCTGCCAGCTGCTCGAACGACGTGGCGTTCGCGCGCCAGGCGAGGTAGTCGGGGCCGGTCAACGCCATGTCCCGGCCGTTGCGGTGTTCGAGCACGGAGAGCAGCCGCTCGGGTTGGGGGTACGGGAGCGGCCGGAGCACGACGGCGTACACGAAGGAGAACATCGCCGACGTGGCGCCGGTCCCGAGAGCCAGGGTGAGGATCGCAACCGCGGCAAATTGGCGGTTCTTCAGCAGCGTCCGCACACCGAAACGCAGGTCCTGGGCGACGGTCTCAAGCATCCCGCCTCCCCGCACGTCGTGAGCGAGCTCCCTCATCCGACCCAGGTTGCCGAAGCTTGTCATCGCGGCGCGCCGTGCGTGGTGCGGATCCATTCCGCGCTCGATGTTCGCCTCGGTCGCCAGGTCGAGGTGCGAGCGCATCTCTTCCTCGATGTCTTCGATGACGGCCTCCCGTCGCAGCAGCCCTCGCAAACGTGCCTTGAGGAGATTGAGCCACGGCATGTCGTGCTCCTACGTGGACTGCCTGACCTTCGCGATGGCGAGCGCCAGGAGATCCCAGCTCTTTTCCTCGATCACGAGTTGCCGGCGGCCCGCCGCCGTCAGCTTGTAGAACTTGGCTCGGCGGCCGGTCTCACTCGCATCCCACTTCGAGCTGACCCACCCCTTCTGCTCGATGCGATAGAGCGCCGGGTAGAGGGCGCCCTGTTCGACCGAGAGCATCTCCTCCGACATCTGGCGGAGACGCTGGACCACGCCATAACCGTGGAGCGGTCCCAACGAGAGCGCTCTCAGGATGAGCATGTCCAGGGTGCCTTGGAGGAGGTCGGCTCTTGGAGTGTCCACGCGTCCGCTCCGGGAATCGATACTGATTTGGCGTCCCCAGTGGCGACTATTGCCTATAGTGCTTAGGTATCATGAACCAGCGATGCCTAAGATGTCAAGGTGAGGACAGAACCGGGCCCCGCCAAGTAGTTGTACGTTTGCCGGTGTAGCTTCCGGAGCTTATCGCCTTCCGCGAGCGGACGCGCGAGGAGGTCATCGCCGCTTCGGTAGGTAAGTTCGTCCTACTCCATCCGTAACACCGTGATCGGATCGACACGAGTGACGCGCCAGGCCGGAATCGCACAGGCGACGAGCGCCACGACCGACAGTACGGCAGCGACAGTCGCAAAGGTCATCGGATCCCGTGGGCTGATCTCGAAAAGCAGGCTCGAAAGCACTCGTGACAGCAGCCATGCACTGGGCAGCCCGACGGCAAGGCCGGAGGCGGCGAGGAGCATCCCGTGCCGGATCACCATGGCCACCAGCGTTCGCCGCTGCGCACCGAGCGCCATCCGAACGCCGAGCTCGGGCAGCCGGCGTGAGATCGACATCGCCAGCATCCCTCCCACGCCGATCGCGGCGAGCAGCAGCGCGAGCGCGGCGAACAGGGTGACGAGCAGCGCGTTGAACCGCGGCACCGCAGCCGACCGGCTCACGATCTCATCCATCGTCTGCACCGACGCCACCGGCAAGGCGGGGTCGATGGCGCGAATGCGCGCGCGCACGGTCCCGGCCAGGGCCCCGGGTTCCAGTTCACCGCGCACCGCGATGCGGAGCGAGCGCATCATGCCGACGATGTTGTCGGCCATCATCGCGTCCGACACCTGCAGCCACGGCGTGTAGGTGTGCGGAACGGTTTCGGTGTTCAGCGCGCCCTGCTTGACGTCTCCGACGACGCCCACGATGCGCATCCAGTACCCGTGTGACTCGGCGTTGCCCCAGGCCATGCGCTGGCCGACGGGATCCGCCGCGCCCCAAAAGCGGCGCGCGAAGGTCTCGTTGATGATCGCCACCGGCTCGGACTGCTGGGCGTCCGAGGCGGTGAAATGGCGTCCGCGCTTCAGACGGATGCCGACCGCTTCGAAGTAGCGCCCCGTCACGCACTCGTGCGCCACCGCGTGCGGAAGGTCACGCGTCGCCGGAGATTCCCGTTCGAGTGTAAACGCCCGCCTTTCGCGGACGTCCAGCGGCAACTCGGTGGAGGCGCCGACTGCACTGACCCCCGGCACGTGTGACACGTCGTCGACCAGACGCGTGTAGAAGCGACGAACGCTCGCCGCGTCTCTGTACGCCTGCGCGGGAAGGCTGGTCGCTAGGGTGAGCACGCGCTCGGCGCGGAACCCGGGGTCGACCGCCATCAGCCTCGAGAAGCTGCGCAGCAGGAGCCCGCCGCCGACGAGCAGCCACCGCGATCGCGAGCTGCGCCGCGACGAGCGCGCCGAAAATCCGCCGTTCGCGCTGGCCGGTCGAGACCCGCGCACCTTCCTTGAGCGCTTCTCCGCGCGGTCGCGAGAGCTCGAGGGCGGGCAGGATACCGCACAGCAACGCCGTCACGACGGTCAGGGCGGCCGTGAACAGCAGAATCCGCGCGTCGATCCCGATCTCGTGCAGGCGAGGCAGCGTCGGCGGCGCGAGAGCCACGAGCGCTCGCGATAGCCACACGGCGAACACCAGACCGAAGATGCTGCCAAGCACCGCCAGCAGCGCCGATTCGGCGAGCAGCTGCCGGATCAGCCGTCCGCGGCCGGCGCCAAGCGCGCTGCGGACCGCGATCTCGCGTTCACGCCCCATGGCGCGCGCCAGCATCAGGCTCGCAATGTCGGCGCACGCGATCAGGAGGACGAATCCGACGGCCGCAAACGCCACCCACAGCAGCGTGCGCGAGCGCCCGCTGACTTCATCGCTGAGCGGCACCGCGGAGCCGGCGAGCACTTCGGCCAGGCCGCTGAGGTCCGCCGGATACATCTCGCGCGCATTCGACCGCACGAGGGCGCGTGTGTCGGCGTCCGCCTGCGCCGGCGTCACGCCAGCCTTCAGCCGCGCGACGACGCTGTTGTTGTACATGCTGCCGAACCCGCGCCGTTCGGCCGCCGTGAACGCGATCGGCACGTACACATCGGCGGGAACGTTGTTCAGGATCGGACCGCGTTGCGGGAACGTGAAGCCGCGCGGCATGACGCCGACGATCGTGAACGGCTGGCGATCGAGCAGGATCGAACGTCCGATCGCGGCCGGATCCCGGCCGAACGTCCGCTCCCACAGCGCGTCGCTCAGGACGGCGACCAGCCGCCCCGCCTCGTCGTCTTCGCGCGTGAAGGGTCGGCCGAGCGCCGGCCGCACGCCAAGCGTCTCGAAGAGCGTCGCCGACGCCCGCGTGACGGTCACCCGCTCCGGCGGCTCGACGCCCGACAGTTCGTACTCGCGGTTGCGATAGGCGGCGATGCTGTCGAAGAAGCCGGCGCGCGCCTCGAACGCCAGGTAATCGGGGGGCGAAAAGCCGAACGTCATCTGCGGGAAGGCCTCCTTCAGCAGGACCAGCCGGCTCGGATCGCGGTACGGCAGCGCGCGCAGCAGGACGGCATTGACCACGGTGAACACGGCGGTCGTTGCGCCGATCGTCAAGGCGAGCGTGGCGATCACCGCGAGGCTGAAGATCGGAGCGCGCTGCAGACGGCGCGCGGCGTAGCGGACGTCCTGCCAGAGTCGAGCCATCAGGATCTCCTTCGGAGCGGACGGCACGTGAACCCACGCGTCGCGGCGACGGCGGTGCTCGTCGGCGCGCAGGAGGATCGCGGCGATGAGGGTGTCGGCGATCAACCGTCCCCACGCGTACGCCGCACCGAGGCGGCCCAGGCGCCGGCGCTCGCGCGCGAGGCATTCGAAGCAGGCCGCCTCCAGCACGTCCGCCTCACGCTGACGCAGGTGCGGCGGATACGCGCGCAGCAGCAGCCGAACGAAGACGAACGCTGGGTGCGGCATGGGTCAGGCTTTCAGCAGCTTCTTGCGTCTGGCGACTTCGACGAATCCGGCGAGCCGCTCGGCTTCGGCGGCGCACGCGCGGCGCCCGGCCGTGGTGAGGCGGAAGAACCGCGGCCGTCCGCCCGCCGCCGCTGCACCGTCGGGCGGCTCGATCTCGACGATCAGGTTCATGTCGGCTAACCGTCCGAGCGCGCGGTAGAGCATGCCCGGCCACAACCGCAGGCGACCGCCGGTGCGTTCGAGGACCTCATTCATGATCGCGAGGCCGTGCAGGTCGCGATCGGCGAGCGCGAGCAGGATCTGGAACCAGTGCGGCTCGAGCGGGGCGGGCGCCGGAGACTTTCTGGCTGACATGG
>DATHTE010000078.1:0-3808 GCA_035463475.1 Vicinamibacterales bacterium
CCCCGCGGGCTTCGCGGCCCCTGCCGCCGGCGCGCTCGCGGCCGGCGCGCCGGCCGCCGGCGCCGCAGCCGCCACGGCCGCCGCCTTTTCGGTCTTCGTGGTGTGCCCCTTGAACTGCCGGGTCGCGGCGAACTCGCCGAGCTTGTGGCCGACCATGTTCTCGGTGATGTACACCGGGATGAACTTCTTGCCGTTGTGCACCGCGAGCGTGTGCCCCACCATCTCGGGCACCACGGTCGAGCGGCGCGACCAGGTCTTGATCACCTTCTTCTCGCCGCTGCGGTTCATCACCTCGATCTTCTCGAGGAGCGGCACGTCGACGAAGGGTCCTTTCTTTAACGATCTGCTCATGTCAGCTTCTTCCAGTGCTCGCGGGGCCCCACCCCCGCTCGCTCTCCCTCGGCGGTCCCTCGCTTCCGCTCGGGGCTTCCCTCCGGCGCCTCGGTCGGGCCGCAGGCGCTACCGCCACTGCTCTACTTCGGTCTCCTCTGCACGATGAAGCGATCCGTCTGCTTCCGGCGGCGCGTCTTGAACCCCTTCGTGGGGATGCCCCACGGCGACACCGGATGGCGGCCGCCCGAGGTCTTGCCTTCGCCGCCGCCGAGCGGGTGATCCACCGGGTTCATCGCGACGCCGCGCACGTGCGGTCGCTTCCCCAGCCACCGGCTCCGCCCCGCCTTGCCGATCGAGACGTTCTCGTGATCGAGGTTGCCGACCTGTCCGATCGTGGCCACGCACTCGATGTTGATGTGCCGCACTTCACCTGACGGCATCTTGACCGAGGCGTACTCCCCTTCCTTGGCGACGAGCTGCACCGCCGCCCCCGCGCTGCGCGCAATCTGTCCACCCTTGCCCGGCTTCAGCTCCACGTTGTGGATCATTGTGCCGAGCGGGATGTTCTTGAGCGGCAGCGTATTCCCCGGCAGGATGTCCACGTTGTCCCCGGCAACCACAATGTCCCCGACCTTCAGCCCGACCGGCTGCAGGATGTACCGCTTCTCGCCGTCGGCGTACGTCAGCAGTGCGATAAACGCCGAGCGGTTCGGGTCGTACTCGATCGTCGACACCTTCGCGGGGATGTTCTGCTTGTCCCGCTTGAAGTCGATGACGCGGTAGTTCCGCTTGTGCCCGCCGCCGCGCCACCAGGAGCTGAGCTCCCCGTGGTTGTTGCGGCCGCCGCTCTTCTTCATCGGCTCGGTGAGCGGCTTGTGCGGCCGGGTCTCGGTGATCTCGTCGAACCCCTGCACCGTCTGGAACCGTCGTCCCGACGAGGTCGGCTTGTATTTGCGAATCGGCATGACCAATCCCTTGATTTGGCGATCTTGTGATTTTGGGATTTCGTGATTTGGTAATTCGCCGCGACCGGCAAATCGCCAAATCCCCAAATCACCAAATCCCCTTTAGGCCCCTTCCAGGAAGTCCGGCACCTTCTCGCCGTCCTTGAGGCGCACGTAGGCCTTCTTCCAGTCCGGCCGGCGCCCGGCGAACCGCCCCTGGCGCTTCACCTTGCCGTGCACGAGCGCCGTGCGGACGCTCGCCACCTTGGCGCCGAACAACTTCTCCACCGCGCGCTTGATATCGACCTTCGTCGCGCCCGAGGCGACCTCGAAGGCGATTGTGCTGCGCCCGTCCTCGCGCATGACCGTCGTCTTCTCGGTGACGAGCGGCCGGCGAATCACGTCTGTCATTCTCATAGCTGCTTCTCTCTGCGCTCGCGGGGCCCCACCCCCGCTCGCTCTCGCTCGGCGGTCCCTCGCTCCCGCTCGGGACTCCCCTCCGGCGCCTCGCTCGGGCCGCAGGCGCGCTCTCAGCGCTCGGCCGCGCTCTAGCCCAGCACTTCCTGCAGGCGCTCCACCGCCGCCCGCGTGGCGATGATGCGCGTCGTATCCATGACGTCCCGGGCCGTGAGACGGCCGCTCGACACCAGGCGTACGCCCGCCAGGTTGCGCGTCGAGCGCTGCAGCGTCTCGTCCGGCTGGACGTCGATGACGAGCGTCTTCCCGCCTGCGCCAAGACGCTTCAGCGTTTCGGCCGCCACCTTCGTCTTGGCCTCGCTGAACGCAAGGGCCTCGACCACCGTCACCACGCCGTCCTTGAACTTCGCCGCGAGCGCGGCCCGCAGCGCGCCGCGCTGCACCTTCTTCGGCAGCGCGTACTCGTAGCTGCGCGGCTGGGGCCCGAATACCGTGCCCCCCTTGCGCCAGAGCGGGTTGCGGATCTCGCCGACGCGGGCGCGCCCCGTGCCCTTCTGCCGCCAGGGCTTCTTGCCGCTGCCGCTGACGAGCGCGCGGTTCTTCGTCGCGTGCGTGCCGCGCCGCTCGCCGGCGCTCTGGTGCACCACGGCTTCCCAAATCAGGTCCGTCTTGATCGGCCCGCCGAACACCTCGTCGCGGACTTCGATCTCCCCGACCTTCTCGTTCTCCGCGTTGACCACTTCGAGCTGCATCGCCCTGTCCTCTGTATTCAGCGCTCGCGGGGACCTTCGGCCCTGAACCCTGAAGCCTGAACCCCGCTCTCAGCAGGTCCGCCGGAGGCGGACGCTACTTCTTCCCTTTCTTGGGCTTCTCCTGCGCCTGCGGCTGCGGCTCGCGACGCGGGCCCACCGCCTTGCGGACCAGCACGTAGCCCCCCGGCTTGCCGGGGACCGCGCCGCGCACGATCAACAGGTTGTTGTCTCCGTCCACCTTGACGATGCGCAGGTTCCGAACGGTGACCTGGTCGCCCCCCATCCGACCCGCCGCACGCATCCCCTTGACGACGCGCGAGGGGTACGACGAGGCGCCGATCGAGCCGGGCGCGCGGTGGAACATCGACCCGTGCGTGGCCGCGCCGCCGGCGAAGTGATGCCGTTTGACGACGCCCTGGAACCCGTGGCCGCGGCTCACGCCGATGACGTCGATCTGATCCCCGGTGTTGAACACCGAATTGACCAGGACGGTCTCGCCGACCTTCGGCGCCTCAGAGCCCTTCGCGAGCTTCACCTCGCGCCGGACGCGCGTCGGCGGCACGTTCGCCTTCTTGAAGTGCCCGGCGGTCGGCTTGTTCACCTTCGCGGGGCGTTCCTCGACGAGCCCGAGCTGCACCGACTCGTAACCGTCGGTCGCCGCGGTCTTCGCCTGCACGACGACGCACGGGCCGGCCTTGATCACGGTCGCCGGCTGCACGGTGCCGTCCGCAGCGAAGAGCTGCGTCATCCCGACTTTCCTGCCAATGATGCCTGTGACCATCGCTGTCTCTCAGAGGTCAGAGGTCAGAGGCCAGGGGTCAGACGCGAGCGACGACCGCTGCTGGCCCCTGGCCTCTGGTACCTGGCCCCTTACTTGTGCTCTTTCCCGAACGCTTTGATCTCCACGTCCACGCCGGCCGGGAGGTCGAGCTTCATCAGCGCGTCCACCGTCTGCGGCGTCGGCTCGAAGATGTCGATCAGCCGCTTGTGCGTGCGGATCTCGAACTGCTCGCGCGATTTCTTGTCCACGTGCGGCGAGCGGAGCACCGTCCACTTGTTGATCTCGGTCGGCAGCGGGATCGGTCCCGCCAACTGCGCGCCGGTCCGCTTCGCGGTCTCGACGATCTCGGACGTGGACTGATCGAGCACCCGGTAGTCGTACGCCTTGAGCCGGATCCGAATCTTGTCGCTGAATGCCGCCATGACTTGTTCCTTGAATCCCTACCCCATGATCTCGGTGACCGTGCCCGCGCCGACCGTGCGGCCGCCTTCGCGGATGGCGAAGCGCGAGCCCTTCTCGATCGCCACCGGCGCAATCAGCTCCACCGACACGTTCGTGTTGTCCCCGGGCATGATCATCTC
>DATHTE010000079.1:0-163564 GCA_035463475.1 Vicinamibacterales bacterium
AGTATAAATTAGTTAGCAAGGCTAAGTAAATGGGATGGAGGCATGCCGATGACGACCACCACGCCCGCGCTCTCCCGGATCGTTCAGGTCTCCATGCGCGCGAAGGACACGCCGCGCGCCGTGCGCTTCTACCGCGACACGCTTGGGATGAAGTTCCTCTTCGACGCGCCGCCGGGGCTGGCGTTCTTCGACTGCGCGGGCGTCCGGCTGATGCTGTCGCCGCCGGAACCCGGCTTCGATCATCCGGGATCGGTGCTGTACTTCGACGTGGACGACATCGAGGCGATGCACGCGGCGCTGAGGGAACGGGGGGTGACGTTCACCGGGGAGCCCCACCTGATTGCGAGGCTCCCCGGACGTGAGATCTGGATGGCGTTCTTCAACGACAGCGAGGGGAACACGCTGGCGTTGACCGAAGAGCGAGCGGTCTAGACGCTGACCGTCGGGCGCTCGCGCTTCTCGGCGACCGTCGGGATCAGCGCCGACGCCATCGTCGCGGCGTTGATGATCTCGGTGGTCGTCGCCGTCGGCGGCAGCACCGTCACCGGGTGCCGCATGCCGAGCAGCACCGGGCCGAGCACCTCGGAACGGCCAATGCGGCGCGCGAGCTGGTACCCGATGTTCCCCGCGGCCAGGTCCGGGAAGATGAGGACGTTCGCGTCTCCCTGGATCAGGCAGTGCGGGTGCTGCTCGCGGACGATCTCCGGCGTGACCGCCACCTCGAGGTGCATCTCGCCGTCGACGATGATGTCGGGGCGGTGGCTGCGCACGATTTGGACGGCCCTCGCGACCTTCTCCGCGATCGGGTGCCGCACGGATCCGAAGCTGCCGAACGCGAGCATCGCGACCTTCGGCTCGATGCCGAAGAAGCGCGCCGCGTCGGCGGCGAGCCACGCGATCTCGGCGAGCTCCTCGGCTGTCGGCTCGATGTTGATCATCGTGTCCGCGCAGAAGAACTGCCGGTCCTTGAAGATCAGCAGGTGCCCCGCCGACAGCCGCTTCACGTCATCGCGCAGGCCGACGATCTCGAGCGCCGGCCGGATCGTGTCGGGGTAGCGCCGGTCGAGGCCGCCCACGAACGCCTCGGCCTCCCCCGCGCGGACCATCATCAGCGCGAAGTAGGTCGAGTCGGCCATGAGCAGGTGGGCGCGCGCCGGCGTGATGCCCTTGCGCTGCCGCAGCCGGTACAGCTCCGCGGCGTACTGCTCGCGGCGGGTGGAGCCGTTCGGGTCGATGATCTGGAACGCCTTCGCGTCCATGCCGAGCTGATCCATCTCGGTCGTGATCTTGGCGGGGTCGCCGATGAGGATGGGCTGCGCGACCCCCTGGTCCGCAACGGTCCGCGCCGCGTGCAGCACGGAGTGGTGCTCCCCCTGCGGGAAGACGATGCGGTGCGACTTGGTCGCCTTCGCCTTGGTGACGAGCAACCGGACGACCTTGCGCGACGGCCCCATGATGCGCTCGAGCGACTCGATGTAGGCGCTCATGTCCGCGATCGGCTTGCGCGCGACGCCCGAGTCGATCGCCGCCTGCGCCACCGCCGGCGCCTCGCGCAGCAGCACGCGCGGGTCGAACGGCTTCGGGATCAGGTAGTCGCGGCCGAACGACAGCGTCTCGAGCCCGTACGCCTTCAGCACGCCGTCCGGCACGTCCTCCTTCGCGAGCGCCGCGAGCGCCCTCGCGGCGGCAAGCTTCATCGGCTCGTTGATCGTGCTGGCGCGCACGTCCAGCGCCCCCCGGAAGATGAACGGGAAGCCGAGGACGTTGTTCACCTGGTTCGGGTAGTCCGACCGGCCGGTGGCCATGAGCACGTCCCGCCGCGTCGCGGTGGCCAGCTCGTACGTGATCTCCGGGTCGGGGTTCGCCATCGCGAAGACGATCGGGTCCCTGGTCATGGTCTTCAGCATCTCGGCGCTCAGCAGGTCCTTGCTCGACACGCCGACGAACACGTCCGCGCCCTTGATCACCTCGGCGAGCGTGCGCATGTTCGTATCCTGCGCGAAGCGCTCCTTGTAGGGGTTCATCTTCTCCTTGCGCCCCTTGTAGACGACCCCCTTCGTATCGACGAGGAACATGTTCTCGCGCTTGACGCCGAGGACGACGTACATCTCCGCGCAGGCGATGCCGGCGGCGCCGGCGCCGACAAAGACGACCTTCACCTGGTCGATCCGCTTCTTCGCGATCTCGAGCGCGTTGAGCAGCGCGGCCCCGGAGATGATCGCGGTGCCATGCTGATCGTCGTGGAACACCGGGATGGTCATCTCGCGCTTCAGCGTCTCCTCGATGAGGAAGCAATCGGGCGCGGCGATGTCCTCGAGGTTGATGCCGCCGAAGGTGGGCTCGAGCGCCCTGACGATGCGGATGATCTCGTGCGGGTCCTTCGTGTTCAGCTCGATGTCGAACACGTCGATGTCGGCGAACCGCTTGAAGAGCACCCCCTTGCCTTCCATGACCGGCTTGCCCGCGAGCGCGCCGATGTCGCCGAGTCCGAGCACGGCGGTGCCGTTGCTGACAACGGCCACGAGGTTGCCCTTGCCCGTGTAGTGGTACGCGGCCTCGGGGTCTTTTTCAATCGCCAGGCACGGGCGCGCCACGCCCGGCGTGTACGCCATCGACAGGTCGCGCTGTGTCAGGCAGGGTTTCGAGGTGATGACCTCGAGTTTTCCGGGCCGCGGGGACTCGTGGTACTCGAAGATATCTTCGTCGCGAAGCAGCATGGATGGAAACTCCTGTCGCGACTGTCTCGCAAGCGTGATACCAGCCGGAGCGTGCCTCGGCCAGCGCAAATCCCAAGTGTTTTTGAGGGTCCGTCGAGCTTCCGTCGGCGGCGCGGCGAAGGCGCGGAGCGCTGCCGGTTTTCCGGCAGGGAACCGCCGAGGGCGCGGGGAGGAGGCAACCGTGGGGAGACGCGGGGACGCAGAGAGCGAAGGCAAGGGGCGACCCGCTGCCCGACTTCGTCGGCCTACGCGGGCGGCCACCTTGACGGGTCTCTGCCTTGCTCCGCGTCCTCTGCAGTTCTTACGAGAGTGCTTCCGCCGGGCTCACGCGCGCGGCGCGCCAGGCCGGGATCAGGCACGCCGCCAGCGCCACGGCGCCGAGCACGACGATCGCCAGCCCGAACGCCGACGGATCGGTGGCGCGCACGCCGTAAAGCTGCGACTCGAGCACGCGCCGCAGCGCGAGCGCGCCGCCGAACCCGATCACGAACCCGATGCCCACCACGGTCAACCCCTCGCGCACGACGAGCGAGAGAATGTCGGTTGACGTGCTCCCGAGCGCCAGGCGAATGCCGATCTCGCGCGTGCGCTGCGTCACGAGGTAACTCAGTACGCCGTAGATGCCGATCGCCGAGAGCAGCAGCGCGATGCCGCCGAAGGCGAGCGCCAGCACGAGCGGCGTGCGGCGGTCGGTCAGCGATCGCGAGACGCGTTCCTCCATGGAGTACGTCGCGTACACCGGCATGTCGGGGTCGAGCTTGGCGAGCGTGGCGCGCACGGTCGTCGTGAGCGACGCTGGAGGGACCTCGCTCTTGATCGCGAAGGTGAGGTTCCGCCGCGGGACCTGCGCGACCGGGAAATAGTAGGCGCCGACGTCGCCGTCCCCACGCGTCAGCGACTGCAGCCGGACGCGCGCGACCACTCCCACGACCGTGATCCAGCGCACCTTCGGGCCGGGCGTGATCAGGTCCTCCGCCGTGTCGGGCAGGTACATCCGCCGCCCGATCGGGTCCCGCCCTTTCCAGAACCGGGCCGCCAGTTCCTCGTCGACGAGCGCCACGAGCGGGGCGGCGGCCGTGTCGCGCGCCTCGAAGGGGCGTCCCTTCAGGAGCCTGATACCCATGGCCTCGATATATCCCGGCGAGACCGCCAGCGCGCTCGGCGCGATGATCGACTCGCCCGGCGCCATCGTGTAGCCCTCGGCCATGATCGCGCTGTCCGAGTAGCTGCCGCCGAACGGGATGGTCGTCGTCACCCCCGCCGCGCGCACCGACGGCAGCGCACCCACCGCCTTGACGGCGCGCTCCACGAACGCGGTCACTGCCGCGTCGTCGGCGTACCGCGAAGTGGGGAGCGCAATGGACGCGGTGAGGACGCCGCGCGGATCGAAACCGGGATCGATCGCGAGCGTGCGCTGGAAGCTCGCGAGCAGCAGGCCCGCGCCCACGAGCAGGAGAAAGGCCAGCGCGACTTCCGCGGCGACGAGCGCGTGGCGGAGCCTGCGCGCGCCGCGCGTCGCGGTGCCCGATCGCCCCTCCTGCCGCAGCACGTCGTTCACGTTCGACCGCAGCACGTGCGCGACCGGGATGCCGCCGATGGCGACGCCGACAAACGCGGCGAGCGCGGCGGCGAAGGCCAGTGTCGAGGCGTCGATCGTCACCTCTCCGCCGCGCGGGAGCTGCTCGAGCCCCAGCGCCTTGAAGCCGCCGATGGCCCACGCGCCGAGCGCGAGCCCGACGCCACCTGCCAGGCCGGTGAGGATCACGCTCTCGGTCACGAGCTGCCGCGCGATACGGAGCCGGCCGGCGCCGAGCGCCATCCGCGTCGCGAGCTCGCGCAGCCGGACGGTGGAGCGGACCAGTGAGAGGTTCGCGACGTTGACGCAGCCGATGAGGAGCACGAATACGACCGCGCCCCAGAGCAGATACAACACGCCGCGCACGTCCTTGACGAGGTGCTCGCGAAAGTTCACCGCGACAGTGTGGAAGCCCGCGTTGATCAGGATCTCCTTGAACTGCGGAAACCGGTCGAGATTCGCGGCGTTCAACGCGTCGACCTGCGCCTGCGCCTGCGCCATCGTCGCTCCCGCGCGAAGCCGCCCCACGTACGTCCAGTTGTTGCTGTGCCGCGAATCGTCGGACCGCTGCTCCGCCGTGAACCACGCCGGCACCCAGAGCTTGACGTCCGGGTCGTCGAACGTGAAGGACTCGGGCATCACGCCGACGATCGTGTACGGCTCGCCGTTGACGCGCAGCTCGCGGCCGGCAACGTTCGGATCGCGCGCGAACTGGTCCCGCCACAGGGCGTGGCTGAGGACGACCTTGTGATCGCGTCCCTGCTGCGCGTCGTCAGCGACGAGCGGGCGCCCCAGCGCCGTGCGCACGCCCGTGAGATCGAAGAACGACGGCGTCGCGCGCATGCCGCGCATCCGCTGCGGGTTGCCCCGCTCGCCGACGTCGAAGCCCTCGGTCCGGTACACCGCCTGCCGCTCGAACGCGTGGATCGCCTGGAGCCGATCGAAGTAGTCCGGCACGGCAGTCGATCCGTCGGGCGCGCCGGCCCGCGGGTAGCTGTTGTACATGAGCACCAGCCGGTCCGACTCCGGGACCGGCAGCGGGTTGAGCAGAACGGAATTGACGACGCTGAAGATGGAGACGTTGGCGGCGAGGCAGATGCCCAGCGTGAGGACGGATGTGAGGGCAAACGTGCGCTCGCGCGCGAGCAGCCGCAACGCGAACCGGATGTCGTGCATATGCCCGTAAGACGGAAGGCGTACGCGGCAAGTTCAATTTTGAGACTGGTTGTGCAGAATCGCGGCGCGGTGGTGGCGAAACTCCGCGCCAATCCGCGCAGCGGCGGCGGCTCGCCGTGGCGCGGCTCTTGCTCGATAGTTCTCGGATAACCCGGGTGACACCATGACTGGACGGGAGCGTTTCGGACCGAACCTCCGGCGAATCCGTGAGCAGCGCGGCATCTCCCTCGACCACCTGGCCGATCGCACCAACGTGGACGTGGAGCTGTGGGAGGCCATGGAGCGCAATGACTTCTCGCGGTGGCCGGCGGGGATCTTCGCCCGGGCGTTCCTGCGCGAGTACGCGCGCGCGATCGGCGTGGATCCCGAGATCACGGTGGACGAATTCTGCCGGTGGTTCCCGCAAGGGGACCGCCGCCGCGGACAGATCATCCGCGCCGAGGCGCAGTTGCTCGGGCTCGAGTCAGGCTGGGAAGACGACCTGACGCCCTCCGAACGGGATCGGCGGCGCGCCGAGGGGCAGGCGCAGGCCGGGCGCGAGAAGCTGCTCGCGCGCCGATCGCGACTTGCTGCGGCCGGGATCGATCTCGCGATCCCGGCGGCCACCGGCCTGCTGCTGGCGCGCGTGACCAGTGCGCCTTCCTGGCCGATCGTCGGCGCGGTGACGCTCGTCTATCACGCAGCGGCGATGATCTTCCTGGGCGCGACGGCGGGTTCGGCGATGGTGGCTCTCTGGTTGCGCCACTCGGCCGCCGCGGAGCTGCGCCGCATCCCGGCGCTCGCGTTTCCTCGGCTGCGGCGCCACCTGCGCACGGCGCGGTCCTGAGCGGCGCGTTCCGCTGCGCGAGGTTTCCGGGCTCCCGCCAATTCTGCACGTGATGGCACGCAGGCGCCGAGGAGGGCGCAGGCGCGCATTTGGTGTGCGCGACCGCGTCTTTCGCACGTGGCCGCACACCAGAAGCGCGGAGATCTCCAGTGAAAACGTGGTTTCTGGTTCGGCGCGACCGTTGCACCGGGGATCGAACGTGATCTGGTTTCTCGAGAAGAACTCTGAGCTGATGGCGTGCGAGGTCCGGCGGGGGTCGGACGGCGCGTACGAGTACGAGGTCACGACGCCCGCCGGCGACACACGCGTCCAGCGGTACGACCACCCGACGCGCTTCCTGGAAGGCTATCTGGATGAGCAGCGCGAGCTCCGGCGCCAGGGCTGGCGGCCGCGCCTGCTGACCGTCCTCTAGCGCAGCTCTCGCCCTACCGGCACTCTTCCGTGCTGCAGCAGCAGCTGTCCGCGCGCTCGCGCGGTTGCCACCGTTCGCACGTGCCGCAGAGGCGCGTGTCGGGGATTGGCCTGAACGTCCCCGACGAGCGGCAGCTCCACGGGTGCTCCCAGGCGTCGAGCCACTGGGGGGCCGCGAGGAACAGCGTCGCTTCCGCCCACCGGCACTGCTGCACGTTCTTGTCGATCTTCATGCGCACTCCCGAACCCGGTCGATGTGCCGGGGCCGTTCGCAAGCGCGGTGCCGCGCGAAATCCGGCCTGATTCGGGCCCGAAACGCGGCCCGTCCGCGGCGTCGCCGACTTCCCGGCACCCGTCACGGGGCCTCGATCCGGTCAGTCGATCACATAATGGGCGGCGTGAATCCCGTGACGCTCGAGGGGGCGGTCGTCCGGCTCGAGCCGCTGGCGCCCGCCCACGTGGAGGGGCTCGCGGCCGCGGGGCTCGACCCCGAGCTTTGGCGCGTGACGACGACGTGCCTGACCTCGATCGAAGACGTCCGCGCCTACGTGGACGCCGCGCTGGCGGACGCCGACAGCGGATATGCGCTGCCCTTCTGCACGATCCACCGCCCCTCCGGCGCGATCGTCGGCAGCACGCGGTTCGGCAACTACGATGCCGCGAACCGCCGCGTCGAGATCGGCTGGACGTGGATCGCGCGGCCGTGGCAGCGCACAGCGGTCAACACCGAGGCGAAATACCTTATGCTGCGGCATGCGTTCGAAGCGCTCGGCGCGATCCGCGTCGAGCTGAAGACCGACCTGCTCAACACACCATCGCAGCGCGCGATCGCGCGAATCGGTGCGACGCGCGAAGGGGTGCTGCGCAGCCACATGATCGTCCGGGGGGGCCGCGTCCGGGACACCGTGTACTTCAGCATCATCGCGCCCGAGTGGCCGGCGGTGAAGACCTCGCTCGAACGCATGCTGGCGCGATAGACGGTAGACTGACCGCCATGCGCCACGGCATTCTTCCAAAGCTCATCGCCGGGCTTGCCTGCATCGCGGGTCACGCGAGCGTCGCGCTGGCGCTCGAGGGCCGCGTCGTGGATCAACGGAACGGCAGGCCGATCACCAACGCGGAGGTCTCGATTCTCGGCCGCCCTGGCGCAACGATCACGGACGAGGACGGGCGCTTCTCGTGGAAACCGGATCCCGTACCGCCGTTCGAAGTGCTCGTCGTGCTTCCTGGCGGCCGTGTCCTGAAGCCGGTGCTCGTCGAGAGCCTCGGCCAGGGGCAGCCCCTCCTCATCGAGGTCACGGCGCTCGTCGAGGAATCCGTGACCGTCACGGGCAGCGCGCCGAGCATCGAGGCGCCGTCGGCGAGCGGGACTACGCTGCTCACCGCGCGCGACCTGCAATCTCGGCAACCGGCGACGCTCGTGCAGGCGCTCGAAACGACGCCGGGCGTCGCGGTCGTCTCCGAAGGACACGCGGCGGTGCCGGCGCTCCGCGGGCTGGCGCGCGGGCGGACGCTGATCCTGCTGGACGGGGCCCGCGTGACGAGCGAACGCCGCGTCGGGCCGAGCGCGACGTTTCTCGATCCGTTCGCGCTCGAGGGGGTCGAGGTCGCGCGCGGACCCGGCTCCGTCGCTTACGGATCGGATGCGTTCGGCGGCGTCATCTACGCGCGGACGCGGCGCCCGGAGCCGGGCGCTCCCCTGCGCTTTCGCGGGCTCTTCGGCGGCGGCGTGGGGATTCCGCAAGGGCGGGTCGGTGGCGAGGTGTCGAAAGGGTTCGCGGGCGGCGGCGTGCTGCTCCTCGGCCACTACCGATTGCTGGACGATTATCGCAGCCCCGTGGGAGATGTCCTGAACTCCGGCGCGCGCGACCTCGGCGTGCTCGCCCGCGCGGAAGGGAAGGTCGGGGGCGGGTCGCTCTCCGCGGGCTGGCAGAGCGACTTCTCCCGCGACGTCGAGCGGCCGCGCAACAACTCCAACCTCGTGCGGTTCTACTATCCCGAGGAAACGTCGCACCGCGCGACCATCGCGTACGATCGGCGATCGCTGGCCGGGTTCCATCTCGTCAGCCTCAGCTCGTTCTTCGGGCGGCACCAAGTCGTCACCGACCAGGACCGGTTCGCGACCGAGACGCGGCCGCGGAGCATCGAGCGGGCGGACATCGTCGCCAACGATTTCCACGTGCGCGGCATTGCCGAGCGCCACATGGCCGCCGTGAAAGTCGAGACGGGCGCAGAGGTGAACGGGCGCTACGGGCTGCGCGCCGTTGACGCGACGGTCAACTTCGATCTGGCAGGCGCGCAGGCCGGCATCGCGGAAACCCTCTCGGTGGACGGCGCGCGGCGGATCGCGTCGGGCGCGTACATCACCGTCGAGACCGCGCTGCGCCCCGCGCTCGTCGTGAGCGGCGGCGCGCGCGGCGACCGCGTGACCACGAGCAATCGCGGCGCCTACTTCGGGGATCGCTCGACGGCGAACGCCGCGTTTTCCGGCGTCGCGTCGGTCACGGCCGGACCGCATGCAGGGTGGAGCGCGACCGCGCAGATCGCGCGGGGCTTCCGCGATCCGCTGCTGTCCGACCGGTACTTCCGCGGGCCGTCGGGGCGCGGCTTCATCACCGGCTTCCCCGATCTTCGGCCGGAAACGAGCCTGCAGCTCGATCTCGCCCTGCGGTACACCGGACGCTGGTTCCGCGTCGCGGGCTACGCCTACCAGTACCGCATCACGGATCTGATCGAGCGGTACGAAACCACGCCGGACAACTTTCTGTTCCGCAACCGGGGGCGGGCACGTCTCCGCGGGATCGAGGCGGAAGCCCAGGTGGGCCTCGGCGCCGGGTGGGGCCTCGAACTGACCGCGCAGCTCGCGCGCGGCCTGGCGCTCGATGACGGCGCGCCGCTCGACGACATCGCGCCGCCGATGGTCTCGGCGCTGCTGCGGCGCGAGATCAGCGGCGGCGGATACGCGCAGCTGCGCGCGGCCGCGTTCGGGCGCGACACCCGCCCTGGCCCCACCGAACGGGACATGCCAGGCTACGCGGTGCTCGACGCGAGCGCGGGGATCCCGTTGACCTCGCGTCTGGAGGTCCAGGTCTCCGCGCGCAACATGCTGGACAAAGAATATCTGGCGAGCCCGGATCCGCGAACGGTGCCGGCCCCAGGCGCGTCGGTACTGGTCAGCGCGCTCGTGCGCTGGGCGCGATAGCGTGTTCTCTACCGCGTCAGCGCGCCCTCGGCCTTGACGCTTTCGGCATTACCCCATTCGGCATTGCCGCCTTCGGCATTCGGCCTTCGGCCTTCGGCATTGAACAAGAATGCTCCGATCACCTCCACCAGATCCGGCTGGCCGATCTCCTGAAGCTCGTACCGCACGCGCACGGTCGGCCGTTCGATCGTCAGGATCCGGTTGAGATCGATCGGCGTTCCGATGACGACGACGTCGCACGGGACGCGGTTGATCGTGGCCTGCAGGTCCTTGACCTGCTGACCCCCGTACCCCATGGCCGGCAGGATCGTGCCGATCCCCGGGTACTTCTGGAATGTCTCCGTGATGCTCCCCACCGTGTAGGGGCGCGGATCCACGATCTCCTTCGCTCCGTACTTCAGCGCCGCGACCGTGCCCGCGCCGAACCTCATCTCCCCGTGGGTGAGCGTCGGCCCGTCTTCCACGACGAGCACGCGCTTGCCCGCCAGGGCTTCGGGGCGATCGAGGTACACCGGCGATGCCGCCTCGACCAGGAGCGCGCGCGCGTTCACGCGCCGCACGTTCTGACGAACGCGGTTCACCGACTCGAAATCCGCGGTGTCGATCTTGTTGATCACCACGACATCCGCCATCCGCAGGTTGGTCTCGCCCGGGTAGTAGGTCAGCTCGTTGCCCGCGCGCAGCGGGTCGGCCACGACGATGGCCAGATCGGGCACGTAGAAGGGCGTGTCGTTGTTCCCGCCATCCCAGATGATCACGTCGGCCTCGGCCTGGGCCTGCTCGAGAATCGCGCCGTAGTCCACGCCGGCGTAGATGATCGTCCCGCTGACGATGTGCGGCTCGTACTCCTCGATCTCTTCGATCGTGCAGTTGTGGCGACGGAGGTCCTCGAGCGTGGCGAACCGCTGCACCGCCTGCTTCGCCAGGTCCCCGTACGGCATCGGGTGCCGCACCGCGGCGACCTTCATGCCGCGGCCGCGCAACAGTGCCGCGATGCGCCGGGTGGTCTGGCTCTTCCCCGATCCCGTCCGCACGGCGCACACGGACACCACCGGCTTTGTGCTCCGGATCATCGTCGTCGTGGCGGAGAGCACACGAAAATCTGCCCCCGCGGCATTCACGATCGACGCGCGGTCCATCACGTAGTTGTACGACACGTCGCTGTACGAGAAGACGACGTCGCGCACGCCGTGCTCCCGGATGAGCGACTCCAGTTCTGCTTCGGGATGGATGGGGATGCCGTCCGGGTACAGCCGCCCGGCGAGGACGGCGGGGTACCGACGCCCGTCGATGTTCGGGATCTGCGTGGCCGTGAACGCGACCACCTCGCAGCGGTCGTCGTTGCGGTACAGCACGTTGAAATTATGAAAATCGCGCCCGGCGGCGCCCATGATGATCGTCTTGATACGCATGGTTACAGCACCTTTCGGAGCTTCGAGACGGCCCAGTCCACTTCGTCCGGCGTGATCACGAGCGGCGGCGCCAGCCGGATCACACGGTCGTGCGTCTCTTTGCAGAGCATGCCTTCGTCCTTCAGCCGTTCGCAGTACGGGCGCGCGGCGCCGTGCAGCTCGATGCCGATCCACAGTCCGCGGCCGCGGACCTCGCGGATGGCCTCGCTGCGGATCGCGCGCACGCGATCGAGGAAGTACGCGCCCACCTGGGCGGAGCGATCGACCAGCCGTTCCTCGATCAGGACCCGCAGCGCGGCGCGCGCGACGGCGCACGCCAGCGGGTTGCCGCCGAAGGTGCTGCCGTGGTCACCCGGCTGGAACACGCCGAGCACGTCGCGACGCGCGAGCACGGCAGACACCGGGTAGAAGCCGCCCGACAGCGCCTTGCCGATGATGATGACGTCCGGTTTGACGTCCTCGTGCTGGTGCGCGAAGAGACGACCCGTGCGGCCGAGCCCCGACTGGATCTCGTCCGCGATGAAGAGCACGTTGTTGTCGCGGCAGATCTGCTCCGCCTGCTTGAGGAATCCCTGGGGCGGAATCACGATGCCCGCCTCGCCCTGGACCGGCTCGACGAGGAAGGCGCAGGTGTTGGGCGTGATCGCCTGGCGCAGCGCTTCGGCGTCGCCGTACGGAATCACGCGGAACCCGGGCGTCAGCGGCCCGAAGCCGGACCGGTACTGGGCGTCGGTGGAGAAGGAGATGATGGCGATGGTGCGTCCGTGGAAGTTGTTCTCGCACGCGATGATTTCCGCCTGCCCATCCGGGATCCCCTTGACCGTGTGCCCCCACTTGCGCGCCGCCTTGAGCGCGGTCTCGACCGCCTCGGCGCCGGAGTTCATCGGGAGCGCCATGTCCATCCCCGTCAGGTCGTGGAGTTCCTTGTAGAGCAGCGGCAGCTGGTCGTTGCGGAACGCGCGGGACGTCAGCGTGACCCGCTTCGCCTGCTCGACGAACGCCCGGAGGATCTTCGGGTGGCAATGCCCCTGGTTGACGGCCGAGTACGCGGCCAGGCAGTCCAGGTACTTCTTTCCGTCCACGTCCCACACCCACACGCCTTCCGCCCGCTCGATGATCACGTCGAGCGGATGGTAGTTGTGGGCGCCGTACTCGTTCTCGATGCCGATCAGGTCAAGTGTCTGCATGGGTTCACTCGTCGAATAAGAGCGTCAGCAGCGCCATCCGCACGAAGAGGCCGTTGGTGGCCTGCTGGAAATACCGCGCCCGCGGGTCGTGGTCGACCGCCGGGTCGAGCTCCACGGTCCGCGGGAGCGGATGAAGGACCATCGCGTCCGGCTTCATCGCCCCGACCAGCGCGCGGTCGATCGAGTACCGCCGCACGGTGGCGTGCTCGCGGACGCGCTCGGGCATGATGCGGGTCTGATAGACGACGTCCACGGCGCCGATGACGCGGTTGAGATCGGGCTGCTGCTCGTACCAGACGCCGTGCCGCTCGAGGTGCTCGAGGATGTCCGGCTGCATCCGCACCTCCGGCGGGCTCACGAAGTGGATCTTCACGCGGTCGAACTTGCTGAGCAGGTAGGCGAGGGACCGGACGGTCCGGCCGCGATCCAGCTCGCCGATCATCGCGATCGACAGCCCGTCGAGCGACCCCCGCTCCCGCCAGATCGTGTAGAGGTCCAGGAGCGCCTGCGTCGGATGCTGGCCGCCGTTGCCGTCGCCGGCGTTCACCAACGGCACCGGCGAGACCGACGCCGCACGCGCCGCGCCGTCCTGCGCGGTGTGGCGGAGCACGATCACGTCCGCGATGCCGCCGATGATCCGGATCGTGTCCTCGAGCTGCTCGCCGGCAATCTCCGACGAGAACGCCCGCGCCTGCTCGGTTGACAGCACCTGGCCGCCGAGGCGGTGCATCGCGGCCTCGAACGACAGCCGGGTGCGCGTCGACGGCTCGTAGAACAGTGTCGCCATGATGCGGTCGTGGTAGTCATGCGTCCCGCCGCGCCGGACGACGCGCTCCATCTGCCGCGTGCGCTCGAAGAGCTCCTGGAGCAGCGGGAGCGTGAACTGCTGCGACTCGACGACGTGCCTCAACCGCATGGTGTCTCCGTGCCGGCGGACTGCTGTGCGCCCGGCCGCGCGGCGGGCGCGGGCACGACGTGCGTGCCCGCGCGCCCGTGGATGGCGTCAATCAACCGCTCGTACGACGTGATCACCGTGCGGGCGCCGCCGTTCTCGACGAAGCGGAGCGACGCGGCGATCTTCGGGCCCATGTTGCCCGGCGGAAACTGGCCCGCCTCGTAGAGGCGTCGCAGCGATGGCGCGTCGATGCACTCCAGGCCACGCTCGTCCGGCCTGCGGTAGTTCACGTACACGCGGTCCACCTCGGTCGCGATCACGAGAAGATCCGCCTGCAGCCGCAGCGCGAGCAGCACTGAGACGCTGTCCTTGTCGATCACGGCGTCCACGCCGCTGTAGTGCCCGTTCTCCCGCACGACCGGGATGCCGCCTCCGCCGCAGGCGATGACGAGCGCCCCCGAGCGGACGAGCGTGCGAATCGCCCCCTCCTCCAGGATTTCAGTCGGCTCCGGAGACGGCACCACTCGACGCCAACCCCGCGCCGCGTCATCGACGACCGCCCAGCCGAACTGCGCGCGGCGCGCCTCCGCGTCGCGCTGCGAGTAGAACGGCCCGATCGGCTTGGTCGGGTGCGCCATCGCGGGATCGTCGCGGCTGACCACGGCCTGCGTGAGCAGCGACACCACGGGCCGCCTGAGGCCCGCCTTCGCGAGCCGCTCGGTCAGCGCCTGCTGCAGCAGGTACCCGATCTCGCCCTGGGTGGCGGCCACGCAGACGTCGAGCGGCAGCCGGTACGCCTCGTCCCCCGCGCGCTCCGATCGCAGGAGCGCGGCGCCGACCTGGGGCCCGTTCCCGTGGGTGATCACCAGGTCGTAGCCTTCGGCGATCATCGCGACGAGCGCGTCGGCGGTCCGGCGCACGTTGGCCATCTGCTCGGCGATCGTGCCCTTTTCGCCGGCCCGGATGAGCGAGTTCCCGCCGATCGCGACGACAGCTGTCGGCATCAGTGCATCAACGCGTGCATGATGGCCTTCTGCACGTGCAGACGGTTCTCCGCCTGCTGGAAGACCACCGAGCGTGGGGAGTCGATAACCTCGGCCGCCACCTCTTCTCCCCGGTGCGCCGGGAGGCAGTGCATGAAGACCGCGTCCTCCTGCGCCTCCCCCATCAGCGCGAGATTGACCTGGTACGGCTGGAAGACGCGCCTGCGCCCTTCGGCCTCCGCCTCCTGGCCCATGCTGGCCCACACGTCGGTGTAGACCACGTCGGCGCCGCGCACCGCCTCGTACGGGTCCTCGGTGATCGTGCACACCGAGCCCGTCGACTTGGCGTTCTCGCGCACCCATTCGATTACGTGGGGTTGTGGCTCGTAGCCGGCCGGCGTCGCCACGCTCACGTGCACGCCGAAGCGCGCGCCGCCGAACAGCAGCGAGTTCGCGACGTTGTTCCCGTCTCCCACGTACGCCAGCTTCACGCCGCGCAGCCGCCCCTTGACCTCGAGAACGGTCAGGTAGTCCGCCATCGCCTGGCACGGATGGCTGAAGTCGGTGAGACCGTTGATCACCGGGATGCTCGCGTGCTCCGCCATCCGCTCGACGATGTCGTGGCCGAAGGTGCGAATCATGATCGCCTGCACCATGCGCTCGAGGTTCTTCGCCACGTCGTGCACGGACTCGCGCTTCCCGAGGTTGATTTCCGCCGGAGACAGGTACACGGAAAAGCCGCCGAGCTGCTGGATGCCGACGTCGAACGACACGCGGGTGCGAAGCGACGGTTTCTCGAAGATGAGGGCGAGCGTCTGCCCTTTCAGCGCATCGCTGAAGGCGTCGGGACGCTTCTTGATGTCCCGGGCGAGCGCCAGCAGCATGCTGAGCTCGTCAGCCGTGAAATGGCGGATGGAGAGGAAATCTCTTCCGCGCATGAATGCTCCTCTGGTTGCGTCGGACCACGTAGAAAAGCCGCCAAGGCGGGTGTTTCGCGACGCGGCTCTGTTGAAAATTGTAACGTCAGTTTCCAAAAGGGCCCGTTTTCAGGGGGGAATCGCGCGTCTATACACCGGTCCGTTATGCATATGCACGCGAGTATTCACAGGGCCGGAATACTTATCCAGCCCTTGCCAGGGATCGGTGAAAAGGGTGGGAAACCTGTCCGGGGCGGGCTGGCGCTCCCCGGACAGGCGAGCTGAGCGAGATCCCGCTACCTCGGGACGATGGTGGTGTCGTTCTTCGCGCCGCCGGGCGCACCGGCGAAGTAGTCCACCGCGCTGATGACGATCTGGTCGATCCTCGGCCCGTCCTCGCGCTGCTGGATCCGCAGCGTCTGCGGGCCGGTGGTCGCGAACTGGATCGGCGCAGCGAGGCTGCCGTAGCTCGCATCGTTCCAGCCCCAGCCGGACACGCCGGCGCCGTTTCCCTCCTCGAGGATGATGGGCAGCGCCGACGATGAGCCGATGCGATAGGCGGGGGCGCCGGAGCTGTTCAGCGATCCGCTGAACTGCACGTACACCGAGTCGTTGCCGTAATGGTTGCCGGCCGCGCGCATGCGCAGCCATACACGGTACGGCACGCCGGCGGCGGCCTCGAACGTGACCTCGGCATAGCCTGCGGGCGACGCCAGCGCGGTCCCGATCTTGGCGTCGCCGCGGTCCGCGTTCTCAAGCGCGATGCTGCCGGCTGCGCTGCTGTCCGAGACGAGCGCCCATCGTCCGGCGAGGTCGGCAACCTGGAAGTCGTACGCGCGAATGATGATCTCAGTGGGACCCGTCGGCGGCTGGCCTCCCGCCGTGCTGGAGACGTTCACCGTGCCGCGGTCCGTCGCGGTCGCTCCCTTGTCATCCGTGACGCTGAGTGTGACCGGGTAGGCCCCCGGCTGTGCGTACGAGTGGGTCAGCGCGGAACCCGCGGAGGTCCCCGTAGCCGCGGAGAGCGGGGTCGCATCGGCCCGCACGAGGCCCGGTCTTGTGCTGAAGTAACGGTCCGCGCTAATCACGATCTCGTCGATCGCGACCCCGTCCTCGCGCTGCTGGATGCGAAGCGTCTGCTGGCCGGACGCCGCAAAGGCGATCGGCGCGGCCAGCGCGCCGTAGTCCTGATCGTTCCAGCCCCAGCCGGCCACGCCGCCGCCGTTGCCTTCTTCGAGAATCACGATCAAAGCAGAGGAGGAGCCGATGCGCCACGCGGACGCGCCGTTAGTATCCACGGTGCCGCTGAACTGCAGGAACACCGAGTCGTTCCCGTAGGAGTCGTCGTCCGCTTTCATGCGCAGCCAGACGTGGTACTTCACGCCCGCTGCGGCGTAGAACGGAACGTCAACGTAGTCGGCCGGGGACGCGGACGCGCTGCTGCGCTTCGCTTCGCCGAGGTTCGGGTTGTGCAGCGCGGCGCCGCCGGCGGCGCCGTTGATTGCCGCGCGAGTCCAGCGCGTGCCGTGGATCGCCGTGGCCGGCAGGTCAGCCGCCCGGATGACGATGTCGTCGTTCCACGCCCAGCGATAGTCGACGATCGTGCCGTCCGGATCGCTCGAGCCCGCGGCGCTCACGGCGATCGCCTGCCCGACGGCGCCGGCGTACGGGCCGCCCGCCTCGGCGACGGGCGGTTGGTTGGTCGTGCCGCCACCACCATCGCCGCCGCCCCCCGTGTCGCCGCCGCCGCCCGTGCCACCGCCGCTGCCGCCGATCGCCGCCTCGATCGTGCCGACGTTGGCGCCGGGCACGCTGCCGCCCGAGCCGGCGGAGTAGAACGTGCTCGTCGAAAGCAGCCGGAAGTCATCGCCGGCGAGGTTCGCGAACGACGCGTTCCACTCCGTCATGGTCGGAAAGGCGTTTGGCGTCGGATAGCTCGAGGCGGGGCCGCCGGCGAACACGTTGTACGTCACGTTCGCGCCGGGAAAGTACTTCGTGAGCGTGCCGTTCCCGGGGCTGGCGTACCCCCCCATGATCCCGTATTTCCCGTGCGGCTGGATGTTGTTCGTGTAGACGAAGCCGTAAATCGGCGGACCGTCGGCGTACACCACCGACGATATCGAGTGCGACACAGTATTGCGATCGAACGTGACTTCGGCCGGGCCGTTGACGAACAGGATCGGCTTCGGCGAGCCGCCGCCCCACCGTGAGGGGTTGATGTCGTACATCAGGTTGTTGCGGAAGAGCATCCGCTTGCCCTGCTGGCTGGTGTAGGTGTCGTCGTAGCCGGAGATCTCCACGGCGGCCGCCGCGTGGCGAATGATGTTGTTGGAGACGGTGATGTCCTGCACGCGCGACCACGGCGCGCGGTTGCTCGCGTTGCGCGGCGTGAACATCATCGCGTAACCCTCCTGGCCGCCGAACCACGAGTGTTCGATCACGTTGCCGTCGATCTTCACGCGCTGGGCGTTCTTCAGCTCGATCAGGTTCTTGACGAGCCATTTGTTCGCCTTCGTCGGGGGCGTCCCGGACGACTCGCCCGAGCCGGTGTACGTGTGCTTGGTGACCGCACCCGCCGTCTCGGTGTACCGGTTCTCGCCGCCGGCGGCGGTGCCACGATAGATCCGGTAGCGGTCCGCGCCCGCAACGGCGGCCCAGGAGAGCGACACGGCCCCGGAGCTGCCGACGGTGGCCTTCACCTCGGCGGAGGGCAGCGACACCATCGTCTCGGAGGCCGCTGCCATCAGGGCGACGATCTTGAAGTAGTGCGTCGCGGCCGCGAGGCTCCCTCCCGACGCGGCGGCCGCGCTCGGCGAGCCGGGCGCCGTGAGAATCGGATTCATCCAGCCGGTCTGCTTGGTGATGTGGTTGCGGCGGATCTCGATGTCCGACGGCACCAGGTTCGAGATTCTCGGGTCCGCGCCGCCGAACATGATGTTCTCGGAACTTCCCTCGAGGTAGTTGTTGAGGATCGTGAACGGTCCCGGCCCGTTCCAGCCGGCAATCGCCTGCGCGTCGGACGCGACCGACTTGATGTCGGCCACGTAGCTGTTCTGAATCGTGACGTGCGCGCCGTTCAGGGCGATGCCGCGCTTCTGTCCCTTGTACTTGTGCCCGTGGAGGTAGAGCCGATCCACGACGATGTGGTGAGGCCGCGCGTTCGACGTGTCGTCGCCGATCTCGAGCAGCGTCTCGTACCCGATATGCGCGGTGCCGTCGAGTTCGAGGAACTTCAGAATGTAGTGATGCGCGCCCGACTCGGCCCGGATGATCGGCGTCGTCTTGTACGCGCCGCCGCGGCCCACCAGGCGCGCCAGCTTCGAGAGGGTCGTGTTCCCGCCGGTGCGTCCCGACGGCACGAGCCGCACCCCGTCGGCGGGCAGGTCCGCCGCGGGGGCGTCAGACAGGATCGTGATGTAAGCGGTGCTGCTCGCGCTCTTGGCACGCAGCGTGAGATGGCCGACGAACGTCTGCCCGGCGCGTAGGAGAATCGTGTCTCCGGGCGCCGCCGCGTCAATCGCGGCCTGGGGATCGGTATAAGTGCATCCGCTCGCGCAAACGGTGATTGTGGCGGCGGACGCGGCTGAGCCAATCAGTACACAGATCGATCCAAGCAGGATGGTGACGGCGTGTCTCAATGCACTCTCCGCGTTGTGTGGGATTTGGGGGAGCGCGGCCGAGATAGCAAGATGCTGACCAGCCCCGGAAGGCGGGTTTCACACCCGCTCCAGCAGCGGATCGCAACTCAAGTGGCGGAAAGAGTTACACGATCAGTCACTCGGCGCGGCCGCGGGATCGGGCGCCGCGCCGCGCGGGGCGATCGCGTGGCGCGCGCGATTCACGACCGTGCCGACGCGCATGGACCACTCAAAGATCGATCCCACGCGGATACTGCCGGGCAGCCGGTGCTGCGCCACCGCTTCGAGCGCAGCCGAGGCGACGCAGCCGCAATTCGCGCAGTCGGGACGTCCGCCCAGCTGGCACGGGGTGACGTGCGTCGCGAGGTCCGCGGAGTAGCACGCGGTGGTGCGCGCGAACGTGCATGTGGCGGGCTCCGCTGGCGGCGCCGCGTACGCGCGGATCAGGCCCTCCGGCAGATCGAGCTTGGCGAAGAGCGGACGCAGCCGGTGCAGCTCCGCGACCACGCGCTCGCGGTCACGGGCAGTGAGCCGCTCGTCGGAGATCTCCCCCACCTGCGGCGTGTAGAGGCTGATCCAGATCCGCTTCACCTCCTCGCGGGCCGACCAGGTCTGGAGGAACTCCTCGATGTAGCCGTCGCGCCGTACCTGCTGCCGCGTCACCGTGCAGTGCACCGTGACGCGGCGCCCGGCGATGTGCTTCAGGATTCGCGCGTACGTGGCGGGGGCCCGCCGCGCATCGTGTTCCGGCTGGAGGCCGTCGATCGAGACGGTGATGTTGAGCCGCGGCACGCGGGCCCAGCCCGCCGGTATCGGGCGCACCGCACTGGTGACCACCTGCGTGTGGATGCCCATGTCGGCGAGCCGTGGCAGGAGTTCGTCGAGCTCGCGATAGCGCACGAGCGGTTCGCCGCCGATGATCGATACGTGGACCGGCCTGTGGCGGCGCACGAGCGCCAGGACGCCGTCAATCAGTTCCTGCCCCTTGAAATCGCGGACCTGCCGGAGCGTGATCCCGCCGCCAAGGTGCTCGTCGTTGTAGGCGTAGCAGCCGGGACAGCGCAGGGGGCATTCCCCGGTCAGCTCGATTGAGACTGTCGGCGCGCGGCCGGCGAGGATCTTGCCCCACGCGCGCACGACACCCCAGGCCAGATCGGTCTTCTCCGTCCCCATGGCCCTTAGAGTATCACCGCCGGAATGATAGTATCTGCTCGCGATGGAGCGGAGGCAGGAACGCAGTCACGTGCGCGATCGCCGGCGGTTCGCCCGCGGCGGCCGTCGCGAATACGATCGCGAGGGCTTTTCCCCCCTGATCCTGATCGTCGATGACGACGCGAACAGCGGCGCGCGGTGCGAGGCGGTGCTGGCCGCGCTGAAATTCGCCGTCGCGCCGACGCGGTCCATCGATGAGGCGCTCACTGTCATGCGCGCGCTGCGCCCCAACCTCGTCGTCGCGCGGGTCGCCGACCCCGCGCGCCTGCAGGCCGAGATGCAGAGCGCCGAGCTGACGGCCGCCGTGCCGCTCCTGGTGGTTACCGACGACATCAGCGCGCCGGAGCTGCTCGTGGACGCGATCCGCAAAGTGCTGCGCGCGCGGGTCGCCCGCGTGTGAGCTGACGGCCATGGCTGCGCGGGTCCTCGCCGCGGTCATGCCGGCTCCCAGGCGCCCGGTCGAGGTCCGCGCATTTCCTGTGCCGGCGCTCGAGCCCGGGAGCGCGCTGCTGCGCACCGCGCGCTCGGAGGTGTGCGGCACGGACGTGCATCTCTGGCACGGCCGGCTGGCGGGCGTTCCCTATCCCATTATTCCCGGTCACGTGTCTGCCGGCACGCTCGCGGCAATCCGCGGCGCGTTGCGCGCCGTGGACGGCTCGGCCCTGCGCGAGGGCGACCGGGTCGCCTTCTTCGACGTCCATCGCACGTGCGGGAAGTGCCGCGCCTGCACCGTGCACGGCACGCCGACCCGCTGCAAGGCGCGGCGCGTCTACGGCATCACGGACTCCGCCGATGAGGGGCTGTTCGGCGGCTGGGCGCAGCACATCTACCTGGAGCCCGCCGTCTCGATCGGCCGCCTCCCGGACAACGTGGCGTTCGACGACTACATCGGCGGCGGCTGCGGGCTGCAGACCGCGGTCCACGCGATCGAACGTGCCGGGCTGGCGCCGGGGACCTCGCTCCTCGTCCAGGGCACGGGCGCGGTCGGCTTGAGCATCATCGCGCTCGCGCGCCTCGCCGGGGCCGATCCGATCGTCGCGTTCGGCGCGCCGGCGGACCGGCTCGCGCTCGCGCGCGCGATGGGCGCGACGCATGTCGTCGACATCATCGGCACCACTGCCGAAGAGCGGTTCGAGCAGGTCCGCGGCCTGTCGCACGAGGAGGGGGTGGATGTCGCCATCGAAGCGGCCGGCTCGGCGCGGGCGGTCGAGGAGGGCCTCGACCTGGTGCGCGACGGCGGCCGATACGTGATCGCCGGGCACTACACGGACGTGGGCGACAGCACCATCAACGCCCACCGTCACATCAACCGCAAACACCTCGAGGTGCGCGGCTGCTGGGGCAGCGAGCTGCGGCACTTCACCCGCGCGTTGGAGCTGCTGGCCATGCATGCCGCCAGCGTGCCGTGGCGGCGCATCGGCGCGCGCACGTATCGGCTCGATCAGCTGAACGAGGCGCTCGCCGACGCGGAGGCGATGCGAATTCCGAAGGCGCTCGTCGATCCGTGGGCATCCTGAGAGGAGAATCGCGTGACCCTGGCGCCCGTCATCATCGTGACGCTGTGCACCGTGGCGCAGCCCTCCGCGTCCGCTCCTCCGTCCGGCGCGACTGAGCTCTATCGGTTCGTGCTCGTGCAGGCCGCGCCCGGCCGGCTGCTGGACCTCATCGAGCTTTACCGATCGCGGCTCCCCGTGATCGCCGCCGGCGGCGACGAGTTGCCGATCATCGTGCGGCACTCGCAGGGGGACCGCTGGGATCTGCTGGTGATTTACCCGTCGGGGAGCTTCACCTCGTACTACGCTGCCGACCGGGTCGCGAAACGGGAGGCGGCCGCGAAGGCGTCCGGGGTCTCGAACGCGGAGTTCGCCCGCCGCTTCTACGATCGCGTCGCCTGGCACGAGGATGTCTACGTCGAGGGGCCGCCGATATCCGCGTTGCGCGGCTACCTGAAGGACGCCGGGCTCGTGCACCTCGAGATGATGCAGGCGCTGGCCGGGCGGCGAGAGACGCTGATCGAACAGCGCCGGATGGAGAGCGAGTTCAACCGGGCGCGCGGCCGGCCCGAGTACCTGATCTTCACCCACGAACAGGGCGCCGCGTGGGATGTAATCACCCTGGATGCGTATCGCAACTGGCGGCATTATGCGGAGCAGGAAACGCTGTCGGCCGAAGCCAACGACGCCGCGGCGCGGAAGGCTGGCTTCGACAGCGCCGATGCGATCGGGCCCTACATGCGCACGCTGATCCTGTCGCATCACGACACGATCGGAACGCTGGTCAGATGACGTTCCATTTCGGGCCGTTCACCCTCGACGCCGCCGCGTACCGCATCACCCGCGAGGGGACCGACATCGAGCTGTCCCCCAAGCTGATCGATCTGCTGCTCTACCTCGTGCGCCGCCCCTCGACCCTGATCACCAAGGAAGAGCTCTTCGAAGCCATCTGGCCCGACGTGACGGTGACGGAGAACGCGCTGACGCGCGCGGTGTCGGAAGTGCGGCAGGCGCTCGGCGACGATTCCGCCGCGCCGACATACATCCAGACGGTGGCGCGACGCGGCTACCGCTTCATCGCCCCGGTGACGACGGAAGAGACGGGCGCGGCGGCGGCCGTCCGCCCGCTCGGCGTGCCGGCGGCGCAGAGCCCGCGCCGGGAGACCCCGAGCCTCGAAGCCTTTCGCCAGCTCGCGGAAGGACGGCTGCACCTCGAGTCGCTCGACGCGCCGAGTGTGCCCGCCGCAATCGCTCACTTCGAGCGCGCGATCGCGCTCGACCCGCACTACGCGCTCGCGCACGTCGGGCTCGCGAGCGCGCGGTTCTGGGCGTACGAGCTGTCGCGCGAGCGTAACGTCCCGGACAGCGCGCTGCTCGCGACGGCAATCGGAGACGCGCGGCGCGCGGTCGAACTCGACCCGCACCTCGCCGAAGCGCACGCCACGCTGTCCTTCATGCTGGTGAGCGCGGGCCGCTTGCCCGAGGCGCAGCGCGAGGCCGCCCGCGCCATCGAGCTGGAGCCCGGTTACTGGGGACACTATTTCCGCCTGGGACACGCGTCCTGGGGCGAGGCCCGGCTGCAGGCGCTGCACTCCGCGCTCGAGCTGTACCCGGACTTCGCCTTCGCGCATTTCGAAATAGCGATGGTGGCGACCGCGCGCGGCCGCCTGGAGCAGGCGGAGGCGGTGCTGCGCGAGGGGATCGTCGTGCTGGAACGGCAGGTCGGCCGCCGCGAGCGTTTTCCCGCCAGCGGCCTGCACTGGATGCTCGGGCTCGTGCGGCTGGCCCGCGGCGACGCGGGCGAGGCGGAGCGCGAGTTCGACGCGGAAATCCGGACGGCCGGCGACCGCCTGTACGCGCGCGAGTTCACGCTCGCGTCGCTCAATGCGCTGGGGGCCGCGGCGATCCGCACGGGCGCGTTCGACCGCGCGATCGGCTGCTTCACCGCGGCGCTCGCGTGCGATGGCGACCACGCCCGGACGTGCGTGGGGCTCAGCCTGGCACTCACCGGCGCCGGGCAAGAGGCGGCTGCCGCGGCCGCCGCCGCGCGCGCGCGCAGCGTGGTCGAGGCGCTCGCGCGCGGCCCGCGGATCCAGGAGGCCACGCTCCTGCAGGCGGTGCTGCTCGCCGCGGCAGGACATCCAGACGGTGCGCTCCAGGCGCTCGTCCGGCTCGTCACCGGCGCGCCCCCCGGCTTCACCGGGTGGACGATTCCGATCGAGCCGCTCCTCGAGCCGGTCCGACAGCTCCCCGGCTACGCCGCGCTCGCCGCCTCCCTCGCGGCAAGAGCCTCCTGAGTCAACAAGTCAAAGGCAAACAGCAAAAGCGAAATCAGCGTTTGCCCTTCGTGCGATTCGCGATTTTCGCTTTACTCTCTTACTTTGACCCCGGCCCGCCCGCCGTCTCCCGATCGAAAAAGCTCCGCCTCCACGTGCGCGCGAAGCGCCGGCGGCTGGCCGAGGACCCGCACGTCGTTGATCGTCACCGTCGCGCCCCTGCTGCCGGCTGCGATCTGCATGGTGAAGACCTCCGCGCGCCCGGCGTGCGGCAGCTCGCGGTGAAAGCGCTGCGACTGGCCGGCTGGTAGCGGGAGATCCTCGCGGAAGGTCGCGCGCCCCTCCGCGTAAAGGGTCATCGACAGGCGCGCGTCCGCCGTAGCGGTGATCGAGTTGATCCAGAGCTCGTACACGGGATCGCCGTTCAGGTGAAGCTCGAAGACCAGCGATTCCGCCAGCGGGTACGTCGCCTGGCCCACCGCGAGAAACGGCAGCGCCTCCAGCATCTCTGCCCGCCGGACGGGCACTCCCTGGCGCGCCGCCATGCGTACGCGCGCCGGGTGCGCGAGGTTCTCGAGGAAGTGACGTACCTGGTAGTCGGTGCGGGGACGATTGACGCGCTGGTACATCACCTCGTGCCTCGACTGGTGCACGAGCGCGTAATGCCCGCCGAGCACCCCGCCGCGCAAATGACCGTCGTTGGCGTGCCGCAGCCGGTCGGTCAGCGTGATGAGGTATTCGGCGTCGCGATAGACCAGGTACCGTTCGCCAGCGGTCAGCGGCGGCCGATCCGTCAAGCGATGGTATCGCCCAACGTCGGTGAAGATGACATCGGCGGTCGGCAGATTTGCGAAGAACCGCGAACAGAGCCCGACATCGTCGATGTTCTCAAGGTCGAGGAGAAACGGCAGGAATCCCGCGGAGTTGTTGATCGTGACGGTACCGGGCGTGAGCCGCGCGCGCACGTCCTGATACATCGGGTAGAACACGCCGAAGAACCTCGCCGGATCGCGCGTGGGATCCCTCCACCAGCTCCGCCAGCCGGTGAGCGGTTCGGCCCGCTCGAAGCTTCCGACGAACGCCCTCGCTGTGCTGGCGCTCCACGCGAGCACGGCGACGGTCAGCAGGACCGCGACCCCCGGCGCCCGCCGCGCCACGCCCCCCAGGGAATACCCGGTGAGCAGCGCCAGGATCGGAAACAGCGCCACGTAGAAGCGGAACCCGAACATCCAGTCGCCGACGATGGAGGCGTAGGTGGCGAGGAGCGCGCCCGCGATCGCGAGCGCGAACGGCCGCCGGTCGTCGCCGCGACGCCAGAACGGGAGCCAGCCCGCCGCGAGCAACACCAGCGGCACCGGATGGTAGTGAGCGAGGAACCGCGCCAGGTAACTCGTCTCCAGCATGTAGCTGACGGCGCCGTCTTTGGGGAGCAGCCGGTAGAGCACCTTCGTGTGCAGCGGCAGGGAGAGCAGCGATCCGAAATACCAGTAGCGCCAGGCGTGGTACGACGCGATTACGGCAACAAGGGGCAGGGCGACGCGCGTCAGGAGAACACGGCGTCGCGAGGCCGGCGCCACGACGAACGACGCGACCCACGCGATACTCACGTATGCGAATCCGTCTGTGCGCGCCAGGATCACGGCAACGCCGAGCGCCGTCGCCGGCCACCAGCGCCGCGGTGCCTCACGCAGCAGGATGAAGACAAAACCCGTGAACAGCAGCGCGAACGGAACCGTCTCGAGTCCCGAGTTGCTCCAGACAGCAAGGGGACCCGCGAGCGCGAGAATCCCGAGCGCCGCCGCCTGGGGCGCCCAGTGAGGTGACGCCCGGCGGATTGCCCGCCCGGTGACAGCGACCAGCGCGACGCCGCTCGCAAGAGAGAGCAGCTTGGCGCCGACGAGCGCCGCGATCTTCGGCAGCCCAAGGGCCCACACTCCCGCGAGCATGGCCGTCGCCACCCACACGTGCAGGAAGTTCGAGTACCCCTCCGTCGGTCCCTCGAACGCGCTGTAGCTCAGGCCGCGGCCCCGGGCGACGTTCTGCGCGTACACGAACGTCACCGCCTCGTCGTCCACGAAGAAGCACAGAAAGTTGACGGCGTAGATGAGGAACACGAGAACGGCAACGCCGAGGAGCAGGCGCTGCCACCTCGGAGGGCGTCGAGGGGGTGGGGGCGGCGTCAACACCAATCCAAAGGCAAATAGTAAAGGCTAAATCGAAAAGGCACGAAGTTTAAAGTTTGAAGGCAAAAGTTGCGCGCGCGCTGCGCGTCGTTGCTGGCCCGAGAACTCAGGCGTCCGTCAGATACTTAAAGTTCAAACTTCGTGCGATTTGCGTTTTGACTTTTTCTATTCACCTTTGACTTTGCTCCCCCGCCCAGGTCCGGTACCCCCTCCGCGCCGCCGTCGGGCGCGCGGCGATCCGATCCCCCTTCGAGCACGCCGGTCTTGGGATCGACCGCGATTACCTGCGCCACCCCCTGCGAGCCAACCTGCCGCAGCGTGTGCCCTCGCTCGGCGAGCAGCGCGAGCGTATCCGGCGAAAAGCCGTGACGCTCGTACGCGATCCGGTCCGGCAGCCACTGGTGGTGGAACCGCCCGGCGTCCACCGCCTCCTGCGCGTTCATCCCGTGGTCGATCACGTTGACGATCGTCTGGAGAACCGTGTTGATGATCGTCCGTCCGCCCGGGCTGCCGGTCACCATCAACAGCCTGCCGTCGCGCACGACGATCGTCGGCGTCATGCTGGACAGCATCCGCTTGCCCGGTGCCGCGAGGTTCGCCTCCGTCCCGATCAACCCCTCCGCCGTCGTCAGGCCCGGGCCGGCGTTGAAGTCGCCCATCTCGTTGTTCAACAGGAACCCGGCGCCGGGGACGACGATGCGGGAACCATAGCCGTACTCGAGCGTGTAGGTCAGCGCCACCGCGTTGCGGTCCTTGTCCACCACGGAGACGTGGGTCGTCTCATCGCTCTCGGGCGGCCACTCGAACGATCCCGGCGACGATTTCGAGGCGCGCTTCGGAAGGATGCCCTTGCGAAGGTCCGCCGCGTATTCCTTCGAGATGAGCCGCTCGATCGGCAGGTCCTTCACGAAGTCGGGATCGCCGATGTGCCGCGCGCGATCCGCGTACGCGCGCCGCGCCGCCTCGGCCATGACGTGGACGGTGTCCGCGGCGCCGAAACCCCATTTCGCCAGGTCGTAGCCCTCGAGGATGTTCAGCATCTCGATGAGAGCGGTCCCGCCGGAGCTGATCGGCGGCATCGACAGAATCTCGTGCCCGCGATAGCGTCCCCGCAGCGGCACTCGCTGCTTCGCGCGGTACCGTTTCAGGTCCTCGCGCGTGATCAGCCCGCCATTCGCCGCCATCTCCTTCTCGATGAGCGCCGCCGTCTCGCCTTCGTAGAAGCCGGCAGGTCCCCGCGTCGCGATGCGCTCGAGCGTCCGCGCGAGATCCGGTTGCCGCAGGATCTCTCCCGGCTCGTACGGCGTTCCGTTTTTCGAGAACTGCGCGACCGATCCTGGGTAGGCCCGCATGTCAGGGAGGATGCCGGCCAGCGAACGAGCCAGCCCATGCGTGACGACGAAGCCATCCCGGGCCAGACCGATCGCCGGCTCGACGAGCCGCCGCCACGGCAGCTTGCCCTGTTGCTGCCAGGCGAGGTGGAGGCCGGCAACCGTGCCCGGCACGCCTACCGAGAGATGGCTGTTGTGGTGGAGGTCCTCGTCGTACTTCCCGTCTTTCAGGAACATCGTGGGTGTTGCCCTGGCGGGCGCCGTTTCCCGGAAGTCGTACGCCACGGCCTCTCCACTGGCGGACCGATGAAGGATGAAGCCGCCGCCGCCGATGTTGCCGGCGGTCGGATGCGTGACGGCGAGTGCGAACGCCGTCGCGACCGCCGCATCGATGGCGGTGCCCCCCTCAGCAAGCACGTCAGCGCCGATCCTTGACGCGATCGCGTTTTGCGAAACCACCATGCCCTCGGTGGCGCGCGCCGGCACCGACCCGCCCCGGAGCGTGACCAGACCGAAGGAGGCGCACAACAGGACGATAGCGGCTCGAGTTCTCATGCCTGGGAGTCTACCCCCAAAGTCGGCATCGGCTGTGCATCGGGCCCGCTGGAGGGGACCGGAATGCTCTTTCTGGTTGTGCTGCTGATCGTGTTGTGGCTGCTGGGTGTCATCACGAACTACACCTTGGGCGGCGTGCTGCACATCCTGCTGGTCATCGCCATCGTGTTTCTGCTGATCGGCGTGATTCGCGGGAGGGGGGTCTGATGGCTGTCAGGCGGATCGTCGGGATCGTGTTGATCGCCCTCGGGATCGTTGCGCTTCTCTGGGGCGGCATCTCGTGGACACAGGAAAGAACCGTCGTCGACGCGGGGCCGCTGGAGGTCCGGGCGGACGAACGGAAAACGCTGCCGCTGCCGCCCGTGCTCGGTGGTGTCGCGCTCGTCGCGGGAGCGCTGCTGCTCGTCGTCCCGTCACGGACGCGATCGTAGACGCTGCAGGCGCTGAATCAGCGCAGGGTCGTCCGGCAGCAGGCCCGCGGCCGGCAGGCGCGGCAGCAGGTCCGCCCAGACTGGCTCTTTCGCGAAGACCTGCGTGAAGATTGGGACCGCGTCACGCTCGCGGCCGACCGCCACGAGCGTGACCGCATGCCAGAACGGCAGCTCGACGATTTCAGGAGCGAGCCGCCCGGCCGCCTCGTACTCCTTCAAGGCCCCCTCGACGTTCTTTTCGGCCATCAATTCGTCCCCGCGGTTCGCGTGCGCGTAGGCGCGCTGCAGCCGGACGAGCCGCTTCAGCTCGACAACCGGTTCCGGATGGTCCTCGATGCGCAGGTCGAAGATCCGATCCGCGCCGGCCCACGGGCGGCCGGTTGAACGCGCGCGGACGACCAGAATCGCGGCAGACTGGCGCCCGCGGATGTCCCCGCCCGCGGCCTGCGCGGCCTCGAGGGCGGCGAGCAGTCGATCGACGAGTTCGCCGGACGTGCGTTCGAACGCCTGCGCCATCGCGGGCCATACGCGGTCGCTGGCCATGAGGTTCGCCTGGACCGAGTACCCGGCGCCGACGTAGTGGCCCGCCGCGGCGATGGCAGATCGACCGGTGTAGGCCGACACGCGCCCGTGCGCGTCGAGGAACGCGATCTGCCTCCCATCGCGCTGCGCGTCCGCCTTCACCAGCCGATCGAGCGCCTCGGGCGCCGGCACTCCCGATCGCATCAACTCCAGGCCTTTCGGGCCGTAGCCGGGATCGATGAAGGACTGCGTGGCGACGGCGCCGACGCCCGCTTCGCCCCAGGTCACGCTCGAACCGACGCTGAACCAATGCGACTGGACGGCGACCCCCATGTCCCCCGTCTTCGGGTCGCGGGCGACGATGGAGTAGGTGTGTGCGAGCGGATCGGCCCCCACGGGGGACGCGAGCGGCGCGGCCAGCAGGAACGCGAGCGCAAGTGGTCTCATGCCGCGATTCTATGATATATAGTTGCACCACATATGGGCGAGACGAGCTTCAGCCGCGACCTGAAACGCGGCAGCATGGAACTGCTGATCCTCGCGCTCGTGGAGGAGCGCCCGCGGCATGGCTACGAGATCGCGCGCCTGATCGACGAGCGGTCCCGCGGCGCGCTGTCGTTCCACGTCGCGTCGCTGTACCCGACGCTCTACCGGCTCGAAGGCCGGGACCTGATCGAGGGGCGCTGGGTCGAAAAGGCGGGTCAGCGCCGCCGCCGGTACTACCGGATCACCCCCGCGGGCCGGAAGGTGCTGGCGAGCGAGCGATCGGTGTTCGAGAATTTCTTCGCGGCGCTCAACCGTGTCGCCAGGATCCGGGAGGCCTGACGTGGACTATCGCGATCGGATCCGCGCCGAGTTCGCCGGCCGCCCCGCACCTGACGAGGACGTGATCGAGGAACTGGCGGAGCACGCCGCCGCGCTGTATCGGTCGGCGCGGGCGGAAGGTTGCTCGAGGGAAGAGGCAGAGCGGCGCCTGCAGGGCCAGCTCTCGGCCTGGACGCAGGACGCGGCGCGGCTGCAGCGTCGTACCCGGCGGCTGCCGGCCCCCGTTCCTCCTCCCGCGTGGGGCGCCGGCATCGCCGGCGCCGGCGACGACGTCCGGTATGCGCTGCGCACGATGCGCCGCGAGCCAGGTCAAGCCTCGCTCGTGGTCGCGACCATCGCGCTCGGAATCGCCGCCGCGACCGTGCTCTTCAGCGTGACGTACGCCGTGCTGCTCAAACCGCTTCCCTGGCCGGAGGCGGATCGTCTTGTGCGGCTGTACGAGTCGCGCCAGGGCGCCACCCGGCCTCCCGCGTACTTCACGAATGCCGCCTACCTCGCGTGGCGCGAACGGCCGGCTACGATCGAAGCGCTCGGCGGCTGGTCCGTGTCGCGGCGCATCGTCCGCGCCGGCGGGGAGCCGGAGCGCATGCCCGTCGTCGCCGTCACGCCGTCGCTGTTCGACGTCCTGCGTGCGCGGCCCGAGCGAGGATCGCTGTTCGCGCGGGACGGGGACACGCCCACGGACGCGCGGCAGGCGCTGATCTCGCGCGGGTTCTGGCTGCAGCGGTTCGGCGGCCGTGCGGACGCGCTCGGACGCGTCCTCGAGTTGGACGGCGAGCGGTTCCGCCTCGTCGGGATCATGCCGGAACGCTTCGCGTTTCCCGATCGTGAATCGCGCATCTGGGTGCCGTTCCGCATCCGGCCCGTGATTGGCCCGGAATCGGGAAGCCGCTCGCTGTCAATGTTCGGCGCGCTCGCGCGCCTGCGGCCGGGCGTCACACCGGCGCAGGCCGCGGCCGAGGCATCGGCGCGCGGCCGGTCCGCGCCGGACGCCGGGCCCGTGGCCGTGGCCGTCTTCGGGAGCAACGGGCCGGTGGAGGTGACGGCCGTCGCGCTGGTGGACGCCATGGCGGGCGAGGTCCGCCCGGCGCTGGCGATCTTCATGGGCGCGGTCGCGCTGCTGCTCGCCACAGGGATCGCGAACGTCGCCGGCCTGCAGCTCGCGCGTGCCGTCGCGCGCCGCCGCGAGATCGCGGTGCGCGCGGCCATCGGCGCGGGCGGGGCGCGCCTGATGCGGCAACTTCTCACTGAGAGCGTGCTCCTGGGCGTCTTCGGCGGCGCGGCGGGCCTGGCGCTCGCCGCGTGGCTCCACCGCGCGCTCCCCTCGCTGCTGCCGGCGGACTTTCCGCGCATCGGAGACGTTGCGCTCGACTGGCGCGTGGCTTCGTTTGCCATCGGCTCGTCGGTGCTCGCCGGCGCGCTGTTCGGGCTCCTCCCTGCGCTCCAGGCGCGACGCGTGGACCTGGTCGCCACGCTGAACGAAGACGCGCTTGCGCCGGTCGGCGCGTCGATGCGGACGCCGGTCGCACGCGCCCGCGCCGCGATCATGGCCTGCCAGATCGCCGTCGCCTGCGTGCTGCTCGTTGGCGCCGTGCTGCTCGCGCGCAGCTTCCTCGCCCTGTCGCGCGCGGACCGTGGCTACGATCCGGCGAACGTGCTCACCGCGCGCGTCGTGCTGCCCGAGGGAAGCTTCACGCCCGCGGCCCGCGCCGAGGCGCTGCGCGTTCTCCTGGAACGCCTCCGCGCGCTCGCCGGCGTCCGCCGCGCCGCCTTCAGCAACGCCCTGCCGCTCTCCGGCGGCGAGATGCTCGCGTCATTTCCGATGCGTTCGCCACGCACCGGCGCCGAAGTCCAGGTCCAGACCTCCGTGCGCCACGTCAGCCCTGATTATTTCGCGGCAATGGGGATCCGGCTGAAACAGGGACGCGGCTTCCTGGAGACGGAAGACGAACGGATGCCGCTCGTCAGGGTCGTCAACGAGGCGTTCGCGAGGCGCTATCTCGACGCCACGCCCATCGGCGAGCGGCTCCCCGCCGCTCGCGCGGACACTCCGGTCGAAGCGGTTGTCGTGGGGGTCATCGAGGATGTCCGCGAGGGCTCGATCACGGCGCCGCCGCAGCCGGAGATGTACGTCTCCTCCCGCCAGTTGCCGACCGGCGTGCTCCACGACGATCCCATGGTCGTCCTGCGCACCGCGTGGGCGCCGGCGGGCCTGGTTCCGGAACTGCGCGCGCTGCTACGCGACGTCGCGCCCGGCGCGCTGCTCGAGAACGTCATGACGATGGAGGATCGCCTGAGGGCGGACCTCGCGCGGCCGCGGCTGTACGCCGTGTTGCTCGGCGCCTTCGCCGCCTTCGCGGTGCTGATAGCGGCGGTAGGTCTTTTCGGGGTGCTCGCGTACGTGGTCGCGCAGCGATCGCGGGAGATCGGGGTGCGGGCGGCGCTCGGCGCCACGCCGCGGGCAATCGTCGCGCTCATCGTCCGGCAGGCACTGTGGGTGTCCCTGGCGGGGATCATTGCGGGGCTCGCCATCTCGCTCGTCGCGGTGCGATGGCTCGCGACGCTCCTGTATGGCGTCGAACCGCGCGACGGCGCGAGCTTCGCCGTCGTGGCCGTCGCGCTGCTCGTGCTCTCGGCGCTGGCGACCTGGGTGCCCGCGCGACGCGCCGCGAGCGTAGACCCTCTCAAGGTGTTGCGGTGACGTGGAGGTGGCGAGGCTCAAGCCCTGGGCTACTCCACGGCGCGACGGATCCACACGGCGACCGCGGCGGCGACCTCGCGGTGCACGTCGTCGCGTGTGCGCCGCGCCGACGCGGGCACGTTGAAGGAGTGATCTCCCCCCGCGACGACGTGGAGCGTTGCCCTGCCGGCGAACCGCGTCAGCAGCTCGTGGATCTCCGCTGCCGTGCCGAACGCGTCGCGTTCCCCCTGCACGAATAGCATCGGCTCGCCGATCGCGCCCAGGTGCGCGTCGCGCCGCTGCTCCGGCTTCCCCGGCGGGTGAAGCGGGTATCCGAGAAACACCAGCCCGGCGACCCCGGTCGCGCCACTGGACGCCACCTGCGAGGCGATCCGGCCTCCCATCGATTTTCCGCCGATGAACAGCGGCAGATCGCGCAACTCGGCGCGGGAGCGCACCGCGTCGATCGTGTCGCGCCACGCCTGTTCGAGGACCGGCGCCTTGTCGGGAAGTTTCCGCCGCGCGGCCATGTAGGGAAAATCGAACGTCGTCACGGCGACCCCGCGGTCGGCGATGTCGCGGGCGACCCGCTTCATGAACGGGCTGTGCTGTCCCGCTCCGGCGCCGTGCGCGAGGATCAGGAGCGCGCAGGGCGCCGACCGGGTGGGCGCGTAGTCGGTCACGGGCGCCGCTCAGTGTAACGCGGCCGCCTGCACCACGGCGGCGGCGACGAGATTCACGAGGCCGTCCACCGACGTGCCGTAGTGGATGAGGTGAGCGCGCAGGCGCGTCCCAGTGAGGAGCGGTCCCACGAGGACCGCCTCCCCGTGCCGCTCCAGCAGCTGCATGGCGAGATTCGCAGACTGCAGGTCCGGAAAGACGAGCACCGTGGCGTTCCCTTTCAGCTCGCAGAACGGGAAATAGGTGTCCCTGATGTCACTGTTGAGGGCGGTCGCCAGCTGCATCTCGCCGTCCACGGGGAGGTCCGGCGCGCGACGACGTACGATCTCCGCCGCGCACCGCACCTTCCGCGTGAGCGGGTGATCGACGCCCCCGAAATTGGAGAAGGACAGCAGCGCGATACGCGGCTCCACACCGGCCGCGCGGGCGAGGCCGGCGGTCTGCAGCGCGATCTCGGCCAGCGTCTCCGCGTCGGGGTCGATGTTGACCGCGCAGTCCGCGATGAAGCAGACATCTTTCGGCAACAGGACCAGGTGCCCGCTCGAGACGCGGCGGACGCCCGGCGCGGTGCCGATCGTCTCCAGGATGACCCGCAGCGAGTCAGGGTAGTGCGCGTGCAGGCCGAACAACATGATGTCCGCGTCGCCGGCGTTGAGCATCATCGCGCCGAAGTACTCGGGCCGGCGGATCCGCTCCGTGGCGGTGATGCGCATCACGCCCCGCCGGCGGCGCAGGCGGAAGTACTCGTCGGCGTACGCGTCCGCGCGCGGGCTCCGCAGCGGGTCCACGATCGCCACGCCCGCCAGGTCCACGGCGTATCGATCCGCCGCCGTCCGAATCTCCGCTTCGTCGCCGAGGAGCACGGGGCACGCGATCGCCTCGTCGGAGAGGACGCTCGAGGCGCGCAGGATCGTCTCGCTCGTCCCCTCCGGAAAGACGACGCGCATCCGTTCCTGCCGGGCCTTGACGACCAGCTGCCGCATCGTCTCGCGGCCTGTGCCGAGCCGGACGGTGAGCGTCTCCTCGTATGCCGCGGGCTCGACCTGCCGCAGGGCGATCCGCTCCCGTACCGCCTGGCCGGCGACGGCCGACGACACCCGCACGAAGATGCGCGGATCGATCGGCTTGGGCAGCAGGTACTCGGGGCCGAAGCTGAAACGGCCGTGCCCGTAGGCGCGGCTCACCTCCTCGACGACCTCTTCGCGCGCGAGATCGGCCAGGGCGCGGGCGGCGGCCATCAGCATCCCGTCACTGATCCGGACCGCGCGCGCGTCGAGCGCGCCCCTCAGCACGAACGGGAAGCTCAGATGGTCCACCAGCGCGTTCTGGGAATGCGCGAGCGCGGTCGCCGCGATCACGTCGCGACGGGTGGACCGCGCCGCCTCGTACGTGATCTCGGGGGCGGGGGTCGCGAGCGCGAACACGATCGGGAACCGCGCCATCGTGTTGATCATGTCCGGCGTGAGCACGCCTCCCGCCGACGCGCCGATGAACACGTCGGCGTCGCGCAGGCCGTCGGCCAGCGACCGTGTCACGCCCGTGCGGGCGAACGCCCGCTGGTGATCGGTCAGGTCTTCGCGGTCCGACGTCAGCGCGCCGTGCACGTCGTACAAGACGAGGTTCTCGGGGCTGACCCCCAGTTGGAGCAGCATCCGCGCGCAGCCGATGCCCACCGTGCCGGCGCCGCAGATCACGGTCTTCACGCCCTCCGCGTTCTTCTCCGCGAGTTCGAGCGCGTTGATGAGCGCCGCGACCGCGACCACCGCCGTGCTGTGCATGTTTTCGTGGAACACGGGAATGCGCGCCACGGCGCAGAGCCGGTCGTAGATGTCCAGCCCCTCGGGCGCGCGAAGGTCCTTGAGGACGAAGGCCCCGAAGGTCGGCTCGAGCAGGCGGGCCGTCTCGACGAACCGCTCGGGGTCGCTCGTGTCCACCTCGAGGTCGAACACGTCGATGTCGGCGAGCCGTTTGAACAGGACGGCGATTCCCTCCTGCATCGGCTTGGCGGCGCGCGCGCCGACGTCGCCGAGCCCCGGGACCGCGGAACCGTTCGTCAGGAGCCCGACGAGGTTCCCCCGGGCCGTGTAGCGGAAGGCCTCCTCCGGATCGCGCGCGATCTCGGCGCACGGGAAGGTGGCGCCCGGCAGGTACGCCAGCCGCATCTCGCGCGCCGTGAGGCACGGCTTGGTGGCGCGCACCTCCACTTTGCCGGGGCGGTCCGCGGCGTGGTAGTCGAGCGAATCTTCCCGGCGAATCATGGCGTTGTCTCCATTTCGAGCGGATATCGCTCGGCCGTTTCCTGCCACGCCGCGGCCGCCGGCGGCAGCGGCCGCGCCTGCAGCATCCACAGGCGCGCCTCGTCGAGCGCGAACTCGAGATCGAGCGGCTGCGCGTACGCCCGCTCCAGGCGGCGCGCGGTGGCGACCAGCTCCACCAGTTCCGGGTACTCCAGCGCGGGCCGCATCCGCTGGTGGTACAGCGTATCGACGCGAAGCGTCCCGCGACCCAGCGCGGCGTTGCGCACGACGCGCTGGCGCTTGTCCGCGGAGGCGTAGCGCAGCCGCAGCGGGGCGCGCAGGTCCGCCAGCTTGTCCACCACCACGTGATCCGCCGCGACCGCGCCGGACACCACGCCCTCGCCCAGCCCGAAGGCGGCGTTGATCACGAGCTGTCCGGGCTCGTCGTCCGCGACGTTCACCGTCTGGACCACGCCCGCGGCGCGCGCCTCGATGATCCGCTGCACGATCACGCCGCCGCCGGGCTGGCGGCTGCCGATGCCCATCACCGCGCGGTTGTGCATGGCGCGCGCGGTCCAGTAGCCCGCCCAGGCGCGCTTGACGTGCTCCACGACGGCGTCTTCGCCCGACACGAAGAGGAACGTGTCGAAGTCGCCGGCGCGCGCGGCCGCCGCGGTGTCTTCTTCGTACGCCGACGAGCGCACCGCGACGAGGAGACGGCCGGCTCCGTCCCGCGGGGCGCCGCGATCTCCGGCTGCCTCCTCTTCGAGCCGCCGGTACGCGGCGCGAATCTGCTCGGCGAGATCGGGCGGCAGCGACGCGTCCTCCCAGAGCGCCGCGATCGCCCTCGCCCGCTTGCCATCGTCGAGGTCCGCGCGCGCCAGCACGCCCTCGATGGCGCGATCCAGCGTCGCCCCGCCGGCCGGCGCCCGCAACATCGCCCGAAACGCCAGGGCGGTGATGGCGAACCATGGCGGCACCATCACGGCGGGATCGACTCGCGTCATCTCAGCCAGGTTCGACGCCTTGGCGCCGGCGAGCGCCGCCAGCTCCCACCCGCCATCCTGGGGCCCGACGACGAAGCGATCGCGGCACCGCTCGATGGCGGCGCGCTGCCAGGACTCGATGGCTGCCCGCGCCCGATCGAACGCGGCACTGTCGTCGCCGAGCGCCGGTATGACGGGCGCCTGGCGCTCGAGGGCGTCGAGCAGGTGTCGCGCGCGGCTCCGGTCGCCCCGATCGACCGCTCGACGAAGCTCCGCGCCCAGCGCGCCGCGGAGCTCGAACAGGCGTCGCGCCGCGGCCTCGTCGAGCCCGGTACGATGCGAGCGCGAAGGCGCCGCCCGGCCCAGCGCGCGTTCGATGTCTTTCAGCGTTGCGGCGTGCCGGCGCGCGCTCAGCCGGCGCGCGACGACTTCAAAGGGCTGCTCCGCGGCCGGAATGAGCGACAGCGCGCGCTCCTCCACCATGTCGCGAAGTCGCGCGACCGCCCCGAGCACCTCGTCCGCGCAGCGCCGCGCCAGGACCCCGGCGGCGGGGCTGTCGAACAGCACGCGGAGCAGTTCGGGGTGATGCCGGCCCGCGTGCGCCCCCGAGCTGCTCCGCAGCAGCAACTCCCGCACGGCGTGCGCGACGAGCGCCGGCCGCTCGATCCGGTTGAGCAGCCTTTGAAGCTGGTGGACCGCGTGCGTGCGCTGCCCGCGCTCCACGAGCACCTGCGGCGCCGCGGTCGCGGCGGCCAGCCGCGCGTCGGCGGACGCGAGCCGGGACAGGCCGTCGTGCAGCGCCACCGTGTCCCGCTCCTGCCCGAGAAACCGCACGATGCCTTCTTCCGCGCTCAACTCCACGAGATCGCCGTCGCGAATGGTCTCCTCCTGCTCGCCCGTGTAATGGCGTTCGGAGACGCGGAAGTCGCCGATCTGCTCCTCCGTCTCGTCGAAGATCGGCACGCGGACGCGCAGGAGCGTCGGGCCGTCCCGCGGATGCGTCCACTCGCCCGCGACGACGAGCGCCGGCCGGCGGAACTGCGACGCGAGCAGGCCGGCATGACTCAAGACGCCGCCCCCCGTGCACACCACACCCGACGAGCGGATCAGGAACGCGCTGTCGTCAGGCTGAAGGCGGTTCGTGACCAGGACGCAGCCGTCGAGATCCGCGGGATTGCGGCGCTCCGTGCCGAGCCGGGCGGGCCCGGACGCGCGCCCCGGCGCCGCCCTGACCCCGGGAAGCGCCAGCTCCCCCGCCAGACGCCGAACCGGGGGGCGCGCGTTCTGTACGCGGAAGATCGCGCGAAGGGCCTGCGCGGGCTCGTGCGCGGCGGCGAGGTCCGCGAGCGCGAAGTTGCCGCGACGCAACAGCGAAACGAAGCGGGCGCTGTCGCACGAGGCGTTGTCCTGCCAGCCCTCGCGCTCGCCGCCGCGGTGCTCGATCAACTCGGGGCCCTCGGTGAACAGCGCGACCCGGGCCGCTCCGTCGCCGTCGCGAAGCACGGACAAGCCGATCGTGCTGCCGGCCATCACCACGTCGGCGTGCTCCACGTCATAGCCGTTGATGTGGCCGATCGTGCGGAAGCGACAGGCGCGCTCGACAGCCGCGGCCGCCTGGGCCAGCCGCGCGGACGCCTCGAGCGTCCCGGCATCACCCGCGAGAATGCGGGCGAGCCGCACGGCCTCGTGCGGTTTCCTGAACAGGTGGGCCGGCCGCGGATGGAATCCGTCGGCCGACTCAAACAGCTCGCCGCGTCCTACGGCGTCACGCAGCGGCGTCAGCAGCTGCCGCTCCATGGCGATCTGCGCGGTTGCTGCCGCCGTAGCGAACGGCGGCAGCGCGACGCCCCGCGCCAGCAACGCGGCCCGGACGTCTTGGGCCGCCGCCGGCGGCACGGGGCGCGAGACGCGATCCTCGTACGCGCCGTCGCCGCGCCACGCCCGCTCGCGTGGCCCTTCCGGATGGTGGTCGATCGCAGCGAGGATCCCCCGCCGGTCGCGCGTCAGGATCTGCTCCAGGGGCAGCACGCCCCAGCATGCGAAGAAGTCGGCCCAGGCGGCCGCCGCGGTCCGTCGGGCCTCACTTCCGAGATCGAGCTGTCCGATCACCCAGTCGATGTCCATCAAGTACGGGGCGAGCCGGAACAGCGCCTCCGCGCGCGCGCACAGGTCGGCAACGTCGAGCGCCCGCTCCTTGTCGTACCGGACGTGGACCCGCGTGTTCTCCACGTCCACGTCGAAATCCAGGCGGCGGAGGAACGTGCGGAGCCCATCGAGAGACACGTTCGGATGGTGCGAGAGCTCGTACTTGCTGACGCCGTAGTACTCGAGATCGATCATGCCGCCCGATACGGGCGGCGAGTAGTCCACCCGGACGAACGCGGGATGGTTTCGAAACGAGATGAAGTGGTGGACTTCGTTTCCGTAGCAGAACATGCGGACGGCCGGCAGCGACTGCGTGCCGTGAAGCATCTGGCGCGCCAGCCCGTCCACCACGACGCGCACGGCATACGGCGGCGCGTCCGGGGTGGCGGCCGGATCGGGCTCGAAGTCGGCGTACTCGAGCGGCGCGGCGGATCGGAGGACCCGGTCCCCCTCGGCGACCACGAGCGCGACGGTGCGCGTCGTGTGCCGTCCCGGCTCGACGAGGCGGAAACCAAGCCGCAACCCGCGCTGGTGGAGGTATCGTTTCAGCCCGTGGAGCGACCGGACCTCCGACGCGGACTTCGGGTCCTCGAACGGCTGGACGAGACGTGACAGCTCGGCCGACACGCCGGTCGCACCGCCCGCAAGCGCATCCTCGATCTGGCCGCGCAGCCGATCCCACGCCCCCGCCACCGCGGCGCACTCCTCGCGTTCCGACGCGAACGTGTCGGTGAACGCCGCGACCAGTTGGCCCGCGGTCGAAAGCAGCCCGGCGACACGCTCGCGCGTGAGAGGCGCCAGATCGAGGAAATCGGCGAGCGCTTTCGCGTGGAGCAGGTTCGACGCGCGGAAGCGCGACACGCGCTCGTCGCCGGATGCTGCTCCGTCACCGGCGCCCGCGCCGCCACCGTGCGCGATCACAAGCGTCCGATCGAACGCGCGGAAGGCGCCCGGGCATCCGTTGAAGATCGCCGCCTCGGCGGGCGTGAGCTGCAGCGGATAGCTGCCGTCGATGCTGAGTCCCACCCAGCGGCGCACCTCGATCCCGCGGCTGACGGCGCGCCAGCCGATCGAGGACAGCACCGCCCGCAACAGCGGCGCCCCGCACCGCGCGTCCGCCTCGCGCAGCGCCGAGAGCGCGATCGGAGGCTCACCCGGCCGCGGCGCCAGGTGAAGCAGATCCATATGCGTCGCACGCGTGTAATCGAGGTACGGCGCGAGGAACGCGTACGCCGGCCTGCCGAGCACGCTCGCTGAGACAGCCGGCGAGGGTGGACGCCCGTCCAGGTCAAGGATGGCCGCCGCGAGCCGCCGCGTCTGGACGTCGGGCGCTCCCAGGAACAACTCGGGCAGGCGCCGCTGCAGCAGGCGCGCGACCTTTGGCAGAATCTCGGCGTCGAGCAGCGGGCTGACGGGATCGGCGGCGAGCGCCCCCATTTCGCGCGCAAGTTCGTCGCCGGCCGCGAGCCGGCCGGACACCCCGGCGGCGATCGCGGCATCCACCGCCCTTCCCACCAGGTCCGGTGTGCGCGCCTTGAGCATGCCGAGCAGAAACGGCCACGGCTCGGCCGCCGCCGCGGCCAGTTCCTCGATCAAATCGAACAGGGTAAGAGCCAATGGGTCGGCGCGCGTCGAGAGGAGCGGCGCCAGCGCCTGCAGGCGGGAGGCATCGGGTTCGACACCCCAGGCGTCACGCTGGGCACGCAGCGACTGGCAGGCCGCCGCCACGCGCGACGCGCTGCCCATCGCCACCGCGAACTCCGCACTGAGCGCGCGGATGGCCTCTTCGATCGGTGCGGACATCAACCGCCCGTCGTCTATTCAAGGAGGGTGAGCGCTTGGCTCAAGTATAGCGCCCGCGAACGGCGCGATGCTACGATTCCCTCCCTGCATGCGTCTGCCGTCAGCGGCCGCCCTCGTCCTCCCCCTCCTCGCGGCCTCGGCGCTTTCAGCTCGCGCGCAGGAGATGCGCTGGAACCCGCGCCCGTCTTTCCGGGTCGGGGACGCGCTCCGTCTCGACGTGCGCGTCAAGATCCAGGCGGACCTTCAGGACTTCCCTTCCGAGCTCGGGCTCGACGAAGACACGTTCTTGTGGGGACGCCGGCGCCTTGGCGTCGAGGGGACGTTCCTGCGCGACTTCGAGTACCGCATCGAGCGCGATTTCCGCGGGGACGGGCGGTGGACCGACGTGTTCGTGAACTTCGGGCGCCTGCGGGCCCTGCAGATCCGCGCCGGCAGATTCAAGCTGCCGTTCAGCGTTGAGCAGATCACGAGCGCGATGAGCCTCGACTTCGCGTACCGCCCGGCCGTCATCCGCGACCTCGTGCCCGGACGAGACACCGGCGCAATGGTCCACGGTCGCCTGTTCGAAGACACGCTGGCGCTCGGCTACCAGGCGGGCGTGTTCAGGCATGACGGCGACAACTCGATCTTCGGGACCAACCCCGGCGCGGGCACGACCGTCGCCGCGCGTGCCACCCTGCGGCCGTTCCGCACGATGCCAGAAGCGGCGTCGCTCGCGAACCTCGAGGCGGGGGCGGCGCTCGTCACCGGTGACGTGCCAGACGGGCCCGGTCCCAACTCGCTGCGCGGCCGCACCATCGCAGGCCTGCCGGTATTGGACCGGTTCTACGTCAACGGCCGGCGGTCGCGGTTCGGCGCGGAACTGAACTGGGAGCCGGGGCCGGCCGGTCTGCGCGCCGAGTTCGTGAGGGTCTGGGACGGACGGATTGCACAGGGACCGCTCGGCGAGGATCTGCCACGGCTCAGCGCGGGCGGCTGGTACGCCAGCGGCACCTGGGTGGTGACGGGGGAGCAGAAGGCGGGGGGCGTCATGCCGCGCCGGCCGCTGTTTCAGGGCGGGTACGGCGCACTCGAACTCGCGGGCCGCTACGAACGCCTGCAGTCCGGTTCGGACGACGGTCCCGGACCGACCGCGCCGGATCCCCGATCGGCGCGCGTCGCCGAGCGCGGCCTCGAGGCGTGGACAGCCGGAATCAACTGGTATCTGAACCGCTGGGCGAAGATCCAGCTGAACGCCATCCGCGAGTCCTACGACGACGTGGAGCGAAGCCCGATTCCGGGCAAGGCCGGCTTCTGGAGCGCCGTCTGCCGGTTCCAATTCGTGCTTTGAGCCGGGATTCCGTGTTTGCTTTGCACTGCAAAGCAGATTCAGGGTATGATGTGGGTTGCTCTTGCTGCTGATGCGCGGAACCAGACCGCTGGATCTGACCCTGGAGATCGTCCCGCGCGCTCGGTTCGACGTCGTCGACCTGCGCGCCTCCCTCCCCGCCTCCCACGTCGAGGCGCTGGCGGCGTACCCTCGCTGCCTCTATTGCTCGTTCCACACGACGGCCGGGTTCTTCGACCGCAGCCTCGTGTCGCGCCTCGCGCACCAGCGCGGCGTGGGGGCGTATGTCGAAGCGTTCCGGACGATTTTCCCGGAAGGGGCGGGCTACGAGCACGACCGGCTCGAGCGCCGCACCGAGCTGTCCGACGCGCAGCGCGGCGTCGAACCGAGGAACGCTGACTCGCACCTCGCATTCATCGCCTCAGGGCTGCGCACCTGCGTGAGCTATCCCAATCGCCCCGGGGAGCCGGTTTTCTTCGTGGAGCTGGACGGCGAGAACGAGGGGCGCCGCCGGCGCCGCCTGACGCGCATCGTCGGGTACACGAACGAGCGCGAGGTCGCGACGGTGCGCTTGCAGGTGCCGGTGTCCGCGCACCCGGTGGATTCGATCAACCTGAAGGATCCCCGGCTCGGGCTCTACGACCAGATCTCCGACCTCATCGCCCGTGCCGGCGTCGACAAGGGGCGCGTGCGGCTGTCGCTCCACGCGGGCGAGCGGCACGCGGGGCTCGCGATCAACGAACACGAGACGCTGCTCATGCGTCATGACCTCGTCGAGGTGCTCCGCGATCCGCTCCGGTTCGCGATCGAGAAGGGGCGCCACGCCCTGGCCGATCCGCGCGCGGTTCCGACAAAAACGCTGGGCTACGCGCAGTACGATCTCGTGCGCGTCCTCAACCGGCTGGTCGATCTGCTGGGGCTCGGGGAGTCGCGCGCGGAGCGGATGCTCGCGCGCACGATGGCGTATCCCCTGTCACGTTTCTTCCGTATGAAGCGATCCGTGAGCTTGCTGGTGGCCACGGATGGCAAGACGGGCGCGCCCGCGATCGTCGAGGGCACCTACCAGAGCCCGATCCTCATCCAGTGGCACCGCGCCTCACGCCAGGCGCGCGTGCTGGACGTGACGCTGTTCCAGCTCCGGTAGACCAATCGGTAAGTAGTAGAACGTAAATCGAAAAAGGCACGTTTTCCTTTGACTTATTGCGGTGCTGCCGTCGTCGTCGTCACCGGAGGCGGCGTCGCGCGCGACGCGCGGCGGGCCTGCCAGCGGCCGAAGGCGTTCGCCAGCACCGCGCCGAATCCGCTCGTCCAGGCCACATACTCGATGCACAGCCCGATGGCGATCAGCAGGAACACGAGCGGGCCCACGCCCCATCCTGCGAGCGCGATGACGCGCCCCACCAACAGCGGCAGCAGCAGGGCGACCACGCCAATCCAGAGATCGACGTAGCCGGGCTGCGTGGACAGGCTGAAGCGGCGGCGCACCCACGCGCCCGCCGCGAAGGCGCTGCCGGCAAACCCGGCGAGAGCCATCAGCAGCAGCAACAGCACGGCAAACGGCAGCAACAGCAGCGCCGGGATGCCGATGATGGACACGGCGAGGATGATCGCGGTCAGGACGAGCACCGGGATCACGAGGATCTGCGCGGCCACGCCGACGAGGGTCGCCTTGACCGGTTCATCGCTCACGCGCTGCGCCGCGCCTTCGACCGTCCCGCGGGCGAGCAGCAGGGCGATCGACGCGAGCAGCGCCAGCAGCAGCAACCGGAACGTGCTGCCGATCAGACGCGGAACCGCGCCCCAGGTGCCGGTCCCGAACGGGCCGAAACCCCACCCGCCCATCCAGGGCTCCACGTGGACGTCCATCCCCGGTGAGTTGAGGCTGACCTCCGTGACCGCCCCTTCGATGCGGGCCCCTTCCGCGCGGCGGACGCGGCCGCCGACCGACACGACGTCCCCGCGCACGATCGCTTCGGGCCCGAGGTCGACCGAACCGAGGACGGCCACCACCTGCTGGCGGACCACCCCGTCGACCCGCACGGAGCCGAACACGGCCACCACCTCGCCGTCGATCTCCTCGTCACGCGGCACCGACACACTGCCGAACACGCGCACGCGATCGCCCCGCGACCTGCGCGCCCGCTGGCGCTCCGGTTCGACTGCGGCTGGCGCCGCCGGCTCGGCGGCACCCTCCTCCCGTTCCGAGGCGCGGGGCTCGGTGGGCTCGCGCCGCGGCTCCGGCTGGGCGAACAGCGTGCTTCGCTCCGCGGCATCCAGGTAGGACAGCTGGAGGATCGCATCCGCGTCGCGTCCGACGCGATCGCGCAGCTCGCCCCCCGTGACCGGCGAGCCGTTGATGCTGATCGCCCCGTCAGCGATCTCGATCAGGCGCACGTCGCCGCCGCGCGCCTTGGGCCGAAGCGCGATGCCGTCGGTCAGCGGCACGATGTCGTAGCGCGCCTCGATGCGGGCGCGCAGCGCCTGCGTGTCCGCGGGGGATTGCGCCGCGGCCGCCGCGGGGACGGCCGCCATCGCGGCGACGCAGAACGCCATTACCAACGCAGCCCGGATTCTCATTTGAATGACTCCCCATCAGTCCCGAGAAGACGCTGCAGCGCGAAGAGCGCCATGGCCGCGACCCCCTGGATCGCGAGCAGCGTGATCGTCACCTTCGGATCCGCGACGAACGCGGCGGCCGCCCGTCCGAGGGCGCCGAGTACGCTCCACACGTCCGCACCCGTGTTCACCGCCGACGCCGTGTTCACCACCGTCGCCACGAGCAGGTCCAGGAGGCCAAGCAGCGTCGCTGACACCGCGGACGCGATGAGCCCCGCCCCGAAATACAGCGCCACGAGCCCGCCCAGCGCTCCCCCCGCGATCAGGCCGCGACGCGTCTGGCGTGCCTGGCGCACTTCCGTCGCGGACGACTCGGCGACCGCCCGCATCGCCCGCGCCGTGAACTGCAGCGAAGGCTCCTGCCGCGGGGCCGCCGCAAAGACCCCCTTGAACGCCGAATCCGCCTCGTCGTCGCGCCCAGCCACTTCGGCAGTCCTCCAGCGGCCGTAGCTACGACCCAGCTCCTCGTCCATGTCCTCACTCCGCCTTACGGGGGATCGGGGGGAAGCGTTTCAACACCTGCGGCGTGTCCATCGGGTCACTGGCAATCGGGTCATCGGATAACGGCGCGATCGGCAGTCGGGCTATCGGGCGTTCGGGTAGTTTGATCGGGCAGTCGGCCGCAGGCAGGCGGGGAACCGGTCGGGAGAACCGGCCGACAGAACCCGTGCGGCAGAACCGTGCCGGCAGAACCCCAGAACCTACGGCGCCCAGCCGGCGGCCGTGAGCGCCTCCGCCATTTCCTTGCGCGCGCGGTGGACGTAGGTTCGCGCCGTCGCGGCGGGGATGCCCATCACGTGCCCGATCTCCTCGAAGGGCAGCCCTTCGTCGTACCGCAGGACGATGGCGGTGCGGTACTCCGGGCGGAGCTGGCCGAGGGCGGCGTTGAGGGCGCGGCCGAGCGCCTCGCGCTCGGCAGGATCCGGCGGCGAAATGCCGACCCCTGTGCGCGGGGCGCCGTCGGGCGGCCGCCCGGGTTCGTCGAGCGGGCGGGTCGGAAGGCGCGTGCGGCGCAGCGCGTCGAGCGTCGTGTTGTGCGCGATGCGGAAGATCCAGCTGGAGAACCGGCGGCTCACGTCGAAGGCGGCGAGATTGCGGAACGCCTTGACGAACGTCTCCTGCGCCAGGTCTTCGGCGAGCGCCGGGTCGTTGGTCATGCGCGCGATGAGGTTGAACACCGGGCGCTGGTAGCGGCGAACTATCTGCTCGAAGGCCGCTTGCGAGCCTGCCAGTGCCTGCGCCACCAGGCGCGCCTCGGTGACTGCCTCCAGGTCGATCGGGATGGGGACGTCCTTTGAAACGCCTTACGTGACACCATCGTATGGCGTTTCAGGGGGCGCCGGGAGAATTCATGGCACTGTACCGATCGCGCCGGCAGCGCATCTTCGGCGGCGTGTGCGGGGGAATGGCGGAGGCGCTCGGCTGGAGGCCCACGCGCGTGCGGGTCCTGTACGTCATCGTCTCGATTCTCTCCGCCGGTTTCCCGGGGACGCTGGTCTATCTGCTGCTCTGGCTGGTCGTGCCGCTCGATCCGCAGCGTTGACGCGCAGACGCCTGAGCAGTTGCGCGAAGTCGGCAGGAGGCGGCGCCTCGAACTCCATCGTCCGGTCCTCGACTGGATGCCTGAACTTGAGCCGCAGCGCGTGGAGCGCCTGGCGCGCGAACGGAATCGGCCGAAGCGATTCAGGTTCGACCGTGTACCGCTTCTCCCCCACCAGCGTGTGACCGCGGAGCCGCGCCTGCAGGCGGATCTGGTTGCGCCGGCCGGTCCGCAGCCGGACTTCGATCAGCGACGCGTTCTCGAAGGTCTCGAGCACGCGGTACTCGCTGATCGCCTCGCTTCCGCGGCGATCTCTCGGGTGCGTCTCTTTCTGGATGAGGGCCACGCGGTCCCACACGAGGCGGTCGCGCCACGTGCCCGATGGCGGGGCAGGATGGCCGTAGACGACGGCCCAGTACACGCGCTCCGGCTCCCGCCGTTTGAATTGTTCCTTGAGCAGCGCCTGCGCGCGCGCGTTCTTCGCGAACACCACCAGCCCTGACGTGTCGCGATCGATGCGGTGCACGACGAAGGGCCGCCGCTTGCCTCGCGAGCGGAAGTGGTCCTCGACCAGGTCGTAGATCGACGGCGCGTCCCCCTGCCGGGCGAGCGGCACGGCCAGTAGCCCCGCCGGCTTGTTCACGACGAGCAGCGCATCGTCTTCGTAGACCACCCGCAACGCGCCGAAGGTGCCGGCGCGCAGGCGGGGTTTCGAGCTGCCTGGCCGGTCCATCCACACGCGCACGTCATCGCCGGCGCGAAGGCGGGTCGCGGCGCCGTCCGGCGGCACCTCCGTGTCGTTGATGAACACCTTGCCGCGCTCGATCGCTCCCGATGCGCGGCCGCGAGACGCGAGCCGGCCCGCGGCGGCGAGGAACTTGTCCAGCCGCAGGCCCGCTTCCGCGTCGGTGACCCGCCAGCGCGAGCCGGACATACGGCGATCAGTACCCGATCGCGAGACCATCCTTGCGCGGATCCGATCCGCCCATCAGCACGCCGGTCCGCGGATCGATCAGGATGCCCTGAAAGCCTCCAAACGAGCCGATGCTGTCCACGAGGCGGTGCCCACGCGCGTCCAGGCCAAAGCGCGCTTCGGGTCCGATGCCCGACTCGATCGCGAGGCCATTCGCCGTGTGACGGAACCGCGGCGCGTCTCCTGCCTCCTGCACGTTCATCCCGAAGTCGATCAGGTTGGCGAGCACCTGCACGTGCCCCTGCGGCTGCATGTCGCCCCCCATCACGCCGAACGAGAGCCATGGGCGCCCGTCCTTCATCACCATCGCGGGGACCAGTGTGTGCATCGGCCGCCGCCCTGCCGCGATGCGGTTCGGGTGGCCGGCGCGCAGCGTGAAGAGGCTTCCGCGGTTGTGAAGGACGATTCCGGTGTCGCCGGCGGCGATCGCCGCGCCGAAGCTCTCGTACAGCGATTGGATCAGCGACACGACGTTGCCATGGCGATCCGCGACCGTCATGTAGATGGTGTCCCCGCGCGCGTCGTGCGTGTTGCCAGAAGGCGGGAGCGACCGCGAGCCGGGGCGTCCGGGCTCGTACGCGCGCGCGGCCCGGGACGGATCGATCTCCCGGCGGCGGGCCGTCGCGTACTCCTTCGACAGCAGCATCCGCAGCACGTCCTCCGGGACGGCGGCGGGATCGGCCAGGTAAGCCTCGCGATCGGCAAACGCGATGCGTTTCGCCTCGGCGAGCGTGTGCAGGTAGGCGGCGGAATTGTGTCCCATCGCCTTCAGATCGAATCCCTCGATGATGTTCAGCATCTCGAGCGCGACGATCCCCTGCGTGTTCGGCGGCAGTTCGAAAACGTCGTAGCCGCGGTACGTGGTGGAGATCGGCTCCACCCAGTCCGATCGGTGCGCGGCCAGGTCCGCCTCGGTCAGCAGCCCGCCCCGGCGCTTCATGTCGGCCGCGATCTGGCGCGCGATGGCGCCGCGGTAGAACGCCGCCGCCCCCTCCCGCGCCAGCGTCTCCAGTGTCGCCGCCAGCTTCGGGTTGCGGAAGATCTCGCCGGGGCGCGGGGCGCGGCCGTCTGGCAGAAAGACCGCCGCCGCGTTCGGATCGCGGGCGAGCGCTGCCGCGCTGTCGGCCCACTGCACGGCGATGATCTCCGACACTGCGTAGCCGTCACGCGCGTAGGCGATCGCCGGCTCGAGCGCGCGGTCGAGGCCGATCGTGCCGAACCGCTGCAGCAGCGTGGCCCATCCATCCACGACGCCGGGCACGGATACCGAAAGCTCGCTACGATACGGAATCGTCTCCAGCCCGCGGCGCGCGAATTCTTCCGGCGTCGCAGCGGCGGGCGCGCGACCGCTCGCGTTGAGGCCGTGCAGCCTGCGATCCTTCGCGCTGTAAACGATCGCGAACAGGTCGCCGCCGGGCCCGTTCATGGTTGGCTCGACGACGGAGAGCACGGCGGCTGCCGTGACGGCCGCGTCGATCGCATTCCCCCCTTCCTGGAGGACCCGCAGTCCGGCCGCCGAGGCGAGCGGCTGGCTGGTCGCGATCAGGCCATTGCGCGCGAGCACGGCGGATCGGCTGGCGCCGGGGTTGGGAGCGGGGCGATCGCCGCGCGACTGGGCACCCACGACCGCCGCGGCAACGATGGCGCAGAAGAGCGGAAGCATCACTCGCATGGCGCGGGATTGTAGCGCGAGCGGGCACCGGGCGCTCATCGGCCGAGGAACGCCAGCCATTCGCCCTCGAGATCCTGGAGGCTCCGGCCGTAGATCTGCTGCGCCCGCGTGCCGAACTCGGACGACGAGGCGTAGTACAGCTGCTTGAGCCGGGTCACGCCGTGGCGCTCCAGCAGGAAGGCCAGGAACGACGCGCTCGTTTTGTACCCCACGTCCGACGAGCTGCTCCACTTGCTGTCGTCCGAGAGGTCGGCGATCGCGGGCAGCGGTCCGGTCTGCCGGCGTGCCCACGAGTACAGGAACGTCCGGCCAATTGCCGCGTGGCGCTCCGACACCAGCGCCGAGGCGAGCCCCTCGTTCATGAAGCTCGTACCTGCACGGCCCATTCCGTTCTGCACGATCACATGGTTCGCCTCGTGTGCGAGGAGCGATTGCAGGTTGTCGTCGAGCGGCGGCACGCAGACCACGTGGACCGCGTTGGTCTCCGGAAAGGCGACGCCGCTGCGATCCGAGGGTAACGGCGGGTTGAGCTGCGACCTCGAGTTGTAGAGAAACACGGACACGCGCGCCGACGATCTCAGCTCCATCATCGCGAGCACGTCGGTGTACTGGTCCTCAAGGATCGCGCCAAGCGCCGCCGCGCTCTCTTCGCCGAACGAACCTGGACGCGCGTAGAGCGCGAAGCGCTGCGTATCGTGCACGACCCAGTTGCGGTCGGGGCTCGTAGGGCCGTAGATCGTGTTGCACGCCGCGCTCAGCGCCGCGGCGATGACGAACGCGAGGACCGAACCGCGACGCGTCGTGTCAGCGTGCATAGGACACCCCCGCCATGATCGCGTTCCGTTTGGTTGCGTAATTGAAGTGATCGCTCCCGAAACCCTCGCCGCTGCGCCACCAGCCTACCGTCAGGGCCGTGGCGCGCGAGAGCCGGACTCGGCCGGTGAGCCGGATCTCTTCGAGCCAGCCCCCTCCCCAGCTCGCCGCCGACGACAGCGCGTCGGCGCTGTGCTCGCGCTGCCGGCGCGAGATGACGAGACCGTTGATCCAGGCCGCTTCCAGTTCGAAGCCGTTCCAGCGGCGAAGTCGCGCCCCGATGACCCCGGCAGCGCCGATGTCGCTGTGCGCGAAGCGGGCCGTCAGCGACGGAGAGGTTTCCCGGACCGCGGACACACGCCCGGCTATCCCTTGCGCGCCGATGCCGACGTCGAGCCCGTCGAGCAACAGATCTCGCAAGGGGTACCGCCGGTATTCGTAGCGCGCATCCACCCGCGAGGCGGCGTCTCCGCCCGCGGCATCCGTCAATCGCGTCGGTGAGCGATACGCGAAGCCGCCCGTGCGGGCCGCCGAAACCTGGATGCGATGCAGGCGCCGTGCGTCCTGGCGTTCGTACGTGACGCCGACGGCCGGGCCTTGTCCTTCCCAGGCGATCGGCGAGGCGTCCACCGGTCGTCCCGAACGCGAAATGTCACGGAAGGCGAAGGTCTCGTAACCCCCCGTGACGACCCAGCGGGCGGCCGCATTCTGTGCCCGCGTCGAGCCGGCCTCTGTCTCCTGCGCCGGCGCCGGCGTGACTGTCACGATCGCGATGGCGCCGGCGAGCGCCATCCCCTTCAGGACTGCTGCAGGTGCGCGCATCTGTCCTCCCGGGCGTGTGTCATCCGGACACGCCACTCCCGTCCGCCGGGCAGGACAGGGCTGATCGCAAACGCATCGAAATGCCGGGCCTGCCGTGCGGCGCTGCCAAATGGCGGAGGCGGAGAGCGAGAGTCGTGCCGCGCCCCGAACGGCGCGGCCGTCTAGCGGGGACGAACCAGGTGACGGTTTTCCGTGAGACGGGTGCGTGCTACTCGAGCAGCGCGAGGAACACGCCGGCCACGATCGCCGACCCGACGACACCCGCCACGTTCGGCCCCATCGCGGGCATGAGCGGGTTCACGCGGCCGTCGGTGGACCGCGAGACGAAGTTCTGCACGACGCGCGCGCTCATCGGAACGGCCGAGACCCCTGCCGCGCCAATGCACGGGTTCAGCTTGAGGTGCTGCGGCAGGAACAAGTTCATGCCCTTCGCGAACAGCACGCCTCCGGCGGTGCCGAAGATGAAGGCCACCGCCCCGAGCACCAGGACGCCCAGCGTCTTGGGCGTCAGGAACGACGGCCCGCTGATCGTCGCGCCGACGACCAGCCCGAGGAAGATCGTCGCGATGTTGATGAGCGCGCCTCCGGCGGTCTTCGACAGCCGGTCCGTGACGCCGGTCTCGCGCAGCAGGTTCCCGAACATCAGCAGCCCCACGAGCGGCGCGCAGGACGGGACGAAGAGCGACGCCAGCATGGCGGTGGCGATCGGGAACACGATCACCGCGGTCTGCGACACCTCGCGCGCCGGCGGCATGGCAATCTCCCGCTCCGCCTGCGTGGTGAGCGCCCGCATCACGGGCGGCTGGATGATCGGCACGAGCGACATGTAACTGTACGCGGCGACCGCAACCGCCCCGAGCATGTGCGGCGCCAGCCGGCTTGCGACGAAGATCGTGGTGGGACCGTCCGCCCCTCCGATGATGCCGATGGAGGCCGCCTCACGGTGCGTGAACCCGAACAGGTACGCCGCGGCAATCGCCGCGACGAAAATCCCGAGCTGCGCCGCCGCGCCCAGCAGGAACGTCAATGGCCGCGCGAGCAGCGGCCGGAAGTCGGTGAGCGCGCCGACCCCCAGGAAGATCACGGGAGGCAGGACCTGGGTGGCGATTCCCGTGTCGTAGACGTGCTGGAGGAGCCCACCCGGCGTGTAGCCGCTCCCGGCGAACACGGGGCTGCCCGCGCTCAGCCCCGCCTGCGGCAGGTTCGCCATGATCGCGCCGAACCCGATCGGGACGAGCAGCAGCGGTTCGTAGTTGTGGCGGACGGCGAGGTAGATCAGCAGGCCGCCGACGATGAAGATGACGGCGTGCTGCCAGGTGGCCGCGGCGAAGCCGGACTCCCGGGCGAGCGCGGTAAGGGCCTCCATGGTCAGGCTCCGATCGTCAGGATCGGCTGGTCCGCGGTCACGTCCGTGCCGAGCGACGCGTGAATGGCGACCACGTGGCCCGCGCAGGGCGCCTTGACATCGTGCTTCGCTTTCATCGCTTCGACGCCCGCAACGACCTGCCCTTTCTTCACCGCGTCACCGACGTGCACGTCGAGCGCGACGAGCTCCACTTTCCCCTCGAACGGCGAGAATACCGGCGTCCCGCCCGACGCCGCCCTCTCCGCCGGCGGCAGCGGCGCGGGCGCGGCGATGCTGGCTGGCGGAGGGTCGAACGCCGCGGCGCCAGAAGGCGCAATCGTGATGCGGAACTCACGCCGTCGCCCGTGCTCTTCGACGATACAGGTCGTCGTGACGGGGACGGCAAACGGGGAGCGCGGTTCGGACGCATGCAGCGCAGCCGCGGGTGCCGGGCCGGGCCCGGACGGCGCGACCGCCGCGCTCTTTTTCAGCGGCAGTGACGTCCTGGCATTGCCCGTCAGGAACCGGATTCCCTCGTTGAGATCGACGTTCTTCCCCGGCACCATCGCGGACGCGACGAGGAAGATGTTCTCGTCGGTCATCGGCAGTCCGCGCGCGTGCAGCGCGTCCTGCGCCTGCTGCAACGTGTTCGGCGCGGCCTCGAGCGGGTCGCCGGAGAACGGCGGCTTCCCGAGCTGCTCGGACGCGATCCTGACCACCTCGGGATCGGGCGGTAGCGGCGGCCGGCCGAAGTAGCCGAGGACCGCCTTGCCATACCCCTCATCGATCTTCTTCCATCGTCCGAGGAGCACGTTGTTGAACGCCTGCAGCCAGTACTGCTGGGAGCCGGGCGTCACGCTGGTCCACGCGCCCCCCGCCTTCACCACGACCGGGAACTCGGCCAGGACCTCTCCGTACTTATGGAGGATGCCCGCCTCCTTCATCATGTGGACGTTGGGGCCGATTGCGCCGCCCGGCATCGGGAAGTTCACCACGCGCGCGTCGGCCGTGGTGGTGACCGGGTCGAACTGGTACTCGGCGAGCCCTTCGTCGAGCAGTTTCTCGAGCTCGGCCATCTTCGTCACGTCGATGTCGAGCACGCACCCCGTGCCCTTGAGCGCGTGCCACATCGATCGCGCGTCCGGCTGCACCGTGCCGGAGGCCAGCGGACGAACCGACAGGTCGATCCCGTCCACGCCCCCTTCGAGACCGGCGAGATAACACGACACGGCTATCGACGCAGTGTCGTGCGTGTGCTGCCAGAGCGGGATCTCCGGGGGGAGGATCGCTTTGAGCCCGCGCGCGGTCTCGTAACAGGTCTTCGGGTCCGTGGTGCCCGAGGCGTCCTTCATGCAGACGCTGTCGAAGTGGACGCCGCGCCCGAGCAGCGCGCGCACCACCGCGACGTAGAACTCGGGCGTGTGGACCGTGTCGTCGCGAAACGGGAGGCCCATCATGGCGACCGAGACCTGGTGGTGCATCCCGGCGGCGACAATCGGCCGGCCGGTGCGCTCCAGGTTGTCCACGTCGTTCATGTAATCGAAGTTGCGGTCCCAGGTCGTGCCGTGCTTGACCATCAGGTGCGCCTGCAGATCGAGCGCCTTCAGGCGCTGGGTCGTGAGCGTCACGCCCGACACCGAGCGGGTCAGGATCTGCAGGTCCGCCTGGGGACCCACCGCGCGCCGCATGGCGTCCTGGCACGCAAAGGGATCCTCGCCCAGGTAGAAGTACGGCGCGTGGAAGCGCGCGCCGCCGCCGAACTCGAAATGGCGGATCGCCGCCTCCTTCGCGGCGAACTCCATTGCCGGGAGGATGTCCTTCAGGCGGGTCTTCCCTCCGAACGAGCTTTGCAGCCCGTCGCGGAAGGGGGTCAGCATCACCCGGATCTTTCTGGCGGTGGCGAGGGCGAGCATGGGATCTCCTCGATCTGGACCACCCGGGCGCCAGGGGAGATCGCGGCGACCGACGCGGCAATCGTGGCGATCACCGCGGCATCCGCTCCCGCGTGCCGTTCTGTGAAGATGATCGTGATCGCGCGCATGCCGATGGCGAGTACGGCGAGGAGTATGAAAGTCGTCAAGAAGGCCAGGGAACAGACCGCGATGAAATTGGGCTGGTCCACACGCGCCTCCCGGATCCCAGGTTGGTCAGTGTAGCTCAAGCATAGCGCGCGGCCGGTCCACCGTCCACTCCGCAGCGTATAATCCGACCCTCTTCCGGGAGCATGCTCATGAAACACCTGACCGTTGCGTTGGCCGCGGCGCTCGCGCTTGTTCCGCGCGCCGACGCCGCCGAAGCCAAGCTCGTTCGCTATCCGCACTACCGCGCCGGGCAGATCACGTTCACGTATCTCGCCGATGTCTGGGTCGCCGACGAGAACGGCAGGAACCTGCGGCGCGTCACCGTGCACCGCGCGCGCGACGTCTACCCGCGCTTCTCGCCCGACGGGCAATGGATCGCGTTCTCGAGCGACCGCAACGGCAACCTCGACGTGTTCATCGTGCCGGCTGGCGGCGGCCTGGCGAAGGCGCTGACGGCGCACTCGGCGGACGATACGGTGGTCGGCTGGTCGCCCGACTCGAAGCGTGTCCTGTTCGCCAGCAACCGCGCCGAGGACTTCGCGCCGAGGCTCTACACCGTCGGCCTCGAAGGCGGGATGCCGAAGAGCGCCGGCGCGGACATGGGCATCTGGGCCGACTACTCGCCGGACGGCGGCAAGCTCGCCATCAACCGGCACGGGCAGGTCTACTGGCGCAAGTACTACCGCGGCGCGAACCAGACCGACATCACGATCATGAACGTCGCGTCGAAGGCGTTCACCCGGATCACGGACTTCAACGGCCTCGACTCGTGGCCGATGTGGGGACGCGACGGGTACATCTACTTCGTGTCGGACCGCGAGGGGAATGGCCTGACCAACATCTGGCGCATCTCCGACAGCGGCGGCGCCGCCGCGCAGGTCACGACGTTCAAGGCGGGCGACGTACGGTGGCCGTCGATCAGCGCCGACGGCAAGGTCATCATGTTCGAGCACGACTTCGGCATCTGGAAACTCGACGTGGGAAACCGCGCGGCCGCGCCGATCACGCTGGAGATCGCCGCCGAGACGCAGGAGAACGCGACGGAGGTCCGCCCGTTCGCGTCCGAGGTCGACGACTACGCGCTCGAGCCGTCGGGGCGACGCATCGCGTTCTCGATTCACGGAGAAGTGTTCACCGCGCCGGTGGAAGAGGGAGACCTCGTCCAGATCACGGATGGCCCGGCGCGCGACCGCGACCCGAGCTACTCCCCCGACGGGAAGACCGTCGCCTACGTTTCGGATCGCAGCGGGCGCGAGGAGATCTACCTCGCCTCGACCGACGGCGCCGGAGCGGCACAGCAGATCACCGATCTCGATGCGCTGAAGCTCTCGCTCGCCTGGTCGCCCGATTCGAAGGCCCTCGCGTACGTCTCCTCCGACGGCAAGCTGCGGCGGTACGACGTCGAGACCCGCCGCACGATCGAGCTGGCGACGTCGAAGTACGGCAACATCAGCGCGCCCGCCTGGTCACCAGACGGCCAGTGGATCGCGTACGCACGCCCCGACCAGGTGCGCACCGGCGACGTGTATCTCGTGCCCGCGGCGGGAGGCGACGAGCGGCGCGCGACGTTCGACTCGTACCACGACGCCGCGCCACGCTTCGCGCCGAACGGCCGGAAGCTGTACTTCATCCGCTCCGAAGGGTTCGGCGGAGGCGGCGGCTTCTTCGGCGGCTCCGGCCAGATCTACGCCGTCACGCTCGAGCGCGAGGAGCGCGACCCGGACGATCCACTCGAGGAGCGCGAGCCCGGCGCAACCGACGAACAGACCACCCCCGCCGAAGGACGCGCGCGGCGGGCGGCCGCGGAGCCTGTCAAGCCGATCGCGGTCGACTGGGCGGGTCTCAAACGGCGGACACGGCAGGTCACCCGAATGCCGATGCCCGTGACGAGCTACGCTCTCGCGCCCGACAGCCAGACGCTGGCGTTCGTCACGACGGAGCCCGCCGGGCTCCGCACGCAGCCGGTCATCTACGCGATCCGGCAGGACGGCCGGCGGCTCTCACGCGTGACCGCGCTCGGCGGCGGAAGAGAGGACGACGACCCGCCTCCGACCCCGCCGGGCGGCGGCTTCGGCGGCCCCGGCATTTCGGGTCTGACGTTCGCGCGAGACGGCCGCAGCCTGTTCTTCCGCGAAGGGCGCGGCGTGTACTCGGTGCCGGTCTCGGCGGGCAGTCCCCGCGGTGACGGCCCGCCGGCCGCGGGCACGCGCGAGGCGCAACGACGGCGCGTGAACTTCAACGTGAAGGTCCGCATCGATCGTCCGGCCGAGTGGGCCGAGATGTTCGGCGACGCGTGGCGGACGATGAAGTACCGCTTTTACGATCCGAAGATGCACGGCAAGGACTGGGACGCGATGAAGGCGAAGTACGCGCCGCTCGTCGCGCACGTCGGCGACCGCCAGGAACTGCTGAACGTCATCAACGAGATGATCGGCGAGCTGAACGCTTCGCACACCGGCGCGGCCTCGCCGCCCGCGTCCCGCGAAGGAGGCGTGTCCACCGGCTACCTCGGGCTGGATCTCGAGCCGGACGAACAAGCGGGCCGCTATCGCGTGACCCACGTCTACGAGGAAGGGCCGGCGGACAAGGACTGGGTGAAGGTCAGCGTAGGCGACTACCTGCTCGCGATCGACGGCAAGCCGGTGAAGGCGGGAGATGAGTACTGGTCGCTCCTCAACCACCGCCTGAACCGGAAAGTCGAGATCACCCTCAACAACAAGCCGGCCGAGGAAGGGGCCTGGAAAACACGCATCGCGCCGATCACGCAGGGCGCCCACAACCAGCTCCGCTACGAGCGCTGGGTGCGCGAGCGCCGCGTGATGGTAGACAAGCTATCGAACGGCCGTGTGGGCTACCTGCACATCCAGGCGATGAACCAGCCGTCGCTGCGGCGCTTCGAAAAAGAGCTGCGCGAGAACCGGCACAAGGAGGCTCTGGTGATCGACCAGCGCTGGAACGGCGGCGGCAACATCGACCAGGAACTGCTCGGCATCCTGGTGCAGCGCCCCTACCAGATCTGGCAGCCGCGCGGCACCGAGCCGAACCCGCGGCCGTTTTCAGGCTTCTTCGGTCCGAAGGTCGTCCTGCAGAACTGGCGGTCGGCGTCCAACGCCGAGATGTTCCCCGCCGGCTTCCGCGCGCTCGGCCTGGGCAAGGTGATCGGCACGCCGACTGCCGGCGCCGTGATCGGCACCGGCAGCTACTCGCTCGTCGACGGCTCGACCGTCCGCACGCCCGGCACCGGCGTGTTCCTCGCCGACGCGCAGCGGACCAACATGGAGAACTTCGGCGTGCCGCCGGACATCTTCGTGGACAACACCCCTGAGGACAACCTGGCGGGACGGGACCGCCAGCTCGAGGCCGGCGTGCAGGAACTGCTCAAGGAACTGGGCACACGGACAACCACACAACAGTGACGCGTGCATTGAAGATTGCCGATTGAACTATCGTGCGAGATGCGCGTCAGCTCGATGCCCCGAGAGAGTCGAGCTCTTTCTGCACGTCCGCGATCGCGCGCCGGAGCGCGTCCTTCCGGCGCGCGTCGCTCGTCTCGCTCTCCAGCTTCTTGAGCGCGTCGAGGTGCGCCGTCTTGAGCGCGAGCTTCGCGTCCACCTTGACGTCGGGCTCGATCCCCGTGCCTTCCCAGTTCGTTTTCGTGATCGGGTTGATCGCCCGACCGGCCGGTACCCAGATGCCGAAGTACTGGTTGATCCGGCGAACGCCGCCGGGATGCGCGCCGCCGCCGGTCGTCTCACCCACAATCGTGGCGCGTTTGAGGCTCTTCAGGTTGTTTTCATCGCGGCATGGCCGGTTTCCGACCCATCCGGCATCCCGTCGAAGGCGCGGAGGTCGAGGTAGCCGACGTTGCCGGGGAGCCGCTCGACGCGCTCGAAGCCGAAGTTCAGGCGGCGGGCATTCTCCACGAAGCGCGCGCGTTCCTCCGGCGTGGGATCCCCCCGTCGGTCCGGGAACCCCTCGGCGTTGTAGATCACGCGCAGGTGCCTGTCGCGGCTGACCTGCAGGTGCTCGGTCAGCATCTTCGCCAGGGCGAGCGTGCTCGCGATGCCGTCGTACTCCTTGCGCGCGACGCGGGCACGCACCGCTTCTTCCATCTTCTTTGCGGCTTCCGGAAAGACGTACGCCTTCTGGAGGCGCTGCAGCGCTCCCTCGATCACCGCCGACTTCTCAGCCGCGATCATGATGCGGTCCGGTTGCGGCGGCCCCGGCGGCTGCTGCGCGATCGGCGACACGGTCAGGAAACACGCGGCGGCGATCGCCAGGCCCGGCCCTCGTCCCATAGGCACCTCCATTGCGGCAGCTAGACGCCCGAGACGCCCGGAAGGTTCGAGTCGGGTAGAATCCCATCTCCTTGGGGAGGAGGAGCGCATGCCCGACAAGAAAGCGTCCGATTTCGATCAGGAATTGCTCAACCTGTTCGACAAGTACGTACACGGCCTGATCGACCGCCGCGGGTTTCTCGATGGCGCGGCGAAGTTCGCGGTCGGAGGCCTGACGGCGCCGATGCTGCTCGATGCGCTGAACCCGCGCTTCGCCGAGGCGCAACAGGTTGCGGCCGACGACAAACGCCTGCGCGCGGAGTACCTCGAGTATCCATCCCCGCAGGGCTCCGGGAAGATGCGCGGGTTCTACGTCCGCCCCGCGGCGGCCGCCGGCAAGCTCCCGGGCGTGCTCGTCGTGCACGAGAACCGCGGTCTCAATCCGCACATCGAGGACATCGCCCGCCGCGTGGCGCTCGAGAAGTTCGTCGCCTTCGCGCCCGACGCCCTCGCGCCGCTCGGCGGGTACCCCGGCAACGAAGACGACGCGCGCAAGCTGTTTCAGAAGCTCGATCAGGCAAAAACGCGCGAGGACTTCGTCGCCGCCGCGACGTTCCTCAAAGAGCGGCCCGAGTGCACCGGCCGCATCGCCGTCGTCGGCTTCTGCTACGGCGGCGGCGTCGCCAACATGCTGGCGACACGCCTGCCGGATCTCGCCGCGGCCGTGCCGTTCTACGGCAACCAGCCGGCCGCGGAAGACGCTGCGAAGATCAAGGCGCCGCTGCTGATCCACTACGCCGAGACCGACGAGCGCATCAACGCCGGCTGGCCCGCGTACGAAGCAGCGCTGAAGGCCAACAAGGTGCCCTACGCGATGCACCAGTACCCGGGCACGCAGCACGGTTTCAACAACAACACGACGCCCCGCTACGACGAAGCTGCGGCAAAGCTCGCGTGGCAGCGCACGATTGACTTCTTCAACAAGCACCTGCGCTGATCGAGGCGCTGAGGCGCAGGGGCGTTACGGCGCTACGCGCGCTACCGAGCAGGCTCCAGCGCCGAGCGCCCAGCGCCCAGCGCCCTCCGTTCTGAGGGGTCAGGTCTGTCAGGTCTGGAACACCCGGTTTAACGGACAGCAGCGACACCAGACCTTCTTGAGTGTCGCTGGTGTTCGTTAGACCGGGTGTTCCAGACCTGACCCCTCTTTCGGACGAGTACGCCGGCCAATCCCCCGCCGAGCAGCAGCAGCGTCGCGGGTTCCGGAATCGGTTCGGGATTCACGAGCATCGCCCAGCCGGAGTATCCAACCGAATCGGGTGTCGTCTGATCGTTGACGTTCCTCAGCTGGCCTGCGAACGAGTACCCGAACGCGAGCGGATTCGCTCCTCGCCCGAGAAAACGGACCATCGACTCAGGCGTGAGCAGCGGCGGTCCGGGAAGGCCGTCCTCGATCTCGAAGATGCCCAGGTACCACTGGTACTCGATCTCCGGCGCGGTGAACGTGTTCACGCTCAGTGCATGCGCGACGTGCCGCCAGCCGATCGGCGGGTCGAGCAGAAGTCCGACGTCCACCGTTCTCCGGATCGCGGTCGCGCCCGGAAACACCCCGGGGCGATCGAGCGGAACGTCCGAGAACGTCGGCGGGCCGTAGTCGCGCGCCGGGTTCGTGGGATCGTCGGACGCCGCGGTCACGCCACGATCGAACGTCAACGTCAACGGAAACGCCAGGCTGAACGGCGCGCATGCGCCAGCCGAGCACTTCTGCGTCACGATGATGTTGTAAACGGCTGTGATGGGCTCGGCGAGCGCCTGGGAAGTGACGGCGAGGACAAAAAGGCAAGCGGCTGGGACAACTTTGACCATGCGGGCGACCCTCCGCGGTCGCGCGCGGCAGCGTGTGCAACCGGAGCGCCATGGTCAGCCGTTTCGACGAGCTCGTCAGCGCCCGACCTGCACCACGAGGCCGGCCGCCGCGCGGAGGTGGTGCACCGTGCCAAATCGCACCGCGTCCTCCTGCCCCAGCCCGCCGAGCGTGCCCAGCTCTCGAACGCGAAGCCCAAGCGGCGAAGAGGAAACGTGGTCCGATACCTCGACCCGCAGCCCGAGACCGCCGCCGCCCAGCGGGAGCCTGAAGTCGCATCCCGCGCCGAAGTTCAGGGCGAGCACAGTCTCGAGCGCCAGTTCGTCGACGGCGAGGATGAACTCACGCCCGTCTTCCTCGACGATCACGATGTCGCCGCGCGCGTCACGTCGCGTCCCGCCGCGCTCGATGAACGTGAGCAGTGGCGGGCTGATCGTGCGATCGAGATCGTAGGTGATGGCGCCGAGCCCGACGAACACGTAGGGCCACAGCTTGCGCGCCGGCGAGTACTCGACGAGGCCGATCGCGCCGCGAACATCGTAGAACCAGCTGTCGACGTCGGCCGCGAGGCGCTCACGGTCGGAGCCCACCGCGCCGCCAACCGTCAACGAGGAGCGCGACAGAGCAGCCTGCGCGCGGAAGCCGTACCGGTCGCGCCAGTAGGTCACCGCGGCGCCGAACACGCGGTCGGGCTCGATTCGGATATCGCGCACCAGCACCTGCTCGAGCGCACCCGATACTGGCGACAGGGATCCGAGGACGACGAGGTCGCTCCAGTCGGTCGGCGCGAGCATCCCGGCGGAAACGCTGAGGTCCACCCGCGGCGGCCGATCTCGAGGATCCGACCAGGGCTCATCCCAGCTTTGAGCCGATGCCGCGCACGGAACCAAGTCCAGCGCGAGAAGAGAGATGACGGCGATCGCTCGCATCGAACCCATGGATGGCCCGGCCGTGAGTCAGCGAAGCAAGAAGAGCGCCTGGGAACCTGCTTTGCAGCGCGCGAGCGGTCATGACCATGGAGACACGACGGCTGTGGTCGGTAGTGTGGGCGGTGGGCCTGCTGATGGCGGGCGTCGCGAGCGCCGCACCAGATGGGCACCCGGGAGCGGCTGCTGAGCAGGCCACGTCGTCGGCGAAAGCCCGGCAGCAGCCCTCGAGGGCGCGCGGGGGACAGGTCGTGGCGGCGGGCCGCGTCATCGACGTTCACGGAAGGCGCGTGTTCACCATGCGCGAGGCGGAAGGGGACGGGCGGGAGTTGGTCGTGATCGCGCCGCGCCCGCTCTCACCCGCCATGGCCGGCGCCACGGTCCGGGTGGAAGGGACGCTGCGGCGGATCAGCGCCGCGGACGTGAAGAATGCCGCCTGGAGTGACGTGGCTGAGCGGACCCGCGCCGGCTTCGTCGGACGCGCCGCGCTCGTGGCGAGCTCGCTTGCCGCTGCGCTGGAAGGAGAGGCGCCGCCCGCCGCCCCTGAGCCGGCGCCGGTTGAACCGCCCGAGCCGCCGATCGAGCCGGCCTTCCGCGCGCCGCTCACCGTCCGCGCTTCGACGCTCGCGGCCCACGTGGACGGGCTCGCCGGGCAGGAACTGCGGATCCTCAACGCGCACGTGGTTGGTGTGCTCGAACCCAACGCGTTCCTCATCGAGCCGGCCACCCGTTACTGGAAGGAAATGGGACAGCGCGACCGCGTCCTGGTGCTCATCGAGCGCGGCGCGCTGCGTGTGCCGGCGGAGTTGATCGTCGGCTCGAACGTAACGGTGATCGGCATGGCGCGAACGCTCGTCGGCGTGCGCGTGACGGCCGAAGTCCCCTGGCCCGCGCGGCTCTCGCCGGAAACCCTCGAACGCCTCGAGGTCCGCGGCGCCGTGCTCGCATCGTCCGTGCAGACGCCGGAGGGGACCGAGCTGATCGGGCCGGCGCCCGCGGGCAGGTGAGCGCGCGAAAGTATTCAGACCGCCGCTACACCGCGCTCCTGGATCGCTCCCGGTAGAACGCGATCAGATCCATCGTCCGGGCGGGCGACGCGCCAAGTTGCCGCAGCATCGTGGTGACCTGTCCGCGATGGTAGCTGCCGTGGTTTACGAGGTGCCGGATCATCTCCGCGAACGAGGAGCGGCCCGCCTCCCCGCGTGTGTTGCGGTAGTCGATCTCGGCGCTCCAATCCTCCTCCTTGAGCTGGGCCACGAATGCGCGAACGTTCGACTCCTGTTCGTGCCAGTACGCGCGAATCTGCTCGAGGCTGGTGAACTCCTCGGGGCTCCGCGGCGGCCCGGTCGGCGACCGTCCGTGCCAGCGGGCATGCCAGATCCACTCGACCAGGCACAGGTGCACGAGCGTGTCGCGCACCGACGGGAAGCTGCTGCGCAAATCGCGCTGCAGTTGCTCGGGGGTGAGCGCGGTAACCGCGTCAAGGAGCCGGTCGCGCGCCCAGTAGTGATAGTCGAGGAGCGTGCGCAGATCGTCTGCGTCCATCTGTCACATCCTTGCCTGTCGAACTACGCCACGCGGCGCTCGAGCAGCGGGTTCAGGTGCATGAGCAGGTCGTACACCGACACTCCACAGGAGGTCGAGACGTCTTCGGGCCGCGAGCCGTCCCGCCAGTCGAAGACCGTTGCGACGTCGCCGATCTTCACGGCCGGCTCGGCGCCGATCTCGACGATCGAGTGGCTCGCGGAAATCGACGCAACGATTGGATACAGCACGTCGCCGATGCGCACCTTCGCGCCTGTGGCGGCCGCGCGCGGCACGCCGTCCGCGTGTCCCACCGGCAAAGTGGCGACCCAGACGTCGCGCTCCGCCTTGAACGCGCGGTTGTAGCCCGCGCTTTCTCCTGCCCGGAGCTGCTTGACGTAGACCACACGCGTGCGGAGCGCGAGCGCCGGCCGGAGATCGATCAGGTTCGGCGCGCGGAACGGCGGCTCCGGATAGACGCCGTAGATGACCATGCCGGGGCGAACGAGATCCAGGAACGAATCGGACTTGTGCTGGAACAACGTGTAGCTCGAGGCGGCGTGCCGCTGGCCGACCTTGACGCCCTCGCGAGTGAGCCCGTCGAGAAGCGTGATGAAGCGCGAGAGTTGTTCGCGGTCGAAGTCGGGATCTTCGGTGAACGTCATCATCGTCCCGCTGACGTGCGCCGCGTTCCGCGCGTTCAGCGCGCGCAGGAAGTCCGCCGCCTGGCGGTGCGGCACGCCGACGCGGCCGATCCCGGTGTCCACGCACACGTGGACGGCGACGGGCCGTCGCAGCCGCGCGGCGGCCCGCTCCAGTTCGGCGCCGAGCCGCGTGTAGACCATCGGCTGGATGGCACGCTCCGCCAGGTCGCTGATGTGCCGCTCGTCGAACGGGCCCATGAGCAGGATCGGTTTACGCAGGCCCGCGTCCCGAAGGCGGAACGCTTCGTCGATCTTGACGACCGCGAAGCCGTGGATCGGAGCGAGAGGCTCGAGCGCGCGCGCGATGTGGACGAGGCCGGCGCCGTAGCCGTTGTTCTTGATGACGGCGAGGATGGGCCGCCCGGTGAGTCGGGCGATGGCGCTGACGTTGTGGGCGACGTTGGCGGTGTTCAGCTCAACCCAGGGATCGAACGAGGCATACCGTGAGGCCTCTGTAACAGGCGCCGGTCGGCCGATCGCGCGGGCGGCGGCCGGCAGCGCCGGCGCGGCGGCGAGAAACGCGCGGCGGGAACGGTTCATCGGCGCCCTCTCGGGGCGCAAGTATAGCGGGGACAGTCACCAATTGTCCGCTTTCGTGGTCAATTGGTGACTGTCCCCCTCTCGTACACGCGCCTGATCTGCCGGTCTCTCCCACCTTGCGGGCCGCCGCTCGTCTTCGTCACCCGCTCGAGTTGCCGGCGGTCCGGGCTGACACGCCATGTGTCCACCACCTTGAGCGGCCCGAAGCTCGATTCCACGAGCAGCGCGTTATCTTTGTAGGAAGCCTTGACGTCGTGCTCGGCGCCGCCGGCCATGGTCTTCAGCTTCTTGCCGGTGACGAGGACCCGGATGATCTCCCCGCTGTCCATCGCCGTGAACACGAGCTCGTCATCGTTGCGCGTGACGATCAGCTCGGCGGGCGCGTGCAGCACGACGCGTATCGCGTCGCGCATCTTCGCCATGTCCGTGGGCGCCTGGCGGCTTCCGCCGGGACCACCACGCATGCCGGCGCCACCGCCGCCCCTGGGGGAGCGGCCGCCGCCGCCCCCTCCTGGCATGCCTCCGCTGGGCGGGCGGCGCCCGCTACTGGGGCCTGCCGGATCGCCCGGCTCGCCTGGCTGCACCGGCTTGTCGCTCAAGTCCGCGTTGAGCTTCCAGCGTCCCGTGAGGTCCACCGCCGTTTGCTGTTGCTCGGCGGCGACATCACTCGGAGGCGCTGCGGCGCCGGCGAGCAGCGGCGTCGCGATGAGAAACGCAGACGCTATCGCGATCGGGTTCATGCCCATCCCCTTCCGGTGCTGCTCATCGGAAGCGGACTCGCGATCGGCGCACGGCGGATGAGGCGGCGCCGGCGCGACTCTGCCTCCGATCATCTCGCGGCAGTGCCGCCGGACCAGTTCGCATAGGCGTAGATCAGGTCCACGATCGACTGCTCGGACTCGACGATCCCGCCCACCTTCCCACCGCCGTCGACGACGATGTATTCGTCGTCCGCGTGTGCGCGGGACCCGTGACCGAGCGCACCGCCTCCCGCCGGCAGGCCGAGGCGGCGCGTATACTCCCACTGCGGTGAGCTGCCGGCGCCGCGCGGCCACACCATCGGCTCGATCCCGTGCTCGCGATACATCGCGAGCGTCGCCTGCACGACGGGCTCCTTCACGGAGGTCTGCGACCATTCGTCGCCCCCTCCAAGACGGCGCATCTCGATGTCGGAGAACCCGTGCTTGTCGAGGTGCGCCCTCACGAGGTCCGCTTGTGCGCTGACCTTCTGATCCGGCACGAGCCGCGAGTCGATCTTCACCGCCGCCTTCTCGGGCAGAATCGTCGCGACCCCCTCGCCGGTGTACCCGCCCCAGATCCCGTCGATGTTCATCGTCGTGTCGAAAGTCAGGTGGTGCGCCGCCTCCTCGGGCGTCCAGTCGTTCATCAACGCCATCACGTTCTCGCGCTCGGATCCGAAGAGCCGGTCGCGGAACTTCGTCGTGACGACGCGCATCAGCTCGAGTTCCTCCTGGTTCGGCGGCCGGATCGCGTCCCTGAAGCCGGAGACGAGTATCTCGTTCTTCGCCGGGTCGAACATCGATCGCAGCGCGTCGATCAACCGCCACACCGGGCTGTCGAGGACGGCCTTGCGGCTCGAGTGGATGGGCATCTTCTGCGGCCCGCGCCCCCACCGGGCGCCGTGCGCCTCGAGCTCGATGTACATTATTCCCTTGTTCCCGAGCTGCATCGACACCGTGCCGTCCGCCTGCTGGGACGGTCCGAGGTTCATCAGGCAATCGGCCTGCTTCAACCGATCGTGCCAGGGCTCGAGCACCTCGTGGAAATTCGGGCTCCCCTGCTCTTCGGCGCCATCGCACGTGAAGATGACGTTGACCGGCAGCTTGCCGTGGACGGCGGCGATCGACCCGAGCGCGTTCAGCGTGAAACGGTTCGCCCCCTTGCTGTTGATCGCGCCGCGCGCGACGATCGCCTCCGGGAACCCCGCGAAGTTCCGGACGCGCCGCGCCTCGAGCGGCGGGCTCGACCAGCGCTTTTCGTCGAACGGCTGGGTGTCGTACATGAAGTAGACGACGATCGTCTTCGGCGCCCCGACGTCGTAGTGCGCGAGCACGCCCGGCCACTGTGGCTTGGACGTCGGCACGATCTGCACGTCCCTGCAGCCCAGCTTCTTGAACGACTGGACCAGCAGGTCCGCCATCTCCTTGACGCCCTTGTTCCAGGAGCTGATCGACGGCTGCCGCAGGTCGCGCTGCACGTTGGCAACGTGCTCCTCACGGTGGGCCGCGATGTAGTCCTTCACTTTTTTGACTTCGGGGGACAGCAGGACGCCGCGCGCCTGGCGTGCTTCCGCCGGCGCGAGGAAGTCGAAGGCCGACCAGGTCACCGCGGTTCCCACCGCGCCGCGGCCGGCGAGATCGATGAACTGCTTGCGCGTGAGATCCATGACACCCTCCCTGTCGATCCGGGAGGGCGCATTATAGCAACGTCGATCCCTGTGGGCGCGTGCTGCCCGATGCCTCGCTAGAACCTCACCCGGAGGTCTCCGGACTGGACAGTCTGCCCAGTCGCCTTGCGGATCCTGTACTCGAGCGTGAGCTTGCCGAGGCGCCTGACGAACGTCACGCCCACGCGGCCCGCGAACGTGTTGCCGCTGACCGGCCAGCCGTCGACCTCGAACTCCCCTTCTTGCTCTCCCGACAGGCGCAGGGCCGTGGTCGTCTTCCCGTCCGTCAACTCGCGCCGGAACAGGGTTTCGACGTACGGCCGGATGTCGCCCTGCTTGCGCCAGAGGTGAAGTTTCACGTCGGCCTGCGAGAGGTTCAGCGTCTGGTTGAGCAGCTCGAGCGCGAGGGCGCCGGCGCCCGATTCGAGAAAGCCACGCCGCGCGAACCGCGCGTGGCGGTACCCGAACATGTAGTCGAAGCGGTACGTCTTGATTTCCAGGTTGTCCGCGTACTCGCCCCACTCGTCGTTGAGGATGGACATTTCTTCGCCGAGGGCCTCGCGATCGATCCCTCCGGTCAGGGGCAGGCCGCCGAGCTCCAGCGGAAGCGTCGCAAGGTAGAAGATCTTCCGCTTCGTCTCGGCTTTCGACCGCGTCAGGCTGCCGCCGGCGCGCAAACCGAAAGCCTTCGGCTTGAACCCGACGACGCCGAACGCGCGCGGCGCCGCGAAATCCGAGGAGGCCGACAACCCGTCAAGCCCCATTCGCCCGCCGCTGAAGCCGCCGCCCGCGCCGAACAACCAGCGTTCGGACAGGCGCCAGTCGAATCCTCCGGCGCCGTCGGTGACGTCGAGCCCGCCCCCGAGGACGCCGTCGCGCGCACCGAAACTGCCGTGCTCGCGCGACAACTGCCCCCACCAGCGGATGGTTTCGCCGCCCCACGCGGTCGGCCCTGACTCGAGGTCGCGTTCGAGGATGGAGTTCCGGATCATGTCGGTGAACGCTTCGCTGCTCTGGATCGCGAGGTGCAGCGAAGAGGCGTGCACCTCACCCGCGATCGCCTGCAGCGCGTCGTTCAGCGCGTCGTCGTCGAGCGCGATGAGCTCGCGGAGGACAACGCCGCGATCGCCGCTCAGGTCGAACTTCAGCCGGTCGATCGCGCCTGCGACGCCGGCGTAGTTCGGGTTCGTGACGGGCAGGGTCAGCGGTGCCGCGAGATTCAGCAGCGTGACGTACAGCGACGTCTCGGTCGGCCTCAACGTCGGCACGATCAGGTCGCTCTGCGTCGACGCAGTCGTGTCGATCATCGTCAGGCCGCGAAGCGCCTCGACCGCCAGGAACGACGTCACGCGCTGCGTTCCGAGGTCGGAGGTCAGCAGCTCGAGATGGGTCTCGTTCAACTCCGCCGTGCCACCCACGAGGAGCGCCGGGTACGGACCGGGCGCCACCGGAATCCCCAGGACGGAGCCGGCCCTCGCGACCAAGTTTCCGGCGACCGTCAGAACGGTCGGCGTGGTCAGCAGATCTCCCGAGCGCGCCGCGATCAGCCATCCTCCGGGGCCGGTCGTCGTCGGGATGATGACGGGGAACGGCGCGGGGACGAACAGCGAACCGAAGATGTCGGCAGAGCCGTTCAGGATGCCGCTCGCCCGGAACCCTGCCCCGGGCGAAACGTTGATGTTCCCGCCAAGGATGTCGTTGTTCAGCGCCAGCGTTCCCTGCAATACCGTGATCAGCCCGCCGAAGGACTGGGCCCCGGTCATCGTAAGGGTGCCGGCGCCGGACTTCGTGAGCGAGCCGCTGCCCAGGAGGACGCCCGTGAACGTGTCGTCCGCGTCGCCGCCGAACACCAGCGTGCCGAAGTTGGCCAGGGTCCCGCGGAAGCTCGACGCTCTTCCTGTCAGTGACCCGGCGGCCAGGACGATCCCGCCCTCGTTGGTGTTGTTGCCGGTGAGCGTGAGCGTGCCGCTCCCCGACTTCTGCAGCACGCCGCTGCCGCTCATCGATCCGGCATACGTACCATCAGAGCCCTGGTCGAACACGACGAGGGCGTTGTTGATGATGTCTCCCTGAAGGCTGGTGCTATTTCCCACCAGCGCGCCATCGAGCACCAGGGTGCCGCCGGCATACGTGTTGGCGCCGGTCAGCCACAGCGTGCCCGTTCCCGCCTTCACGAGCGAGCCGCTGCCGCTGACGACGCCCGAGAAGACTGAGCTGGCTCCGTTGCCGCCGGTGGTCAGCGTGGAGGATCCGAGCGCGACGTTGCCGTCGCCTGAGAGCGCTCCGACCGACTGGGAGAACCCGTTGAGATCGAGCGTGGCGCCTCCCGCAACCACCATGCTGCCGCCGCCGAACGCGTTCGCCGAACCGGCTTGCAGCACACCCGCCGCGACGTAGGTGCCGCCCGTGTAGCTGTTGGCGCCGGAGAGCGTCAGCGTTCCGCCACCCGCCTTTGCCAGCTGCCCCGGGCCCGAGATGGTGCCGGTCAATTCGAGCGACGAGCTCCCCCGCATGTCGAACACTCCGCCGGCCGTTCCGCCGAGCGTGACGTCGCGGGCGGAAACCATCGTCGCGCCGGGCGTAATCCCAAGCGTCCCGCTGCCGGACGCGTCCCCGAGCGCGAGCGGGGCGAGGTTGAGGCCAAGCGCGGTGTCGTCGCTGACGAGGACCGCGCTGCCGCCCGTGACAATCGTTCCCCCAGAGTAGATGTTCGAACCCGTCAGGGCCAGCGTCCCGCCGCCGTCGACGCGCAATGTCGAGGAGACCTCGAGGTCCTCGATGAAGCCGGACCACGTGGCCGTTTGACCAGGTGCAACGCTGACGGTGGCCACGCCGTCGAGAAAGAGACCGCGGTTGAACACGTTGCTGCCGGTGATCGCGAGCGTCGCTCCATCGCGCAGATACATCGAGAATCCGGTCCCGAGATTGTCGTTGGACGTCACGCTCAACGTGCCGGCGAATACGGATGTCGATCCCGTGTAGAGGTTGGTGCCGGAGAGCACGAGCGTCCCGGCGCCGTCCTTGACCACGCTCCAGTTGCCGGCGCCTCCCACTCCCGCGCCGTCGACAATCGGATCCGCCAACGTGGAAACCGCGCCTGCGCCCGGCGCGAACGTCAATATCCCCGATCCACCGAGGTAGATCCCGGCGCCGTACGCGCTCCCGGCGGCCGCACCCGCGCCTCCCGTCCCTCCGGTGACGCTGCTGCCGTTGATGGTCACGCCGCCATTGACGATGATTGCGCCGCCAGCCTGGACGAAGACTGCGCCGCCAAGGCCTGCGCCGCCGCCGCCACCGCCGCCGGCCGCCGATGTCGCGCCCGAGCCAGCGCCGAATCCGCCGGCCGCACCGACGCCGCCACCGCCGCCACCACCGAATCCACCGGCTCCGCCCGCGAACTGGCCGCCGCCGCCTCCGCCACCGAACCCGCCATCGCCACCCGGCCATCCTGATGCGTTGAAGTTGGCGCCACCACCACCACCGCCGCCGTATCCGCCGTTTCCGCCATCAGAACTGAAGGTGGCTGTCCCCGCCTCGCCGCCGCCGGCGCCACCCGCGAACCCGGCTATTTCGGCCCCGCCGCCGCCGCCGGCGTTATTGCCACCCGAGATCGAAGTCGGGGAGGCGAACGCGTAGCCCCCTTGAGCGCCGCCGGTCAGGATTCCGTCACTCCCCGCGATGCCCGTGCTGCCCCCCGTGGCGGAGAGCCCGAATCCGCCGCCACCGCCGCCGCCATCGCCTCCGGCGCCTCCGATGCCGCCTCCACCACCGCCGCCCGCGAGCCCGGCAGCCGCGCCGCCGGCACCTCCCACCGCACTGCTCGACACAATGCTGACGTTCGAGAGCGACACGGTCGCAAGGTCGGCAACGTAGATTGCGCCACCAAGACCGGCGCCACCACCGCCGCCGCCGTCAGTGCCGCTGCCTCCGGTCCCGCCGGTCGCCATGGTGTTCGCGATCGTGAGGTTCTGCACGGCCACGGACACTGGTCCGAATATGGCCACGTCGGAGAACGACACGATCGTCAGGCCACGGAACTGGTCCGCTCCCGAGAGCGTGTGGCCGTTTCCGTCAACCGTCAGGTTCACGGCAAGCGACGGCAGATCGGACGAGAGGGTCACGTTGGCCGCAAAGCTGATCGTGTCCCCGGGCAGCGCCGAGCTGATCGCCGCGCGCAGCTCTGCTTCGTTGCTTACGGAGTGGGTTGTCTGTGCGGTGGCGCGACCCTGGAGTATGAAGAAAGAGACGAAGACGAGACCGAATACACGTTTCCCGACGAGTGCCTGGGGGAGCATAACGTCGAGTATAGCTCCGCGGTCTTGCCGCCAGCTGTGCTTTCCGAGGATCGCGCGGCGCTCACGACACTTCCTTGCGCATATTGACGCTCGGCTCGCTCGCGAGCAACGGCCGGGCCCACTTCGCTTGCGCGCCCCGGCCCGTTGGGTGATCATCGGAGGCCTTTCATCAGGAGGAGGTGGCAGGCATGCGCACGCCTTTCGTCTCGTTGACCGTCGCCGCGCTGGCGCTCGTCGCGCCGCTTTCGTCCGCCCTGCAATCACCCACGATCAGGGTCCAGCAGAGCGGCACGACCAACCGCCTCCAGGCCATCAGCCCGGTGACGCCCCGCATCGCGTGGGCGAGCGGCCTCGGTGGGACCTTCGCGGTCACGACCGACGGCGGAGACACGTGGCGCTCCGGCGTCGTCGCCGGTGCGGAGACGCTCCAGTTCCGCGATGTGCACGGCGTGAACGAGCGGGTCGCCTACCTGCTGTCCTCAGGCACCGGCACGGCGTCGCGCATCTACAAGACTGCTGACGGCGGCCAGACCTGGACGCTGCAGTTCCAGAACACGGACCCGAACGGGTTCTACGATTGTTTCGCGTTCTGGGCGCCGACGCGGGGCGTCACGATGGCGGACTCGGTCGAGGGACGCTTCCCGGTTGTGCGGACCACCAACGGCAGAGACTGGGAGAATATCGGCGATCGACTGCCTCCTGCGCAGGCGGGCGAGGCGGCGTTTGCGGCAAGCGGGACCTGCGCGACGACGCAGGGCGGACAGCGCGCGTGGCTGGCGACGGGCGCCGCGGAGCGCGCGCGGATCCTGGCGACGACGGATGGAGGAGACACGTGGGCCGCGTACGATCTGCCGATCGTGGACGGTACCCCGACCTCGGGCGCATTCAGCGTTGACTTCCGCGATGCGTTCCACGGGATCGTGGGGGGCGGCGAGCTTGCCGCGCCGGACGCGTTCCTCGAGAACGTCGCCCGGACGAGTGACGGCGGGCGGACGTGGCAGCTCGCCTCCTCACCCACGTTCCCGGGGGCCATTTACGGCCTCACCTACGTCCGCGGGCGGCGGACGACAGTCGTTGCGACGGGGCCGGGCGGCGTCGCCTGGTCGCCGGACGAAGGGAACACCTGGACCCCGCTGCCCGGACTGACCGGCTTCTGGGCTGTCGCGTTTGCGAGCCCGCAGGCAGGATGGCTCGTCGGGACCGACGGCCGCATCGTGAGACTCAGTTTCTGAACGGAGCGGCATTCGCGAGGCCCGGGCCTTCTGTTGGTCCGGGCCCCGCGGGCGTGCTGATGGTGGCGTCGGAACGCGGCGCGGAGCGTCGCTGACCGGATCGCGCGGCCAGAATCCGTGCGCGCCTCGTCCCGTCAGCTCACCACCCGCTTCTGACCGATACGGCGGCGCGCAATCCACCCTGCGAAGCCTCCGCCAAGCAGCAACAGTGAGCCTGGTTCCGGCACGGGAGCCGCGGCATCGTCCTCGAACTCGAACCGGAGCGCGGAACGAGCGGCGGGACCGTTACGCTCCCATGAACCAGCCCGCCCGGTCGTGCACATGCGCACCGAACCGCCGCATGAACGCCAACTCGTCGTCGGGGAGTGGACCGCGTGCGACCTCTTGCAGGTTCTCCAGGAGTTCACGCTCGCTCCGCGGCGCAGTCAGGACGACGTGGACGTGCGGATCGGACAGCACGAACCGATAGCACTGGCCCGCCGTCGCGACCGGCTCGTGTTCGGGCCAGCCCTTCGGCCGGCGCAACAGGAACGTCCAGCGCGTGGCAGTGTAGGCGACGACGCCGACGCCGTGCGCCGAGACATGCGGGAACACGTCGCGCTCGGCGCCGGGATGCGCGGCGTTGTAGCGGACCATCACGACGTCGACGTCTCCGTTGGCGGCCAGTTCCCCCGCGAACTTCCGATCGTGGCAGGAAAGGGCGACGGCGCGGATGCGCCCGTCGCGCCGGAGCTCCGCCAGCTCGGCTCGCACGCGCGGACCGAACTGCGATGGCTTCATCACGCCAAGATAGTGGAAGACGTCGATGTAGTCCGTCCTCAGCCGGCGCAACGCGTTCTCCAGCGACTTCCGCAGCGACGGGTGCCAGACGATCCAGTTGTAGCCCCCGGTCGCGAGGCAGATCCGCTCGCGGCGGTCTGCGTTCAGGCTGCGCACGACGCGCGTCATCTGGGTGTCGAAGGCGTAACCGAACAGGTAGTTGATGCCTTCATCCAGCGCGCGGCGCACCGCGCGCTCGCCGGGCCGGTAGGACGCCGAGAGTCCCAGGCGGCACACCACCGGTCCGCCCCGCCCGAGGGTCGTGGACAATTCAGTTGCGGGCATGCGCACATGGTGCGCCTACACGCGCCGCGTGACAAGGACGTACTTTCTGAACAGGGTTCTTGCTCCTCTCCTCTTTTCTCACTTACGAACTTCGCCAGACTCCCGACGATTGCGGTCGTCGCGGGCACGATTGGCAGCGCCAGAATCGTTGAATCACGCGGGTCCTGCGCCGGAATAGTTCTCGCATCGCGAAACGAAATGCTTTCGTTTCTCTGCCGAGCGGCGGTGGTCTTGACGTTGCTCACTCCTGCCCCGGCCGTGGCGCAGCAGTGGAAGGAGCTGTACGACAGCGGCGACGTCTTTCGTGCGCTGCCTATCCTGCAGCCGCTCGTCTTCGAAGCAGAGCCCATTCAGCACGACCTCGACCCGATGGCGCCGCTGTATCTCGCCACTTACTACATGAACGGCTGGGGAGTGGAGAAGGATCCGCTGTTCGCATGCGGGCTGGGGATGGCGGCGCAGCATGCCGCGCACATGCGGCCACGCTACCCGGAGCCGCTGCGACTGGCGATTGACGCATTTGTCGAAAAGACCTGCAGCCAACTGTCCGGCGAGGACAGGAGCGCCGCGATACTGGTGGCGAACTGTCCCAATGTTGGGCTTCGGGGGCAGATGCTGCAATTGGGCAATGGCAGCTGGCTGGAGATCACACGCAAAGGTTTCGTCATCGATTACGTGGAACAGCCCGGCGAGACGCCGCTGGTTCTCGGGCCGGGTGGCTGCGCGCAGCACGTGCTTCCCGCGCGGGCCACGAGCGTGCCGCTTCCGGACGGGCGCGCGCGACATTTCGTCGAGCTGTTTGCCTGGGTATCGGGCCGCCAGCGCGACGACGGTACGCCGGGACCCGGTGGGCAACTCGGGCGCGCGCTGTTCTGGACGGTTTATGAAGTCGTGGAGGGCGGGATCGAGCCGGTAGGTGGTACGGGTGTCGCCCAGGAACCGGGCTCCGCCTGGCCGGCGCCGCCATTTCCTGAGAAAGTGCGCACCACGTTCCGGGCGATCGAGAACGGGGAGGTAAGTTGCACCGTACGAGACGCGGCGGGCAAAGAGAAGACCGAAATGCTTCGGTCACAGGCGGACGTGATCCTCGCGATCCGAGCGCGCCGCAAGGCGAGCGGGTCCTGATCATTGTTCCCGCGTTTCGCGATGACTTAGGCGAGCGTGTTAAGCGGCAGTTTTGCCGCGTCAATGGTCCCAACCTTTGCGAGTTCTTCCCGCCAGCCGTTCGCGGTTCTTCACCTCGGCTATCTGGCAACGAGACCCCTTCGCGATTCGGCATTCGGGCTTGGTGTTGTCCTACTTGGCCTTCCGCATGACCCTGATCGTGCGCATGTGGTATGTAAATCCCGCGACCTTCCAGCCGTCGCCCACCGCGGAGTCAATCTCGCCCGCGGATCCAGCGGCCCGAAACTCCTCGTACGTCGTGATGTCGCCGGTGGGATCGAACACCGTCCACGGCATCACGATCATTATGTAATGCCACGCCACGAGCGCGGTCCGGTTCGACTCATACCAGAACCTGTGCCCGGACAGGCCCGCGCCCTCGAGGCGAGCCTCGGTTCGGGAGGAAGAGACCTGAACAATCAGCATGTTCGGACCCGGCCAGCCGTCGGAACCCGAAATGACCCCGGTCACCGTCACGGGAATGTATGACCCGTTCCGATAGGCCCACCAGACCGCTTCCGCGCTCCTCAGGTCTCCGGTGAATTGGGTCGCCCCTGTGATAATCGCGACCCGCGACGAGTACCCGTCTGACACGTCGAATCGCCCGCCTTCGGGATCGACCCACGAGACGGCGCCGCGCGCGGTCTGATTCGCCTTCGGTGTAAGCGGGGGCTCCCAGTTGTCGCACGCAACCAGCAGGCTGAGGGCCAAGGCCGCTCCGATGTAACGCGCACCCATAGATTGTCTGGGCAGGGTCGCTGTGTTCTCTGCAAAGCATAGGCCCCGGACTTGCTTGCGCCAATCTGTTCACGCTGTGTAGACGAAACCTGTCAGAGAGGAGAATTGATGACGAAAAACGGAACGCAGGGCGCAAATCTGTATGCTGTACTCGAGGGGTTGACTTCCCTTCGGGTTCTTCTCCGCTGGGCGCGGTTCTTTCTCAGGAACCCCGTCCCCTAACGCTCAGCGCATCAAGCGGCGTGAAGTTTCCCCGAGAAGGAGCTGAAAGGGGCGCCGGCACTCATCACCGGCGAGGACTTCATGAAGCTCCTGGAGCACCTCGACGAACCGTACCGCACGATGGTAAAGCTCATCGCGGTCACGGGGATGAGAATTGGCGAACTGCTCGCGGTCCGTTGGAGGTCGCTCGATCTCGAGATCGGCACGCTCTCAGCATCGCCTTCGCGCGACGCGCACCGCATCTGACGATCTCTTGTTCGGGAATCGCAACGGACGACCGCTACGCGAGCTCGGGCATTCGAGCATCTCGACGACGCTCAACATCTATACGCACGTCGTCGATGCCTCGCACCGCAAGGCGTGAAGCGCTCGAACGCGAATTGTTCCCAAGTGTTCCCGAGTTGCCGGATGGCCCCAAGCCAAGCCAGCTAATTCGGCAAGTCGTGATTCTCGTGTGGCTTGGGTTGGAGGCGCCGCCCGGATTTGAACCGGGGATGGAGGTTTTGCAGACCTCTGCCTTACCACTTGGCGACGGCGCCGTTCGTGCGTGAATTTCTATTTTACCGTGGTTCTGGCGGTTGGTTGTGACGATCGGTTCTACCGGGAGGTTTTACCGGCAGGTTCGCCGAAGGGTGGGTTTCTGCCAACAGGTTCAGAGTTCGTGCTGGCGCGGTAGCCTTGAACCGTCCCGACAGGTTTAGTATTCTTGACAGTCTAGCCCCGCGAGCGGGAATAACTCAGTGGTAGAGTGCGACCTTGCCAAGGTCGAAGTCGCGGGTTCGAATCCCGTTTCCCGCTCCATTCTTCCTGAAACCCGAACTCTCCGAAGCACCAGGCGCCAGAACCCGTGCGGAAGAACCCGTGCGGCCGAAACCGTCGTCAGACCCTCCGAGCCTCAGTAGCAGGAATCGAACGCGCTCTCGTACACCGTGATGGCGGGCGTGCCGGCCGCGTCGAAGTCGATCGCGACCACGTCGAACCGGCACGGCTCGTCGGCCCCTCCGCGCGCCGCCAGGTAGGCGGACGCCGCGCGCGAAACCTTCCACTGCTTCCGCGGCGTGACCGACTCCGCCGCGGTGCCGCAGTCCCGCGCGTTCCGGGTCCGTACCTCGACGAACACGAGGGTCGGCCCATGCCGCGCGATGATGTCAATTTCTCCATAGCGCGTCCGGAAACCCGTGTCGAGGATTGCGTACCCCCGCCGTTCGAGCTCCTGGCGCGCGAGCGATTCTCCCTGCTTTCCCGTCAGTTGCCGCGGATCGCTTTCGGCCATCACGCGAGAGCTCAGCAATACACGGACCGGCACGAGCGATGCACAGCCGCGCCACGATGTCGTCGCTGTGCGTCCATTGCCCCGTGTGCAAGACGGAAGAAGTGAGGACCCGTCTCGTGACGCCGCTCCTCGCGCGCTGCCTCTGTCTCCGCTGCGGGCATTCGTGGAGCGTCGAAGTCGAACCCGCCGGCGGCGACTAGCGGCCGCCTACGCGCCGGCTCGCGACGCCTCGAGACGCCGCGCCGCCGCGCCCTTCTTCTCCACTTCGCCGAGCGCCTCGTCGAACACCCGGATCGCGGTGTCCGCCTGCTCGATCGTGAGGACGAGCGGCGGAGCGAAGCGGACGGCGTTCTTCCCGGCGCCGAGGATGAGCACGCCGCGCGCGAACATCGCCTCGAGCACCGCGTCGCGCTCCGCGACCGCGCGCTCCTTCGTCTGGCGGTCGCGCACCAGCTCCACGCCGATCATGAGCCCGCGGCCGCGCACGTCGCCGATGAGCGGGTGCTTGTCCGCGAGCGCGCGCAGGCCGGCCAGGAAGTGCGCCCCCACGGTCTCCGCGTTCCGGACCAGACGATCGCGCAGCAGCGCGATCGTGGCCAGCGCCGCCGCGCACGACACGGGATTTCCACCGAACGTGCTGGCGTGCGTGCCGGGCGGCCAGCTCATGGTGTCGGCGCGCGCCGCCGTGACACCGAGCGGCATGCCGGACGCGATTCCCTTCGCGATCGCGACCATGTCCGGCTCCAGGTCGAAGTGCTCGCAGGCGAACATCCGCCCGGTCCGACCCATGCCGGACTGCACCTCGTCGGCGATGAGCAGGATGCCGTGCTGCCGGGTGAGGCTGCGGAGCCGCTCGTGGAACTGCTTCGGCGGCACCACGTATCCCCCTTCTCCCTGGATCGGCTCGACGATGAGCGCCGCGACCTCGTCGGGAGAGACCAGGTGCAGGAACAGCTGCTCGTCGATCCAGTTCACGCACTCGGCGGCACAGCGGTCGGGGGACGCGTTCACGGGACAGCGATAGCAGTCCGCGTACGGCGCGTGGTACACGCCCGGCATCATCGGCCCCATGCCCTTCCGCTGCACGACCTTGCTCGCCGTCAGCGCGAGCGCGCCAAGCGAGCGGCCGTGAAACGATCCGAAGAACGCGATCAGGTTCTGGCGCCTGGTGGCGAACCGCGCGAGCTTGATGGCCGCCTCGATCGCCTCGGTGCCCGAGTTGGAGAAGAACGACCGGACCTCTCCCTTGATCGGCACGATCTCGGCGATCTGTTCCGCGAGCCGCACCTGCGGCTCGTAGTAGAAGTCGGTGCCGGACATGTGCAGGAACTTCTGCGCCTGCTCGATGATGGCGCGCACGACCTCGGGGTGCGAGTGGCCAGTGGAGTTCACCGCGATGCCGGCGGCGCAGTCGAGGAACCGGTTGCCGTCCACGTCCTCGACGATCGCCCCCTCGCCGCGGGCCATGACGAACGGATACGAGCGCGTGTACGAGGTCGAGACGCGCTTTCCGTCCCGATCGATGATGGCCTTCGCGTTCGGGCCGGGCAGAGGGGTTTTGATGTCGGGACCAGTCATGTATGAATCCTTACCGGAATGAATCACGAATCTGTGAGCTTCGTGGTTATCTTCTTTTCCACCGTGTACCCGCCGCAGTGTCTTCCAGAATGATGCCTTTCGCGTCCAGTTCCGCGCGGATGTGGTCCGCTGCGGCGAAGTCGCGGCTCCGCCGCGCGTCGCGGCGCGCCTGGATCAGCCGTTCGATCTCGTCCACGGGAACCGGGGGCTGCTCGTCTTCGCGCCGGCGCACCGCCATGATGCCGAGCACGCGGTCGAACTGAGCAAACGCCTCGCGGACGGCGGGCACGTCGGCGCGCGCGACCTCGCCGGCGTCGATCGCGGCATTCAGGGTCCGCACCAGGTCGAACATCACCCCCAGCGCGCCGGCAGTGTTGAGGTCGGCGCGGATCATCTCGCCGAACGCGCGCGAGGCGTCGGTGACGCGCGCCGCCGTCTCGGGGTGCGGTCCTCCTTCGCGCACGCCGTCGAGCCGCGCGAGGAAGTCCGCGAGGCGGCGCACGGTTTCCTCCGCCTGCTGCAGGCTGGCCCACGAGAACCGGAGCTGCTTGCGATAGTGCACCGAGAGCAGCAAGTACCGCAGCGCCGACGCGCGGTGGCCGCGGTCGAGGATGTCGCGCACGGTGAACACGTTCCCGAGCGACTTCGACATCTTCTCCCCTTCGTCGAGGATCAGGTGCTCGGTGTGGACCCAGAACCGCGCGAACGGCTTCCCCGTTGCCCCCTCGCTCTGCGCGATCTCGTTTTCATGGTGCGGGAAGATCAGGTCCACGCCGCCGGCGTGGATGTCGATGGGCGGCTCGCCGAGCAGCCGCAGCGCCATCGCGGAGCACTCGATGTGCCACCCGGGGCGTCCCGGGCCGACGCCGACGTCCCACGTCGGCTCCCCCGCCTTCGACGCCTTCCACAGCACGAAATCGCGCGCGTCCTCCTTGTCGTACTTGTCAGCGTCCACGCGCGCGCCGGACTGGATGCCGGCGTGATCGAGCCGAGCCAGCTTGCCGTAGTCTGGCAGCGTCGAGATCTTGAAGTAGACCGAGCCGTCGCTCTCGTACGTGTGGCCGCGCTCGCCGAGCGCCTTCACCACTTTCCCCATCCACTCGAGGTTCTCGCGGTCCGTCGCGCGGGGCGTTTCCTCCACCGGCTCGAGCCCGAGCGCGTCGGCGTCCTCGCGGAACGCGGCGATCCACCGGTCGGTGTACTCGCGCAGCGGCACGCCGGCCTTCTGCGATTCGGCGATCGTGCGGTCGTCCACGTCGGTGAAGTTCATCACCTGGCGCACGCCAAATCCCTCGAGGTGCCGCAGCGCGCGTCGCAGCACGTCCAGGCAGACGAACGTGCGAAAGTTGCCGATGTGGCCGCGGGCGTACACCGTCAGACCGCACGTGTACATCCGGACCGTGTTGTCGTGCGACGGAGCAAACGGCTCCTCGCGTCGCGTAAGGGTGTTGTACAGACGCATGAATGATGGCGGGCTCAGGCCCCCGGCAGTTTGCGTGACACCTCGAACGCGGCCTCCCCGCACCGCGCGCTGACGCGCAACGCGCGCCCCGCGGGGCCGGAGATCTCGAAGGTGACGTGAAGCGGCGTTGTCACGCCGGCCGCCGCCTGCCGGACGGCGGCGTTCGTGCCGCCGGCGAGCTCCGCGCCCAAAGACGCCGCTTCCGGCCCCGAAAAGCCCACCGACTCCGCGACACGCCGGGCCATGGCGACGACGATGGTCCTGAACCTGGCGTCCACGGGAACCGTCAGCTGCATGGGCAGCCCGGAGGCCGACATCCAATCAATTCTATCGCTAACGTGCGGCTCCGCCCCACACCCCGGCTCCTCGCTCGCGGGGCCCCATGCGCCCGCGCCGCTCGTCGCAGGCGCGCACGTGCGCGCCTCGCCCGTTCTGCGGCTGATCGCAAACGGGTACGAAATGACTTCTCGTTTCGAACTGCATAACGGGCCTAGAGCGAAACGCGCGTGAAGAGCCGCCGCGCGTAGCGGCAGTCCGCCTCGATCTGCTCCCGCAACGCGTCCACGTCCGCAAACGCGCGCTCGTCGCGGAGCCGCTGCACGAAGTACAGGCGCATCGTCGTGTCGTACAGGTCGCCGTCGAGATCGAACACGTGCGTCTCGACGATCGGCGTGTCGTCGCCGCCGAAGGTGGGGCGCACGCCCACGTTGGTGATGGCGGCGTGCACGCGCGGGTCCTCCCCGATGCGCGCCGCCGTGGCGTAGACGCCGTTGGGTGGAATCAGCTCGTTGTCGGTGCGCAGGTTGGCGGTGGGAAACCCCAAGTCGTGCCCGCGCCCGCTCCCGCGCGAGATCGTCCCGTCCAGGAAATAGTGGTGCCCGAGCAGCGCCGCCGCTTCGTCCATGCGCCCTTCGCCGACCAGCCGCCGGATCCGCGTGCTCGAGACGACGAACTCCTTGTAGCGGACCGGGTCGATCTTCTCCGCCTTGAACCCGTAGCGCATGCCGAGCGCGCGCAGCAGGGTGAAATTCCCCACGCGGTTGCGCCCGAACAGGAAGTTCGCCCCCACCCACACCTCCGACGCGCGCACCCACTCGACGAGCACGTCGCGCACGAAGGTCTCCGGCTCCCACTGCGACAGCTCCGGCGTGAAGCGCACGACGATCACGCCGTGCATGCCGGCGCGCTCGAGCGCCTCCAGCCGCTGCGCGGTGGTCATCAGGAGCGGCGGCGCCTTGTCGGGGCGCACCACGCGCGGGGGGTGCGGATCGAAGGTCATTGCCACGGGGGTGCCGCCGCGCTCGCCCGCCCGCCGGCGCACGCGGTCGATGATTTTCATGTGCCCGCGATGCAGGCCGTCGAAGTTGCCGAGCGCCAGCACCGGCTGCGGCCAGCGCGGCCGCGGGCCGTCGGGGAAAAGGAGAACGTCCATTACAGGTTGACGATCAACCCATCATAAGCCAGCTGCATCGACGGCGGCAGCTTCGCCGAGGTCGCCTCGTGTCCGAGGTCGTGGCAGATGTGGGTGAAGAACGTCCTCCGCGAGCCGATGCGTCGCGCCGCGTCAACCGCCTCGCCGAGCGAGAAGTGCGTGGGGTGCGGGCGCTCGCGCAAGGCGTCGAGCACGAGCACGTCTAGATCGCCGAGCAGCGGCCAGGACGCTTCCGGGATGCGGCTGCAATCGGTCAGGTACGCGAACGCGCCGAGGCGGAACCCGAGCACGGGGCGCGCGCCGTGATAAACCGGCACGGGCACGATGCGCGTGCCGCTGAACGTGAACGGCCCGTCCACGCGCGTCAGCACGACGTCCGGGACGCCGCCCCCTTTGGGCGTGTCCGGCTCGAACACGTACGCGAACATCTGCCGGATCTCATCTATCGTCCGCTCGTCGGCGTAACAGGGGATCGGCCGCCGCTGCAGCGCGTTGAACCGCCGCACCTCGTCGAGGCCGACGATGTGATCGGCGTGGCCGTGCGTGTAGAGGATCGCGTCCACGCGGGTGACACCGAACCTCAGCGCCTGCGCGCGCAGGTCCGGTCCGGTGTCCACGAGCAGCGCCGTGCCATCGTCCGCTTCGATGTAAATCGACGGCCGCCAGCGCTTGTCGCGCGGGTCGGGCGACCGGCAGACGGCGCAGGCGCAGCCAATCATCGGCACGCCATGAGACGTGCCGGTGCCGAGCATCGTGACCCTCACGGATGTAGCATACCTGCATGACCACGCGCGCGGCCGGTGAGGTGTTCCAGCAGCTCGTCGACATCATGGCGCGGTTGCGCGCGGCCGACGGGTGTCCGTGGGACCGCGAGCAGACCTACCAGTCGCTGCGCCCCTACGTGCTCGAGGAGACATACGAGGTGCTCGACGCGATCGACCGCGCGGACCACGCGGCGCTCGAAAGCGAGCTTGGGGATTTCGTGTTCGAGGCGGTGTTCCTCGCGCAGATTGCCGGCGAGGAGGGGCGCTTCACGATCGCCGACTCGCTCCGGCACGTCGTCGAGAAGCTCGTGCGGCGCCACCCGCACGTCTTCGGCAAAATGGGGTCTGACCCCATTTTTACGAAAAACGAAAAAATGGGGTCAGACCCCATTACTCCGGCGCGCGTGCTCGAGCAGTGGGAGCAGATCAAGGCGCGCGAGCAGACGGACCGCGGTGAGCAGAACCGGGTGCTCGGCGGCGTGAAGCGAGCGCTGCCGGCGCTTCTCCGGGCGTACGAGATCGGGAACCGCGTGGGAGCAGTCGGCTTCGACTGGGCGAAAGCCGAGGACGTCATGGAGAAGGTGCGCGAGGAGGTCGAGGAGATCGCGCACGCGATCGGCCACGAGAGCCGCGAGCGGGTCGAAGAGGAGATGGGGGACCTGCTCTTCGCGATCGCCAACCTGGCGCGCAAGATGGGCGTCGAGCCGGAATCCGCGCTCCGCCAGGCGAACGAGAAGTTCACCCGGCGCTTCGAGGAAGTCGAGCGCCGGCTCGAAGCGCGCGGCCGTTCCGTTCACGACGCGACGCTGGACGAGATGGAATCGGAATGGGCGGCCGCGAAGGGGGAAGGCAAAGGGGAATAGCTGTCAAAGGAAAAGGTAAAAGGCAAAAGGAAGAAGGCACGAAGCCGGCTCATCCGCAGAGGCCTCACAGCCACGACCTCCATTTGACGGACAGCTGAGTCCATCCTTCGACATTAGTCGTCGTGCCTTCTTCGATTTGCCTTTTGCCTTTTGCCTTTTGCCTTTTGTCAGTCCTGCGTCGTCATCCTCCTCCCGTCGCCGAGCGTGTGTTTCGCGATCCACTCGTGCTGGCGCTTCAGGCGATCGAGCTGGTGGTAGTACTCGCTGAGGCCGTGTCCCTCGCGCGGGTAGAAGACGAGCTCGACGGTCTTGCCGCGGTCCCTCAGCGCCCGGTAGAACTCCATTGGCTGGCCAATCGGCACGCGCTCGTCGTTGCCGCCGTGGAGGATCAGCAGCGGCGTCGTGACGCGGTCCACGTAGGTGATCGCGGAGCGCTCGCCGTACAGCGGCAGCGTCGCCTTCGCGGGGATCCCTTTGAAGAAGCCGCCGAGATACGCCGGGATGTCCGTCGTGTTGTACATGCTCGTGAGGTTGGAGAGGCCCGCGCCCATCATCGCCGCCTTGAAGCGGGTCGTCTGCGACACGATCCAGGCAGTCATGTAGCCGCCGTAGCTCCAGCCCATCACCGCGAGCTTCTGCGGATCGGCGATGCCGCGCGCGACGAGCGCGTCCACGCCTGTCATGATGTCGCGGTAGTCGCCGCCCCCCCAGTCGGGAATGTTCCCCCGCATGAACTTCTCGCCGTAGTTCGTGCTGCCGCGCGGGTTCGGGTACAGCACCGCCCAGCCCTGCCCCGCCCAGTGCTGGCCGGGATCGCCGGCGCTCATGCGGAACGAGTTCACGAACGCGCCGGTCGGACCGCCGTGAACCACCACGAGTAGCGGATACTTCTTCGACGTGTCGAACCCGACCGGTTTCAGCAGGACGCCTTCGACCTCGAGACCGTCCGTGCTCTTCCAGGTGATGACCTCGGTCTCGCCGAGCGCGAGATCGCGCACCTGCGGATTGGTGTCGGTTATCTTCTGCACGCTGCCGGTGTGGACATCCGAAACCCACACCTCGGCCGGCTCGTTCGCCTGTTCGGAGACAAACGCCCACCGTGCGCCGTTGACGCTGGTGGAGAACGACGACACGACGCGTCCCTTGGTGATGTTCATGTACTTGCCCGACTCGATGTCGTACATGAAGAGGTCGCGCGACGCGCGCGTTCCTGTGATGAACGCCAGGCTGCGGCTCTGCTGCGGGTCCCACGTGAGCGCCCCCACCGACAGGTCGAACGACGGGCTCGACGCGTCCTTTGTCTTCTTCGACGCGACGTCGTATAGCATCAGCCGGCTGTTGCCGACGACACCGAGCGTCACACCGTCGCCAACGGGCGGCCCGGCGGGGTCGGCAACGTAGGCAATGGTCTTCCCGTCCGGTGACCACTGCGGTGACGCCTCCGAGGCGGCCGTGGACGCGATCTTCTCGACCTCGCGTCCTTTCTCCTCTTCTTCCGCCGAGACGACGTAGATGTCGTCGCGGTCGTCGCGCACCATCGGAGTAGGCGCGGCCGCGAACGCGATCTTCTTCCCGTCGGGCGACCAGGTCGGCATGCCACGGACGGTGAAGGTCGTCCCTTCGGTGAGACGCCCCTCCTTCTTCGACGCGACGTCGACCGCCCACAGGTGGGTCATGCGGAAGTCCCCTTCGAACACGCGCGGATCGTCGCGGCGCTTCCGTTTCTCCTCGTGATCCTTCGAGAGGGGCTCGCGCGTCGTGAACGCGATCGACTTGCTGTCCGGCGCCCAGCGATAGGCGGTCACCCCTTCTTTGGTGCTCGTGAGCTGCCACGGCTCGCCGCCGTCGGTGTGCATGATCCAGATTTGCGGGCGCGGACCGTCTTCATCGCCTTCAGTGCTGCCGCGGCGCTCCGCGAGGAAGCTGATGTACTTGCCGTCAGGCGACCAGCGCGGGTTCGTCTCACCTCGTTCGCCGAACGTGAGCTGGCGCGCGGGACCGCCGGCGGCCGGCACGCGAACGATGTGCGTGCGCGCCTCCATCCGCCCCGGCTTCTTCTCAGTCTTCTCGGTCTTCTCGGTCTTCTCGTCGGCCTGGGCTTCGGCAGGCTCCTTCGTCGCCGGCTCCCACTGCCGCACCGTGTAGAGGACCGCACTACCGTCCGGCGCGATCTCCGCCGAGCTGACGCCGCGCAGGCCCATGATGTCCTCGAAGGTCACCGGCCGCTTCTCCGCGCCGCCTCCGGCGGCGATCACGGCAACGAGAATAGATGCGGTGAGCAGAAGCCGCCTTTTCATCGGACCCTCCCCGCGCGGATTCTACTGGTTTTGCCACGTCGCGAGCGCCCGCGCGGTGAAAAACCTGCGCGCTCGAGGGGTCCCTGCGTCGGGATCCCTCGGTCTTTTCGCTGCTGAGCTGCGAGCCCACCGCTTGCACTCCGCTGGGCCATGTCCACACCGGCCGTCTTCCCGGCTCTCGCGCTCATCGCGGGCGTCGCCCTCGGCGTGCTCGCGCCCGGCGTGCGGCCATCGGCCGCCGCCGTTCTCGTTCTCCTGCTCGCGCTCGCCGCTCTCTCGTGGCGCGCGGGACGCGACCGCGTCTTCACGCCGCTCGTGCTCGGCGGCTTCGTCAGCGTCGGGTCTGTGCTCGGCGCCATGGACGCGGACCGCGCCCTGAGGACGCCTCTCCGGGCGTTCTTCGACGACTACGGCGCGCTGCCCGGTGGCGGCGTGTGGCCGTTGACGGTCGAAGGGCGCCTGCGATCGGATGCGCTCCCCGCGGAGTACGGCGCGTCGCTCACGATCGACGTCGAGCGCGTGCGGACACCATGCGGATGGATCCCCGCCGCGGGGGGCGCGCGGCTTGCGGTGAGCGGCGAGCTCGCGGCGCGTGCCCTCGACAACTGGAGCGGCGGCCGGCGGGTGCGGGCGCCGGCGCACCTTCGCCTGCCCACGTCGTATCGAAACCCCGGCGCGCCTGACGAGCAGTTCTCGCTCGCGCGCCGCGGCATCGCGCTCGTGGGATCGATCAAGAGCGCTGCGCTCGTCGAGATCGTGTCGGCCGGGAGCCCGCCCGAGGAAGCGGCCGCGGCGACGCGCGCCTACACGCGCAGGACGCTCCGCGCTGCCATGCCCGAACGGCCGGTCGCCGCGGCCATCGTCACGGCGATCCTCATCGGCGACCGCGGCGGCCTCGAGCCCGCGCTCCAGCGACGGCTCCAGGAGGCGGGCACCTACCACGTGATCGCGATCTCCGGCGGGAACATCGCGATCCTGGCGGGGCTCGCGTTCCTCGTGCTGCGGGCTCTGCGCGTGCCCCCGCGCGTGGGATCGCTCGCGCTCGCGCTCCTGCTCTGCGCGTACGGATACGTGGCCGGCGGCGGCGCGTCGGTGGCGCGGGCCACGGTTGCCGCGGCGATCTACCTGCTGGCGAGCGCGGCGGACCACCGCTCGAGGGCAATGAACGTTCTCGCGACCGTCGCGCTCATCGCGGTCGTCTACGAACCGCTCGAGGTGTTCGATCCAGGTCTCTGGCTGTCCTATGGCGCAACGCTGGCGATCCTGATTGGAGCGGGGCGCGTCTTGCGCGGGCGGATCTCGCGCAAGGCCCGCCCGGACGGGGCCCTGTTCTCGACAGCGTCAGCCTCCCGGCGGTTGCGGAGGGCGACCGGCGCCGCGGTAGCCGGCCTGGCAGCCGTGCTCGCCGGCACGGTTTGCGCCGAGCTTGCCCTCTTTCCGGTGGGCGCGTCGGTCTTCCAGCGCGTCACGGTGGCGGGACTGCTCCTGAACTTCGCCGCGATCCCGCTCATGACCGTCGCGCAGGTCGCGGGCCTTGCGGTGCTGGGGTTGGCGCCGATCTCCACGCTGCTCGCGCGCGCCGCGGGCATCGTCGCCGCGCTCGGCGCCACGGGCCTGACGGAATCCGCCCGCCTGCTCGACGCGGCGCCGTGGCTCTCGTGGCGCGTCGCGGCGCCGGCGGTGGCGCTCATCGCGCTCTACTACGCGAGCCTCGCCGGATGGCTGGCGGTCCCGGTCTGGCCGCGCGTGCGACGCGCGATGCTGGTCACCGCGGCCGGCGCTGCGCTGCTGATCGCGTCCCCCTGGCCGGCCGGCGTCCGGCTTCCGATGCTCGGCGACGCCGGCGGCCGCGATCTTCGTGTCACGTTTCTCGATGTCGGACAGGGGGACGCGGTGCTCCTCCAGTGGCCGGGCGGCGGCTCCCTGCTTCTCGACGCCGCCGGTGTGCCGGGCTCAGGGTTCGACCTCGGCGAACGGGTGATCGGGCCGGCGCTCCTCGCGCTCGGCGTACGGCGTCTCGACTATCTCGCGATCACACACGGCGATCCGGATCACGTGCTCGGAGCGGCCGCGATCGCGCGGGACTTCCGGCCGCGGGAGCTGTGGGAAGGGGTGCCGGTCCCGCCGCACGCCACCTTGCGCGAACTCTGCGGGATCACGGCGAGGGGCGGCGGCGCAAGGCGACTGGTGCGCCCCGACGATCGTCTGGAGGCTGGCGGCGTCACGCTGCGGGTGCTGCATCCACCGGAGCCGGACTGGGAGCGCCAGCGCGTCCGGAACGATGACTCGATCGTGCTGGAGGCGCGCTACGGCGACGTGTCGCTCGTTCTGCCGGGTGACATCGGCGACAGCGTCGAGGCGTCCCTCGTCACGAAGCTCGCCCACGCCCCCCTGCGAATCCTCAAGGCCGCCCACCACGGCAGCGCCACCTCGTCGTCCGAGGCGTGGCTCTCCGCCGTGCGTCCCGCGGCCGTAATCTTCAGCTGCGGCCACGGCAACCGCTATGGCCACCCGCATCCGTCGGTGCTCTCGCGCGTCGCCGCCCTCGGCGCGCAGGTGTTCCGCACCGATCAGGACGGCGCCGTCACCGTCCGCACCGACGGCAGCACGGTTGAGATCACCACATATACCGGAAGGCGGACGCGACTGAGGGCGGAGTGGAAGCCGATCGCCAATTGATAGTCGGGTAATCGGGTAATCGCACGATCGGGTCATCGGGCCATGGGGCAATCGGGTAGTTGGATCGAGTGATCGGATGATCGGGAAAGTTGGCGGCGGGCATCGCGCAGAGCACGCGCCTCGATTGCCGATCCAACCACCCGATTTCCCGATTCCCGATTGCCGATCGTGCCAGTACCCGATCGCCCGATTATCAGTTGCCGATCGTCAGCGAGCCGCCTTCTGCCCGTGGTACTCCTGGATCGCCTTGACGTCGAGCCCTTCGCTCCGCAGTGCCTTGATGGCGCTGACGGCCGCGGCGGCGGCGGTGAGGGTCGTGATGGACGGGACGCCGTGCAGCATCGCGATGCGGCGCACGGTCTTGTCGTCGAAGAACGACTCTCGGCCAAGCGGCGTGTTGATCACGATCTGGATGCGGCCGTTCAGGATCTCGTCGGCCACGTGCGGCCGCCCTTCGTTGATCTTGAAGACCACCTCCGAGGGGATCCCGTGCGCGCGCAGGAACGCCGCCGTCCCGCGGGTGGCGACGAGGCGGAAGCCGAGATCTGACAGGTCGCGGGCCACCGCCAGGACCCGCGGCTTGTCGTCGTTGTTCACCGAGATGAAGGCCGTGCCCTGCTCCGGCAGGCGCTGGCCCGCGCCGAGCTGCGCCTTGGCGAACGCCGCGCCGAACGTGGACGCCGCGCCCATGACCTCGCCGGTGGACTTCATCTCGGGACCAAGGAGCGTGTCCACCCCCTGGAACCGCACGAACGGGAAGACCGGCGTCTTGACGAACGACCCCGAGACCTCCAGGTCCTCCCCCAGCCCCTGGTCGGCGAGGCTCCGCCCGACCATCACGCGCGCCGCGACCTTGGCCAGCGGCACGCCTGTGGCCTTCGACAGGTAGGGCACCGTGCGAGACGCGCGCGGGTTCACCTCGAGCACGTAGACGGTATCGTCCTTGATTGCGTACTGCACGTTCATCAGGCCGATCACCTTGAGCGCGCGCGCGATGCGGCGGGTGAAATCGCGGATGGTCGCGAGGTGCCGCGCCGGGATGTCGTGCGGCGGCACCACGCACGAGCTGTCGCCGGAGTGGATCCCCGCCTGCTCGATGTGCTGCATGATGCCGCCGACGCACACCGCGCCGGTCTCGTCGGCGACCGCGTCCACGTCGATCTCGACGGCATCCTCCAGGAACTTGTCGATCAGCACCGGGTGCTCCGGCGATGCATCCACCGCGGTCATCATGTAGCGCTCGAGCGCCCCCGTGTCGTACACGATCGCCATCGCTCGCCCGCCGAGCACGTACGACGGGCGCACGACCAGCGGGAACCCGATCGAGCCGGCCACCGCCCGCGCCTCCTCCACCGATGTCGCGGTGCCGCTCGGCGGCTGCGCGATGCCGAGATCGCGCAGCAGTTCCGCGAAGCGCTGCCGATCCTCCGCGAGATCGATCGAGTCCGGGGAGGTGCCGATGATCTTCACGCCGGCGCGCTGCAGCGCCAGCGCGAGCTTCAGCGGCGTCTGCCCGCCGTACTGCACCACGCACGACACGTCCGCGCCGTTCGAGCGCTCCTTGTCGATGATCGCAATCACGTCCTCGAACGTCAGCGGCTCGAAGTACAGCCGATCCACGGTGTCGTAGTCGGTCGAGACGGTCTCCGGGTTGCAGTTCACCATCACCGTCTCGAACCCGTCGTCGCGGAGCGCGAACGCCGCGTGGCAGCAGCAGTAATCGAACTCCAGCCCCTGGCCGATCCGGTTCGGGCCGCTGCCGAGGATCACCACCTTCGGGCGCGGCGTCGGCGCGGATTCGTCCTCGTCCTCGTACGTGCCGTACAGGTACGGCGTGAACGATTCGAACTCGGCCGCGCAGGTGTCGATGCGCTTGTAGGCCGGCCTGACGTCGGACTCGAGCCGGCAGCTGCGGACGGCCTCCTCGCTCACGCCAAGGACGGCCGCCAACTCGGCGTCGCCGAAGCCCGCGCGCTTCAGGGCCCGCATCAAGTCGCGCGACATGCCGCGCAGCCCCACGAGCTGCGCCGAGTTCTTCAGGTCGAGCAACTGTTGGAACTGCGCGAGGAACCACGGGTCGATCTTCGTGAGCTGGTGCAGGGCGTCCGTCGTCCACCCGCGCTCCAGCGCCCGGAACACCGCCCACATGCGGCGATCGCTCGGCAGCGCCAGCTCGCGCTGCAGCAGGATGTCGTCCTCGGATTCGTCCTCGCCGAGCGGTAGCGGCGCCGGCAGCATCGAGGCCTGCTGCTGGAACAGCCGCCCGGACCGCCCCAGCTCCAGCGACCGGAACGCCTTCAGGAACGCCTCCTTGAAGGTGCGGCCGATCGCCATTACCTCGCCGACCGACTTCATCTGCGTCGTGAGGGTGCGGTCCGCCTGCGGGAACTTCTCGAACGCCCAGCGCGGCACCTTCACGACCACGTAGTCGATCGTCGGCTCGAACGAGGCGGGGGTCAGCCGCGTGATGTCATTGGGGACCTCGTCCAGGTGATACCCGAGCGCGAGCTTGGCCGCGATCTTCGCGATCGGGAACCCGGTCGCCTTCGACGCCAGCGCCGACGAGCGTGAGACCCGCGGGTTCATCTCGATCACGATCATCCGTCCCGTCGCGGGATCGATCGCGAACTGGATGTTCGACCCGCCCGTCTCCACCCCGACGCGCCGGATAATCCGCCGCGCGGCGTCGCGCATCCGCTGGTACTCCTTGTCCGTGAGCGTGAGCGCCGGCGCGACGGTGATGCTGTCGCCGGTGTGCACCCCCATCGGGTCCACGTTCTCGATCGAGCAGATGACGACGAAGTTGTCCGCCCCGTCGCGCATGACCTCGAGCTCGAACTCCTTCCACCCGATGACCGACTCCTCGAGAAGGACCTCGTGCACGGGGCTCATCTCGAGGCCGCGCGCCGCGACGTCGCGGAACTCCTCGATGTTGTAGGCAATCCCGCCGCCGACCCCGCCCAGCGTGAACGACGGGCGCACGATGATCGGAAACCCGAGCTCCGCGGCGGCCATCGTCGCTTCCTCGACGGAGCGCACGTAGCTGCTTCGAGGCACATCCATGCCGATCGAGCGCATCGCCTCGCGGAACCGCAGGCGGTCTTCCGCCACGCGGATCGCCTCGACCGACGCGCCGATGAGCCTCACGCCGAAGCGCTCGAGCGTGCCGTTGTCCGCGAGCGCGACCGCCAGGTTCAGCGCGGTCTGGCCTCCCACCGTCGGCAGGATCGCGTCCGGGCTTTCCTTCTCGATCACCGCCGCGACGCACTCGACGGTGAGCGGCTCGATGTACGTGCGGTCGGCGATCTCCGGGTCGGTCATGATCGTCGCCGGGTTCGAGTTCACCAGCACGACCTCGAGCCCTTCGGCGCGGAGCGCCTTGCACGCCTGCGTCCCCGAGTAGTCGAACTCGCAGGCCTGGCCGATCACGATCGGGCCGGACCCGATGACGAGGACGCGGCTGATGTCGGTTCGGCGGGGCACTACGCTCTCTTCTCGATCTCGTCCATGAATTGCCGGAACAGGTAGTCGGCGTCGTGCGGTCCGGGCGAGGCCTCGGGGTGATACTGCACGCAGAAGACCGCTTTCGTGCCGTGCCGCAAGCCCTCGATCGTGCCGTCGTACAGGTTCACGTGCGTCACCGCGAGATCGCGTGGCAGCGATTCCGGATCCACCGCGAAGCCGTGGTTCTGCGCCGTGATCTCCACCTTGCCGCTGTGCAGCTCCTTGACCGGATGGTTCGAGCCGCGGTGACCGAACTTCAGCTTGTAGGTCTTCGCGCCAAGCGCGAGCGCGAGGATCTGATGGCCCAGGCAGATCCCGAACACCGGCACGTTGGACTTCACGACCTCGTGCGCGTGCTCGATGGCGTACCCGAGGGCGGCCGGGTCACCCGGTCCGTTGCTCAGGAACACGCCGTCCGGGTTCGTCGCGAGCAATTCGGACGCGGGGGCGGTGGCGGGGAACACCCGCACGTCGCAGCCGTACGCCGCGAACCGGCGGAGGATGTTCCATTTCATGCCGAAGTCGTACGCGGCGATCTTCAGCCGCCGGCGGGCGCGCCGCTCCGGGAGCGGCGTGAACTCGCCCGGCCCGGCGCCAGCTTCCGTCCAGTCGAAGGGGGCGTCGCACGTGACGTCCTTCACGAGATCGGAGCCCTCCATCCGCCGTGCCCCTCGCGCGCGGTCGATGAGGGCGTTGGGATCGGCACTGCCGGTGGCGATCACCCCGCGCATGACGCCGGACGACCGCAGCACCCGCGTCAGCGCCCGCGTGTCGATGTCCGCGATCGCCACGATGCCGTGCGTGACGAGGTAGTCGCGCAGCGTCCCCTGCGCCCGCCAATTGCTCGCGATGGGCGATTCGTCGCGCATCACGAAGCCGGCCACCTGCGGCCCCCCCGACTCGGTGTCCTCGGCAGCGACGCCGTAGTTGCCGATCTGCGGGCAGGTCATCGTCACGATCTGGCCGGCGTAGGACGGATCCGTCAGGACCTCCTGGTAACCCGTCATGCTCGTGTTGAAGACCACTTCTCCCGAGGTCTCCCCCGGCGCTCCGGCCGCTTCGCCGTGGAAGCACATGCCGTTCTCGAGCGCGAGCGTGGCGTTCATCGTTCCCTTTCCAGCGAAGCCGTGACCCGGGACACCTGGCCCGCGACGATGCTCGTCGCGGTGGACCAGGCGCGATGACCGTCGAGTTCGATCCTGACCACGTGCGAGCCGGCCTTGATGTCTCCCACCTGCAGGGGCGTCACGCCGATCGCGCGGCCATCCAGCAACACGCGCGCGCCGCGCGGCCGCGAGTCCACGAACAGCGATCCGGTAAACGCGCTTCGCTCGGGCGCCGGTGGCCGCGCGGCCGACGGCGCCGGAGCGGCCTGCCCGGGACGCGCAGGGGCCGCGGCCCGACGCGCGGGCTGCCGCTCGAGACGGAAGGTGACGTCCCGAACGCCGCCCGACACCGACACGCGGCGGGTCTGTTCCTGGTAGCCGCTTCGTGTGAGCCGCACCGTATAGGTCGCCGCGTCGAGATTGGGGATCGCCAGCGGCGTGGTGCCGCGCCGCCTTCCGTTCACGAACACTTGCGCCCCCGCCGGTATCGATCGGACGACGAGCCTGCCCCGCGTGGCCGGTGCCGGTGCCGTTTCGGCTGCGCGCTGCGGAGCCGGCTCGCGTGCCTGCGGCGGAGGCGCCGCGGGGCGGCGCCCGGCGGTTGCCGGCGACGCCGTCGATGGCGCTGGGGAGGTAGTTTGCTCCGCCGCCGGCGCCGCCGCCTGCTCGGGTGCCGGCGCTTCGCTCTCGCGCGACCCGACGAGGTATCCGCCGAGGAATCCGACGAACAGCCCCAGGAGCAGCATCACCGCCGCGGGAAGCAGCGGTGGCCCGGGGCGATGGGAACGGGCGCGGACGGGTTCGATCGGTTCGAAGGGTTCGATCGGCTGGACGGGTTCGGGTTCGAAGCGGTCGGTGGGTTCACGACCACTGACAGCTTCTCGACCCGCGACGCGCTCGCGGACTTCGACGCGTTCGCGGCCTTCGACGTCCCCGACCGGTTCTCGAGGTGCGGGCGGCGGCTGCGGAGCGAATCGCGGATGTTGCACCTCAGGAATGACGTTCTCCGTTTCCTGGTCGTCGAAGAGCGACGGTCCGCGGGCGACAGCCAGGTCCTCGTCGGTGCCCCGCAACTCCCGTTCGCCCGTCAGTGCCGTTGTGGCGTCGCCGGCGCCTTCGCCCTCTTCTGCGAGCGTCGGTTCGGGAGCGATCGGCGCGGGTTCGGCGGCCTGGTCGGGCGCCTGGCGCCGCGCGGCCTCATCGAGGACCGCCTCCTCCTCGCGGAGCTGGATGTCGGCAAGCCCCTCGTCGCGCTCCACGGCGACGTCTTCGTCGCGGATCTCGTCGAGGATGTGGTCGTCTCCCTCCCGTTCGACAACCAGCGCGCGCGCGCCAGCCGGTGCTTCCTCGATGGCGCGCACCTGCTCGATTGCGCCGGTCGCGCGGTCGCCGCGCGACGCCGCTTCGAGCGCTGCCGCGAACCCGAGCGCGGTCGCGTACCGGGATTCCGCGGCGGCGGCGAGCGCGCGCGCGAGCACGACGGCGACAGCCTCCTCGTAGGGCCCGGCCGTCGGCCCGAGGCTGCCCGGCTCCGCGCCGACCGGCCGCCGGCCGGTGAGCAGCTCGTACGCGATCGCGGCGAGCGAGTACACGTCGGCTCGAACGTCCCACTCGCCGCCGTCCACCCGCTCGGGCGCCGTGTAAGGGCGCCGGACCGGCGCGCGAACGCCGAGCCTCTCAATCGCCTGGACGACGCCGAAGCCCGTTGCCCGGGCCTCCTCCGGCGTGACGAAAATGTCCCTGGGATGCAGCGCGCCGTGCCCGACGCCGGCCGTGCGGGCGTAGTCGATCGCGCCGGCGAGCTGCGTGATGAACGGCAGCACCTTGTCGAGCGTCGCGGGCGCGTAGTGGCGCATCGCGACGTCGAGCGACTCGGCAGCGACGTACTCCGACGCGGCGTACGCCACGGTGCTTTCGACGCCTGCAGCGAGCGGGCGCACGATCGAGGGGTGGTCCAGGCCCGCGTCCGCGACGCGCTGCAGCTCGTCCGCGAGCGCGCGCGCCTGTTCAGGTGTCAGGTCGAGACGTATCGCCTTGACCGCGACCAGCCGGTCGCGCGCCGGCTCGTAGGTCCGGTACACAGGACCGAGAACGCCGGTGCCGATCTGATGCAGAACCCGGAATGGCCCGAACGAACCTGGCGGCGCAAACGCTGTCGGATCGCTCTGAGTCAGCGGTGGAACTCCTCAGGGTGGGTTTTCCGATGCTACCACGAGTTGACAGGCTTCCGAACGGTCTGCAAGAGTACGGGCGCGTGCAGCCCTCGAGCGACACCGCCGCCTCCACCCGCCTCGACATCGACGTCGGCCGGACACCATGGGTCCGGCGGCTCGCCGGCGAATACGCAGACCGGTTCGACGCGGTCGCGGAATTCTACGCGGGCAATCCGTGGACGCCTGACGGGTGGCGGGACGCCATCCGCCGCGTTCAGGCACAGGGGCGCGACCGCGGCCCCATCGCCGACGTGCTCGACGCGCAGGCGGTGCGCCGGGCCGCGCCCTCCGCCGCGCGCGAGGCGATCCGCCAGCTGCGCGACCCGCGCGCGGTCGCGGTCGTCACCGGGCAGCAGGCGGGGTTGTTCGGCGGCCCGCTCTACACGCTGCTGAAGGCGATCACGGCGCTGCAGCTCGCCGCCCGCGCGCGCCGCGACCACGCCGTGCCGGCAGTCGCCATTTTCTGGGTGGACTCCGAGGACCACGACTGGGAGGAAGTTCGCTCGTGTCCGGTCCTCGACGAAGAGCTGGCCCTTCGCTCGGTCTCGCTCGGCCAGCCGGACGGGGCCGGCGAGCTTCCGGTCGCCCGCATCGTCCTCGACGATGACATCGGGCGGGCCCTGTCGGAACTCAGCGCCGCGCTCCAGCCGACGGAATTCACCGCCGAAGTGATTGCGGCGCTCAAGGACGCGTACCGGCCAGGCGTGCGGATGGCGGACGCCTTCGCGAGCTGGATGGATCGCCTGCTCGGCCCGCGCGGGCTCGTGGTCTTCGAGTCGGCCGATCCCGCCGCGAAACGGTTCGTCCCGAATGTGTTCGCGCGCGAGCTGGCGGAGCCGGGACACACGGCAAGCCTTGCGCTCGCGGCAGGAGAGGCGATGCGCGCGAGGGGGCACGATCCCCAGGTCGTGCCGCAAGCCGATGCCGTGTCGCTCTTCAGGTTGAATGGCGGCCGCAAGCCGGTCCGCGCCCGCGACGGTCAGTTCCTCGTCGAGGACCGTGTGATCCCGCCGGCCGCGCTCGTTGCCGAGGCGCGCGAGCACCCGGACCGGTTCAGCCCGAACGTCCTGCTGCGCCCGATCGTGCAGGACACGCTCTTTCCGACGGTCGCGTACGTGTCAGGGCCGAGCGAGCTGGCATACCTCGGGCAGTTGAAGCAGCTGTACGCGCACTTCGACGTGCCGATGCCGCTGATGTACCCGCGCGCGAGCGCGACGCTGCTCGACTCTGCCTCGACGCGGTTCCTCTCCCGCTATGGGCTGCCGTTCGAGGAGCTGCGGCCACAGGACGAAGCGGCGCTGAACCGGTTGCTCGAGGCCAAGCTGCCCGCCTCGGTCGAGCAGGCGCTCCACGCCGCCGACGCGGCCGTGCGCGAGCAAATGGCGCACGTCGTCGAAGAGGTCGGGAAGATCGATCCGACGCTCGGCGGCGCCGCGCGCACCACGCTCGGCCGCATGGAGCACGATCTCCGGACGCTGCACAACAAGATCATTCACGCCGCCAAGCGCCGCGACGAGACGCTGCGCCGGCAGTTCTCCCGCGCGCAGGCGCTCGCCTTCCCGGGCGGGCACCCGCAGGAACGCACGCTCGGGTTGCCGTGGTTCTTCAATCGATACGGGTGGGCGCTCATCGAGCGGCTGGAGGCGGAGCTGCCGCTCGAGACAGGCAAGCACTATGTGCTGACGCTGTAGGGGGGAATTGGCGCGCCGCGCTCAGAGTGCTGCGGCGCGGCGACTCAGTTCCTCCTGGGCTTGCCGCAAGCGCCCGATCTTCTCGTCCAGCCAGCGCTGATCGGAGGCGTGCGCCGCGCGCGAGCGTTCCAGCGCGCGCGTGGTCTCGCCGGGCGCCGGACCGCCGGCGGTCCGCCGGACCTCGACGAAATGCCGCGGACTCAGGATCGATTCGAGCGCGCCTTCGGTGTACTCGAGCGGCGCCCCCAGCACCTCCTGCGACGCCCGCGCAAGCGCCTCGGCCAGCGACCCGGCCGCGCCGGCGGCGCGCGCCTGGACGAGCCGCGCGGCAATGGCGTGGCCGGCCCGGAACGACAGCCCGTGATCGCGCGCGAGCGTGTCGGCCAGCTCCGTCACCGTGATCAGCCCTTCCGACGCGCGACGCGCCATGCGGGGGGCGTCGAATTGTGCGCCGCGCATGGCCGCGGCGACGAGGGTCGCGGCGCGGATCGCGTCCCTGAACGCGCGGAACACGAGCGGCTGAAGATCGTCCTCCGTGTCCACGATGTCGCCAAACGGCGTGTTGTGGACCGCTGAGAACACCCCGAGCGCCTGGCCGAGCGCTTTGCTGCCCAGCGCGCGCGCGTGCTCGAGCGCCACCGGGTTGCGCTTCTGCGGCATGATGCTGCTGCACTGCACGAAACCCTCCGGCAGGCGGAGGTACCCGAACTCGGCCGTGCACCAGAGGAGCATGTCCTGCACGAAGCGGCCGAGCCCCACGAGGAAGGTGGCGGCCGCCGACAGGCTCTCGAGCAGGTAATCGACGGTGGCGATGCTGCCGTAGGTGTTCCCCGTCGGCTCGTCGAAGCCGAGGAGATCGGCCGTCAGGCGGCGGTCGATCGGAAAGCCGGTGCCCGTGATCGCGCAGGCGCCGAGCGGCGAACGATTGGTGGACGCGAAGGCGGCTTCGAGCCGCCGCGCGTCGCGCTCGAGCTGCTCGACGATCGCGAGCAGGTAGTGCGCCACGGTCGTGGGCTGCGCCGGCTGCGTGTGGGTGTGGGCGGCGAACACCGTCTCGCGCTGTTCCGCCGCGACGCCGAGCAGCGCCTCGCGCAGCGCCAGCGAGGCGCGCAGCAGGCCGAGCACGAACTCCCGCTGCCGCATCCGGTACATCGTCATGTCGATGTCGTTGCGGCTGCGGGCGGTGTGCAGGCGTCCGGCGGCGTCCTCACCCGCGCGCGCGGCGATCTCGCGCTCGACGTAGAAGAACAGGTCTTCGCAGGACCCGTCGTACCGCGCCGATCGAATGGTGTCGAGCGGCAGCGCGTCAATCGCGTCACGGACGCGCCGGGCCGGCTCGCGCTCGACGATGCCCTGCTCCACGAGCATCACGAGGTGCGCGTAGTCGATCGCGACCAGCGGCTCGAGGAACAGGGCTTTCGCGTCCTCGAAGTTCTCGTCGAGGACGTGCGCGACGTACTCGGGGGCGAATGCCATCACCCGCAGCGGCTACCAGCCGAACTTGAACCCGAGCTGGAACTGCCGCTGCTCGTACCCGCCGCTGGGCAAGAGTTGGTCGCCGCTCGTCGGCAGCGCCGCCGCGGGATTGCCGAGCAGGTCGGTCGCGACCACCGAGCTGACGCCGGACCACTGGACCGTGTTGAACAGGTTCTTCAGCTCGGCGAGCACTTCGACCGTCACGGTGCCGCGCAGCGGGATCCGCCGCGTGTACCGGAAGTCCACGTTCTTCCGCGCGGGAAGACGGAGCGAGTTGCGCGTCACGCCGTTGGGGCGATCGCTCCCGATCGCATCGTTGTTCAGCTCGCGGTTGCTCCGCACGTTCACCGGGATGCCGCTCGCGAACAGCAGCGCCACGCCGAACTGGTTGTGGTTGAGGATCGCGCTCAGCACCGGGTTCGCGATGCTGATCTCGGGCTGCGCGACGATGCTGCCGACAAACACGTGGCGCTGATCCAGGATGTTCGGGCCCTTGTCACGCTCGAGGTTCGACGGGTCTGTGCGGCCGCCGGTGTCCCCCTGCACCGACAGCGTGCTGGTGATTGGCGCCGTGTCCTCGCTCTTCCCGAGCGTGTAGGCGAGGTCCCACTGGATCCCGCGGTGGAACCGCCGGGTGAACTGCAGGGTCATCGCGCGGTAGGTGGACTCGCCGACCGGTTCGGTGGAGAAGATCGCGTTGTAGCGCGGATCGACGCGCGTCCCCGCGTTCACGGCGGTCGGGTAAATCGGACGGCCGTCAGGCAGCGCCGCCGTCGGATTCGTCACGTTGATGTTGCTGACCACCGGCAGGTCGTAGCCCCGGCTGTAGGAGACGCCCAGCGACGCCGCGTACCACTGCCCCAGCGCCCGCTCGATCTGGACGTTGTTCTGCCACATCCTCCCCGTCTGGAACTCCGGCGCAACGGTCCACGCGGTGTTCGAGACCGAGGCGGTGCCGCCGCTGAGGACGTTGGGGAAGGCGGGCGCGCCGGCCTGCGTCGGGGTGAAACTGACGCTGCCGCGCGTGGACGTGCCGTCGTTCACGATCGCCTGCTCGTAAATCGCGTTGATGGGTTGGTCGTACATGAGGCCGGTGTTGGCGCGCACGACCGTTTTCTGGTCGGCGAGCGTCCAGACGAACCCGGCGCGCGGCTGCCAGTTGTTGCGATCCGTGTTGAACTCGCGCGACGTCTCCACCGGCGCGTTCGCGACGCCATCGGGGGGCGTGTAGAGATCGTACCGGAGGCCGTACAGGAGCTTGAGCCCGGGCGTGATGCGCCAGTCATCCTGGACGAACAAGGCGTACATCCGCGTGTCGTACTCGTAGCTCGGCTCGCCGAAGAACTGATTGAACGACGTATACGAGCGCGGGTTCGTGCCGGCACGCGCGGAGAGGTACGCGTCGACGTTCGGGAAGGTGTACAACTGAAACTGCGTCTGCGTTCGCGTGTCGCTCACCACCTGGATCGTGCCGCCGAACTTGTACGAGTGATCGCCGCGCAGGTAGGTGAAGTTGTCGATCACCTGGAAGATACCTTCCGTGAATCCGAAGCCGGAGTCGGCGTTGCTGGCGATCGGCCCGCCGAAGGCCGCCACGTTTGAAACAAGGATGGCCGGCCCGGTGCCCGCCTGCGATCCCGGCACGCGTCCCTGCTTGCGATGCGCGTACTGGACGCGGGCCTCGTTCAGCAGACTGCTGCCGAACGTCGAGACGAGCTGCGCCGCGGCCGAGTGCTGCCGGTCCGTGAAATCCGTCCCGCGCTGCACCGAGCTGATCCCCCCGCCGATGTTGTTGCTGATGAAGTTGTCGAAAAAAATGTAACGGAACGTGAGCCGGTTGGCCTGCGAGAGCTGGTGGTCCACCTTCCCGATGGCGAACTTGGTGTCTCCCTCGGCCGGCATGTAAGGCGGTTCGTTCAACCCCAGGCGCGCCGCATTCGCGGGGCTGATCGTGATGACGCGGCCGCCGGAGAAGTCGCGCCGCGCGTTCTCGAAGCCACCGAAGAAATGCGTGCGGTCGCGCACGATCGGCCCGCCGCCGTCGAGCGTGAACACGTTGACGTCGGTCGGCGGCTTGACGGTGCTCGTCGTGAAGAAGGGAAGCGCCGCGAAATCCTTCCGCTGGAGCCGGTAACTGCCCTGCCCCTTGAACCGGTTCGTGCCCGACGGGGTGATCGCGTTATAGACGAGTCCCATCGTCTGGCCGAACTCCGGCGCGTAGCCGGTCGTCACGACCTTCACCTCGCGGATCATGACCTCGGACATCGGCATCTGGCGCAGCCCGAGCCGGTCCTTCTCCGTGTTGTCGTTGCCGTCAATCTGGTAGTTCACGCGCAGCAGCGCGCCGTTCGCCGTCAGGCGCGGCACGCCGAACTCCTGCGTCTCGAACCCGGTGACGCCCGGCTGCAGCAGCGCAAAGTTGTACGGGTTTCGGGAGGTCAGCGGCAGTTCCTTGATCTCGCGCTCGTTCAAGGTCCGGCCCTGGTCGATTCTCCCGAGGTCCACGACCGGCGAGTCGGCGACCACCGAGACCACTTCGGTCAACTCGCCGACGCTGAGGGAAATATTCAGGACGACCGCCTGCCCGGCTGCGAGCGTAATTCCCTTTTGCTCGAACTTCCTGAAGCCGGAAAGCTCAGCAGAAACGAAATAGGCGCCAAGGGGGAGCAAGGGGGCGCGGTACACGCCGTTTTCGTTCGTCACGACGGACCGGGACGTCCCGGTATCCATGTTGGTGACGGTGACCGTCACGCCGGGAAGCACAGCGCCGGACGGGTCGACAATCGTCCCTTCGATCGTCCCGTTGATCGCCTGCGACTGCCCGAAAGCGGGCACTGCGCACAGAGTCAACACGGCAAACACACCAAGCATCCTGCGGATCATCACGTCTCCTTCAAGCGTCGGAAGTATACAATGGGCGTTATTCGTCCAAATGGCTGTGGGCACGCGTTCTTCTGACGCTTCGCGGCGCTCGGGCGTTCCCGCGTGGGTCCTCATTCGCATCCCGCGCAGCCGCTGGCGGCGCATCGTGGTCGTCGCGGTGGTCGTGCCGCTGCTCGCCCTTTCGGCGGCGCTCGGCTACTACTACGTCACGTTCTCAGCGATGATCGACGAGCGCCTCCACGCCGAGCGCGAGCTGACCGTTCCGCGCCTGTACGCGCGGCCGTTCCAGCCGGCGGTCGGCGACGCCATCTCCCTCCGCCAGATGGTGGACCGGCTGAACGACCTCGGCTACGCGAACCGGCCCCGCGCCGCCGCCCCCGGCGAGTTCGCCATCGGCCGCGGCGCGATTGCGCTCATTCCCCGCGCCGGCTCGCACGACGCCCGTATGGTGCGGCTCGTCTTCTCCGGCACGCCGGACGCGGGATCGCTGCGCGAGATCGCCACCGTGCCCCCCGCCGAAAAGGTCCAGCGGCTCACGCTCGAGGCGCCGCTCATCACCGCGCTCGAGGGCGCCCGTCAGAAGCGCCGTCTCGTGCCGCTCTCGAGGATCCCGCGGCACATGATCCAGGCGGTGCTCGCCATCGAGGATCATCGCTTCTACGACCACCCCGGTGTCGATCTGATCGGCTCGGCGCGCGCGGCGATCACCAACATCTTCGACGACAAGCCGTACCTCGAAGGTGGGAGCACGATCACGCAGCAGCTCGTCAAGAACATGTTCAACATGCCGGAGAAGAGCTACCGGCGGAAGCTCAAAGAGCAGTACATGGCGCTCATCGTCGAGCGCCGGCTGTCCAAGGACCAGATCCTCGAGCTGTACCTGAACGACGTGTATCTCGGGCAGCGCGGATCGTTCGCGATCCACGGCGTGGCGCAGGCGGCGCGCCTGTTCTTCGGCAAGGACATTGCGAACGTGACGCTCGCCGAGGCTGCAACGATCGCAGGGGTGATCCAGACCGCGCGGCATTCGCCGTTCAAGGACGTGGCGCGCGCGCGCGATCGCCGCAACATCGTGCTGCGCGCGATGGGGGATGCCGAGTTCATCACCGCCGACGCGGCGGACCGCGCCTCGCGCGAACCGGTCGTCATTGCCCCCCGCGCGCTCGAGAACGAGGCTCCCTATTTCGTCGATTACGTGGGACAGCTGCTGCAGGACCGCCATGCCGACCTGACCCGCGCTCCGCGCCGCGTGGACGTGTACACGACGCTCGACCTCAGCCTGCAGCGCATCGCGCAGGACGCGCTTCGAGAGGGGCTCGTCCAGGTGGACAAGATCCTCGCGCGACGCCGCCGCGGCCCCGCTCAGGCGGCGCTCGTGGCGGTGGACCCGCGCACCGGCGACATCCTCGCGCTGGTGGGCGGACGCTCGTACAACCAGTCCCAGTACAACCGCGCGATCAGCGCGCGGCGCCAGCCCGGGTCGGTGTTCAAGCCGTTCGTGTATCTCGCGGCGTTCGAGCGCGCGGCGGAGGAAGGACGGACCGATCTCACGCCCGCCTCTACCGTCCTCGACGAGCCGACCGAGTTCGTGTACGAAAACCAGGTCTACAACCCGAGCAACTACGAGAAGGAGTACGACGGCGAGATCACCTTCCGCCGCGCCCTGGCGCTGTCGCGCAACGTCGCGGCCGTCAAGGTCGCCGAGGCCACCGGGTTCGATCGCGTCGCCGCGCTCTGGCGGCGTGTGGGACAGGGCACGCCTGCCCGGCCGTATCCGTCGATCGCGCTCGGCGTGTTCGAGGCGACGCCGCTTGAGATCGCCACTGCCTTCAGCCTGTTCCCCAACGGCGGCGCGATTCGCCCGCTGCGCGCGATTGCGCGGATCGATCAGGAGGGGCGAGGCACCACGCCGAAACCTGAACCGCTCAAGCGCGTCGCGCGTCCCGACACGACCTACCTGGTGTTGAACATGATGCGCAGCGTCATCAACGAGGGGACCGGCGCCGGCGCCCGTGCGGCCGGCTTCGCCGCGGACGCCGCGGGCAAGTCGGGGACGACCAACGACCTGCGCGACGCCTGGTTCGTCGGCTTCACGCCCGAGCTGCTGACCGTGGTCTGGGTGGGGCTCGACGATAACCGGCCGCTCGGGCTCAGCGGGACGCAGGCGGCCCTGCCCATCTGGACGGCCTTCATGAAGAAAGCGGTGGGAGGCCACCGCAGCGGTACCTTCGAGCCGCCGGATGGCATCGTGTACGTCGATATCGACCGCGACACCGGCAAGATTGCGGCGCCGGGCTGCCCGCGCATCTTCCGCGAGTCCTTCCTGGCCGGCGAGGAGCCGATCGAGACATGCACGCTCCACACGTTTTATAATTAGCGATTCGCTAACCTGAGAGTCCCCATTGAACAATCTCGTCCTCGCGTCAGCCATCGTCGGTCTTCTTGTCTCCACGGGCTGCAACCGGACGCCCCAGCCGGGTGCGCCGGGGACCCAGGCTGCCACCCCGACCGCCACCGGCACGAATGGCACCGGACAGGCGCCCGCGCCTGAGAAGCCGGAACCGCCGAAACCGGTCCCGCAGCAGATCCCGGACGTCGTCGCGCGCGTGGACGGCGAGCCGATCCCCAAGGCCGAATTCGACCGCGCGGTGAAAGTGCTCGAGGTGCGTGCGGGGGGACAGGTGCCAGCTGAGCGCCGCGACGAAATCCTGCGCGGCGTGCTCGACAGCCTCGTGACGTATCGCGTTCTCGCCAACGAAGCGCACCGCCGGAATCTGGACGCCACCGACGAGGAATTTCAGCAGCGGGCCTCGCAAGTGAAGAAGCAGTTCCCGGACGATAAGGCGTTCACGGCAGCGCTCAAAGAGCGCGGCATGGATCCTCAGCGCTTCGAACGGGACATGCGGGGGGAGATCAGCATCACCAAGCTGATGCAGTCCGAAGCGGCCACCGCCACGCTGGTGAGCGAATCGGACGCGAAGGACTTCTACGACAAGAACCCCGATCGCTTCAAGGAGCCGGAGACGGTCCGCGCCAGCCACATCTTCAAGCGCGCGGCGCCGGCTGACGACGAGGCGACGAAGCAGAAGGCCCGCGCCGCGCTCGAACCGGTCCTCAAGCAGGTCAAGTCCGGCGCGGACTTCGCCGAGCTCGCGCGCAAGCACTCCGAGGACGGCTCCGCGCAGGCCGGCGGGGACTTGAACTTTTTCGGGCGCGGACAGATGGTTCCGGAGTTCGAGAAGGTGGCGTTCGCGCTCAAGCCCGGCCAGACGAGCGACATCGTCCAATCGCAGTTCGGCTACCACATCATCAAGGTGACCGAACGGCGCGACGGACGCATCGTCCCGTTCCTGGAAGCGAAAGAGAAGATCGCCGAATTCCTCAAGCAGCAGCGCCAGCAGGAAAAGGCGACGGAGATGATCCGGCAGCTCAAGGCGAAGGCGAAGATCGAGATCCTCATGTAGAGTGACCGGGGTGAACGAAGAAGTCTTCGCGGCGGCAAATGAGGCGCTGGCGCGCGGCGAGACGGTCGCGCTCGTGACGATCGTGCGCGCGCAGGGCTCGACGCCGCAGCGCGTCGGCTCGAAGATGCTCGTCTACGCGGACGGGCGGACCGTCGGCACCATCGGCGGTGGCTGCTACGAGCACGACGCGTTCTGGAAGGCCCGCGACGCCATCGCGAACGGGCAGCCGTCGCTGGTGCGCTACGAGCTGAGCGACGATTTTGCCGAGGAGAACGGCCTCATCTGCGGCGGGCAGATGGAGGTCTACATCGAGCCGCTGGCCGCCGCGCCACATCTCTACGTCATCGGCGCCGGCCATGTCGGATGGCACCTCGCACGACTGGCGCGCGAGGCAGGCTTCCGAATCCACGTCGTGGACGATCGGGAGAAGTTCGCCAACGCCGAGCGCTTCCCTGACGCGGCCGAGATCGTCGTGGACGACATCGCCTCCTGGCTCGAGTCGGCGGCGATCCCTCCGGATGCGTACGTCACGGTGGTCACGCGCGGCCACCAGCACGACTTCACCGCCCTGCGCGCGCTGGTGCGCCGTCCCTTGCGGTACCTCGGCATGATCGGCAGCCGGGCGAAGGTCACCCGCGTCTACGACGCGCTGGCGGCCGAAGGCATCCCCTCCGAGGCGATGAAGCGCGTCCGCGCGCCGATCGGGCTCGACATCGGCGCGGTCACTCCCGCCGAGATCGCCGTCAGCATCCTGGCCGAGATGATCGCCGTGAGGCACGGCAAGGCCGCCGACGCCGCGATCGCACCGCTCCGCTACGAGCCGAAGGTGAAGGGCGCGAACGCCGCCACGGTCGAGTCCCCGGCGCCGAAAGCGTGACTGTCCCCGTTTCCGCGTCTCCCCCGCTGCTCGTCCGCAACGCGCTCGTCCTCACCATGAACGACGCCTTCGACGTGCTCGAGGGCAGTGTGTTCGTGCGGGACGGCCGAATCGCCGCCGTCGGCGCCGAGCCGGAGGATGCGCGAGGCGCGGTGGTGCTGGACGCGGGTGGGCGCTATCTCCTGCCGGGCTTCGTCCAGACGCACGTGCACCTCTGCCAGACGATCTTCCGCGGACTGGCGGACGACCTCACCCTGCTCGACTGGCTGCGAACGCGCGTGTGGCCGCTCGAGGCGGCGCACAACGACGCGAGCCTGCGCGTGGCGACGCGCCTGGCCTCCGCCGAGCTGCTGCGCACCGGCACCACCACCGTGCTGACTATGGAGACGGTGCACGACACGGACGCGGTCTTCGACGCGCTCCGGCAGACCGGCCTCCGCGCGACCGTCGGCAAGTGCATGATGGACGCCGACGCCGAGGTGCCGGCGCGCCTGAAGGAGCGCACGGCGGACGCCGTGCGGGAAAGCGAGGCGCTCCGGCGCCGCTGGCACGGCGCCGCGGACGGCCGTCTCAGAGCGGCCTTCGCGCCGCGGTTTGCCGTGTCCTGCACGCGGGACCTGCTCGAGTCGGTCGCCGCCCTGTCGCGCGAGACCGGCGCGATCGTCCACACGCACGCCTCCGAGTCGCGCGCCGAGGTGGATCTCGTCCGCGCGCGGTCCGGCATGGACAACATCGAGTATCTCGCCGCCACCGGCCTGGCCAGCGAGCGCCTCTGCGCAGCGCACTGCGTCTGGGTCGACGAGCGCGCGCAGCAGATCCTGCAGGAGCGCCGCGTCCATGTCCTGCATTGCCCCGGCTCCAACCTCAAGCTCGGTTCAGGCGTGGCGCCGATCGTCGAACTGCGGGCGCGCGGCGTCTCCGTGTCCCTTGGCGCGGACGGCGCCGCCTGCAACAACCGCCTCGACATGTTCGACGAGATGCGGCTCGCCGCCACCCTGCAGGCGATGCGGCGGGGACCGGGGGCGCTGCCGGCCCGCGAGGTCTTGCGCATGGCCACGCGCGGCGGCGCCGCCGCGCTCGGGCTCGAGGACGAGATTGGCTCGATCGAAACCGGCAAGCGGGCAGACTTGATCATCGTCGATCGCGACCAGCCGCACCTCGCGCCGGGGAATGATCCGTACTCCACGCTGGTTTACTCCGCCCGGGGCACCGACGTCCGGACGACGGTGGTTGACGGCGCGCTCCTCGTTCGGGACGGCGCCCTCGTACGCGAGGACCCCGAGGCGCTGGCGGCGGAGGCCCGCGCCGAGGCGGCGGCGCTCGTCGCCCGGGCCGGTGTTGTATAATCGCCGTTAGCAGTCGATAGCCGAGAGTGCTAATGGAACTGTCCCCGCGCGATCGCCGCGTCCTGGAAGCGCTCGTCCGCTGCCACATCGACACGGGCGAGGCGGTGTCCTCCCTCTGGCTGGCCACTCGCGGCCGCTTCGGCATCTCGTCCGCCACGCTTCGAAACATCCTGGCCCGCCTCGAAGAGTCGGGCTACGTGCGGCAACCGCACACCTCGGCCGGCCGCGTCCCGACCGACCGGGGCTACCGCGTCCACGTCGATCAGCTCCTCAGCTCCCGCCGGTCCTCGCGGACGGCGCCGGCGGTCGAGCTCCGTATCCGTGAGGCCGGAACCCTGGACGATGCGCTGGTGGAGGTCTCGAACGAGCTGTCGCGCGCCTCGCACCACATCGGCTTCGTGCTCGCGCCAGCCCCGGAAACGGCGACCCTGCAGCACATCGACTTCGTACCGCTCGATTCCGGGCGGATTCTCGTCGTCGTCGTGGCGGGCGGCGGGCAGATAACGCACAAGGTGGTCGCACTCGACGATCAGTTCACCTCCGCCGAGTTGCAGGAAGCAGCGAACTACCTGAACGCGGAGTTCACCGGCTTGACGCTGGCCGAAGTGCGCGACGCGGTGGTCGCGCGCATGCACGAGGAGCGCAGCCTGTACGACGCGCTGATGGCGCGAGCGCTGCGGCTCGCGCAAACGACCCTCGAAGAGTTCGGCCCGGCGAACCCCCTGTTCGTGCAAGGCGCGTCGATGCTGGTGGACGAGCTTGCCGCGGATGCCGCGAAGGCCCGCGAGGAGGAGGCGCGCGCGCTCGAGGCGCTGCGCACGCTGTTCCGGATGATCGAGGAGAAGCATCGGCTCATCCGGCTCCTGAGCTCATACCTGGAGATGCCGGGCCTGACCATCGTGATTGGGAGCGAGCATGCTGCCCCCGAACTGGAACCGTTCAGCGTCGTCGCCTCGACGTACGAAGCGGGTGGGAGGATCGGGGCCGTGGGCGTGATCGGTCCCACGAGGATGCGGTACTCGCGCGCCATCAGCCTCGTGGACGCCGTCGCGCGGGCCATCACTGTAAGAGAGGAAGATGCCTGAGGACACGACACCGGCGCCGCAACCCGAGGCCGCCGTGGCCCCGAATCGGACCGGGTCCGCGGCAGCCACAGAATCGCCCGCTGCCGAACCGAGCGCCGGATCCGAACGCGCGGGCGCGGATGCCGCCGCGGCTGACGCCGCGAGGCTCCAGCGCGAGCGTGACGAATACTACGACCTGCTGCTGCGGACGCGCGCGGAGTTCGACAACTATCGGAAGCGCGTGGATCGCGAGCGGCTAGAGGTGGCCGAGAGTGCCGCCGCAGACCTGCTGCGCGATCTTCTGCCGATCGTTGACGACCTGGAGCGCGCGCTCGCGGCGCCGGCCGACAGCGGCGGCGCCGAGACGTACCGGCGCGGCGTGGAGTTGATCCACCGCCAGTTGCTCGAGCTGCTGCGGCAGTATGGCGTCACTCCTATCGAGGCGCTCGGCGCCCCGTTCGATCCGCACCAGCACCAGGCGGTCTTGCACGAAGTGGTGCCTGGACGGCGCGAGGGTGAGGTCATCGAGGAGTACCGCCGAGGGTACATGCTCGGCCGCCGGCTGCTCCGCCCCTCGATGGTGAAGGTCGCCGCCGGCGAATAACCTGACATGTCAAAGCGCGACTACTACGACGTGCTCGGGATCGCCCGCACGGCGTCCGACCAGGAGATCAAGAGCGCGTACAGGAAGCTTGCGCTCAAGTACCACCCCGACCGCAATCCCGGTGACAAACAAGCGGAAGAGCGATTCAAGGAGGCCGCGGAAGCGTACGCCGTGCTCGCGGATTTGGAGAAACGCGCCGCCTACGATCGGTTCGGCCACGCGGGTGTCGGCGCGGCGGCCGGGCCGGGGGGCTTCGACCCGACGATCTTCGCGGATTTCGGCGACATCTTCGGCAACCTTGGCGACATCTTCGGGTTCGGAGACCTGTTCGGCGGCGGCGCGCGTCGGCGCGGCGGCCCGCAACGCGGGTCGGACCTGCGCTACGACCTGGAGATCTCGTTCGAGGAATCGGCGCGCGGCTCGGAGACCACCGTGCAGATTCCTCGCGAGGAGACCTGCGAGACGTGCCGCGGCTCCGGCGCGGCCCCCGGCACGTCGCCGCAGACCTGCTCGCAGTGCAGTGGCCGCGGGCAGGTCAGGTACCAGCAAGGCTTCCTCACGATCGCGCGCCCGTGCACGGTATGCCGCGGGACTGGCCGGATGATCACCCGCCCGTGCGCGACGTGCCGCGGCGCCGGACGCACGACCGTCGATCGCCGCATCACCGTGAAGATCCCGGCCGGGATCTCCACCGGCCAGCGGTTGCGCCTGTATGGTGAAGGTGAGCATGGATCGGCCGGCGGCCCTCCAGGCGACCTGTACGTGGTCGTGCACGTGCAGGAGCATCCGTTCTTCCAGCGCGAGGGAGACGACCTCTACTGCGAGGTGCCGGTGAACTTCCCGACGCTCGCGCTCGGAGGGGAAATCGCGGTGCCGACGCTCGATGGCCCCGTGCCGATCGCGATCCCCGCGGGCACGCAAACGGGCGCGCGCCTCAAGGTGCGGGACCGCGGCATGCCGAACGTCTCCGGGCGCGGCAAAGGGGACCTGCACGTCATCGTGCGGGCGGCTGTGCCGAAGAAGCTGACCAAGGAGCAGAAGAAGCTGCTCGAGCAGTTCGGGAAGACGCTCGAGCCGCAGAAGATCGACCCCACGGTTGCTCCGCCCCGCGAAGACGAGAAGCCGTTCTTCGAGAAAGTCAAGGACATCTTCGGCTAGACGGAGACCCGTGGGGCGAACGGCCCGCATGAATGATGACCGCCCCCGCGCTCGTTCTCCATTTCCCGCCTGAAACCTCGACCGAGGTGCGGGACCTCGTCTCCGCCGCGCTCGCCGCCTTCGAGATGACCGCCATTCACGAGACGGACGAACGGGAGTGGCACGCGTTCTTCCGCTCGCCCGAGGAGCGCGACCGCGCCGGACTGGCCGTCGCCGCGTTCTGCGCCGCGAGGCCGCTGGAAGTGGAGGACGAGGACTGGGCGCGCCGATCGCAGGAGGACCTGCGCGCGATCGCCATCGGGCGGGTGATCGTGGCCCCACCCTGGGACGTGCCGGCGCCGGGCGCGTGCGGTCAGGCGGCGATCGTGATCGTCATCGAGCCGTCCATGGGATTCGGCACGGGGCACCACGCCACCACGCGGCTCTGCCTGCGCGCGCTGCAACAGCTCGATCTCCGCGAGAAGCGCGTCATCGACGTCGGCACTGGCTCGGGCGTGCTCGCAATCGCGGCTGCGAAGCTCGGCGCACGGGACGTGATCGCGTTCGACAACGACCCCGACGCACTCGCGGCGGCGCGAGGCAACGTCGCACGCAACGGCGTCACGTTGGACGTTCGCGCCGCGGACCTGGAATCCGAGACGCTGCCGCGCGCCGACGTCGTGCTCGCCAATCTCACGGGCGCGTTGCTGCGGCGCCAGGCGGACCGGCTCGCGCGGCTCGCGCCACGGGGGCATCTCGTCGTGAGCGGTTTTCTCGACGAGGAAGCGCACGCCGTTCTCGCGGCCTTCGGCCCGCGTGCGGCAACCGATCGGGCCGATCACGAAGATGGCTGGTCGGCGCTGACGGTGAGGATGCGGGAGCACTCGACGATCGGTGATTGATAAACGGGTAATCGGGTAATGGCACGATCGGGTAATCGGGCCATCGGGAGATCGGGCCGTTGGATCTGCGATCGTGCAATCGGCAATCGGGACCGCGCCCGCCCCGAGGCTGCGATGGCCCAATTGCGCGATTGGCCGTTTACCCGATCAAACTACCCGATTGCCGATAACCCGATTGCCGATCGTGCCATTACCGATTACCCGTTCATCAATTGCCGATGAGCTGATTCGCCTTACAGGTCCTGCCAGAGCGCCCGAAGCATGCTGAAGGCGACCAGGGCCGCGGCGTCGGCGCGGAGCGTGAGCGCGCCCAGCGTGACGGCGACGAAGCCGCTTTTCGCCAGCAGCGCGAGTTCGTCGGGCGACCAGCCCCCCTCCGGGCCCGTTGCGAGCGCGGCGGACGGGGGGGCCGCGAACGAGGAGGGCATCCGGGCCTGCATCCCCGTGGCTGGTTCGGCGAGCAGGAGGCGGAGCTGGGCGGACTGCGCGCCGAGGCCCGACAGCGCGTCGGCGAGCGGCGCGGCGGGCACGATCTCGGGCAAGACGGCGCGGCGGCATTGCTTCGCGGAGGCGAGCGCCACCCGTTTCCAGCGTTCCGGCGCCTTGCGGCCGGCCGCCGCCGCGCTGCTCGGGATCGTCCGCGACGTGATCACCGGCACGATGGCCGCGGCGCCGGCCATCGTGGCGTCGCGGACGACCGCGTCCATGTGATCTCCCTTGAGCACCGCCTGCAGCAGGATCAGCCGGACCCGCGATTCGCGCGCTGGCACCATCGGCTCGAGGAGCTTCACGCGCACGGCGGACCTCGACGCGGCGACGATCCGCGCCCGCCACTCGCGTCCGGCGCCGTCGAACACCGCGATCGACTCGCCGGCCCCCAGCCGGAGGACGCGCGTCGCGTGACGGGCCTCCTCCTCGGGCAGCGTGACGACGGCGCCCGCCTCCGGGGTGAATGGCGCGTGAAACCGTGGCAGCACGCGCAGAATGGTACCCGACTCGGATATACTGCGAGCAACTTCTCGCCAATGCTCTTTCGCGGGCAGACCCTGGGGAAATACCGCATCGTCTCGCCGCTCGGCAGCGGCGGCTTCGGCACCGTTTACCTCGCGGAAGACACCTGGATCGACAAGAAAGTCGCCATCAAGGTCCCCCACCGGCAGAACATCGACTTCGGCGAGCTGCTGAAAGAGCCCCGGCTGCTCGCGAGCCTCAACCATCCCAACATCGTCTCGATCACGACCGCCGAGAAACAGGACAACATCTTCTTCATCGTGATGGAGTACGTGCAGGGGGAGACGCTCGAGAACATCCTCGCGCGGACCGGCGCGCTGGAGCTGCCGCGCGCGCTCGACTACGCGTGCCAGATCTGCAACGCGGTCGATCACGCCCACCGGCAGGGGGTGATCCATCGCGATCTCCGGCCAGCCAACGTGCTCGTGTCGGACGCCGACGTCGTCAAGGTCGCGGACTTCGGCACGTCCCGCTTCCTGGAGATCGCGGCGCACGGGACCACGGTCATCGGCAGCCCGCCCTACATGGCGCCCGAGCAGTTCCAGGGCAAGGCCGTGTTCGCGTCCGATATCTACTCGGTGGGCGTGACGATGTATCAGATGCTGACCGGCGTACTCCCGTACGACACGCCGGCACCCGCCGATCTCGACAAGCTGATGACCGGCGAACTGCTCTCGTCACCGCGGCTCAAGAACCCGGCGATCCCGAAAGCGGTCAGCGACGTGGTGCTCCGCGCGCTGGCGCCGGATATCACGGTGCGCTACCAGCGCGCGGAGGAACTGCTCGAGGACATTCTCGCCACCCGCCCGACGCCGGTCCGGCGGCCGGCGCGCGCCGGCGCGCGCCTCGATTCGCCCGCCGGCAGCGCGCTGCGCGCGTCGCACGAGGACGCGCAGAGCATCCAGTCGCGCCTGAAGGCGCGCCAGCCCGTGCAGGCACGGTTCTGCTGGAACTGCCGCAAGCCGCTGCACGCGCGAAGCAACCGCTGTCCGTTTTGCGGCGAGGCCCAGTAACAAGGTAAACTTCATCTGTTCTCGCGATTGCGCGGCACCGTCCCGCGCGAAGGAGCGAACCCGATGGCGTTCTCCGGCACCGGGAAGGTCTGGATCAACGGTAACCTGATCGACTGGGCCGACGCCAAGATCCACATTGCGTCGCATGTGATCCATTACGGCACCGGCGTCTTCGAGGGCGCGCGGTGCTACGACACGCCAAAAGGATCGGCTTGTTTCAGAATCGACGCGCACCTCAGGCGGCTGTACAACTCCGCGAAGATCTACCGCATGGAGTACCCGCTCGCGCAGTCGGGCTTCCAGGATGCGGTGCTCCAGACGATCCGCGCAAACGGCCTCAAGGCCTGCTACATCCGGCCGCTCATCTACCGCGGGTACAGCTCGCTCGGCGTCAACCCGCTTCCGTGCCCGATCGACGCGGCGATCCTCGTCTGGGAGTGGGGGGCCTATCTCGGCGCCGACGCGCTCGAGAAAGGGGTGGACGTCCGCATCAGCTCCTGGGCGCGCACCGCGCCGAACACCTTCCCGGCGCTCGCGAAGTCCTCGGCGAACTACGCCAACTCGGGACTGATCAAGATGGAGGCGCTCTCGGAAGGCTACGTCGAGGGGATCGCGCTCGACACGTCCGGCTACCTGAGCGAAGGATCCGGCGAGAACCTGTTTCTGGTCAGGGACGAAGTGATCTACACGCCACCCGTTACGGCGTCGATCCTCCCAGGTATCACGCGGGACTCGGTGATTACGATCGCCCAGGAACTGGGCTTCACCGTGCGGCAGGAGATGCTGCCGCGCGAGATGGTCTACATCGCCGACGAGGCGTTCTTCGCCGGAACGGCGGTGGAGATCACGCCCGTCCGGTCGGTCGACAAGATCACGGTGGGTAACGGGCGCCGCGGGCCGGTCACCGAGGCGATCCAGCGCACCTTCTTTGACATCATCCGCGGCGAGGTGCCAGACCGGCACGGCTGGCTCACGTACGTCAATCCAGGACGGGAGGAACGGGAAGAGATCGCGGGCCGTTCGACCGCAAAGGTGCGCTGATGCAGCTCTCCGACCTGCTCACGACTGCCGTGGCGGCGGGGGCGTCGGACTTGCACCTCAAGGCTGGCGCGTACCCGATGATGCGCGTCAACGGCCAGCTTCTGCCGGTCAACGCGACGGCGCGCGTCGACATCACCGACACGGCGGCGATGGCCGCCGCCATGCTGACGCCCGATCAGCGCGAGAAGTTCGAGCGCACGCGCGAGATCGACCTCGCCTACAGCCAGCCCGGCCTCGGCCGGTTCCGCGTGAACATCTTCCAGCAGCGGGGCTCGATCGGCATCGTGATGCGCGTGATCCCGACGCGCGTGCCCACGATCGACGAGCTGAACCTGCCGGCGGTCCTGAAGGGGATCGCGGACGAGGAACGCGGGCTCGTGCTCGTCACCGGCACCACGGGCAGCGGCAAGAGCACGACGCTCGCGGCGATGATCCACCACATCAACAACACGACCGCCTGCCACGTCATGACGGTCGAGGACCCGATCGAGTACCTGCACCGCGACAACAAGTCCATGATCAACCAGCGCGAGGTGCTGGTCGATACGCCGTCCTTCGCGCAGGCGCTCCGCTCGGCGCTGCGCCAGGACCCGGACGTGATCCTCGTCGGCGAGATGCGCGATTTCGAGACGATCGAGACGGCGCTCGCCGCCGCCGAGACCGGGCACCTGGTCTTCTCCACGCTCCACACCCTGGATGCCACGGAGACGATCAACCGGATCATCGCGGTGTTTCCGCCGCACCAGCAGCGGCAGGTCCGGCTACAGCTCGCGAGCGTGCTGCGGGCGGCCATCTCGCAGCGGCTGATCCCGCGCGCTGACGGGCGCGGGCGCGTCCCGGCCGTCGAGGTCCTGATCGGCACGCCGTTCATCCGCGACTGCATCATCGACAAGGACAAGACCAATCTGATCCCCGGGGCGATCGCCGCCGGCACGTCCCAGTACGCGATGCAGACGTTCGACCAGTCGATCTTCACGCTGTACGAGCACGGGCTGGTCACGCTCGACGAGGCGCTGCGCTGGGCGTCGAACGTGGACGAGTTCAAGCTCCGCGTGCAGGGCATCTCGAGCACCGCCGACGTCTCGCGCCAGCAGATGGAGCACGCCGCGAAGCAGGCGGGCGGCGCCCCCGACATCGTGCGGTTCGGGGGATGAGGCTGGGGCCGTGTCCGCCTACTCGGAGGCCCTCAAGCTCCTGTCCCGCCGCGAGCTGACCACCTCCGAGCTGCGGGAACGCCTCCTGAAGAAGCAGGTCCCCCCGCAGGATGTCGACGAGACCGTCCGCCGCCTCAGCGCGGACGGAACGCTGAACGACCGCCGCGCCGCTGTGACGATCGCGCGCACCCACGCGCTGGTGAAAGCGCGCGGGCGCCTGCGCATCGAGCGCGAGCTGCGCGCCCGCGGCGTGAGCGCCGAGACGACGCGCGCCGCGCTGGACGAGGTCTTCGGCGAGCTGTCCGAGCCCGAGCTGCTCGAGCGCGCCCTGCGCAAGCGCCTCCGCTCCGGTCGCATCCACACGGAGGCGGAGTTCCGCCGGCTCTATCAGTACCTGCTCCGCCTGGGGTTCCCCCCCGACGCGGTCCTCGCGCTGCTCAAGAAGCACTCGCGGATTGACGTGTGAGGGGTCTCAGCACGCTGAACCCTAAACCCTGAACCCTGTACAATATTCAGATATGCACTCCCGCGAAATCCGCACGGGGTTCCTCGCCTTCTTCGAGCGGCACGGCCATCGGATCGTGCCCTCGTCGTCGCTCGTGCCGGCCGACGATCCGTCGCTGCTCTTCACGAACGCAGGGATGAACCAGTTCAAGGACACGTTTCTCGGCAAGGAAAAGCGCGGGTACACGCGCGCGACAACGTCGCAGAAGTGCATGCGCGTGAGCGGAAAGCACAACGACCTGGACAACGTCGGGCCCTCGTTCCGCCACCATACGTTCTTCGAGATGCTGGGGAACTTCTCGTTCGGGGACTACTTCAAGGAGGACGCGATCGCGTACGCGTGGGACCTGCTGACCGCCGTCTGGAGGCTGCCTCCCGACCGGCTGTATCCGACGATCTTCCGCGGCGAGAACGCCATCCCGCGCGACGTCGAGGCGTGGACGGTCTGGACGAGATTCGTGCCGGCGGACCGGATCGCGGAGCTGGGCGCGTCCGAAAACTTCTGGCAGATGGGGGATAGCGGGCCGTGCGGGCGCTGCTCCGAGATCCACTTCTTCCGCGGCGAGCACGTCCCCTGCCCGCACGATCGGTGCGAAGGGCCCAACTGCGACTGCGACCGGTTCGTCGAGGTCTGGAACAACGTGTTCATGGAGTTCGACCGGCAGCCGGACGGCACGCTGAACCCGCTGCCCGCCCCCTCGATCGACACGGGGATGGGACTCGAACGGATCGCCGCCGTCATCCAGGCCAAGCTGTCGAACTACGACACCGACCTCTTCACGCCCATCCTCGCCGACATCGGCGAACGGACGGGCCGCCGGTATGGCGGCGCATCCGAGGACCCGGCCGACGTCTCGATGCGCGTGATCGCGGACCACATCCGCGCGATGACGTTCCTCATCGCCGACGGCGTGGTGCCCTCGAACGAATGGCGCGGCTACGTGCTGCGCAAGATCATGCGGCGCGCGATGCGCCACGGCCACCGGCTCGGGAGGCGGGATCCGTTTCTCCACACGCTGGTGGACACGCTGGTCGGCGAGATGGGCGGGCAATACCCGGAACTGCGGAGCAACCGCGACGCGGTCGTGCAGGTCATCCGCAGCGAGGAGGAGCGGTTCGACGCCGTGCTGGGCGCCGGTCTGCCGCGCCTCGAGGAGGCGCTCGACCGGGCGGCCGCGGGGAGCCGCATCCTTCCCGGCGACGAGATATTCCGCTTGTACGACTCGCTGGGAATGCCACTCGACTTCATCGAGGACCTCGCCGGCCAGCGCGGAATTGCGATCGACCGTGAGGGCTACGACCGCGCGATGGAGGCGCAGCGTGAAAAAGGGCGCGCCGGGAGCGCCTTCGAGGCGAAGCGCGCAGCGGCGTTTTCCTTCACGAGCGATGCCGCGCGCGAGGCGCTCGCGGCGTCAGGCGACGCGTTCGAGGGTTACGCGGCCACGCGGGTCTCGGGCGTTCCGGTGCTCGCCGTGTTCGACGACGACCGGCGGCAGACGACCGCACTGCACGAAGGACAGCACGGGTGGATCGTGCTGCAGAAGACCCCCTTCTATGTCGAGGCGGGCGGCCAGGTGTCCGACAGCGGGCGCGTGTTCTCGCAGGCCGGCAAGGCGCGCGCGACGGTGGAGGGAATGGCGCGCGTCCTGCCGAACGGGCCGCGCGCCCATCGCGTGCACGTGACCAGCGGCAGCTTCAAGGAGCGCGATCTCGTGACGGCCGAGGTCATCGACGAGGTGCGCGATGCGACCCGTCGCAACCACACCGCGACCCACCTGCTCCACGCGGCGCTGCGGCAGGTGCTCGGCGGCCACGTGAAGCAGGCGGGATCGCTCGTCGCCCCCGACCGGCTCCGCTTCGACTTCGTCCACTTCTCGGCGCTCACGCACGAGCAGGTGGAGGAGATCGAGCGGATCGTCAACGCGCAGATCTACAGGAACACGCCGGTCCAGACCGAGGTACGCTCGACCGAGGACGCGGTCGCGGCGGGAGCGATGGCGCTCTTCGGCGAGAAATACGGCGACCGGGTCCGCGTCGTGACGGTGCCCGGCTTCAGCATGGAACTGTGCGGCGGCACGCACTGCCGCGCCACCGGCGACATCGGCTTCTTCACGGTCACCGCCGAGGAAGGGGTCGCCGCCGGCGTGCGGCGCATCGAGGCGCTCACCGGCGCCGGCGCGCTCGCCCACGTGCAGCATCAGCGCAGCGCGCTTGCCGAGACGCTCGCCGCCCTCGGCACCGGCAGCGATCAGGCGGCCGACGCGATCCGTCGGCTCCAGGCGGAGATGAAGCGCCTCTCGCGCGAGAACGAGCAGCTGAAAACGAAGCTCGCGCTCGGAGGCGGGCGGCGCGACGAGAACGAGGGGGGCGCCATCGATGTCGCCGGCGTGAAGGTCCTCGCGCGGCGACTCGCCGGCGTCGAGAAGTCCACGCTCCGATCGGTCGCCGATCAGTTTCGCGATCGCCTCGGGTCCGGCGTCGTGATCCTCGCCGCGGAAACCGACGGCAAGGCGGTCTTCGTGGTGTCGGTCACCAAAGACCTCGCGGACCGCGTGCACGCGGGAAAGATCGTCAAGGAGATCGCCCCGATCGTGGGGGGAGGAGGCGGCGGGCGCCCGGACTTCGCCGAGGCGGGCGGGAAAGACGCGTCGAAGATCGACGACCTCCTCGCGGGCGCGCAGGAGGTCGTCAGGCGTATGCTGGCGGGCTGACCGGCCAGGGCAGCCCCGAGGGCGCCAGAGTCAGCGTCTCCGCCGATCGCGGCCGCTCCTGCGATCGATGCCGCTCCGACGCTCGATGCCGTCGGGAGGGCCCCCATGGTTCAGGCGTCGATCGCCGTGCATGCGGCGGTCCCGCAAGCGGCGCTCGACGCGCGACGCGGCCGAAACCGACGCAAGCTCGCGCTGCACGCGCACCGTGCGCCGCGACGGATCGAGCACCTCGAGAAGCCCCTCGTATAGCGATTTCAGGCGCAGGTCCTCTGGCGAGTGCGACAACTGCTCGCGCAGGTAGTTCGCCGCCGCCATGATGTTCGCCCGCTGCCAGACCTGATGGCTCGTTTTGAAGATTCCTGAGTCTGCCATGAACCTCCGGCTCCGATTTCAGTTTTGAAATCCGGTGCTCCATTCAGGGACTGACGACCTGATGAGCTTAGGTCGATAGTACCGCAAAACATTGATTTTGAAGCGCCAGAAGCGAACGGCGTCCCGGGCACCTGCCTTGCGGACACCTCAACAGCGCGCTAAACTGCTGACCTGAAGTTAATTGCAGACCTTGAGACGACTTAGCGCCACCCTGGCGGTGCTCGCGGTGGTCGCGTGGCTTTCTCCCGCGGCGAGCGCCCAGATCTACTCCTGGCACGACCCGGAAGGACGCCTGGTGCTCTCCGATCGGCCGCTTGGGCCCGTGGCGCGCACCTACGCGGTCCGCGAGGCCCGTCGCGTCCGCAGCACGCGCGAGGTCCCGCTCAGGCGCTCCGCCCTGTTCGACGGCCTCATCCAGCGCCACGCCGCGGACCAGGGGATCCGCGAAGATCTCGTGCGCGCCGTGATCCAGACCGAGTCGGCGTTCAACCCCTACGCGCGCTCGCACAAGGGAGCGCTGGGGCTCATGCAGCTGATGCCCGAGACGGCGAACGAGCTCGGCGTCGTCAACCCGTACGATCCCGCGGAGAACATCCGCGGGGGCGTCACGTACCTCCGGCAACTGCTGGACCGGTACCGGAACAACGAAGAGCTCGCGCTCGCCGCCTACAATGCAGGTCCTCGCGCGGTGGATCGCTACGGATCGGTTCCGCCCTACCGCGAGACGCGCAACTACGTCGCGCGCATCAAGGGGCGCAGCGGCGGCATCACGCGATCGGTACGCACGAGGATCTACCGCACGGTGGAGATCATCGACGGGCGCGAAGTGCCACGGTACTCGAACGTGCGCCCGTCCTCGCAGTAGTTTCTCCCGCCCGCCCTCATTGAACGCGCTCGTTCGCGCGCTCGTCATGCCAAAATCCTGAAGGTGGGAGCGGTAAAGTTGCGAGGAAGCCCTTGGAGGGCCCTAATGTCGAGATCGATTCGCTTCGACCAGTTTGTATCTGCCGCACAACCGTGAGGCTGGACGTCTGGCTCGACGTGGCCTGCCTGTTTCGCACGCGCTCGGAGGCGCAACGTGCCTGCCGCGGCGGCAAGGTCGAGGTCAACGGCGGGAGCGCAAAGCCGCACCGTGACGTCCGCGAGGGAGACGAGATCCTGATCACGCGGCCGCTGGGGCGACGCCAGCGCGTGCGGGTCGTGCGGCTCGAGGAGAGGCACGTTCCGAAGGCGGAAGCGCGGACGCTGTACGACGACCTCACCCCGCCGCCGACGCCGGAAGAGATTGAGATGCGACGGCTCGCGAGGCTGGCGCGGCCGTTTGTCAGCCCTTCAGGCATGCCGCACCGGCGCGACCGGCGATTGTTGCGCCGCATGCGCGGAAAAGGCTAGAATTAGTGGTTTGTAACGCCAGGTTCGAAGGGAACAGTCAGTGGCCAACCACAAGTCCGCGCTGAAGGCGCACCGTCAGAACGTCAAGAATCGCGAGGCGAACCGCCAGCAGCGCAGCCGGCTGCGCACGGCTCTGAAGAACGCGCGCGGCGCCGTCAAGGCCGGCAAGAACGAAGGGCTCGCGGAAACCGTCTCGTTGATCGACAAGATGGCCGCCAAGGGCATCATCCACGACAACACGGCCGCCCGCTACAAGTCGCGCCTCGCCAGGCAGGCCGCCAAGGCCTAGGCCCTCCGCGGCTTCACCGCCTGGCAGAGCTCCAACACCAGCCGCTCCAGCAGGACCCGGGCATCCCCTGCGGATGACTTGAGATCCAGGTCGGTGCGGAACACCGCCTGGACGGCCGCGGGAACCTGGTTGTGCCGCAGGCGCGGCAGCTTCTCACGGGCGAACCAGGCGAGCTGCCCCAGCACCAGGACAGGAGCCGCGCCCTCCTCGAGGACCAGCGCCAGCTGTCGCAGCGCCACCGCGGCATCGCCGCGCTCCAGCGCGTTCACCATCGCCCAGTGGTCCTGCACGGTTTCGCGGTCGCTCACCACCGCTTCGACGTCCGCCCGCGTGATCGCCCGCCGCCCCTGCGCGAAGAGCAGCGCGTGGTCGATGTCGGCGCGGAGTCTGGCGATGTCTCCCCCGCTGCGCTGCGCGAGGAGCTGCGCGGCCGCGGGATCGAACTGCCGGCCCGCCGCCGCAGCCATCTCCCTGACCACGGCGAGCGCCTGCCGCATGACGTCGCCGCCTCGCGACGCGTCGCGATCTCCCAGCCCCCAGCACTCCACGACCGTCGCGTTCCTGTAGAGCGCCTTGGCCGCGGGCGATCCCTTGTGCACGTCCGCCGCGATGAACACGACGCTCGCCGTCGGCAGCGGCGCTTTGAGGTATTCGAGCAGGGGCCCCATGGCCCCCTTGTCGTCTCCCTGCGCCTCGACCTCGGCCGCCTCGTCGTCCACGTCGGGCACGCCTCGCTTCGGCTTCAGCCACGTCTCGGCGCGGAGCACGACGACGACGCGGCGCGCGGCCATCATGGGGAGGATCCGCGCAGCCTCCACGACCGCCGCGGGGGTGACCCCCTTGTCCGAGGCATAAATCCGTTCGTAGTTGAACGCGCGAAGATCGTCTTCCAGGGTGTCGGCAATGGCGTTCACGAGCGCGGTCGCGAGCCGGTCGTCGTCGCCAACGAGAAGGTAGACCGGCTGCAGCCGTCCCGCGGCGGCGTCGGCTCGAAGGGTCTCGGGGTTGGCGACCGGCACCGGCTAGAACGCTTCCAGGATGGCGCTGACCGCGGCGCGAGCGAAGTTCTGCGCGATGCGATCCAGCGCGTTCGTCTCCTGGCCGAAGAAGGCGTTCGCGTCGGACGCCGCGGTGACATTGGTGACTTCGTATTCCTCGCGGAACTGCCACGCGGGGTTCGCCCAGAGCACCTTATCCGCCTTCACGTCCCGGAACTCCAGCCGTGTCGTCACGGTGATCGAATAGCGCGTGGCCAGCTGCTGGTCGTTGAAGGCCGACGGCACCAGGGTGATTGACGTGATCTCCCCTGTAAGCACGGCATCGGCGCCGGCCGTCTCCGGGATGACGCGATAGCGGCCGCGGCCAATGAACTCGGACCGAACGCGCTCGGTCAGGCGCCGCTCGATGTCGAAGATCTGCGTGGAGTTGATGAAGAGCGGCACGCCGATCGTGCGGATCGACTCGGGGAGGAACGATCCTCGTCCGGCGAGCGTATACCCGCAGCCGCTCGACGACGCCACGACTATCGCGATCGCTGCCAGCGCCACCAGCCGGTGCGCGCTGCACCCGCCGCGACGCCCCATCCCTGAACCCTGAACCCTGAACCCTGGGTTCTGAAGCCTGACGCCTGACGCCTGAAGCCTCTTCATGCCACCACCACCGACACCAGCCTGCCACCGCCCGCGACGACGACCTTCCTGACCTGCTTTCCGGCCGTATGCGCCTTCACCTGTGGGTCCGCGAGCGCGCGCTCCCGGAGGTCGTCCTCGCTGGCGTCGGCTGGAACGGTGATCCGCGCGCGCACCTTGCCGTTCACCTGGACCGGCACCACGACCTCCTCCGCCTTTGCGACCGCTGGATCGAAGGCGGGCCACCCGGCCGCCTCGATGCCTCCGAGGTGACCGAGCCGCTCCCACAACTCCTCGGCCATGTGCGGCGCGAACGGCGCAAGCATGCGCACGAGCGCCTCCACCGCCTCTTTCAGCACCGTAATGGTCTCGCGGCGCTCGACGCGGCCGCTCGCGGCCGCCCCGTCGGCTCTGCGGCCCAGGAGGCAACGCTCCTCGGCGTCGCAGAACGCGTACAGCTCGTTGACGAGCTCCATCATCGCGGAGATGGCGGTGTTCAAGTGCACGCGCGGATCGAGATCGTGCGTCACGCGCCGGATCGTGTCGTGCGTCTTGCGCCGGAGGGCGCGCTCCGCGGCATCGAGCGTCATGCCGTCCGCCGGGGGGACGCCTTCTCCGCCGACGGTATCGGCCACCTGGTCGATCAGCCGCCAGACGCGCGCCAGGAAACGGAAGCTGCCCTCGAGCCCGGCGTCCGTCCACTCGATCTCCTTCTCGGGCGGCGCGACGAACATGATGTAGGTGCGGAGCGAATCCGCGCCGTACTTCCGGATCATGTCGTCGGGGTCGACGGTGTTCCCCTTGGACTTCGACATGACCTGGCCATCCTTCAGCACCATGCCCTGCGTCAGCAGGCGCGTGAAGGGCTCGTCGATGTCCACCATCCCGAGGTCGCGGAACACGCGCGTGAAGAACCGCGAGTAGATCAGGTGCAGGATGGCGTGCTCCACGCCCCCGCTGTAGAAGTCCACCGGCCCCCAGTACCTGACCGTGGCCGGATCGAAGGGCCGCTGCTCGTCGTGGGGATCGCAGAACCGGAAGAAGTACCAGGACGAGTCAACGAACGTGTCCATCGTGTCCGTTTCGCGCCGGGCGGGGCCGCCGCACTTCGGGCACGTGGTGTTGACGAACTCCGGAGTCTGGGCGAGCGGCGAATCGCCGCGCCCGCTGAACTCGGTGAAGTGCGGCAGCACGACGGGAAGCTGCGCGTCCGGCACGGGCACCGTGCCGTCCCTGTCGCAGTAGATCATCGGGATCGGCGTGCCCCAGTAGCGTTGCCGCGAGATGCCCCAGTCCTTCAGCCGGTACTGGATGTTGGCTTCGCCGACGCCCCGCTTCCGGGCCTCGGCAGTGAGCGCCCGGCGCGCGGCATCCGAGTCCAGGCCATCGTACTCAGCCGAGTTCACGAGCAGTCCGTCATCGGCGGCGGCCTGGGAGAGTTCCCCGGCGGCGGGCGGCGAGCCGTCGTGGGGCCGTATCACGACGCGGATCGGAAGGCCGTACTTGCGCGCGAACTCGAAGTCGCGCTGGTCGTGCGCAGGAACGCCCATGACGGCGCCGGTGCCGTACTCGCCGAGCACGAAGTTGGCGATCCAGACCGGGACCGCCTCGCGCGTGAACGGGTTGATCGCGGTGCGGCCGGTGTCGAAGCCCTCCTTCTCGATCTCGCCCGTCACACGGGCCGTGTGGTCGAGCGCGCGGAAGCTCGCTGCGCGCTCGCGCAGGCCGGGATTCCCGCGGCTCCACTCGGCGACCAGATCGTGCTCGGGCGCCAGCAGCACGAAGGTGGCGCCGAAGATCGTGTCGATGCGCGTCGTGAACACCTCGATCGCGCCCCCTTCGGGCAGCGCGAACTCCAGGCGCGCCCCCTCGGACCGGCCGATCCAGTTGCGCTGCATGACGAGCACCTTCTCCGGCCAGCCTCCCAGCCGGAAGGTGGCGTCGAGCAGCTCGTCGGCATACTCGGTGATTCGGAAGAACCACTGTTCGAGTTCGCGCGTGGTCACGGGTGTGCCGCAGCGCCAGCAGCCCCCGTCCACGACCTGCTCGTTGGCGAGCACCGTCCCGCAGCTCGGACACCAGTTCACCGAGGCGCGCTTCCGGTACGCCAGGCCGCGCTCGAACATCCGCGTGAAGAGCCACTGGTTCCACCGGTAGTACTCCGGCGTGCAGGTCGCGATCTCGCGGCTCCAGTCGTAGCTGATCCCCAGCCGCTGGAGCTGCCCCTTCATGTGCGCGATGTTGTCGAGCGTCCACCGCTCGGGATGGGTGCCGCTTTTGATCGCGGCGTTTTCCGCGGGAAGCCCGAACGCGTCCCAGCCGAACGGGTGCAGCACGTTGAAACCCCGCATCCGCTTCATCCGCGCGACGACGTCCCCGATGATGTAGTTCTTGACGTGGCCCACGTGCGCGTGCCCCGACGGGTACGCGAACATCTCGAGGCAGTAGAACTTCGGCTTCGAAGGGTCCTCGGCAACCTGGAAGGTCGCGGCCCTGTCCCACCGCTCCTGCCACTTCTTTTCGATCGTCCGGGGTTTGTAGTCTGCCAACGGAACGTTCCTGGGAGCGCAGGCTCGCGGAGTCGAACGGCTATCGTGGGCCCCTGAACCCTGAATCCTGTAACTATATCCCAGGCCAGTACGGCTTCTGCGCGGCGCGCACGGCAGCGAGCGCCGCGCGGGCGCGTTCGTCGCCGCCGGAGGGCGTGAACGTCACGGCCGCACCGTTCCGGCCGAGTTCGTCGAGCGTCGCCTCCAGGCACGCCGCGAGCGACTGCAGGTGGTAGCCCCCCTCGGTCACGGCGGCGATTCGCCCACCGCACGCGCGCAGCGCCGCGACGCGCAGGCGACCGACGATCGCCGCGTACCCTTCGGTGGTCATGCGCATGCCGGCAAGCGGGTCTCGCTCGTGCGCGTCGTAGCCTGCGGACACGAGCAGCAGGTCCGGCGCGTATCGCTCGATCGCGGGCCCGATCACGTCGTCGTACACATGCCAGTAATCGGCGTCGGTCGCGCCCACCTCGAGCGGCACGTTCAGCGTGTAACCCGCGCCATCGCCGTGCCCGACCTCGCCCGCCGATCCTGTGCCCGGATAGAACGGGAACTGATGCGTCGACACGTACAGCACGCGCGGGTCGTCGTAGAACATCCACTGCGTGCCGTTGCCGTGGTGAACGTCGATGTCCACGATCGCGACGCGCGACGCGCCACGGCTCAGGGCGTCGGCGGCCGCCACCGCCGCGTTGTTGTAGAGACAGAATCCCATCGCGCGATCGCGCTCCGCGTGGTGCCCGGGCGGGCGCACGAGGGCGACCGCCGGGCCGCGCCCGTCCTGCGCGTGGCGCGCCGCTTCGATCGTCGCACCCGCGGCGAGCAGCGCCACCTCGTGAGACTCCGGGGACGTGAAGGTGTCCGGGTCGAGAGCGGAGGCGGACCCGTGCGTGGCGGCGATGCGATCCAGGTAGGCTTCGTCGTGCACGCGCGCCAGTTCCTCGCGCGTGGCAGGACGCGGCGCCGCCACCTGTCCTCCCCGCTCGCGCCACCGCAACGCGACGGCGTCCATCACCTCCGCGCGCGCGGGCCGCTCCGGGTGCCCGGGCGGCGTCGTGTGCTCTGCGAAGCGCTCGGACGCGATCACGAGAACTGACATACCCTGAACCCTGCCCGCCTCCGCCAAGGCTACGGCGGGTCCGCCGCAGCGCTCCGCGCGAAGGCGGAAACCCTGAAGCCTGAACCCTATGCCGTGCGCAGCAGCTCCAGCGCGCGGCGCTCGAGCGCGAACAACTCGTTTTGCAACGCCACGCGGTTGTGCTCGATTGTGGGCGCGTCCGGTTCGCGCGGCACCTCGATCGCCGGGCCGATGACGAGCGCCATCTTGCTGAACGGGCGTGGCACCTGCGTGTGATCCCAGCTCCGAGCGGTCCAATGCCGTGCCGCTTCGATGTGAAACGGCAGCAGCGGGCTGCCGGTCGCTCCGGCGAGCCACACGGCGCCGGCCTGCGCATGTTTCGCGGGCCCGCGCGGCCCGTCGAGCGTGAAACCGGCGGGCTTGCCAGCCATCACGTCGCGGCGGAGCTGCAACAGCGCCTTCTGTCCGCCGCGCGTCGTCGACCCGCGCGCGGTGCCGTAGCCGAACCGCTCGATGATCCGCGCGATCCACTCCCCGTCGAAGTTCTCGCTTGTGATCACGACGATGCCGCGGCCGCGGAAGTACCAGGTGGCTGGAAGGATGCGGCCGTGCCAGAACGCGAGAATCGGCGGCCGGCCGGTTCGCTCCACCGCCTCCAGGTGCTCGCGCCCCTCGACGCGCCAGCGTAGCGTGTGCCCGAGCAAGGCAATTATGGGGTACCCCAGCGTGGCGATCAGGCCCGCCTTGAACCGCTGTGCGCCGGAAAGCCAGACGGTCACGCCGGTTGCGGTCACCCGTTCCTCCGCTGCTGGTGAAGCCGGGCTGTCCCCCTTCTTCACGATCGTGGCAGCCGGCTGCTCACGAACGTCATCAGGTCCACGAACTGCACGTCGCTCCCCGGCGCGCTCGCCTGCGCCCCTTTCAACATGATGGAGCAGAACGGGCAGGCGGTCACCACCGTGCCTGCGCCCGTCTCCTGGAGTTGCCTGAATCTCACGTCGCTGATGCGCGACCCGGGCTCCTCCTCCTTGTCGGCGAACAGCAGGCCGCCGCCCGCGCCACAGCAGTAGGGGTTGGCGCGGTTCCGGACCGGCTCCCGCACCTCGGCGCCGAACCGCGTCAGCAGATCGCGCGGTTCGTCCACCCTTCCGTCGTAGCGCCCGAGATAGCAGGGATCGTGGTACGTGACCGGTCCGGCTGTCGCGCCGTCGCCCGCGCGGAGATCCCGCGTCAACTCCTCCACGAAAGCGGCCGAGTGGACGATTTCGACCTCGTAGCCGAACCGGCGGTAGTCGTCGCCGATCGTCTTCACGCAGTGCGGGCACGACGTGAGGATCTTCTTCACGCGCGACGCCTTCAGGTCCGCGATGTTGGCGGTCGCCAGTTCCTGGAACATGTATTCGTTGCCGGTCCGCTTCGCGGGGTCTCCGGTGCAGCGTTCCTTCGCCAGCACGCCGAACCGCACGCCTCGGGCGCGCAGGATCTCGAAAAGCGACCGCAGCGACTTCTGGTAGTCCGCTTCGAACGAGCCGGCGCAGCCCAGCCAGACCAGCACGTCGTGCTTTTCGGGATCGAACGTCTCGAGCTGGGCGGACTCGACGAACTTCTGCCGCTGATCGTACCCGAGCCCCCAGATGTTGCCCCGGCGCTCCAGGTGGTTGTACATCCCGCCCAGGTATTCGGGGGCCTCTCCGTTCGACACGAGCCCGCGGCGCGCGCCGATGAGCAGCGGCAGGTGCTCGATGCCCACGGGACACTGGTTCTCGCAGGCGCCGCACGTCGTGCACTGCCACAGGACCTTCTCGGTGTACACGCCCGCCAGCCGCGCGTCGCGCTTGCCGGCGAGCAGGGCGTCCTGAGTCTGAAGAATGATTGCCTTCGGGTTCAGTTCCTTCCCTGCGCCCCAGGCGGGGCAGTTCACCTGGCACCGCCCGCACTCGACGCAGGTGAACGCGTCGAGCACGATCTTGCTGCCGAGATCCTTGATCGTCTCGAGCCCGACCTCTTCCTTCTCGAAATCGAGGTTTGGCACGTTGCCGAGCTGCGGCGACTTCAGGAACACCGTGATCGGCGACAGCACGAGATGGAAGTGCTTCGACGCGGGTATCAACGCGAGGAACGCGAGTATCACGACCGCGTGCACCCACCAGTTCACGCTCGCTGCCGTCGTGCCTTCCTCGAGGCGCCAGCCCAGAAGGAACGTCATCATCAGCGTTGCGATGAACAGTGCGATGACGATCGACTCGACCGACACCTTCTCGCCCAGCCCGACCGGGCGTGCGAAGGCGCGGCGCATGAGGAGGTAGACGATGCCGGCCAGCACCGCGATGGCGAAAGGCGTGAGCGCCATTCGATACGCGTGGAACCAGCGCGCCCCGGTCAGGTCGGCGATGCCAAGACCGCGCAGGAACTCCGCGGTGGTGTAGCCGCCGAACGCCACGAAGCCCCAGAAGACGAGCGCGTGCGCGATTCCGGCAACAGGCCGCTCGACGATGGTCTTGCGCTGGCCGATGACGTCGACGAGGAAACGGCCGACGCGGTAGCCGGGGTTCTCGAGGGAAAACGTGTTGGGCGCCGCGGCGATCAGCCGGACACGGGTCGCCACCTGGGCGGCGAACGCGCCGACGAAGATCACCACGAGCAGCCAGAGCAGGAGCGTCTCCATGGCGCAGCGGCGGAGGGCGGATCAGCCCTTCAAGGCGGCGGTCACGGCCGGCACGATCTCGAAGAGGTCGCCGACGACGCCGTAGTCGGCAATCTCGAAGATCGGCGCGTCCGGGTCCTTGTTGATCGCGACGACCGTCTTCGATCCCTTCATCCCGACCAGGTGCTGGATGGCCCCCGAGATCCCGAGTGCCAGGTACAGCTTCGGCGCGACGGTCTGACCGGAGCTTCCGACCTGCCGCTCGATCGGCAGCCAGCCGGCGTCGCAGATCGGGCGCGACGCCGCCAGCTCGGCGCCGAGCGCGGCGGCCAGCTCCTGCACCATTGGCAGGCCTTCCGGCCCTTTGATGCCGCGCCCAACGGCGACAATCCGTTGCGCCTGGGACAGGTCCACCGCCTGCTTCGCCTCCTTGAACGGCGCTTCAGGCTTCTGGCGCACGGCGCCGGGATCGACGGTCGCGGCCACGGTGCGCACCGGGGCAGTCTGCGATCCTTTCCTCAACGCGTCAACGCGGTACGCGCCGATCTGGATCGTGACCAAGTGCGGTGACGGCCCGTCGGCGACAACGTCGGCGTTCAGCTTGCCCTGCAGGACCGCGCGCGTGTACGCGCGCCCGCCGTCCCGGTCCTTGATGGCGGTGCAGTCGGTGATGAGCGCGCGATCCATCCGGGCGGCGAGCGCCGGCGCGAAATCGCGCGCCTGGTAGGTATGCGGCAGGAGCACCAGCTCCGGCGCCTCCGCCTGGATGAACGACGCGAGCGCCTGCACGAATCCGTCAGGCGTATACGGCTCGAGCGCCGCGTGCTGCAGCGCGATCACCTCGGCGACCTCGGACGCGGCCAGCTCCAAGGCGACGGCCGCCGCGCTCGCGCCGGGCACGACGACGCGAATGCGGCCACCCGCGGATTGCGCGGCGACCAGCGCCTCGAGCGTCGCGCGGTTCAGTTTGCCCTCGCGCTGTTCGGCAACGACCAGGATATCCGCCATGTCTAGATCGCCCTCGCGTCCTCGCGGAGCGCCTTGACCAACTGCTTCGCGGCCTCGGCGGCCGATCCGCCGATCATCTCCGTCTTCTTCGACTTCTGCGGCACGTACAGCTCGACGATGCGCTGCCGCGCCGGAAGGTTCGCCGGCGCCGGAACGGCGCGGATCTCCTTTTTCTTGGCAGCCATGATGCCCTTGAGCGTGGCGTAGCGGAGCTGGTTGATCCCGCTCTGGATCGTCAGCAGCGCCGGCAGCGGCATGCTCACGAACTGGAACCAGCCGCTCTCGAGCTCGCGCTTCACGCGCAGCGCGCGGTCCTGGACGTTGACTTCCATGATGATGGTGGCGTGCGGAATGCCGAGCTTCTCGGCGAGCACGACCCCCACCTGCCCGAAGCCCTGGTCGTCGGACTGGAGCCCGGTCAGCACCAGGTCGAAACGCTCTTCGCGGATCGCCGACGCGAGCGCTTCCGCCACGACGAACGCGTCGGCGGACGCCAGCGCCTCCCCCTCCACGTGGATCGCGCGGTCCGCCCCGCGTGCGAGCGCTTCGCGGATCACCTGCGTGACGCGGGCCGGCCCCGCGGAGCACACGACGACCTCGCCGCCGTGCTTCTCCTTGAGCCGGAGCCCCTCTTCCAGGGCGTACGCGTCCGGCTCGTTCAGCTCGAAGCCGGCGTCCTGATCGCGGATCCAGGACTTCTGGTCGTTGAGGCGAATCTGCCAGTCGCGGCTCACGACCTGCTTGATGCAGACGGCGATTTTCATGGGGTGATGGGTCTGACCCCTTTACTCCTCATAGCTCTTGAACAGCAACGCGCCGTTCGTTCCGCCGAAGCCGAACGAGTTCGACAGCGCGTAGCGGACTTTCGCTGCCCGGGCCTGGTGCGGTACGTAGTCGAGATCGCAGTCCGGGTCCGGGTTGTCCAGGTTGATCGTGGGGGGCAACATCTGCCGCTTGACGACGAGCACGCTGATGCCGGCCTCGAGTCCTCCGGCCGCGCCGAGCAGGTGGCCGGTCATCGACTTCGTGGAGGAGATCGCCACGCGCCGCGCGTGCGCGCCGAAGCACTTCTTGATGGCGAGCGTCTCGAGCCTGTCGTTGTAGGGGGTGGAGGTGCCGTGCGCGTTGATGTAGTCCACGACGGCCGGGTCCGCCCCCGCGTCGGCGAGTGCCGCGCGCATGACGCGGACCGCGCCGTCGCCATCCTCGGACGGGGCGGTGATGTGGAACGCGTCGGCGGACATCCCGTAGCCGACCAGCTCGGCGTAGATCTCGGCACCGCGCGACCGCGCGAACTCGAGCTCCTCGAGCACGACGACGCCCGAACCCTCCCCCATCACGAAGCCGTCCCTTTCCGCGTCGAACGGGCGGCTGGCGCGCTCCGGTTCGCTGTTGCGCGTCGAGAGCGCGCGCATGGCGGCAAACCCCCCGACGCCCATGGGCGTGATCGCGGCCTCGGAGCCGCCGGCGATCATCACGTCCGCCTTGTTGCGCCGGATGACCTCGAAAGCGTCGCCGATCGCGTGCGCGGACGCGGAGCAGGCGGTGCACGTGGCGGAGTTGGGTCCCTTCGCGCCGAACCGGATCGAAACCTGGCCGGCCGCTAGGTTGATGATGGCGGCTGGAATGAAGAACGGCGAGATCTTCCGGGGGCCACCCGCGATGAGCGACTTGTGCTCCCGCTCGATCGTGGTAAACCCGCCGATGCCGGAGGCGATGAACACACCCACGCGGGGGGCCAGGTCTTCAGTCACCGACAACCGGGCGTCGTCCATGGCAAACTGGGAGGCCGCGATCGCGAACTGGATGAAGACGTCCATCTTCTTGACGTCTTTTTTCTCGAGGAAGGCGTACGGATCGAACCCGCGCACCTCGCCTGCGATGCGACAGGCGTGCTGAGACGCATCGAACCGGCGGATGGGGCCGATCCCGCTGCGTCCCGCGCAGAGCGCTTCCCAGTTCGCCTCCGTCCCCACCCCGAGCGGCGACACGAGCCCGACGCCCGTGACTACGACCCGACGTTCCAACAGGTGCCTCCCGCTATTTCTTGGTCTTGGCGTGGGACTCGATGTACTCGATGGCCTCGCGGACGCGCGTGATCTTCTCCGCGTCTTCGTCCGGGATCTCGATCCCGAACTCCTCCTCGAACGCCATTACGAGCTCGACGGTGTCGAGGGAATCGGCCCCGAGGTCGTCCACGAACGAGGCATCCGGCGTGACCTCCTCCTCGTCGACCCCGAGCTGTTCCACGATGATGCTCTTGACTTTGTCTGCAACCGCCACTGCATCCTCCTTCAACTGCTCGCAGGGCCCCCGCCTCCGCTTCGCTACGGCGACGCTCGCCGTAGCCTTGGCAAAGGCGGCACCCCCGCTCGCCCGCGCTCGGCGGTCCCGTGCTTCCGCGCGGGACTGCCTTCCAGCGCCTCACCCTTCGACGTCGCTCAGGGCGACCCTGAGCTTGCCGAAGGGTCGCGCGAGCCGCAGGCGCTTCTACATGTACATCCCGCCGTTGACCGCCAACACTTGACCGGTAATATACGCTGCCGCGTCCGAGGCGAGGAAACTCACCGCCGCGGCGACATCGTCCGCCGTCCCGAGCCGCCCCAGTGGGATTTTCGACGCCCACGCCTCGTGCGCGTTGTCGGTTATCGCGCGCGTCATGTCCGTGGCGATCAGTCCCGGCGCGACCACGTTGACCGTGATCCCGCGCGAGGCGACTTCGAGCGCCAGCGCCTTGCTGAACCCGATGATGCCGGCCTTCGAGGCGGCGTAGTTGACCTGGCCCGGGTTGCCGGCCTGCCCCACCACCGAGCTGATGCTGATGATGCGCCCCGCGCGCTGCTTCATCATCGGACGCAGCACGGCCTGGGCGCACAAGAAGAGCGCGGTGAGGTTGGTCGCGATCACGCCGTCCCAGTCCTCGCGCTTCATCCGCAGCAGCAGCTGATCGCGGGTGATGCCGGCGTTGTTCACGAGCACGTCCACCCGCCCGAACCGTTCGACCGTCGTCGTCACCATGGCGTCGATGGACTCCCGGTCGGTCACGTCCACCGCCGCGAGATGCGCCTGGCCGCCCGCCGCGGCGATCTCCTCCACCGTGGCGCGCGCGTGATCGGCGCGCGCCGAGGCGACCACCGTGGCCCCCTGCTGCGCCAGCAGGCGCGCCGTGGCGCGGCCGATGCCGCGGGACGCACCTGTGACGATGGCGATGCGGCCCGAAAGATTGATCATAGGAGTTCGGCTCGAAGCGCTGCAACGGCGTCGAGGCCCGCTTCGTCCTCGATGCTGGCCAGGCGGGCGCTCCGATCGATCTGTCTCACCAGACCGGTCAGAACGGTTCCGGGACCCACTTCAACATATGCGCGGACGCCCTCGGACGCAAGCCGCCGGACGACTTCCTCCCACCGCACCGGCGACGCCACCTGGCGCACGAGCGCGTCGATCGCGGCCGGCGCGTCGCGCTTCGGCTTGGCATCGACGTTCGCCACCACAGGGATGCGGGGATTGCTCGCGGGCAGCGCGCGCAGCTCCGGCGCGAGGCGCTCTTCGGCCGGCTTCATCAGCGCGCAGTGAAATGGGGCGCTCACGGCCAGCGGCACCACGCGCCGCGCGCCGAGCGCCTTCGCCCGCTCGCCGGCGCGCGCCACCGCGGCCGCGCTCCCGGCAATCACGACCTGGCCCGGCGCGTTCAGGTTGGCGGGGCTCACGACGTCCCCCTCCGCCGCTTCCGTGCAGGCCTGCGCGACGCGCGCCGCGTCCAGGCCGAGCACCGCCGCCATCGCGCCGCGACCGACCGGTACCGCGTCCTGCATGTAGCGCCCTCGGTTTCGGACGATCCGCACCGCGTCGGCGAACTCGAACGTGCCCGCGGCCACGTGGGCGGAGTACTCGCCGAGGCTGTGTCCCGCGACAATGTCAGGCTCGATGCCGCGCGAGTGCAGGAGCCGGTGCACCGCGACCGACATCGCCAGGATGGCGGGCTGCGTGTTTTCCGTCAGCCTCAGCGCCTCCTCCGGGCCCTCGAAAATGATGCGGCTGAGCGGCGTGCCGAGCGCCGCGTCCGCCTCCGCGAAGGTGTCGCGGCAGATCGGGAACGCAGCGGCGAGCGTCTTGCCCATGCCGACGCGCTGCGAGCCCTGTCCCGGAAAGATGAATGCGAGCATGCGTAACGCTAGCTGCTGGGCGCGATCTCGGCACGGATCCGATCGAGAAAGCCCACGGTGGCGAAGCGGTGCGCGAGCGCGATGCCATTGCGAACGGCCTTGGCGGACGAGCGGCCGTGGCCGATGACGCAAAGGCCGGCGACTCCGAGCAGGGGCGCCCCACCATACTCGGAGTAGTCGAGCCGCCGGCGGAACCGCCGGAACGCGCGACGCGACAGGAGCGATCCCACCCTGGTGGTGAACGTGCGCGACAGCTCGTCGTGCAGGAGACCCTCGACCGCGTCCACGAGGCTCTCGCTGACCTTCAGCGCGACGTTGCCAGTGAAGCCGTCGCAGACGATGACGTCCGCCTCTCCCGAGTACACCGCGCGCGCGTCAAGATTGCCGACGAAGTTGAGCGACGAGTCGCGGATCAGGCGGTGCGCCTCGCGCGTGAGGTCGTTCCCTTTGGTCTCTTCTTCGCCGATCGAGAGCAGGCCGACGCGAGGCGCGTCCACCTTCAGCGCCACACGCGCGAAGACGCTCCCCATCGAGGCGAACTGAAAGAGGTGATGCGGCCGGCAGTCCACGGTCGCGCCCGAATCGAGGAGCACCGCGGCGCCCGATCGGGTCGGGATCGTGGCCGCGAGCGCGGGACGGTCCACTCCCGGCAGCATGCCGAACGCGCCGTGCGTGGCGACGACCGCCGCGCCCGTGTTCCCGGCGGAGAACACCGCGCCCGTCTCCCCGCGGGCCACCGCGTCGACCGCGATACGGATCGAGGACTGCGGCTTGCGCCGCAGCGCCGCGATCGGCGACTCCCCCATCTCGACGACGTCCGGCGCGTGGCGCACCTCGACATCGAGGCGGTCCGCATCGGAATGTTCGGCGAGCGCGGCGCGAATGACGTCCTCACGGCCGACGAGCAGCAGGGACACACGCAGGCCGCGGGCGGCGACAAGCGCCCCTTCGATCGCGGCGCGGGGCGCGAAGTCGCCCCCCATCGCGTCGACGGCGATACGCAGGTTAGGCTTCCTCCACCGACCGCACCGGGCGTCCCTTGTAGTACCCGCAGTGCGGGCAGACCTGGTGCGGGCGCTTGAGCTCGTGACACTGCGGGCATTCGCCGAGGGTCAGCGGCTTGAGGGCGTCGTGGGTGCGTCGCTTGGCGGTCCGCGACTTGGAATGACGGCGTTTTGGATTCGGCATGGTCTCGTCGTGTCTACCTTCAGGGACGCTGTATCGCGTCCACGTCAGGTGGACCCTTCATCGCGCCCGACTAGTGGACGCTCTTCTTCTTGTCGATCTCGCCCTCGCCGCCGCTGGTCGTCTCGTCCAGCAGCGCCTTCAGGCCGGCGAGACGCGGGTCCTCCCACGTGGGGCGGCACTCGCACGTCTCCCGGTTCAGGTTCGCCCCGCACTGCGGGCAGAGGCCCTTGCAGTTCTCGTCGTGCAGCGGTTTCATCGGGAGCGCCAGGTAGAACTGCTCCCGCAGCACGTCGCCGAGGTCGATGGTGTTGCCGCGATAGAACGACGTGCTCAGATCCTCGTCCTGGATCTCGCGCTCCGGTTCACCCGCGTTCTCCACCTGCGGCAGATACGAGAGGTCGAATGACGCGTCCACGTCGATGCGGAACAGCTCCAGGCAGCGGCTGCAATCGACCTCCAGCGTGGTCTTCGCGCGGCCGACCAGGCGGAACTTGTTTCCCCCCGCCTTCTGGACCTCCAGATCGAGGCGAATCGGCCCCACCACGTCGAACTCGTCCTCGCGGGTATTGAGCGCGGCCGGAGGCCAGACGTACTCGAACCGTTCGCGCGGCGACTGGATCTTGCTGAGGTCGAGCAACATAGCGACTGCCACGGTCAGCCCTCCCCGGCTGGGGCCAAAAGACCAATTATACCCAAAGCCGAACAGTGCCGAGAGTATTCGGCCGTGACGCCTTTGGCATTCGGCATTCGGCCTTTGGCCTTCGGCCTTCGGCATTCGGCCTTCGGCCTTCGGCATTGCTCTTAGGTCACCCACGGTCTCGGAATAAAGAGCTGCTCGAAGAGGCTGATCGCGAAGCGGTCAGTCATGCCGGCGAGGAAGTCGCGCGCGGCGGCGTCGATCCCCTCGTTTTCCACGGTGTGTGCGTCGAGGAACGTTTCGGGCTGCTCGCGCACCTTCTCCCAGAGGAGGCCCAGGATTCCGGTGGCCTTCTTGAACTCGGCGGTGGCAGTCTCGTTCTCGTACACCGCCTCGAACAGGAAGCTGCGAAGCCCGGTCGTCGCTTCAAGCACCTGGTCGCTCATGTGGATTTCGGAAAGACCGCACTCGAGCGTCCGCAGCACGACGTCGGTCACCATCGTGCCGATGCGCTCGGATGGCGATCGGCCGAGGACGCGCACGGGCCCATCGGGCAGGTCTTCGTTCCGCAGCAGCCCGGCGCGCACGGCGTCGTCGATGTCGTGGTTGACGTAGGCGATGATGTCCGCGACGCGGGCGACCTGCCCCTCGACGGTGATCGAGCGGTCCTCGAGCGGCGCGCCCACCGGCAGGCCGTGCTTGCCCTTCGAGTGCCGCGCGATGCCGTCGCGGACCTCCCACGTCAGGTTGAGACCGAGTCCATCCCGTTCGAGAACATCGACGATGCGGAGGCTCTGCGTGTAGTGCTCGAACCCGCCGGGGACCAGGCTCGCCAGTACGCGCTCGCCCGCGTGACCGAATGGTGTGTGGCCGAGGTCGTGCCCGAGCGCGATCGCCTCGGTCAGCTCCTCGTGCAGCCGGAGCACCTTCGCGATCGTCCGCGCGATCTGCGACACCTCCAGCGTGTGCGTCAGCCGCGTGCGGTAATGATCGCCCCGCGGCGCGAGGAACACCTGCGTCTTGTGCTTGAGCCGGCGGAAGGCCTTGCAGTGGATGATCCGATCCCGGTCGCGCTGGAACACGGGCCGAATCGGATCCTCCGGCTCGGCGCGTACGCGGCCACGACTCTCGGCGCTCTTCGCGGCCTGCGGCGCCAGAAACTCCCGCTCGCGCTGTTCGAGCTGCTCGCGGATCGTCATGGGGTCAGGTCTGAAACACCCTGTTTAACTGACACTGTGGACACTCGTGTCGCTCGAGTCTTCTTAATCGCCCGATCCAGACCCGGCCCCAAGCTCGACCTCAGGCAGGAAGCTCGTCCCGTTCGCAAGCCGGCCGACGCCGAACGCCTCGGCCAGCGTCTGTCCGACATCGGCGAAGGTCTTCCGCGTGCCGAGATCGACGCCCGGCCGGATTCGCTCGCCTGCCACGAGCAGCGGGACGTGCTCGCGCGAGTGGTCCGTGCTGGGCGTCGTCGGGTCGTTGCCGTGATCGGCGGTCACAATCAGGACGTCGTCCGGCCTGAGCTTCGGCAGCAGCTCGCCGAGTCGCGCGTCGAATCGCTCGAGGTTCGCCGCGTACCCCGCCACGTCATTGCGGTGGCCGAACTGCGTGTCAAAGTCCACGAGGTTCGTGAAGATGAGCCCGCGCTCGACAACATCCATGGCGCGCTCAATCGCGTCCATCCCCTCATCGTCGCTGCCGGTGTGGATCGCGCGGGTAATCCCGCGGCCCGCGAACAGGTCCTCGATCTTGCCGATCGCGACGACGGGCCAGCCGCCGGCGGAGAGCCTGTCGAGCAGCGTCTCGCCACGCGCGGGCAGCGCGTAGTCGCGCCGGTTGGCGGTGCGGACGAATCGACCGGGCGATCCGACAAAGGGACGCGCGATCACCCGCCCGACGCCCAGCCCCTCCACGGCGAGCTCGTACGCAATCTCGCAGATCCGGTATAACTCCGGAACGGCGATCACCTCCTCGTGCGCCGCGATCTGAAACACGCTGTCAGCGGACGTGTAGACGATGGGCGATCCGGTTCGCATGTGCTCCGGGCCCAGCTCGTCGATCACGGCGGTGCCCGAAGCGACGATGTTCCCCAGCACGCGCCGGCCGATGCGCGCCTCGAACGTATCGATCAACGCGCGCGGAAAGCCGGCCGGAAACGTCGGAAACGGCTTGTCCAGCACGAGGCCCGCCATCTCCCAGTGACCGGTCACCGAGTCCTTGCCCGGAGAGGCCTCCGCCATCCTGCCGAACGACGCCAGCGGCTCACCGACCGGCTCGACGTTCCGCAACGGCGCGATCCTCGGCAGGCCCAGCGCGCGAAGCGTCGGGATCTGGAGGGCGATCGTGCGCGCGACGTTGCCGAGCGTGTGGCTGCCCTCATCGCCATAGAGCGCGGCGTCCGGCAGTTCGCCGATGCCGACGCTGTCCATGACGATGAGGATCGCGCGCGTGAAATGCAAAGGGATTGGGTGTCTACGCGAGCAGCAATGGCTCGACGAACGCCGCCGTGGCAGGATCCTCGCCCGCGCCCTGAATCCACCGTAGATTAGGCTCTTTCCTGAACCAGATCAACTGGCGGCGCGCGTAGCGGCGGTTCTCCCGGACGATGAGTTCCCGCGTTTCGCGCTCGTCGCGCACGCCGCGCAGGTGCTCGAGCACCTGCCGGTAGACCAGGCCCGAAAACGGATTGGCGTCCTCCGGCACCCCGCGCGTGAGGAGCGCCTTCACCTCGTCGATGATGCCGCGCGCGAACTGCGCGTCGACTCGCCGCGCCACGCGCTCGGCAATGCGTTCGGACGGCAGCCGCAGGGCGACGGTGGTTACAGCGTAGTCGGCGAGCGGCGCGCGCGTGCCGGCGAAATGCCGGGTCAGGGGAACTCCCGTCAGGCAGTACACCTCCAGCGCGCGGACAATCCGCTTGAGGTCCCGGGGCTGGATGCGGCGGCCCGACTCCGGATCGACGCGCAACAGCCAGCGATGCAGCCGTTCCGGACCGTGCCTCGCGGCGACGCGGGCGAGGCGGGCGCGAATCCCGCTGTCGCGTCCCGGACCGGGAAAGAGCCCGCGCGTCAGCGCGCGGTAGTAGAAGCCGGTGCCGCCCACGAGGATCGGCAGCCGGCCGCGGGCGGTGATGTCGCGGATGACGGCCTCCGCTTCGCGCGCGTAGCGGGCGGCGGAGTACTCCTCGATCGGATCCACGATGTCCACCATGTGGTGTGGGATCCCGCGTTGTTCTTCCACCGGCACCTTGTCGGTGCCGATGTCGAACCCGCGATACACGGCGGTCGAATCGCACGCCACCACTTCACCGTCGAAACGCTCTGCCATCGCGATGCCGAGAGCGCTCTTGCCCGTGGCGGTGGGGCCGAGGATCGCGAGGAGCCGCGCGGCGGCGGGCATCGTCAGCGCGGCGCGGCGGCGCTGCGCGCCAGCGCGACGAGCGCGAGGAGGACGAGCAGGATCAGCAGCCCAAGCTGCTGCGCGCGGGTGAAACGGAGCATCTCAATCCTGCGGCGGCTGCTCGTTGTAGAAAAAGGTCACCGTGAAGAATGCCCGGTCGTCCGGATACTCATCCGGCAGCGGCTGCGTGGGATTCGACCAGGCGAGCGCGTTGTACGCCGCGTTGTTGAAGGCGTCCACGTCGGATGGCCCCCTCAGCGTCAGCTCGCTGATGCGGCCGTCCCGGTGAACATAAAAGGTCAGCACCACGTGGCCGTGCATGGTCATGGCCGCGTACGGGATAAACCAGTTTCGCTTCACCTGCGCGACGAAGCGGCGAATCCACGGCCCGAATTCGACCCCCTTGGTGTCGAACTGGATCGTCGGGTAGTTCTGGTCCGGCGCGCCGCCGAGATTCTGGAACTTCTCGCCGGTCGCGTATCGCTGGATGTTCCGCAGCGCGTCGCCGATCACGCCGGCCGTGGAGCGGCCGGCGCCGCGCGACGATTCACGCGGAATGGTCAGCGACCCTGACGGCGCGGGGGCGAGGGGCGGCGCCGTGGCCCCGCCGCCCGCCGCTGCGGCGTCCTCGGGTGGCTGCGGCATGCGCCGCGCCAGGTTCCCTTCGATGTCCACCCGCTCCGAGGTGTTCCCACGCGAGAACGGCATCGTGTTCGTGGGGTTCTCGGCGCTCTCAGGACCACCCCCCAGCCGATCGCGGTCCGACAGTTCCGGCCTGGGCGCGGGCGTTCGCGGCGGCGGCATTTCGACCCGCGGCTGAACGAAGACGAACCGCGGCCGTTCCCGCCGCTGCTGCTCGAGAAGCGCGGCGCGGCGCTGCTCGGCCTCCGCCTCCTGTCGCGCGACAATCGCCTGCACGAACGGCAACTTCGGAGCGAGCACGATCAGCAGGGTAATGACGAGGTGCGCGATGATCGACAGCAGGATCCCCTCGCGCCGCGAAATCGGCGACGTGAGGGTCGGCGTCTCGGGATGCGCATCCTCGAAGTCGAAGTACATCAGTTACTTACGATTATACCAGCCAGTCCGATCGCGCCGGCCGCCCGCAGGCTCAGGATCGGCCGGTTTTTCTGGCCACGAACAGATAGACGATGCCGAACGTGAGGCGGTCGACGGCGACCTCCGAGAATCCCGCGTCGCGGAGGAGGGCTAGAAACGCGTCCGGGGACGGAAATGCCGCAACCGACGCGGGCAGGTACGAGTACGCATCGTTGTGGCGTGAAATCGCGCGCCCGATGAGCGGCAGCACGTGACGAAAGTAGAACAAGTACGCGGCGCGAAGCCCCGGGACGGCTGGTGTGCCGAACTCGAGGATCGCCAGCCGTCCGCCCGGCTTCAGCGCGCGTCGGATCTCCCGCGCGGCGATCTCGGGATTCTGCACGTTGCGGATGCCGAACCCGATCGCCGCCGCGTCCACCGAGGCGTCCGGCAACGGCAGGCTCGTCGCGTCGCCGCGGACGAGCCCGATGCGCTGCTCACCCCGTCGCGCGAGCTTCGCTCCGGCGACGCGCAGCATGCCCGCCGCGAAGTCGACCGCCAGCACGCGGTGGCCGCCTCCGCGCTGGTGGCTGCCGCGGTCACCGTCCGCAACCACCGCCAGCGCCAGGTCTCCCGTGCCGGCGCAGAGATCGAGGACGCGGCTGCCCGGACTGAGCGCCAGCGATCGCACGGCGCGCTTGCGCCAGCGCCGATCGAGCCCGAGGCTCAGCAGGTGATTGAGCAGGTCGTACCGCCGGGCGATCGCGTCGAACATCCGCGCGATTCGTTCCGGCGACTTGTCGGGACCGGTGGGCGCCGGGGCCGTCATCCTTTCCACGCGGGATACAGCTCGTGCGTGAAACCGAGCGCCGAGAGGATCTTCCCGGCCATGAAGTCGGCGAGATCGTCCAGCGTTCTGGGCATCTGGTAGAACGCCGGCATGGCCGGCATGATCACGGCCCCCGCTTCCGCGCACAGTGTCATGTTGCGAAGCTGCGGGATGCTCATCGGCGTCTCGCGCGGCACGATGACGAGCGTGCGGCGTTCCTTCAGCATGACGTCGGCCGCGCGTTCCACGAGGTTGCGTGACAGGCCGTGGGCCACGCCGGCAAGCGTCTTCATCGAGCACGGGACGATGACCATGCCCTCGCACCAATGGCTGCCGCTGGCGACCGCGGCGCCGAGGTCCTTGTTGCTGTGCAGCTCGTACGTTCCCTGCGCGACGCTGGCGCCGTAGCGCCCTTCCAGATAGGAGCCGATGCGCTCGACCGCGGCTTCATCTCCGAGTTCCTCGCGCAGCAGGCGGCGGCCGTAATCGGACACGACGAGCTCGATGTGGCAGCCGCGCGCCAGCAGCGCGGCCATCGTCCGGGCGGCGTAGATCGCGCCGCTCGCGCCGGTGATCGCGAAGGCGAGCGTGCGCCGCTGCGGGTGCTGAGGCATGCTGCGATCCCGGTCAGCCGACATAGACCGCCGCCGCGGTGGCAAGGAAGTACATGATGCCAACGTAGCCGTTCATGTCGAACGCCCTTTTGACCTGCGACAGGTCGTGCTCGCTGACGAGCGACTGCTCGTACGCCAGCAGCGCGGCGACCGCCACCACCCCGCCGATGTAGATCGGGCCGAGCGGCACGACCAGCGCGAGCGCGGCCAGCGCGACAACCGCGATCGCGTGCATGGCGCGTGAGATCCGCAGCGCCCCGCGCACGCCGTACTTGACCGGGATCGATCGCAGCCCGTGCGCAAGGTCGTAACGCAGGTCCTGGCAGGCATACAGCACGTCGAAGCCGCCTACCCAGGCGCCGATCGCGAGCCCGAGGAGCCAGGGCTCCCAGCCGCCGCGCCCGCCGGCGGCGAGCCACCCGCCCACAGGCGCGACGGCCATCGCGAGGCCAAGGAAGAACTGCGTGTACGCCGTGTACCGCTTCGCGAGCGAGTACCAGAAAACAATAGCAAGCGCGACCGGGGACAGCGCGAAACACAGCGGGCCGAGACGAAACGCGGCGTAGACGAAGACGGCGGACGCGACCGCGACGAACGCCGCCGCCTCGCGCCGGCTCATCGCACCGCGCGGAAGCTCGCGCGACCGGGTGCGCGGGTTCATCGCGTCGAAGCGCGCGTCCGCGAGCCGGTTGAATCCCATGGCCGCGCTGCGTGCCGCGACCATCGCCACGATGATCCAGAGGACGCGTTCCGAGGTCAGCGGCACGTGGCGCGAGGCGAGCAGCGCTCCGGTTAGCGCGAACGGCAGCGCGAACACCGAATGGCTGAACCGGACGAATGAGGCGTAGGTGCGCAGCCGCATGTCCAAAGAGTCCGTTAACCTGGTGATCTTAGACCTGACCCCAATTCAGCCACCGCACTCGCTCGGGCGACACGCCAGAGCACAGGTATTCTTCCACATCCGTCGTTCCGTCCGGTACGTCTACGGCGATCAGATCTGCGCGCCGTCCCGGCTGGATCGTGCCGTGCTCGCCGGCAAAGCCGAGCGCCTCGGCGCCGGCGCGCGTCGCGCTGTCCAGGATCCGGGACGCGCCGACTTCCGGCGTGAGCCGGCGTACCCGCGCCAGCTCCGCGAACAGGTTCAGGTCGGGGCAGCTTGCGAGGCTGTCGGTGCCGATCGCGACGCGCGCCCCGGACGCGTAAAACCGCGCGACGGGAGGCGTGCCCGCGCCGACCCACTCGTTGCTCCGCGGGCAGGTCACGATCGTGGCGCCGATCTCCGCCACGCGTCGTAGTTCCGCATCCGTCAACCGCACGGCGTGGACGACGAGCGTCCGCCCGGTAATCGCGCCAAAGGACTCCAGATACGCGACCGGGCCCGTGCCCGGCGCTCGCCAGTCGTCCGGCCACACGCCGAGCTGCTCGAGCAGATCCCGCCAGGGGCCACTGCCCTCCCGGAGGAACTCGACTTCGTCGGCAGACTCCCCGACGTGAACGCTCGTGATCCACCGCTCGTCATGGGCCGCCGCCGCGATCTCTCGAAAGAGCGCCGGCGAGACGGAGTACGGCGCGTGCGGAACGACGCTGGCGCGAAGCTGCGGACGTCGCCCGTCCGCGCGGACCGCCATCCGGGCGTTCACGTCCCGGACCATCGCGGCGGCGTCCGCGACGCGCTCGCGCGGCTGTGGATGATTGAACCCGAGGATCTCGTAAAACACGCAGCCGCCGATGGGCCCGGCGGCGAGCGCGGGCACGCTGCCGAGCGTGTTCGTGATGTCGCCAACGAGCGACGTCCCGGCACGTCGCATTTCCGCCGCGGCGGACGCCATGGCCAGCGGGTCGTCTCGGTGGACCTCGCGACGGAGCATCATCACCGCACGGATCCAGTCCGCCATGCGCCGCGCCGGCGCGATCCGCCCGCGCATCCAGGAGAGCTCCAGGTGCGTGTGCGCGTTGACGAGGCCGGGCAGAACGGCGACAGAGCCCAGCTCGATCGGCTGGTGACCGGAAGGCGTGCTCGCCGCTCCCACCGCCGCGACGCGGCCCGACTCGACGAGGACCCACGCATCGCGAATCGGAGGTGAGCTGATGGGCAACACCCAGCGGGCGCGGTAGAGCATCAAAGAGGCAGCCCTATCGTTCGGGGCCGCTGGAGGAACGGAGGGAACCGGATTCGATCCCATTTCCCCGCCGGCGCTTCTCGGCCGCGCTTCTCGCCGGGTAGTTCGCGAGTTCCGGCGCGACGCTCGCGTCTCCTTCGTCCCGCGCGACGGCCAGGTTGAGGAGCCGCCGCGTCTCCTTCTGCCGGAACATCGGATCGCCCAGTATCTCGTAGTGCATGTTGCGGCGCTTGGGCGTAAACCCGGCGTTCTCGATGTTGCGGACGATCTCGACCTCGTCCATGCAGTACGCCGCGCCGGCGGCCCGGACGACGTTCTCCTCGATCATCACGCTGCCCATGTCGTTGGCGCCGTAGGCGAGGCTGAGTTGCCCGACCTTGCCCCCCTGCGTCACCCACGACGCCTGCAGGTTCGGGAAGTTGTCGAGGACGAGGCGCGCCGTCGCGAGCGTGCGCAGATACTCGAGGCCGGTCGCCTCCGAACCGCCCAGCTCCGTGTTATCGGGCTGGTAGCTCCACGCGATGAAGGCCGTGAACCCGCCTCCCTCGTCCTGCAGCGCCCGTAATCTCAGCATGTGTTCGATGCGTTCCGCCGGCGTTTCCACCGTCCCGTACATCATCGTGGCCGTCGTACGAAGACCCGCGCGATGCGCCTGGCGCATCACCTCGAGCCACTCAGCCGTCGTCGCCTTGCTGTGGCAGTTGAGCAGCTTCCGCACCCGATCGACGAGAATCTCGGCGCCGCCGCCGGGAATGCTGTCCAGACCCGCGTCGATCAGACGGCGAATGACGCCGTCAATCGGCAGGCGCGAGATCCGCGAGAGATGCACTACTTCGGGCGGCGAGAGCGCGTGCAACCGGAATGCGGGATATCGAGTCTTCACCGCGCGGAACAGATCCTCGTACCACTCGAGCGGCAGGTCCGGGTTGTGCCCTCCCTGCAAGAGGAGCTGCCCGCCGCCGATCTCGATGGTCTCGTCGATCTTCCGGAAGATCTCCTCGAACCCGAGCACGTAGCCCTCGGCCGATCCGACAGGCCGGTAAAACGCGCAGAAGTTGCACCGGGCGACGCAGACGTTCGTGTAGTTGACGTTCCGATCGATGATGTACGTGACGATCCGATCGGAGTGCTTTCGCGCGCGGACGGCGTCGGCCAGCTCGCCGAGCAAGGGCAGTGGCGCGCGCGCGTACAGGTCGAGCGCCTCGTCCGCTGTCAGACGGTCACCCGCGCGGACCTTCGCCGCTGCGTGCTCGAGAGTCGCGTTCATGCGTCGTAGAAGGCGGGCGCAACCGCCGGCGCGAGGCCGAGCGCCGCAGCCTCGCGGTAGTACCGGGCGATCGCGGCGCGTTCGGGCTCGCCGAGCCCGTAGCGCATATTATCCTTCAGGTACCGCGCGCCCACCGATGCGCGCGCCGCATCGCCGCCGCTGTAGGCCGTCGCTATCTCGTCCGGGCGATCGACTCCTTCGTCTCGCGCGCGCTGCAGGCGCGCGACGAGGTCCCGGTCCGCCGCACACGCTCGTCCCGCCCAGAACGCCCAGACGAAGGGGAGCCCGGTCAAGGCCAGCCATTCGGCGCCGAGATCGATCTTCTGCACCCCGAGGGCGGCATGGTCGAGAAACAGCGCCGGATCTCCGATGATGAGCGCCGCGTCGCAGGCGGCGAGCATCTCATGCGGCGAGGGCGGCATCGGACGGAATTCCGGCGCGATGCAGAACCGGCGGGCGCAGAGGACCTGCAGCAGCGCGACAGACGTGCGCGAGCTCGTGTCGGCAGCGACGGTGCGGACGCGCTCCACCGGAACGGGAGAAAAGAGCGCGACCGACGCGACCTCGCCGCACGACGAGATCGACAGCCCGGGGACGATGCGATAGTCCGCCGCGCGCGCGTATTCGATCGACGGGATCATGCCGAGATCTATCTCTCCCAGCGCGAGGAGAGATGCGCACCGGGACGGCGCGTCGAAACGCAGTGAGAACCGGGCATCGCGTTCGAGCCCGTACACGAGCGGGCGCACGTTCAGATAATGCACAGCGCCGAGCCGGGTTGGCGTCATCCGGAGATCGGCTCGAAGCGCGCGTCGCGCTGAATGGGTGTCCGGGCCGCCGCGCGGATGTTGCGCCGGACTTCCTCGACCGTCGCGCGCCGCGGCCCCAGCAGGTTCGCGGCTGGCCCGTCCGGCGGCACGCCGTCCAGATCGTCGGCGCCGAACGTGAGCGCAACCTGCGCCAGCTTCGGGCCGTAGAGGGCCCAGTCAATCGAGATGGACCGCACCTGCGGCAGGTAGAGCCGCGACACCGCCACGAGCTTCACATCGTCATACCCGGTCGTCGGCGCGGCAGGATCGACGACGCGCGGAAGCGGAGCGAACGAGCGCAGCGCGCCGAGCGCCCTCACCGCGTCGAGAAGGTCCAGGGGCGGCAGCGGATCGTAGGACTGCACGGTCCACCGGGCGACGCCGAGCCCCGCAGCGCGCACATCCTCGATTGGCGCGCGCCCCGGGAGCCGATCCACCGCCGCGTCGGCCACGAGCGACGCGCCCGCGTCGCGCAACCGGCGCGCGAATGTTCCGGAGATTTCGTGCAGCGCGCAGGCGCTGACCGGGACCCGTCCGGCAGTTGCGGAGACCTCGCGGATCCGGTCGAGCGCCGCGGAGTCCGCCTGCAACCCGAGGATGCGCGCCTCGCCCGCGTCGGGCGGCATGGCGGGAATCGGCCCCTCCGGCGGTACGTCCACCACTCGCACGAAGGTGACGCCGTCGCCGCCGATCCGACGTCGGACCTCGTCGGCGAGCACGCCGACGGCTATCAGGCTGCGCGTGGCCAGCAGCCGCTCGGCGTCGTCACGCGTGAGGGGCTCGCCAGAGGCGACCTTCGCCGAAACGTCCTCGAGGCCTTCGGTCAAGTCGGATTCCATCCCTGTGAGATCTTCGACCAGAGTTCCGCCGCGCGGCGGCCGGCCGCTTCGCTGGTGCGAACGCGCCTGGGCCATTCGCGCGAGAACCCTTCGGACGCCCACTTGCGCGTGGCGTCGATGCCCATCTTCCCGCCATAGGCGGGCAGATCCGACGCGTTCTCCAAGTCGTCCATCGGCCCCGTGGTGAACTGGATGTCGCGTCCCGGGTCAACGTGCGTGCCGGTGATCCAGGCGACCTCACGCTCGTCCTGGACGTTCACGTCCCGGTCCACCACGATGACGCACTTGGAGAACATCAACTGCCCGAGCCCCCAGACGGCGCTCATGATCTTTCGCGCGTGCCCGGGATAACGTTTATCGATCGAGATGATCACGATGTTGTGGAAGATGCCCGCCGCCGGAAAGTGCATGTCCACGATCTCCGGCAGCGTCTTCCTGATCAGCGGCAGGAAGATGCGCTCGCTCGCCTTCCCGAGGTAGTAGTCCTCCATCGGCGGCACGCCAACGACCGTCGTCAGGTACGTGGGTTTCCGCCGGCGTGTCACGCACGTGAGATGAAACACGGGGAACTCGTCGGCCAGCGAGTAGAACCCGGTGTGGTCGCCAAACGGGCCCTCGATTCGCCGCTCCCCGGGCTCGACGTATCCCTCGAGGACGATGTGGGCGCTGGCCGGCACCTCGAGATCGCAGGTGACGCACTTCACCAGGTCCACGCGCGCGCGACGGAGAAATCCCGCCAGCATGAGCTCGTCGAGCCCTTCCGGCATGGGCGCGGTCGCCGCGTATGCGAGCACTGGGTCGGGGCTGAGGGCGACAACCACCTCAAGCCGGCGACCGATCCGCTCGGCGACCCGGTAGTGCTGGGCGCCCCCCTTGTGGCGCTGCCAGTGCATGCCGGTCGTGCGGCCGTCGAACACCTGCATGCGGTACGTGCCGATGTTGCGCGTGCCCGTTTCCGGGTCCTTCGTGATCACCAGCGGGAACGTGATGTAGCGGCCGCCGTCCTCGGGCCAGCATTTCAGGATCGGCAGGTCGTCGAGCGATCCGTTCTCGAGCACCAGTTCCTGGCAGGGGGCATCCTTGACCGTCCGCGGCACGAGGTCCTTCAGCCGCGCGACGCTGGGAAGCATCTTGACCGCATCCACCAGCCCCGCCGGGATCTTCGGCGTCGCGAGCTCGTCGATCTCGGTAGCCAGATCGTCGAGGCTCTCGACGCCGAGCGCGAGGCACATCCGGCTCAGCGAGCCGAACAGGTTCACCGCGACGGGGATGTCGAATCCGGTCGGGCGTTCGAAGAGAAGCGCAGGCCCGCCGCCGGGAGACTTGGAGACGCGGTCAGCGACCGCGCAGATCTCGAGGTCGGGCGATACCGCCTCCTCGATGCGCGCGAGCTCGCGCCGCTTGTCGAGTTCCGCAATGAAATCGTCGATGTCGTTGAACACGCGGGCCTCTTGCAGTTCCCTTGTTCAGGCTCTCTCGATCTCCCCGGCGATCTGTTCGGCGAGCACCACCGCGCGCCGTCCGTCCTCGCCGGTCACCATCGGCGGCCGCTTGTCGCGGGCGGCCGCCACGAAGTCGGCGAGCTCCAGCGCGAGCGGCTCGTCCTGTGGCACCGAAAGCTTGCCCCCTTCGATTGCCGGACGCTCGGCGCCACGCCGCGCGAGGCGGTACGCCTCGACCTCCTTCGCCGCGTAATCGATCGAGATGTACGCGTCCGGCTGGAAGAAGCGGATCTTCCGCACCCGGTCGCGGCTGATCCGGCTCGCCGTGATGTTCGCGATGCACCCGGACTCGAACCGCAGGCGGGCGTTCGCGATGTCCACGCGGGGCGTGAGCACCGGCACGCCGACCGCCTCCACTGACGCCACCGGAGACTTCACGAGGGCCGCGACGATGTCGAGGTCGTGGATCATCAGATCGAACACGACGTCGATGTCGAGGCTGCGCTCCGGAAATACCCCCAGCCGGTGCACCTCCACGAATCTGGGCGTCGTGACGAGCGGCAGGGCGGCCTGCACGGCCGGGTTGTAGCGTTCCGTGTGCCCCGCAGCCAGGATCGCGCCTCCCGACGCCGCGGCCTCCAGCAGCGCGCCGGCCTCGCGCGCGGATCTCGCGATCGGCTTCTCTACCAGCGTCGCGATGCCGCGCTCCAGGAACGGGCGCGCGATCTCGAGGTGTCTTTCTGTCGGCACGGCAACGCACACCGCGTCCACGCCGTCGAGCACCTGCCGGAAATCGGTGAAGGGCCGCGTCCCGTGTTTCGCCGCGATCTCCTGCGCGCGGGCCTCGTTGATGTCCACGACGCCGGCGAGCGTCGCGCCCGGCAGCGTCGCGAGGATGCGCGCGTGGTGCCGTCCGAGGTGCCCGACGCCAATCACCGCCACGCGGACGCTCACGTGGGCTCTCCGCTGTCGGCCTCCCGCCGGCGTCCGACGACCGCAATCTGTGCCTCGTTGGCGGACGCGAAGAAGTCGCGGCCGTCGAGGATCAACGTCTTCCCCGCGTCCAGCGAGAGCACCGACGCGCCGGCCACGCGCATCGCCTGCACCGTGGCCAGGCCGACGACAGGCACGTCGAACCGCATGTCCTGGTTCGGCTTCGCCACCTTGACGATGCGGACGCCGGGACCGGCCAGGTGCCCCGCCCGCGCAATCACCTCGTCGGTCCCCTCCATCGCCTCGACGGCGACGACCGCCTTGTGCTTCACGGCGATGGTCTGCCCGATGTCGAGCCTCGCGATGGCGTCGGCGATCGGGTAGCCGAACTCCAGGTCCTCCCGTTCGAAATCGTCCGGCGCCCGCTCGCTCAACACCCCTTCACCCGCGAGGAGCGGCGCGAGGAAGGCGGTCGAGTCGATCAGCTCGATTCCCTTCTCGTGCATGACCTCGGCGACGGCCGAGATGAGCGAGTCGGTGTTGCGCGCCTTCAGCCGCGCCAGGGCAGAGAGCAACGCCAGGTCCGGCACGATCCCCGAGAAGATCTGGACGTGTTTGACCTGCCCGGCCATCACGGCGCTCGTGATGCCCGCCCCTTTCAGGACTGTAATCGCCGTCCCAAGCTGTCCCAGCGAGAGCCAGTGCACGTCGGCGGGCATGGGCCCGTGCGCGGCCGCCTCTTCGATCTCCGGGAACGTCTCTTCCTTGATGGCCACGATCGTGACCTGATAGCCCATGCTCCGGGCGGCTTCGAGGACGAGGAAGGGGAACCTGCCGTTTCCCGCGATCAACCCTATGCGCATCAGTCGTCGACAACCATCTCATCGCGCCGCGTCGCGCGGCGCAGCACGACGCCGCGCTTCGAGGTGCGGATGAACTCCACGAGGTAGCGCACTTCGTCGCACTGCAGCGCCGGGTCGTGCTCGATCTCGGCCACCGCGCGGCTCATGTTCAGCTTCGACACCATCAGCAGGCGATACGCGCGTTTGAGCTTCGCCACCGTCTCCGGCGGGAACCCGCGGCGCACCAGGCCGATCGTGTTCAGCCCGTAGAGTCGGGCGCGGTTGCCCACTGACTTCGCGAACGGCAGCGCGTCCTTCGTCACGATCGAGGCGCCGCCGATGAAGGCGTGCCGCGCGATGCGGCAGAACTGGTGCACGGCCGAAAACGCGGAAACGGTGGCGAAGTCGTCCACCTCCACGTGGCCGCCCAGCGTGGCGGCGTTGCCGAAGATCGTGTTGCTCCCCACGTGGCAGTCGTGCGCGACGTGCACGTAGGCCATGAAGAAGTTGTGGTCGCCGATGGTGGTAATGCCGCCGCCGCCGTGCGTGCCGCGGTGGACCGTGACGAACTCGCGAAACACGTTGTGCATCCCGATGCGCACGCGCGTCTTCTCGCCGTGGAACTTCAGGTCCTGCGGCACGAGGCCGATCGAACACATCGGGAAGATCCTGCAGTCGTCACCGATTTCCGTCCAGCCGTCGATGACGGTCGAGGCCCCCACCGTGCAGCGGCGGCCGATCCGGACGTTCGGCCCGATGATGACGTACGGACCGACGACCGAGCCCTGCCCGATGCTCGCGCCCGGATGGACGATCGCCGTCGGATGCACCTCCGCGGGGTCCTCCGTGAGGGTCATCACCAGTTCCGCTTCGGCGACCACCTCCTCGTTCACGGACGCGAACGCCTGGGCGCGCGCGATCGCGCCGCGGCGACGGCCGACGGTCACCTCGAGGGTCAGCCGATCGCCGGGGACGACCTGGCGCCGGAACTTCGCGTTGTCCACGCCGCGCAGCCTCGCGCGCACCCCTGCGCCAGCCTCCATGAGCAGCAGCGTGGCGGCCTGCGCCAGGGTCTCGATCATGAGGACGCCCGGCATGAGCGGCGAGCCCGGAAAATGCCCCTGGAAGAAGTCCTCGTTGACGCTGACGTTCTTCACGGCGACGATGCGGCGCCCCGCCTCGTACTCGACGACGTCGTCCACGAGCAGCGACGGGTAGCGGTACTGCAGCCGGTTGAGGACTTCGGGGATGGACGAAGACACAAAAGGAGACTGTATCAGATCAGCCTCACAGGGTTCAGGGTTCAGGCGCGGGCGTGTACGCAGCGAGAGGCCAAGGGCGGCTGACCATCCTTGGCCTCTTCCCAATCGGGAACCTCCGGGGCCGAGGAACGCGACCGCGCTATTTCGCCGTCGCTCCCGTGTCCAGGCGCTTGATGACTTCCTGCGTCAGGTCGAGACCCGGATGCGCGTAGACGAAACCGGCGTCGCCGCCGCTGAAGATGTAGTGCAGCCCGCGCTCCTCCGCGATCTTGGTGATGACGGGGATCAGTTTCTGCCGGAACTCCTCCTGCAGATCGCGGGTGAGATCCTGCACCTCCGCCTGCGCGTTCTGCTGCGCGAACTGGATCTCCCGCTGCATGCGCTCGATATCCTTCTCGAGCTGCCCTCGCGCGGCGTCGTTGAGCACCGTCCCGCCGGAGGACAGCTTCTGCTGCGCCGCCTGCAGCGCCTTGTTCTTCTCTTGCAACTCGGACTGCTTCTTCTTCTGCAGGTCGTCGATCTTCGTCGACGCCGACCTGCCGGCCGTGGAGTTCTGCGCGATCACGGGCAGGTTAATGAATGCGATCTTGGCGCCCTCAGGAAACGGCTGCGGCGGCTGCGGCTGCGCGGCGGGCTGCTGCGCGGCCGGGGGCTGCTGCGCCGGCGGCGCGGTCGGCTGCGCCGGCTTCGGCGCGGGCTGTTGCGCGGCCGCCTGGCCAAACACGGGGACAGCGCACAGCGTCAGCGCCAGCGCCGCGGGAACGACTAAGCCTCTCATACTCACTTTCGTCCTCTCCGAATAAGCGGCCGCCGTGACGGGGCGCGGCCGGCCTTTCCTGCACGTCCGTCAGAACGTGGATCCGACAGCGAAGCGGAAGGTGAACTTCTGCTGCGGCCGGAAGCTGTTATCCAGGACCCCTTCTCGCTGCGGGTTGTACGCAAAGATGAGACGGAACGGCACGTTCAGCACCGGCATGAAGAACCGGACCTCGGCGCCCGTCGACGTCTTGAAATCATCCAGCGCGAACTTCTGCCCGCGGTCCTGCACCTGCCCCGCGTCGTAGAACAGCACGAGCCGCACCGGTCCGGCCACCGAGATCAAGTACTCGGCGTTGAACAGCAGGCTCTTGTTGCCGCCGATGACGAGGCCCGACAGCGGGTCGCGCGGCCCGATGGTCCGGATGTCGAACCCGCGGACGCTGTATTCCCCGCCGAGGAAGAGCTTCTCGAAGATCGGCAGCTCCTGCGTCGAGCCGTATGGCGCCACGTACTGCGTCTGCACGCGCAGCCCCAGCGACACGCGGCGTGCCTGCTGCAGGTACCAGACCCCTTCGATCGTCGGACTGTAGAAGTACGTGTCGCCGCCGACGCCCGCCAGGTCGATCGACGCGGTGTAGCGCCGCCCCGTCGTCGGGAAGATCGGGTTGTCCACCGTGTTGTGCACGACGCTCGGCGTGACCTTGCTGATCGTTCGCCGGCCGCCCTGGCCCAGCAGGAGCGAGTCGTACAGATAAGGATTGCGCTGCTGCAGCTCCGGGTCGTTGTAGCCCTCGTACAGCTCCTTTACCTGCGTGCGCTCGTAGCTGTAGGTCGTGAACATCCGCGTGAAGTCGCGAAGCGGGAACCCGAAGACGAAGTTGCCGCCCGCCGAGGCCTGCGTGAACAGGCCGATGTAGCGGATCTCGCGGATGTAGGTGTCGATGCCCGCCGTGATCGGACGGTCGAAGAGGAACGGCTCGGTGAACGCGATCTGGTAGTTCTTCGCGCGCGAGCCCTGCTGCGCGGACAGCGTGAAGGTCTCGCCGCGCCCGAGGAAGTTCGCGGTCTGGAACGACAGCTGCCCGAAGAACCCCTCGAACTGCGACACGCCGGCGCCGAACGTCAGCTGGTTGCGGTTCTGTTCCTCGAACTTGAGCGTGACGTCGACCTGGTTCTCCTCGTTCGGCGTCTTCTGGACGTCAATCGCCTCGTTCCCCTCGAGCGGCTTGAAGTACCCGAGCTGGTTCAACCGCCGGATGCTGAACTTCAGCGCCTCGGTGTTGAACACGCCTGCCTCGTAGAGCCGCATCTCGCGCCGGATGACGTTGTCCCGCGTCGTCGTGTTGCCGACGAAGATGATGCGGTTGACGAAGTACTGCTTTCCTTCCTGCAGCCGCATCGTGACGTCCACGACCGGGTCGCCGTTCATCTGCGCGCCTTCGCGGGGCTTGAGATCGGGGTAACCCGTAAACTCCATGTAGCCGCCGGAGCCGAAGATTTCGCGCGCCTTCTCGAGCCCCTTCCGGACGTTTTTCTCGCTGTAGTAATTGCCCTGTCTGAGCTTGAAGAGCGGGCGCAGCGCCTCCTCCTTCACCACCGACTGCCCCTCGAAGCTCACCGTCCCGACGCGATAGCGTTCCCCCTCGGTGACCGGGATGCTGAGCTGGATCCACCGGGACTTCCCGTCACGCGAGTCCTCCAGCACCTTCAGCTCGGGGCTGCCGACGCGCGCCGCGATGTACCCCTTGTCGCGGTAGTGCTCGATCACCTTCTCCGCGTCTTCCTCGAACTTGTCTTCCTTGTACGTCCCGCCGCCGGTGATGAACGAGAGGAACCCGCGCGCCTTGTTCTCCTTCATCCGACGCGCCAGCGCGCGATCGGAGACCTCCTTGTTGCCGACGAACTCGACGTCGCGGATCTTCACCTTCGGACCTTCCTCGATCGTGAAGGTGAGGTTCACGAGCTTCGGGCCGCCCGCGAGCGGCGTGATCTGCGGCTTGACGGTCGCGTGGAGGTAGCCCTTCTCGGCGTAGAGGTCCTGCACCACGTTTCGCACGCGCTGCACGAGCCCGGGATCGATGAACGAGTCGAGCCGGATCTGTGCGTTGACCTCGCGCAGCTTCTCCTCGATCTTCGACTGCTCGACGCGGTTCGAGCCCACGTAGTTCACGATCTTGACCCGCTGCCGTTCCTCGAGGTCGAAGATGATGTGCTTGCCGATGACGCCGTTGGCGTACGGCACGTCCTTCACTTCGATCGTCAGGTCGTCGAGGAAGTTCGTCGCCCACAGGCGCTTGAAGTCCTCGAGCACCGCCGCCTCGTCGTACGGCACCCAGCGCCCGAATTGCGCCGAGCTGGGCTTGGTCTGGATGTAATAGAGGTACGTCTCGGGATCGATCGCCAGCGCGTCGTTCTGCTTGGTGGACTTGATCTCCACGAAACGCACCAACGGCGGCGAGCCCGCCGGCGGCAGGGCCGCCGCGGGCGCCGGCGGCTGCTGGGCAGGCGCGGCGACGGGCGGAAGCGCCGGTTGCTGCGGTGCCGGCTGTTGCGATGGTTGAGGGACAGGGGCGACCGGTGGAAGCGGCTGCTGGGCGGGACTCTGTCCCGCCGAAGCGGCGCCCTCGACCGGCGCCGCGTAGGCGGATGCCGCGAAGGCGGGGCCCTGCAGAGCCATCAGGCCCACCAGCAGACGGGCGAAAGACTTTGTTCGCATACGGGTCGTTGAAACGGGGACAGTCACACTTTCCGGCCGACCAGGGGCGCGGGCGCGGTGCGCCACCTCGTCATCACACAAATGGCCAGTCTACTAGGTTTTAGACGTTTGTGGCCAGCAACCGGCCGGGGCCGGGCTGCCCGGCGCTCCGCCAGGCGAGCTGTCCTCCGTCGAGATAGATCTCGACGGTGCCGTCTCTCAACTGCCCCCTGATGAGTTCCTCGGAAAGGGGATCCTCCACGTACCGCTGGATCGCCCGGCGGAGCGGCCGGGCGCCGTACGAGCGGTCCTTGCAGGTCACTTCGATGATCCAGTCCACGACCTCCGGCGTCAGCGCCACCTGCAGACGCCGGTCCGTGAGGTTCTGATTGAGCTGTTCGACCAGCAGTCGCGTGATCAGCCGCAGGTCGTCGTCCGAGAGCGGATCGAACACGATGATCTCGTCGATGCGGTTGATGAACTCGGGGTTGAAGGTGCGCTTCACTTCCCCCAGCACCATGTCCGAGACGCTCTTGTTGATCTCGCGCTGGTCGGCCGACGCGAAGCCCATCGACGCCTTCTTCTGGATGAAGCGCGCGCCGATGTTCGACGTCATGATGATGATCGTGTTCTTGAAGTTCACCCGGTTGCCGAGGCCGTCCGTCAGGTGGCCGTCCTCGAACACCTGCAGCAGGATGTTGAACAGATCCGGGTGCGCCTTCTCAATCTCGTCCAGCAGGACGACGCAGTAGGGCTTCCGCTTGACCTTCTCGGTGAGCTGCCCTCCCTCCTCGTGGCCCACGTAGCCGGGAGGCGACCCGATCAGCTTCGACACCGAGTGCTTCTCCATGTACTCGGACATGTCGAAGCGGATGAGCGCGTTGTCGCTGCCGAACAGGAAACTGGCGAGTGCGCGCGCCAGTTCCGTCTTGCCGACGCCGGTCGGTCCCAGGAACACGAAGCTGCCCACCGGACGCGTGGGCGCCTTCAGGCCGGCGCGCGACCGCCGGATCGCGCGCGCCAGGGCGGAGATGGCGCTCTGCTGGCTGATCACCCGCTTGTGCAGCTCGTCTTCCATCCGCAGGAGCTTCTCGCTCTCGTCCTGGTTCAGCGACGCGATCGGCACGCCGGTCCACTTCGCGACGACCTCGTCGATGTCGGGCTTGCCGACGATGACGCGGCGCGCGTTGTTCTTCACGTCGAACTTCTCGCGGACGAACTGAAGGCTCTCGCGCGCGACCGCCTCCTGCTCGCGGAAGAACTCCGCCTTCTGGTAGTCCTTCGTCGCGGCCGCCTGCTCCATCTGCTCCACGGCCACGCGGATCGACCGGTTGATCTCGCCGAACTCCTCGCTGTATCCCGCCTCGCGCAGCTTCGCGCGCGCGCCCGCCTCGTCCACGAGATCGATCGCCTTGTCCGGCAGGAACCGGTCGGTGATGTAGCGGCTGGATTGGTACACGGCGGCCTCGATGGCCTCGGTCGTGTACTCGACGTGATGGAACTGCTCGTAGCGGTCCTTCACGCCCATCAGCACCTGGATCGTTTCCTTCTCGGACGGCGGGTCCACCTTGATCGCCTGGAACCGGCGCTCGAGCGAGCGGTCCTTCTCGATGTACTTCCGGTACTCGGCCGGCGTCGTCGCGCCGATGCAGCGGATCTCGCCGCGCGAGAGCGCGGGTTTGAGGATGTTCGCCGCGTCCAGCGAGCCTTCCGCGGAGCCGGCGCCCACCAGCGTGTGCAGCTCGTCGATGAACACGATGATGTTCGGGTTCTCGATGAGCTCCTTCATGATCGCTTTCAGCCGCTCTTCGAACTGCCCGCGGTATTTCGTGCCCGCGACGATGAGGGAGATGTCGAGCGCGAGGATGCGCTTGTCCGCGAGGAAGTGCGGGACGTCGCCGCACACGATCTTCTGCGCCAGCCCCTCGACGATCGCCGTCTTGCCGACGCCCGGCTCGCCGATGAGCACGGCGTTGTTTTTCGCGCGGCGGCAAAGGACCTGCTGCACGCGCTCCAGCTCTTCATGGCGCCCGACGAGAGGATCGAGCTGGTTCTTCATCGCGCCCTCGGTGAGGTCGCGGGAGAACTCGGCAAGCAGCGGCGTCTCCTTGACGCGCGTGAGGGTGGTCTTCTCGTTCAGGAGCTGGACGATGTCCTCGCGCACCGCGCTGAGGCGCATGCCCTTTTCCATGAGGATCGTCGCCGCGACGGAACGCTCTTCTCGGAGGATCCCCAGCAGGAGGTGCTCGGTGCCGATGTAGTTGTGGAGGAGGCGGTCCGCCTCTTCCGCAGCGTACTGCAGCACACGCTTGGTTTCCGCGCTGAACGGGATCTCGACCGACGTCGACACCTTCTCGCGGAAGACGGTGCGCCCTTCGATTTCCTTGCGGATCGTCTCGAGGGAGAGATGGGAGCGCGCGAAAATCCGGCTCGTCAGCCCCTTCCCTTCCCGGATCAGCCCGAGCAGCAGGTGTTCCGTCTCGATCGAGACGCTCCCCAGCTGGCTGGCCTCATACCGCGCGAAGAAAAGGACACGTCGCGCACGTTCCGTGTACCGTTCGAACATCTGACGTCCTACGAGAAGGGGATTCGGTCGCTCCTCACTGCGCTCCGGATCGGGCAACCTGCCGTCATTATAAGGCAAAGCGGACGCGCGGCCAACGAAGGCCGCGCGTAAGTGCTCGGAGCGCCGGGATTTACCGCGTGCGACCTAATCGAGGCGGGGTGAGGGCAACTGTCCGCGCCCCGGTCATTTCACCCGCAACTGGTCGGTTACGTGGCGTACGCCCTTCGTCTCGCGCGCCAGAGCGAGCGCCCGCTGATGCTCCTGTTCTGAATTGACGTCTCCCGACAGCGTCACGGTTCCGTCGTTGGTCGTGACATTGATCTGCAGCGCCTTGACGGTATCATCCAGCGCCATCTTCGACTTGATCTTGGCCGTCAGGGAGGCGTCGGAGATGAACTCCGCCGCGCGGTTCCCGGCGTCGGCGACCTTCTCCCCCGCCTGGGCGCCACGCTCACGCGCGGTGGACCGATCGATGGCCGGCTCCTGTTGACCGGTCGTGCCAACGGCCGGGGTCGTCTCCGAGGGCCCCAGCACCCGCCCGCCGCTGAACCGGTAGCCGGCGAAAAACGCAACGGCGGCGACAACGATCACCAGAATGACGATCGCGCGAAACAGCGTTCCCAACATGTTCGTTCTCCTTGTTTGGGGATTCAGCGCGTCTGCAATTCGCCCGTTAAAAGCGTCATAGGTCCGAAGACCGGCTGCCCCAGTCGTCCCGCGTCCACGCCGATGGTCCCGTCCAGGCGGTACGCGACCGGTCGCGCCGAGGCAGCGTTCCTCGCCACCTGGGCGAGCCCCGGCAAATCAGAGAAGCTCACGGTGAGATCGAGGGGGATTTCGGTTTCCTGGCCCGCCTCGAGCGGCAGGCCGAGCGGGAAATCGGCCGTGGCGCCGCGCTCGTCTTCGAGAAACAGCGTCCCCTTGAGCGTGCCGAGTGTGAAACCGAAGGGGTTAGGGTTGGCCACCCTGGCCCACAGCCGGACGCTGAGCCCGCCCACGGGCATATCGATCGACGGCCCTATGATGCGAAGCTGCGCCGGGCGTTCCTCTGACTGCGAGAAGCGCGGCGGCTGGATGACCCCGCGGAGCTGTCCGAGCGCCGTGCACGCCAGCGTTGCGGCCAGCGCGACCAGCAGAACCGTGAGACGCCAGGCGTCCCGCACGCGGCACCTCCGCCGTTTGACGCTGCAAGTTTGGGGTCAGGTCTGGGTCACCCTGTTTAACGGACTCTAGCGGACATCGACGGATCGGACGGACGTGCTGGCAAGCTCCCGGATTGCGCGCCAGTGAGCCTGAGGTGCCTGCCGATTTCGGGAAACGAGTAGCCGTGGACATCGTGCGCTTCGCGGATGGCTCCCACCACCTCTTCTGCGCCCGTTCAGGTCGCGAAGATGTGTCGAGAGAGTTCCGAAGGTCGGTGGTTTCAGACCTGACCCCACCGCTCCCGGCGCAGCCCCTCCCACATCCTCTGCACCAGGGACCGCAGGTGCTCGGTGTGCGCGGCGTAGTCAGTGTCGGCGGGCTGAGTAAGCGGCGCGCCAAACTCGAGGCGCGCTCGCGTGGCGCGCCATGGCAGCAGCGCCCGCCAGTTGAACGGCCGGCCGCGTGCCCAGATGTCCCACGCCCCGTCGATGGCAACCGGGACGATCGGCGCCTGCAGGTGCCGCGACAGGATGGCGGCCCCCTTGCGGAACGCCTTGACCGTGCCGTCGATCGAGCGCTCCCCTTCCGGAAACAGCACGAGCACCTTGCCCAGACGCAGGCCGTAGGCGCCTGCCTGCATCGCGCCGACCAGGTTCGAGTCCGGATCGATAGGCACTACGTTGAGCGTGCGCGCCAGCCAGCGCATGAGCGGCGACTGGAAGTACTCGGCGGCGCCCACGAAGAACATCTCGCGGAACGCCCGGAACGGCAGCGCCCCGACGAGCATGAACGCGTCGACGTAGCTCTGATGGTTCGGGCTGATCAGATACGGGCCGCGCGGCGGAAGGTGCTCGACGCCCCTCGCGCGCAGCCCCGCGGTGGCGCGAAACAACAGAAACAGGCCCTTGACGACCCCGAACAGGAACGCGGCCCTCACTCGTTTCGCTTTTCGGAGCTCGCCGAGGAACGGGTTGTCCGCCGGCGCCTCCTGCAGAACGCGCTCCCACGGCTGCACGCGCTCGACCGTCTCCCAGCCCTCGCGGAGCCGCGCCCGGCACGCCTCCACCAGCTCGCCGACCGTATGGAGCCGCTGCGCGTCCTCACCCCCGATCTCGATCTGCAGCGAGCCGGTGAGGTGCACCAGCAGCTCGACGCGCTCCATCGAATCGAGTCCGAGGTCGAGTTCCAGGTGCGCCTCTGGCGCGAGCGCGCCGGCGCCCGGCACCTGCTCGCGAATCAGCTCCAGCACGCGCGCGGTCGCTGCGTCGGCGGGCCACGATGACGCCCGTGCGGTGACCTCGCGGCGCTCGTCCGACTGTGCCTCGAGGCGCTTCTGGATCTCGAACCGCTTCAGTTTCCGCGTCGTCGTCCGCGGGAGAGGGTCGAGGGTCACGTCGTAGCCGAGAATCCGCTTGTGCGCCGGCAGACGGACCGAGAGCCCCTCGATCTCGAACCGCAGCAACTCCCGGATGTTCACCGCACCGCGGGCGCGCATGGCGTCGGCGTCGGGACGGATGAGCGCATGCAGCCGCTCCGACGTCGGCTCTCCCGGACGCGTCAGGCCGACGACGCACAGTTCCTGGATGAACGGAGACTGTTCGTAGTGCGCCTCGATCTCTTCCGGGTAGATGTTCTTGCCCGAGCCGAGGACGATGATCTCCTTGCTGCGGCCGCTGATGTAGAGGCGCCCGCTGTCGTCGAGATACCCGAGGTCGCCGGTGTGCAGCCACCCGCCGCGCAGCGCGGCCGCGTTCTGCTCCGGCCGACAGAAGTAGCCCTGCATCACGATCGGCCCGCGGATCAGCACCTCGCCCGCGGCGGCGTCGTGCGACTCCTGCGTGGCTTCGATTCGCACCTCGACGCCGGGGAGCGGTCGCCCGACCGACGCGAGGTGCGGGTCGCCGGCATCGGTGACGGTCGCCCCACCGGAGGTCTCGGTAAGGCCGTACGCCTGCTGGATGGAGAACCCCAGCGCGAACAGCGCACGGTTGATCGCCGGATCGAAGCGCGCGCCCCCCGTGACCAGGACGCGGAGGTCGGGGCCGAGCCCGGCGTGGATCCTGCGGAACACCCAGCGCCCGGGATTGAACCCGGCCGCGCGCCGCAACGCCAGATTCAGGGCCGCGAACGCGCGCACGAACGCGCGCGCGGCGAGCGGCAGGGCGCGGATCTCGTGCTCGATGCGCTGGTGCAGGAGGTAGAAGAACTGCGGCACGCACACGAACGCGGTGATGCCGCGCTCGTGCAGCGCCCGCGTCAGCTCGCTCGTGTTGAGCGTCTCGAGATACACGACTCGAGCGCCCACGGAAAACGGCAGGAGGAGGTTGGCCATCTGCGCCAGCGCGTGGAAGAGCGGCAGCACGCTCAGGATGACGTCACGCTCGTCCACGTGCACGCGCTGGAACGCCGCGGTCCGCTCCGCCACGAGGTTGGCGTGCGTCAGCACGACGCCCTTGGGATCGGCCGTGGTCCCGGACGTGTAGAGGATGACCGCGGGGTCCGCTTCGCCGACGCGCGGGACAGCCGTCGGCGCGGCGAGCCCCTCGAGGTCTGAGTGGATGAACGCCAGCGGCATGTCGCGCGAGGCGGCCAGCGCGGCGCGTGCCGTTTCGGACAGCGGCGTGCTCGTGAACAACGCCGACGCGCGGCAGTCCAGCAGCAGCTTCGCCACCTGCGCCGCCGTGTAGTTCGTGTCGAGCGGGACCGCGACAGCGCCGGCGCGCATGATGCCCAGGTACGCGCCGCACCAGACGCCGTCGTTCTCGGCCAGGATGGCGACGCGGTCCCCTTTGCCGACGCCGCGGGCAAGGAGCCAGGCCGCGGCAGCCGAGGCGATGGCCGCGAGCTCCCGGTACGTCAGCCGGTCAACGCGGTCCCGGCGCTGCAGCTCCGTCGCCACGCGATCGGGGAACCGCTCCGCGGCATCCGCGAAAAGATCGTAGAAGTTGCAGATGAGACGATTGTACCTTACGCCGCCTCCAGCCGCCCGTCGTGCAGGCGGAGGATTCGGTCGCACGCCGACGCGAGGCGGGTGTTATGCGTCGCGATGACCGAGGTGAGCTGCCGCTCGCGGTGCATCTCGCGGAGCAGCCGGTGGAGCGAGTCGGCCGTCGCTTCGTCGAGGTCTCCCGTGGGCTCGTCGGCGAGCAGCAGGTCTGGGTTCATCACGAGCGCGCGGGCCACGGCGACGCGTTGCTGCTCTCCCCCCGACAACATGCCGGGCCGGTGATCCAGCCGGCCCGCGAGCCCCACCCTCTCGAGCACCTGCTCCGCGCGATGCCGCCGCTCGGCGGCGTCCGCCCGCGCGATCCGCAGCGGCATCTCGGCGTTCTCGAGCGCCGTGAACTCGGGCAGCAGGTGGTGAAACTGGAAAACGAAGCCGATGCGCCGGTTCCGGAACGCGACGCGCCCGGCGTCCGACATGCCGGTCAGCTCCGCGTCGCCCACGAGAATCGTTCCCACGTCCGCCGCGTCGAGGCCTCCCATGAGGTGCAGCAGCGTGCTCTTGCCCACGCCCGATGCCCCGACGATCGCCACCATCTCGCCGCGCTCGACCGCGAGGTCAAGACCCCGCAGCACGCTCAGTTTGCGTCCGGCGACGTCGTACGCCTTCGACAGCCCGGCGACCGTTACGAACGGCGTCACGAGTACCGCAGCGCCTGCGCGGGATCGAGCCGCGCCGCCTGGCGCGAGGGATAGATGGTGGCCACGAAGCAGATGAGCACGGCGGCGACCACCACCACCGCGAGATCCAACGGTTGCACCACGAACGGCACGTGCGAAATCTGGTAGACGTCCACGGGCACGCGAATGACCTGGTAGTGATCCAGCACGAACGCCACGCCGAGCCCGCCCACGGTGCCGACCACCGTCCCGACCAGGCCGATGACCAACCCCTGGAGCATGAAGATCGTGCGAATGCTCCCCGCCGACGTTCCCATCGTCTTGAGGATGGCGATGTCGCGGTTCTTCTCCATGACGAGCAGCACGAGCGACGCGATGATGTTCAACGCCGCCACCATGACGATGAGCCCGATCGTGATCGAGATCGCCATCTTCTCCAGCCAGAGCGCCGAGAAGAGCGACCGGTTCATGTCGGCCCAGTCCTGCGTGACATAGCCCTCGCCGAGCCGGCGTTCGATGTCGTCGGCGATCGCGGGGGCGGCATACATGTCGTCCACGCGCGCTTCGATGTAGTCCGGGTTCTCGCGATCGAGCAGGCGGCCCGCGACGTCCATCGTGACGTACCCGTACGCGGAGTCGAATTCGTACAGGCCGACGCTGAAGATGCCCACCACGCGAAAGCGCCGGAGCCGGGGGATCATGCCCATGGGCGACAGCGTTCCCTCCGGCGTCATCACCGACACGTCGTCGCCGACCGAGGCGGAGAGCTGGTTCGCGAGATCTCGTCCGATGACGATGCCATCCGGCCGGTCCTCGGAGCGGGGCTCGAGCGCGGCGAGCGAACCCTGCAGCATCGCGCGGCCGACGTCGGTGACCGTCGCCTCCAGCTTCGGGTCGATCCCCTTGAGCGTGATGAACGCGCGCTCGCGCCCGGAATCGATGAGCGCCTTGCCGATCATCACCGGCGCGGCGCCGATCACCCGCGGCTGAGCGCGCACCCGCTTCGTATCCTGCTCCGGATCGGCGATGCCGCCGGCGCCGACTTTCCAGACGTACACGTGCGCGGCCGCTCCGACGATGCGGTTGCGCAGCTCCCCCTGGAGGCCCGTCATCAGCGCGAGCGCGAGGATGAGCGCCATGACCCCCACGGCCACGCCGAGGGTGGAAATGAACGAGATCAGCGAGATGAACGCCTGCTTGCGGCGGGCCAGCAGGTAGCGCAGCGCGATGAAGAGTTCGAAGGGCAGATCCATCAGTCGCGCCGCGGCCGCATGAGCGGAAAAAGAATGACGTCCCGGATGGACGCGCTGTCGGTGAGCAGCATCACGAGCCGGTCGATGCCCAGGCCCTCCCCCGCTGCCGGCGGCATGCCGTACTCCAGCGCGCGGATGTAGTCCTCGTCCATCGCATGCGCCTCGAGGTCGCCCCGCTGGCGGTTGCGAATCTGCGCCTCGAACCGCCGGCGCTGCTCGGCCGGATCGTTGAGCTCGCTGAACGCGTTCGCAATCTCGAAGCCGCCGACGTACAGCTCGAAGCGCTCGACCGTGTCCGGATCGTCCGGCTTTTGCTTGGACAGGGGTGACACGTCGGTCGGGAAGTCGTAGACGAAGACCGGATCGATCAGCGAGTCCTCGAGCAGCGCCTCGAAGATCTCGGTCGTGATCTTGCCGGGGCCCCAGCCCGGATCGAGCTCGATGCCGAGGCGCGTCGCAATGGCGCTCCCCCGTTCCGGATCGCGCAGGTCCGCCTCGGTCACCGTCGTCCCGAGCCGCGTCGACGCGGCCTCGCGGGCCCCCTCCCGCAGCTTGAGCCGGCGATACGGCGCCGCGAGCGAGATGTCGCGCCCGTTGAAGGTGACGGTCGCCCGCCCGATCGATTCGCGCGCGATGAACTCGACCAGCTGCTCGGTCATGACCATCAGCTCGAGATAGTCCGAGTAGGCCTGGTAGAACTCGAGCATGGTGAACTCGGGATTGTGCTGGGTCGAGATCCCCTCGTTGCGGAAGTTGCGGTTGATCTCGTATACGCGCTCGACGCCCCCGACGGTCAGCCGTTTCAGGTACAGCTCCGGCGCGATTCGGAGGTACAAATCGATGTCGAGCGCGTTGTGGTGGGTCTTGAACGGCCGGGCCAGCGCGCCTCCCGCGATCGGCTGCATCATCGGCGTCTCGACCTCGAGGTAGCCGCGGGCGTTCAGGAAGCTCCGGATCGCCGCGAGGACGCGGCTGCGCACCTCGAAGATCTTGCGCGACTCGGGGTTGACGATCAGATCGAGGTACCGCTGGCGGTAACGAATCTCCACGTCCTGCAGCCCGTGCCACTTCTCGGGCAGCGGCAGCAGGCACTTGGCGAGAAACTCGAGCTCGGTCGCCCAGATCGTGAGCTCCTTCGTCTTCGTGCGGAACAGGCGTCCCGCGACGCCGACGAAGTCGCCGAAATCGAGCAGGCGGAACACCTGGAACTGGCGCTCGGGAAGCGAGTCCTGCCGGATGTAGACCTGGACCCGGGCGATGCCGTCCGAGATCACGAGAAAGTTCGCCTTGCCGAAGGTCCGAAGCGCGAGGATGCGCCCCGCCGCGCGGGTCTCGACGCGGTCCGCCTCGAGCTCGACGGCGCTTTTGCCGCCGTGGGCTTCCACAAGCTCCGCGACCGTGTGCGTGCGTTTGAACTGGCGCGGATAGCTGGGCACACCGAGCCGCTCCAGCTCCTCGAGGTTTGCGCGCCGCTGCACGATCTGATCGGAGAGTCTCTGCTGTTCGTCCGACATAGTCGGCGGCCTCATGAGCGGCCGCTGGTCCTCGCCAGCGCGTCGAGGATGCCATTGATGAACCGCACGGCGTCCTCGCCGCTGAACGTGCGGGCCAGCTCGAGCGCTTCGTTGATCACAACCGGCGCCGGCGTCTCGGGCGCGTGGCGCAGCTCGTACGCCGCGAGCCGCAGGATCAGCCGATCGACCACGGCCATCCTCGAGAGCCGCCAGTGCTCGGCCTGGTGCTCGATCAACGGGTCCAGCTCCGAGATACCCTCTGCCGTGCCGCGGGCCAGCCACGCCGCGTAGTCGCGATCGACCGCGGCGGGGACGTCCTCCGAGGCGGGATCCTGTTCGCGCACCTGCCAGTACGCCGCCAGCGTGTCATCCAGCGGCGCGCCGCCCACCTCCCATTGATAGAGGATCTGCAGCGCCGCTTCGCGCGCGGCGTGTCGCTCTTCGTGTTTCCAGGCGCGCGTCATTCCGCCGCGTCCTTCGGCGGCAGTCCCCTGAACAGCCGCGCCATCTCGAGCGCCGCCAGCGCCGCCTCCCGACCTTTGTTCGCTGGCCCGGGCGCGCTCCGCTCGAGCGCTTCCTCGACCGAGTTGGTCGTGAGCACGCCGAAGGCCATCGGCACGCCCGACCGCAGCGCGGCCTCCGTGATCCCGTGCGCGACGGCGGACGCGATGTACTCGAAATGCGGCGTCGCGCCGCGGATGACGCACCCGAGGCAGACGAGCGCATCGGGCCGCAGGGACGCCGCGACGGCCGCGGCGGCCTGCGGGATCTCGTACGCGCCGGGCACCGCGTGCGTGCTGATGTCCTCGCGCGACACGCCCCCCTCGACGAGCGTCTCGATCGCCGCGTCGCGGAGCCGATCGGTGACGAAGTCGTTGTACCGGGAAACGACCAGCGCGAATCGAAGGCCGCGCAAGCCTAGCGCCCCTTGAAGTCGGCCTGGCGCTTCTCGAGGAACGCCCGCGTACCCTCGCGCATGTCCTCCGTGGTCGAGACCAGGCCGAAGAGCGTCGCCTCGTGCGCCTGCGCTTCGGGGAGGCCCATCTCGAGCCCCTGGTTGACGGCGTCGATGATGTATCGGACCGCAATCGGCGCCTTGGCCGCCAGCGTACGGGCGAGGGCCCGCGCCTCGTCCA
>DATHTE010000080.1:0-3215 GCA_035463475.1 Vicinamibacterales bacterium
ACCGTCCTCGCCGGGCCGGCCGACGTGGTACATGATCTCCTTCCGGCGGCCCTCCACGATCGCCTTGCGAAGCCGGCCGCCGATGTCCTCGAGCGCCTCGTTCCACGAGACCTGCTCCCACCGTCCGTCGCCGCGCTCGCCGGCGCGGCGCAATGGATAGAGGATGCGATCCGGGTCATCGAGCTGGTTCGGCGTCACGACCCCTTTCGCGCACGTCCGCCCGCGGCTCCCCGGGTGCGCCGGGTTGCCCTCGAACTTCCTGACGTCGAGCGTCTCCTTGTCGACGTACGCGAGGATCCCGCACGCCGATTCGCAGTTGAAGCAGATGCTGGGAATGATCCAGTACCGGCGCCGATCCTTCCTCGGCCAGCTCGTCGACTCGAAGTCGACGTAGTCATCCCAGGTCGAGGGGTCGGGGTGGGAGCGAAATTGATCAGACATATGTCAATTGCGGATCGTCGATTGCGGATTGTGGATTGGCGGATTGTCGATTGATTGATTGTGGATCGATGAATTGTCGATTCACTACTTTGTCAGATCGCTGTAGTGATCTGTTTTTTGGACATTGTACAAATTTGACGTTTTTGGTACCGTGATGCGCGTTGCTGCAGAAGCCAGAGTGGGCGCTGCTTGGACGGCTGACACAATGGCTCGAGCCGTTCAAAAGGTGTTTCGGGCATCGCGCGCAACAGCTGTCGCTGCGCGAGTACATCCACGGTCTGCTGAGCGACAGCCCGCGCAAGTCGATGCAGGCGATGCTGGCGCGGGTCACCGAGCCGCGCTCCTACCAAGCCTTCCAGCACTTCATCACGCATGCGCCGTGGGACGCGGCCGTGGTCTGGCGTCGACTGTTGGCGGTGCTGCCGGAGCGTCGCGGCGTGCTGCTGCTCGACGATACGGCATTTCTCAAACAGGGCCGCCACTCCGTGGGCGTCACGCGGCAGTATGCGTCGGCCCGGCACCACGTGACGAATTGCCAAGTGGCCGTCACGGCCGCGCTGTGGACAGGCGTGCGAGCCTGGCTCGTCGGCGCGGAGTTGTACTTGCCCGAGACCTGGCTGACGCCCGGGGCGCGGGCTGCCGCGCGCATTCCGGCGGCGCGCCGCTTCGCGGAGAAATGGCGCTTGGCGCTCCGGTTGGTGCAACGCGTCCGGGCCGCCGGGTTGACGATCGACGCGGTCGTCGCGGATGCCGGCTATGGCACGGTCGTGGCGTTGCGAACCGCGTTGGACCGCGCCGGCCTGCCGTATGTGATGGGCATCACATCCGATACGACCGCCTTCGACGGTATCCCGATCGCACGGCCTGGTCGCGGGCCACGACGCCCCCGCGGGGGCGGTATCGTCGAGACGCCAGAGGTGTCGGTCCGGATCCTCGCCGAGCGGCTGCCGCGTCGCGCGTGGCGTACGGTCACCTGGCGCAATGGCCGCCAGCGCGCCTGGCGGGCGCCGTTTGCGGCGGTTCGGGTCGTCCCCGTCGCGCCGTGGCGCACCCATCGGCGGCTCGATCCCTGTTGGCTGCTGTGCGAACGAAGCCGGGACCACCCCAGTGGCTTCCGCTTTTACTTCAGCAATCTCGCCGAGACGACGCCGCTGGCGCGCCTCGCCCGCCTCGCGCATCAACGCTGGGCCATCGAACAACAGTACTCCGACCTCAAGACCGAGCTCGGTCTCGACCATTTCGAAGGCCGCACGTTTCCCGGCTGGACTCACCACATCGTGCTCGGCGCGGTTGCCTACGCGTTTCTCCAGTGCGAACGCCGGCGCCGCGCCACCGTGACCCTGACATTTCCGCAGATCCGGGCGGTTGTTCAAGAGACCTTCACGGGCTTCTTGATTGCGTCGCGGCCCAAGTATCTCGACTGGTTCAACGCCGGCCGTCAGTACTTGGAGGATCATCCGCTTCGGATCTGACAAAGTAGTGAATCGGCAATCGAATCGACAATTGGCAATCCAAATCAGCAATCACCAATCGTCAAAACCAATCAGCAATCACCAATCGGCAATTCAATCCGCAATCGACGATCCGCGATCCACAATGCTCTTAGCTCTATTGCCAACTCAGCGACAGTTCCAGAATGCCGCCGTTGGCGGCGATGGCGTCCCGCGGAGGCTCGATGGGAACCGCAGCGGTGTTGTTGTCGGCCAGCCTGAACCCGGTCGCGTGCACGAAGCGGCCGGCCGTGAGAACGAACCGGTAGCGGTCTAGGTCCTCCGCGAGTTCGCCGATAGGGTTTTCCTGGTCGCCCTCGGGCGTCTCCTTTTCGTTCTCGACGGCCTGCGCGACATCAATGCGAACGCGGAGCGTCGTCACGGGCCCGTCGTAGATGACGAGCACGTCGGCGGGGAGCCCGAGCCCCGTCACGATCCGCTGCGCGGCGAACTCGATCGAGCTGAACTCCGCCTCCGTTACCACGACGAAGGGGCGTTCGTCCCGGATGATTCGCGTGCGCAGCCGCGTGGGGCTGAGCGCGGCGAGGCCGCGGGCGACGCCGTGCTCGCCGGCCTGTGCAGCCAGGATGTACTGCTGCTCTTCCGACAGGCGGCGGGCGGGGGCTTGCTCGTCCGACCGCACGTCCTTCTCCACCGCCATCCACGACGCCTTCCCGTCCGGCGTCAGGTAGATGGTGTGCGTCGTCTCCTTCTGCAGGCAGCCGGCGGCGCTCACCGCGGCGGCCATCACGATGATTCCGGTCAGTCTTCTCATGTCTCGTCCTCTATCCATGAAGACGTCGCCGCTGGCCAGAAGCGAACGCTGCACCCGCCCGGGGTCAGGTGTTGAATTGGCACATTCTTCAAAATTCAAGACCTGACCCCGGCGGTACCGGTGGTAAGGTCAATAGCATCACGCACATGCCGCCGGCACCATCCAGCACTGACCTGCTGCGCCGGGCCAAACAGGGGTCCGACGCTGCGTTGAACCTGCTGTACGAACAGTGCGCCGGGCGGCTGCTCGGCTACATCCGGCTGCGCCTTGGACGCGAGTTGAGGGCGAAGCTCGAGTCACGCGACATCCTGCAGGCCACGCTTCTGAAGTCGCTGACCCACCTGCACGAGCTCGAGGGGGAGGAAAAGAAATCGCTGATGGCGTGGCTGGCCCGCATCGCCGAACGCGAGATCCGCGACCGCGCCGACTATCACCAGCGCCAGCGCCGCGACGCCGCGCGCGAAGTCGGCATCGGAGACGACCCGCCGATCGCCGCGGCCGCGCGGTCC
>DATHTE010000081.1:0-55041 GCA_035463475.1 Vicinamibacterales bacterium
TCCATCAGCGCCTCAGGCGTCGCGGGAATCCGGTCCACTTTCACGCCGACGGCCGACTCGATGGCATTGGCGACCGCCGGCGCCACGCCGTCGAGCGGCAGTTCCCCGATCCCCTTCGCGCCGGCGGGGCCGTACGCATACGGCTGTTCCTCGAAATGGACGCGGATCGGGGGCACGTCCATCGACGTCGGCATGATGTAGTTCGTCATCTGCGCGTTTTCCATCCGCCCGTCGCGCCAGACCACCTGCTCGTACAGCGCGTACCCGATTCCTTGCGCCACTCCCCCTTCGATCTGCCCCGCCGCGAGCACGGGATTGATCACGCGGCCGACCTCCTGCACGGCCACGAAATCGGTCACGCGTGTCTCGAAGGTGACGAGATCCACGCGCACGTCCGCCACGTAGGCCGCCCACGCGTACGAGCCGTACGCATCGCCTTGGTACTTCTCTTCGTCCCAGGAGAGCCCCGGCGGCGGCCTGTACGTACTGGTGGCATGCAGCGGCCCGCGCACGGACTGGTACCGGAGGCACGCGTCGCGGAACTCCGCGGGCGAGTACTCGGCGCGCAGCAGCGCCGCGTCGAGCAGCTTCTGACGCAGCGACACCGACGCCTCCTCGACCAGCCGCCCCACCACCATGCACGTTCTCGACGCGACTGTCGGGCCGCTGTTCGGCACCTTCAGCGTGTCGGGCTGGGCGACCTCGATGAAGTCGGGCGGCACGTGGAGCGCGTCTCCCGCGATCTGCGCGAACACGGTGTTTGTCCCCTGTCCCATCTCCACGTTGGACGCGAGGACGCGCACGTGCCCCTCGCGCGTGGCCTCGACCGCGACGACAGACTGCAGGTGTTCCTCGCCGGACCCGGTGAACCCGGCGCCGTGCATGAACGTGGCAAACCCGATCCCGCGCGCGGCGCCATCCGCGTGTCTCGCGGCGCGGTAGATCTCGCGCCGGCGCCGGTAGTCCGACAGCTCCAGCGCGCGATCGAGCAGCTTCGTCATGTCGATGGCGTCCTTGACCACCTGGCCGACTGCGAGTCGCTGCCCGGGCCGGATGAAGTTCCGCTTGCGGAACTCTTCGGGCGTCAGCCCGGCGGCGGCGGCCACCTGGTTCATGTGCCGCTCGAGCGCGAAGACGCTCTGCGGCGCGCCGAAGCCGCGGAAGGCGCCGTGCGGCGGCGCGTTGGTGGCGACCGCGCGCGATCGCAGGCGCACGTTCGGGCAGAAGTAGGGCCCGGCCGCGTGGATGGTCCCCCGCGACAGCACGACCGGGGACAGCGTGCAGTAGGCGCCACCGTCGATCGTGAAGTCGATCTCCATCGCCTGCAGTCGGCCGTCCTTGTCGATCGCCGTACGGTGCCGGGTCTTCGAGGGATGGCGCTTCGTCGTCGCCGCCATGTCCTCGGCGCGGTCGTACACCAGCTTCACAGGCCGGCCCGACTTCCACGCCAGGAGCGCCGCATGCCCGGCGACGAGCGTCGGGTACTCTTCCTTCCCACCGAATCCGCCCCCGGTTTCCATCTGCACGATCCGAACGCGGTCCGCGGGCAGGCCGAAGAGCTGCATCAGTCCGCGCTGGACGTAGTACGGGCACTGCATCGAACCCCAGACCGTGACGCCGACCTCCGCGCTGGCTACGGCGACCATGCCGTTCGGCTCGATGTAGAGCTGCTCCTGCGCGCCCGTCTCGTACTCTCCCTCCACCACGACGGCCGCCGACCCGAACGCGGCGTCCACCTCGCCGCGCTCCACCTCGTAGCGCTTGAAGACGTTGTCGCGCCCCCACACGATCGTCTGCCCGCCCAGGGATTCTTCGAGCGCGAAGACCGGCGGCAGCGGTTCGATGTCGATGCTGACGGCGCGCCGCGCCTCCTCGAGCAGCCATCGATCGGCGTGCGCGAGCAGCACCACGGGCTCTTCCCGGTGATTGACGACCTCGCCCGCGAGGAATGGCTGGTCGTCTTCGATCAGGGCGACGGAGTTCAGGCCCGGCACGTCCCGCGCGGTGACGACGACAAAGTCGTGCCAGGGGATGTCCGGATCGAAGCGGATGCCGCGGATGCGGCCGCGAGGCGCCGGGCTCCGGACCGTCACGCCGTGGAGCATGCCCGGCAGCCGCATGTCATCCACGTACCGCGCCTGCCCCGTCACCTTGGCGCGCGCTTCCTTGCGCGGCACCGACCGTCCGATGAGCGGCTCACGCATCAGCGCGCCGATTGTATCAGCACGGTCGCGTGCGGAGCGGAGTGGGCGTTCGGGCCCCACGGAGCGCAGCGCGCCAGTCGGGGTGCAGGGGGCCCCGACGATCTCAGTAGATCATGTCGTATGCTCCGGGCCATGGGCGTGCGCATCCTGGTCACCGGCGGGACGTTCGACAAGAAGTACAACGAGCTGAGCGGACAGTTGTTCTTCCGCGACACTCACGTTCTGGAGATGCTGCGGCTCGGCCGCTCGCGCGTCGAGGTCGAGATCGAGCAGGTGATGATGATCGACAGCCTCGACATGACCGACGCGGACCGCGCCAGGATCGCCGAGCGGTGCCGCGCCGCCCCCGAGCAGCGCATCGTCATCACGCACGGCACCGACACGATGGTGGAGACCGCGCGGGCACTGGCGCAGGCTGGCATCGGTGCGAGGACGGTCGTCCTCACCGGCGCGATGGTGCCGTATGCCTTCGGATCATCCGACGGGCTGTTCAACCTTGGAAGCGCGCTGTCCTTCGTGCAGGTCCTCCCCCCGGACGTCTACGTAGCCATGAACGGCCAGTACTTCCCGTGGGACCGCGTCCGCAAGAACCGCGAGAACGGCTGGTTCGAGGCGCGGTGAGGCTCAGCGCTCGATCAGGAACACGCGCGGGCTTCCCGGGTTCAGCTCCACCGAGTCCAGGTTGTCGACGGCGGTCGGCGCCATCGAGCGCGTACTCGAAAACGCGCGTCGATCGCCCGACGTCGAACCCTGCCCGCGCGGGTTTCAGGCTGGTCCAGACGAACAGCACACGCCGGCCGTCCGGCCTCGCGAAGAGGTGGGCGGACACTGGATCGTCGCCCCCCGCGCTCCGCAACTCCTCGTCTGCGGGTACGAGTGTGCCGACGTCGAGCAGGCCGGTCAAGCTTCAGCGAAGCGGTGCAGCCAGTCCAGATCAATCGTAGTGTGTTGCGGCTCGTAGTCGTCCCACGCGAGGCTGCCCCGCCACGTGTGGATGTCCAGCTCGTCGAACAGCGCGAAATCGCGCTCGATTTCGGCGAGGTCTTCGCCTTTGTCGTAGTCCTCGAGGATGGCGAACGAGACGGGTTTGGAGCGCGGGCTGTCAGGCAAGACCGAGAGCCAGCTCAGGAACACGGTGAGCGCGGGAGCGACGAAGCGCACCCGAGCAGGTTAACCGTAGGAAAGCTGCGGATGGACGAAGCCGAGGAGGAGCGTGAACAACGGCCGGACGATCGCGGGGAAGATCTGCCACGCGATCAGGAGCCCGGCGACCTGGAACATGGGCGTGCCGCTCAGCTCGCGCATGCGGCGCGAGGCGGTCGGCGGAAGGAAGAGGCCGATCACCGAAGCGCCATCGAGCGGCGGCAGCGGAATCAGGTTGAACGCGGCGAGCAGGACGTTGAGCACGAGGAAGATCGACAACAGCATGCCGGCGAAGCTCGGCTCCCCGCCGGCGCCCGCGACGAGCGCGTCGAAGGTAACCGTCTGCGGCGCCGTAAACCATCCGGCACCCAGGCCCACCCTGAGCAGAACCAGAGCGACCGCGGCGAGGGCGAGGTTGCCCGCCGGGCCGGCCGCCGCCATGATCGCGGCGCGGTTCGGAAACGCGGCGGCCCATCGCGGATTGTAGGGCGTGCTCGCCCAGCCGATCGACCAGCCTTGCGTGAGCGCGGTCAGCAGCGGCACGACGAGCATCCCGATCGGCTCTCTGCGGATGTGGGGGACAGGAGACAGCGAAACCTGCCCCCCATGGTAAGCGGTCGCGTCGCCGCCCCGGTAGGCGGCGAGGGCGTGCATCGCTTCGTGGACGGTCGTCGAAAAGAGGAAGGCCACGAACCAGAGGAACCCGGTGAGCAACTGGCCTTCCATGGTCCCCGCTCAGACCCGAGCCGTCGCGCGACCGGCTGCCGCGGGCTCCTGGTACACGTACGCGCCTGCCACCGTCGCGACGACCACTTCGACGAGGCCCCAGATGAGCGCGATCGCCGACATCTGCGCCGGGAAGAGCCCCATCACGACGGCGCCGACAGTCGGGTAGAGGTACGCGAGGAGCCACGCCGCGACGGCGGCGGTCAGGGCCGTCCGCGGTCCTGCGCCGAAGCGCGGGCGAATCGCCGCGTACAGCCACACGCTCGCAATCCCGAGGACAAACCCGAGGACGACAAACACGGCGATGGCGTTGCCACCGACGGGTGGCAGGTTCAACCTCGCCATCAGGGCCGTCATCTGTTCCTCGAACACCATCATGTTCAGCACGAACTCGCCGATGTTGATGATCAGCCCTGCCAGCAGTCCTCCAAGGACGACGCGCTTCATGTCGATCCTGCCCATGTGGACCTCCCGCACCGCAATGCGGCGCAAACGCCAAGCCTGGGTGTGACCAGACGCCGATGTGCGCGTATCTTACTCTGCTATGCTGCGCTCGTGCTTGCGCGAAAGAAGGGCAGCGGCACCGGCTCGGGGACCCGCGGTCGGCGGACGGTTCGCGCCACGCGGAGCCTCGCGGGGACCCACGGGTTTCGGGACTTCGTCCTCGACCAGTTGTCCTCGCTTGGCGAGGTCGTGGCGCGCTCGATGTTCGGCGGCGTCGGTCTGTACTGCGACGGCCTGTTCTTCGGCATCATTGCGCGGGACGTGCTTTATTTGAAGGTCGACGCGTCGAACAGGCCGGACTACGAGCGGGCCGGCAGGAAACCGTTCAGGCCGTACCCGGACCGGCCCGGAACGATGCAGTACTACGAGACGCCGGTCGGGGTGCTCGAGAACGCTCCCGAGCTCGTGCGGTGGGCGCGCACGTCGGTGGCTGCCGCCGCGCGGGCGGCACGCTGACCGTCACCCTCTTCGCCGCTCCAGCTCTTCGATCGTTGTGGGCCAGTCCTCGCGCAGCAACCGTGACAGCGATCGGTCCGAGAGCAGCCGGTTCTCCGTCTGGCAGCGCGGGCAGTAGTTCGACTCGTTGCGCGCGTACACGATGCGCTGGACCGGCGTGCCGCAGGCCGGGCAGGGCTTGCCGAACCTGCCGTGCACGGCCATCTCCTCGTGAAACGCCGTCACCTTCTCCGGAAACGATCCGCCAGCCTGCGACCGGAGAAGATCGATCCACCGTGTCAGGACCGCGCGAGTGGAGTCGAACAGCCGGGCGATCTCCTCCCCCGTGAGGCGCTGCGTCAATCTCGCCGGTGACAGACGCGCGGCGTGGAGAATCTCGTCGGAGTAGGCGTTTCCGATGCCGCTGAGCAGCGTCGGGTCGGTGAGCGCACGCTTGACGGTGTGGTTCTCGCGCGTCAGCGCGTCGCGGAACTCGTCCACCGACGCGTCGAGGACCTCGAGCCCGCCGCGGTCGTGCTCGGCCAGCCGTGCCCGGCCGCTCACCACGTGGAGCGAGGCCTGCTTCCGGCTGCCCGCCTCCGTGAGCAGCACCGTGCCGGGCGGAAAGTCGAACGCCGCGAGGCCGACTTTTCCGGGGATGGCGGCGCCGCGCTCACGCCACCGCAAACGCCCGGCGATCATCAGGTGCACGACGAGAAAGAGCTCCCCTTCCAGCTCCAGCACCACGCGTTTCCCCAGCCGCCGAACGCCGGCGACGCGGCGTCCCACCGCGGCGTCGAGAGGCGGATCGACCGAACGCAGCACGAACGGGCTGGCGATTCGCGCCGCTTCGAGCGGCTCGCCGACGACGCGCGCGTTGAGCGCCTCGACGTACACGATGACGTCCGGAAGCTCGGGCATATAATCCGGCGGGTGAGATCATACGGGAGAGCGCTGCTGCTGCTTCTGCTGGTCGTCTGGACGGCGAAGTTCGCCTTCGCGCGCAGCCCCGAGGTCATCGCCGGCTCGTTCCTCCATCGCGTCGACCTGGTCTTCCACGAGGCGGGGCACGTTCTGTTCGTGCCCTTCGGCCGCTTCATGACGATGCTGGGCGGATCGCTGATGCAGGTCCTGGTGCCGATCGTCTGCGCGGTCGCGCTGCTCAAGAGCGCCAGCGATCGCGTCGGCGCGGCGGTCGCGGTCTGGTGGGCCGGCCAGAACCTGGTCGATCTCGCTCCGTACATCGGCGACGCGCGCGCCCTCCAGCTTCCGCTGCTCGGCGGCGCCACCGGGGCGGAGGTCGAGGGGCATGACTGGGAGGCGATCCTCGCCACGCTGGGGTTTCTGCAGCACGATCGCGCGCTCGCGGCCGCGGCGCACATTGTCGGATCGCTAACCATGGCGGGCGCCATCGCGGTCGCCACGTATTTCACGTTGGACGCGGCGCGCAGCCACGGTAGGATCGTGCCTGGGGACGAACCGGGGACCTGATGGACCTGCGTTTCTCGATCGACGAATCGGGCCGGCTAATCTGCGATCTTGCCGACGGGGCCGTCCTGACGACCGCCACCGCGGCGAGTGTTCCGAACGCGGCGATCGCGTTCCTCCACGCGCTCGACTCACTCCGCGAGAATCTGCTCGGCGAGTGCTTCTGGGAAGAGCACGGAGGGACCTACCGGTGGATGTTCTGCCGTAACGGCAGTCGCGTGGACGTGGCGGTGATGTGGTGCGCCGGCGTCATCACCGGCTGGCAGCACGTGTTCCGCGCCGACTGCGATCTCGACGTGCTCGAGCGCGCCAGGACGGCGCTCCAGCGGCTCGGGACCGCCGCGGTCTGATCGGCGCGAGGCGCTGGCGGCCGCGGGGCCCATCGGTAGTTGATACTCGGGCCATCGGGCCATCGGGTCATCGCACGATCGGCAAACTGGCAATCGGTAGTTGGATCGCCCGATGAACGATCCAACTAGGCGATTAGCGACGGCTCGATGATCCGATCGTGCGATGACCAGATTCCCCGATTATCAGTTACCCGATTGATCGGGTCATCGGAGACCCCGCTCCTCGTGCGCAGTTCCATGGCGATCCGCCAGCGCCCGTCGCCGCGGCGCGAATAGATGATCACGTACAGGCCTTCGACTTCCGTCCGGCCGCCGGCGCTCTCGGTGACCTCGACGAAGCTGCCGCTCTCCGACCCCAGCGCCCCTTCCACGGCGAAGGTGCGTGGCGTGAACGTCACCGAAACGATCCGCGACGAGGAGGCGGCGCGTGTCAGGTGCTCCCGAATCCCCTCCACGCCGCTCACGAACCCGCTCGCGTCGAAGATCGCCAGCGCGTCGGGCTGGTAGAACACCGCCAGCCCAGCGGGGCCTTCGTTGGCCGCGGCCACGTAAGCGCGGCGCACCGCCGCGATCTCGCACTCGGTGCCGATCGCCTCTGACCATTCCACCCGGATCTCGGAGGCGGGTGCCGCGGCCGGGACAACGAGCAACAGCGCGATCCACAAGGCCTTCATGGTTGGTCTCCGCAGGGGACGACAGAAGACAAGGGCAATCCCGGTGCCCGTCCGGGGGGCTGCAAGCCGTGCAGAATCGAGAACGCCCGGATCGGCCGGCGACAGAGTTGTAACGGCCAGCACGGAATGGTCGCCCTATAATCGCGGGCATGTCTCGCTCACTTCTCTCCGCAACCGTCGTGGCCGTGGTCGCCGCCGGAGCCCTGGCACTCGCCGCGCAGACCGCATCGCAGACGCCGCCGCCATGGACCCTCAGCGAGGCGCAGATCCGGGAAGTCGTCGGACGGGTCCGCGCCGGCCGCGATCTGTCTCCGAAGTCCTGGCCCGGCGGCTCGCGCGTCGCCGTCGGCCTGTCGTTCGATCTCGACAACGAGACCGGCTCGCTTCGCGACGAGCGGCATTCGCCTTCGCTACTCTCCCAGGGAGAGTACGGATCGCGCGCCGGGCTGCCGCGCATCCTGGCGCTCCTCGAGCGCCACAAGATTCCGGCGTCCTTCTTCGTGCCTGCCGTCAGCGCGCTGCTCTATCCGGACTCGATCAAGGCGATCGTGGGCTCGGGGCAGCACGAGGTCGGCCTCCACGGTTGGATCCACGAACGCAACTCCCAGCTCGACGAAGCCACGGAGCGCGAGCTGATGAAGCGCGCCATGGCGACGCTCGAGCAGGCCGCCGGGAAGCGCCCTGTCGGGATACGAACGCCGTCGTGGGACTACAGCCCGTACACGATTGGGCTCGCGCGTGAGCTGGGGCTGCTCTACGACAGCAGCCTCATGGCTGACGACCGGCCGTACGAGGTGCTCGCCAGCGGGCGTCCGACGGGCATCGTGGAGCTGCCGGTCGAGTGGATCCTCGACGACTACCCGTACTTCTGGATGGATCGGTTTTCCACGCTTCGCCCCACGATGACGCCCGATGAGGTGTTCTCGATCTGGAAGGCGGAGTTCGACGTCGCGTACGAGGAACGAACGATGTTCATCCTCACGATGCACCCGCACGTCATCGGGCATCGGGCGAGGATCGCGATGCTGGACCGGCTCGTGACGCACATGAAGAGCCGGCCGGGCGTGTGGTTCGCGACCCACGAGCAGATTGCGCGGCATGTCGGCGCGCAGCTGGGACGTGCCACCGCGCGACCCTAGGCGAGTCACCCGTGGCATACTTGCGCGCCACGACCAAAGGAGCCCTCCGATGCCCCGCATCGTCCGCTGCGGACTGATCCAGGCGCGCAGCGCCGTCGCAACTGATCGCCCGCTGCCTGCGATCAAGAAGGCCATGATCGACCGCCACGTCGAGCTGATCGCGCAGGCGGCGCGCCGCAAGGTCCGCATTCTCTGCCTGCAGGAGCTGTTCTACGGGCCGTACTTCTGTGCCGAACAGGAAACGCGCTGGTATCACCTCACCGAGCGCGTGCCGGACGGCCCGACGATCGCGTTGATCCGGCGGCTGGCGAAGAAGCACCGGATGGCGATCGTCGCGCCGATCTACGAAGAGGATCAGCCCGGCGTCTACTACAACACGGCGGCGGTGATCGACGCCGACGGCAGTTACCTCGGAAAGTACCGCAAGACGCACATCCCTCACTGCAAGCCAGGCTTCTGGGAGAAGTTCTATTTCCGCCCTGGCAATCTCGGGTATCCCGTCTTCCAGACGGCGTACGCGAAGGTGGGGGTGTACATCTGCTACGACCGCCACTTCCCCGAGGGAGCGCGGGCGCTGGGCCTGGCGGGCGCCGAGATCGTCTTCAACCCGTCCGCAACGGTGGCGGGCCTGTCCGAATATCTCTGGAAGCTGGAACAACCGGCGCACGCCGTCGCGAACGGGTACTTCGTCGGCGCGATCAACCGCGTCGGCACGGAGGCGCCGTGGAACATCGGGGAGTTCTACGGGTCCAGCTACTTCTGCGACCCGCGCGGCCGCATTCTGGCGGAGGGGCCGCGCGACAAGGACGCCGTCGTCGTGGGCGACCTGAACCTCGACACGATCGAGGAGGTCCGGTCGGTCTGGCAGTTCTTCCGCGACCGCCGGCCCGACGCCTACGGGCCCCTGGTGGCACCCTGATACTCACCAGATCGCCAAATCACCAGATCGCCAAATCACCAAATCGCCAGATGCATCTGATAAACTCTGGCGCTCGCTCACGAGGACGCCCATGGAACCCGACCTGTCGGTGACGTTCACGGGGATTCGTTTCCCGAACCCGTTCATGCTCGCCTCCGCCCCGCCGACCGAGTCGGACAGCAACATCCTCCATGCGTTCGAGGCAGGCTGGGGCGGCGTCGTCACCAAGACGATTGGCATGCACCCGGTGGTGAACGTCGCCGGGCCGAAGACGAAGTTCCTCCGCTACTACGCCGATCCCGGCGTGCTCTCGATGAACAGAGGACGCTCGGGCGTGCTCCACTCGTCGTGGAACTGGGAGCTGATCTCCGACAAGCCGCTCGACTGGTGGCTCCCGCGCATCACGCGCATCAAGCAGGCGTTCCCCGACCGCGCGTTGATCGCCTCGATCATGGCGGGGTCGGGTGACGATCGGGAGCTGGACCACTGGCGCGTGCTGGCGACGGCGTGCCAGGCGGCAGGGGCGGACGGCCTCGAACTGAACCTCTCCTGTCCGCACATGGACCGCCCCGACATGGGATCGAACATCGGACGTGACGACGCGCTGTGTTCCTTCGTCACGCAGGTCGTGAAGGAGGTCGCGCGCGTGCCGGTGTGGGCGAAGCTCACTCCCGCCACCCACGACATCGTGCTCGAGGCCGGCGCGGTCTTCCGCGGCGGCGGCGACGCCGTGTCCTCGTCCAACACGTTCCCCTCCATCCCGCTCGCGGACCCCGAGTCGCTCGAGTTCGAGATGAACGTGGACGGCTACGTGTCGAGCGGCGGCCTGGGTGGGCCGGCCATCCTGCCGCAGTCGCTCGGCCTGATGGCGCAGATGACGCGCGCCTTCCCGGACCGCGCGTTTTCCGGGATCGGCGGCGTGTCCGATTTCGCCGGCGCGCTGAACTACTTCCTCCTCGGCTGCGGCACCGTGCAGGTCTGCACGGCGGCGATGCTCGACCGCGCGGTCGGCCCGAACGTGATCCGGAGGCTGCTCGGCGACTATCGCGCGTTTCTCGAGCGGCACGCCGACCGCGGATGGACGAAGCTCGATGACTTCCGCGGGCTGCTCCGCGATCGCGTGGTGGCGCACTCGAAGATCCGGCGCCCGGATGCCAGCGACTACCGCGGCGGCTACGAAGCGGAGCAGGAAGGCTATGCGCGGGTCGAGACGACGGCGGCCAAGGCCAAGCTGAGCGATCTCTGATGAGCACGACACTGGTGCGGAACGGCACGATCGTCACGGCTTCCGACAGGTACGAGGCGGACATCTACATCGACACGGGGACGATCTCGCTCATCGGCCGCGGCATCAGCCTGGCGGCCGATACCGTCATCGACGCGTCGGGACTCCTCGTGCTGCCGGGCGGCATCGACGTGCACACGCATCTCGACATGCCGTTCGGCGGGACCACCTCCGCCGACGACTTCGAGAGCGGCACAATCGCGGCGGCGCACGGCGGGACGACGACGCTCGTGGACTTCGCCATCCAGGACTTCGGCTCGGGGCTGTACCCGGCGTTCGAGGGCTGGATGCGGCGCGCGGAAGGAAGGGCCGTCATCGATTACGCCTTCCACATGATCGTCCGGGAACTCACCGACCAGGTCGCCGGGGACATGGATCGCCTCGTGCGGCGCGAGGGTGTGACGTCGTTCAAACTCTTCATGGCGTATCCCGGCGTGTTCATGGTGGACGATGCGACGATCTTCAAGGCGCTGCTGAAGACGCGCGAGAACGGCGGCTTGATCTGCATGCACGCCGAGAACGGCGGCGTCATCGACACCCTCGTCAAGGAGGCGCTGCGCAAGGGACAGCGCGCCCCCAAGTACCACGCGCTGACGCGCCCCACGCGGGCGGAGGGCGAAGCGACGGGGCGCGCCATCGCGCTCGCCGAGATGGCCGGCGTGCCGATCTACATCGTCCACCTGTCATGCGCCGACGCGCTCGAGAAGGTGAAGCAGGCGCGCGACATGGGGCTGCCCGCGTACGCGGAGACGTGCCCGCAGTACCTGTTCCTCTCGTATGACGATTACGAGCGCGAGGGTTTCGAAGGGGCGAAGTACGTGATGTCGCCGCCCCTCCGCGAGAAGTGGCACCAGGACGTGCTGTGGAAGGGGATCGCGCGGAACGACCTGCAGGTGGTGTCCACGGACCACTGCCCGTTCTGCATGAACGAGCCGCCGCAGAAGCAACTCGGCGCCGAGGACTTCTCGAAGATCCCGAATGGCGCGCCAGGCATCGAGACGCGCCTGATGCTCCTCTGGGACGGCGGCGTTCGCACCGGCCGCATCGACGCGCACCGCTTCGTGGAGATCGTCTCGGCGAGTCCGGCGCGCATGTTCGGGCTCTGGCCGCGGAAAGGGACGATTGCGGTGGGCTCCGACGGGGACCTCGTCCTCTGGGACCCGGCGCGCGCCGTGACGCTGTCGGCCGCAACCCATCACATGAGAGTGGACTACAACCCGTACGAAGGGCGCGTCGTGCACGGAGCCCCGACAAAGGTCCTCTCGCGCGGCGACGTGATCGTGAGCGACGGCGCCTTCACCGGCACGCGCGGCCGTGGCCAGTTCGTGAAGCGCGAAGCGGGCCCGCCGCGCGTGGCGTAGGAGACCCGTGCACGAGCCCTCGTCACCGGCCCGGCCCGCCGCCGCAGCCGTCGCCATGCGGCGCGCCCCGGGCGACCTGTACGAACTCTCCGGCCCCGTCGAGAGCGGCGAGCTTGCGAACGCGGATCTCGCGCCGACGCGCGTGGGCGAGCGCACCTGGACCACCTACGACGTGGCGTCACTGTGGATCGGCTTGTCGGTCTGCATTCCAACCTACATGCTCGCCGCGAGCCTCATCAGCGCGGGCATGGACTGGAAGCAGGCGGTCGGCACGATCATGCTCGGGAACCTGATCGTCTGCGCGCCGATGGTGCTCATCGCGCATGCGGGCACCCGGTTCGGCATCCCGTTTCCCGTCCTCGCGCGCGCCTCGTTCGGCACTCGCGGCTCGAACGTGCCCGCGCTGCTCCGCGCCGCCGTCGCGTGCGGCTGGTTCGGCATCCAGACGTGGATTGGCGGCCAGGCGATCTACACCATGCTCCGCGTCGCGATTCCGCAGTGGGAGCCGCCATTCGCGCACGCGCTCGGTTTTCTCCTGTTCTGGGCGCTCAACATGTACATCATCGTGCGCGGCAGCCGGGCGATCCGCGCGCTCGAGTCGTGGTCCGCGCCGTTCCTCATCGTCTCGGGCGTTGCCCTTCTGGCGTGGGCGACGCGGCGGGCCGGCGGCCTCGGACCGGTGCTGCAGCGCCCCTCGGCCTTCGGCACGACGGACGAGTTCCTGAAGGTGTTCGTCCCATCGCTCACGGCGATGGTGGGCTTCTGGGCCACGCTCGCGCTGAACATCCCGGACCTGTCGCGCTACGCCCGGAACCAGCGCGCGCAGGTGTGGGGGCAGATTCTCGGGCTGCCCACCAGCATGACGCTGTTCGCCTTCATCGGCGTCGCCGTCACCTCGGCGTCTGCCGTGATCTTCGGCGAACCTGTCTGGGATCCGGTGCAGCTCCTGTCGCGCCTGCAGAACCCGATCGTGATCATCGCCGCGCTCTTCGCGCTGCTGATTGCGACGCTCACCACGAACGTCGCCGCCAACGTGGTGGCGCCGGCGAATGGCTTCGCGAACCTGTGGCCGTCGCGGATCGATTTCGCGCGTGGCGGGATCATCACCGGGATCGTCGGCATCGCGATCATGCCGTGGAAGCTGCTCGAGAGCGGAGAGCGGTACATCGGCTGGCTCATCACCTACTCCGCGTTCCTGGGACCGATCGCCGGCATCTTCATCGCCGATTACTGGGTTGTCCGGCGCGCCAAGCTCTCGCTTCCGGATCTGTACCGGCACGACGGCCTGTACGGGCGCTGGAACGGGCGCGCGCTGGTGGCGCTCGCGGCGGGAGTCGCGGCGGCGCTCGCGGGACTGGCCATCCCGTCGCTGCGGGTGCTGTACGATTACGCCTGGTTCAGCGGGTTTGCGGTTGCGTTCGCCGCCTACGCGCTGCTGATGCGGGGGACTCCGGAACTGGACCTGTCCGAGGTGCGATCATGACGACGCCACAAGGCGGAACGGCTGTCGGCGCGCCGGCCGCCACGATTGGACACTGGATCGGCGGACGCGTCTCGGGCGGCACGTCGGATCGCTGGGGGGACGTGTACAACCCGGCCACGGGGGAGCGCGCGGCGCGCGTGGCGTTCGCGGACGCGTCTGTCGTGGACGAGGCCGTGCGGGTGGCCAGCGACGCGTCGCGCGCGTGGGGGCGCACGTCGCTCGCCGTACGAACGCGCGTGATGTTCGCGTTCCGCGACCTGGTCGAGCGCCGGAAGCGCGACATCGCGACGATCCTCACACGCGAGCACGGGAAGGTGCTCTCCGACGCGCTCGGCGAGGTGACCCGCGGGCTCGAGGTCATCGAGTTCGCGTGCGGCCTCCCGGAACTGCTGAAAGGAGACTTCTCCGAGAACGTCTCCACCGAGGTGGACAGTTACTCGATTCGCCAGCCGCTCGGCGTGGTCGCCGGCATCACGCCGTTCAATTTCCCGGCGATGGTCCCGATGTGGATGTTCCCGCTCGCCATCGCGTGCGGGAACGCGTTCATCCTGAAGCCGTCCGAGAAGGACCCCTCCGCGGCGAATTTCTGCGCCGAACTGCTCGGCGAGGCCGGCCTGCCGCCAGGCGTATTCAATGTCGTGCACGGCGACAAGGCTGCCGTGGACGCCATTCTCGGTCACCCCGGCGTCCACGCGGTGAGCTTCGTCGGGTCGACGCCGATCGCGCGTTACATCTACGAGACCGGGACGCGAAGCGGCAAGCGCGTGCAGGCGCTCGGCGGCGCGAAGAACCACATGATCGTCCTCCCCGACGCGGATCTCGAACTGGCCGCCGACGCCGCCGTGAGCGCCGCGTACGGGTCGAGCGGCCAGCGCTGCATGGCGATCTCCGTGCTGGTCGCGGTCGGCGACGTCGCCGACCGCCTGCTGCCCGGCGTGCGGGAGCGCATGCGACGGCTGCGCGTCGCGCCTGGTCTCGAGTCCGACGCCGACATGGGGCCGCTCGTCACGCGTGAGCACCTGGCGCGCGTGACCTCGTACATCGAGCAGGGACAACGTGCCGGGGCGGCGCTGCTCGAGGACGGGCGGACGCTGCGCGTCGAAGGACACGAGCGCGGGTTCTTCCTCGGGCCGTGCCTGTTCGACCGCGTGACGCCCGACATGAGCATCTACACCGACGAGATCTTCGGGCCCGTGCTCAGCGTCGTCCGCGCGCGCACGTATGACGAAGCGCTGCGGTTGGTGAACGACAGCCCCTACGCCAACGGCGTGGCGATCTTCACGAACGACGGCGGCGCCGCGCGGAGGTTTCAGAGCGAGGTGCAGGCCGGGATGGTCGGTATCAACGTGCCGATCCCGGTCCCGATGGCGTACTACTCGTTCGGCGGGTGGAAGTCATCGCTCTTCGGGGACGCTCACATGTACGGACGCGAGGGGGTCCGCTTCTACACTCGTGGAAAGGTCGTCACGTCGCGCTGGCCCGACCCGCGCCACCGGGGCGTGAATCTCGGCTTTCCACACTGAACCGCAGAGCACGCGGGGGAAGCTGCTTCGGATCCTCAGAAAGCAGGCGGACGGAACATGGAAAGCCGCTCGGGGAATCATCGTGCAATGACCCCGGCGACAGGTTTGCGCGTTCGACGCGCCGGGCGCACCGACGCCGAGGCGCTGGCGGCGCTCGGCCGGGCGCTCAACGCACATCAAGGCGATCCAGCCGAGTACTTCACGGCCGATGCAGTGGCGCGCGACGGCTTCGGCGAGACGCCGCGATTTGACGCCTGGCTCGCCGAACTCGACGGCCGCCCCGTCGGGTACACCCTGGTGGTACCGTCGGCGTACGAGACCGCCTATGCGAAGGCCGGGGTGTACGTGCAGGACCTGTTTGTGTCGCCCGGCGCGCGGCGGCGCGGCATCGGTCGTGCGCTGCTGGCCGCGGTCGCAGCCGACGCGCGCAGACGCGGCCTCGAGTTCGTGTGGTGGACGTCGCGCACCTGGAACACCGATGCGCACGCGTTCTTCCGGACCGTCGCAACCGTGGAGGAACCCGTTCTTGCGTTCGCGGTGTTCGCCGACCAGTTCGAGAAGCTGGCCAACGAAAGCCAGCCGTGATCCTCTCCGCGCCTTCCGCGTCCTCGGAGGTTCAGATGTCCGCCCTCGACAGGCGCCAGGACGCGAGCCACACGGGAACAACCAACCAGAGCACCGCGGACGAAGCGATCAGCGCGGCAGCGCCGGCAGGCCCCTGCGTGAACCGCAGCAGCGCGAGCGACGACGACCCGAACGCCGCGGTGCCCTCGATGGCGAGCAGCGTCCCCGTGCGCAGCGCGTCGACAGGGTTGGCCAGCGCCGCGCCGATCAACAGGCGCGAGGCGTTCCCCGACGGCAACAGCGACGCGACACCGACCACGACGACGTCGAACAGCACCACGAGCACGAACCAGACCGCGATCGCCAGCGCCAGCGCGCGGCTGCGGCGCTGCCCGAACGTGCCGGCGCAGATCCAGCCCGCCAGCCCGAGGAAGATCGCCGTGAGCGCGACCGCGAGCAGGAAGAGCCACGCGAAGCTGCTCGCCCCTTCGTTTCCGGACTGGCTGTAGATGACGAGCCCCGCGGCGCCGAGCCCGATCGCCTGCGCCGCCGTCAGCGCCACGAACAGCCCCGCCATCGTGCCGAGCAGGATGGCCGCGCGGGACACGGGCTGCGAGTACAGCAGCTCGGCGGCGCCGCGGTCCGGCAGCAGCGCCATCACGCCGAGCAGCAGGGCGCTCAGCGGCACGAGCAGCAGCACGAGCTGCACGAGCGAGACCGCCGTGCGCGAGAAGTCCTGCACGCCGTATCCGCCCGACAGAATGTAACCGGAGCCGGCGACGGCGAGCGCGAGCGCGGTGAAGACGATCGCGAAGATCTGGGTCCACCGCGAGCGCACCGCGAGCGTGCGCTCCTGCGCCGCACAGAGGCGAACGACTCGGAAGAACCGGACGCCGCTCATCGTCCTGCCGGCGGACCGTTCTGGCCGAACAGGTCCGAAGGTGTCAGCCGCGTGCCCTTGCCGTCCTCGTCCGCGTCCCGCGATGGCGCGTCCGCGTACGCCAGGAGGTGCGACGCCATCGGTGTCCTCACCTGCTCGTTCCGCACGTACACAGCGCCCGCCGCGGGCACCCACGCCCGCGTGCGGTGGTCGGCCACGTACGCGATCGCGCCCTCCGCGACCCGCTGTTCGCGGAGGAAGTTGCGAAGGCAGCCGATATCGTCGAAGAACCGCGGTTCCTCTCCCGGCGCGACGAGCTGCGACGCGAAGCGCTGATCCGAAACGATCATCCGGCAGTGCGCGCACGCCTCGTTGCGCGTGTCGAGCGTCGCGGGCCCGGGGGGACCGGCCGAACAGGAGAGCGTCGCGAGGCAGCCGACTCCGACGCACAGACGCAGGGCACGCATCATCGATGGTCCTCCACCAGCTCGCGGTAGAACGCGTCGAGCCTTCCCTCTTCCGCCGTGATCCCCCGGATCTCCGCGCCGGCGGCGCGAATCGCGTCGAGGATCGCCGGGCGCGCGGTCGAGCGCCCGGGCACGATCAGCTCGCTCGAAACCTCGGCCCAGCGGGTGCCGGGCGCAAGGCCGTTCACCGCCCCGAGCACGCCGGCGTTGCACGCTCCGAGCCGCACGCGCATGACGCCGCGGTCCGCGAGCCGCTCCGCGAGCTCGCGCCCGCCGAACGACCCCGAGAGGCGCCCCGCGATCAGCACGGCAAACCGGTCCGCCAGCCGCTCCACGTCACCGAGCTGGTGCGACGTGAACAGCACGGTCTTGCCCTCACGCCGACGCTGTTCGACGAGGCCATAGAACGCGCACAGCCCGTCAGGATCCAGCGCCGCGGTCGGCTCGTCGAGGAGCAGCACCGGCGCGTCGGGCAGCACCGCGACCGCGAGCCCCAGGCGCTGAACCATGCCCCCTGAGTACGTACCGACCGTGCGATCCGACGCGCCATTGAGCGACGCGAACTTGAGGACCAGATCGACGCGCGACGCCGGCACCTCGCGGAGCGCGCGATAGAAGTCGAGCACTTCCCGGCCCGACAGGGCGTCGGGAAACGTGGCCTTCTGCGGCAGGTACGAGCAGACGCTCCGCGCCGCCGCGTCTGCCGCCGGTCGCGGTGGATCGCCGACGACCACCTGCCCGGCCGTCGGTCGGATCAGCCCAGCCGCTCCTTTCAGTGTTGTCGTCTTGCCGGAGCCGTTTGGACCGAGCAGGGCGACCACTTCCCCCGCGGCCACTTCGAAATCGAGGGCATCCACCGCCACGGTCGCGCCGAATCGCTTCGTGAACCCGCGGAAGCCGATCATCGCCCTGCTCGAAGCACGCGGATGCCCAGCATGAGCCCCAGGGCAGAGAAGCCGAGCCCCGCGTAGCTCGTCCCCGTTTCACGCCGGCGCGCGCGGGGCACCGCCGGCAGCGCCGGCGGCCGTGCGAGCGGCGCCTCTTCGACCACGCGGACCGGCTCCAGTACCGGGAAGGCTATCTCGGCCAGTGACAGCGCCGCCCCGGCGAAGCCGTCCACGTACAGGTCGGCCGCCGTCAGGTTCCCGCGCATGTGATCGAACACGCTCGTCAGCCGGTACGGCCGTTCGGTCCGGCCGTCGCCGTCGAGATCCGGCTCCGCGTGACCGGACCAGTAGTTCGCGCTGAAGACCGCGTCGAGCCGCTTGCCGACCAGCAGCAGCGGCGTCATGTTGCCGACAAAAGAGTTTCCCTCGAAGCGGGTCGCGACGGCCGAGTCGAACGCGACGATCGCGGCGTCCGACTGCGCGATGACGTTGCCGCGGAAGACGACGCGCTGCGTGCCTTCCAGGAAGACGCCGCGCGCGTTGTCCGCGATCAGGTTGCTCTCGGCGAGCACGTCGTCGCACTGTTGCAGCAGGAGACCCACGGACGCGAAGCCGCGATTGTGGATGAACTGGTTCCGGCGGAAGACGATCCGCTCCGAGTACATGATGGCGCTGCCCGCCGCGCCGTTCTCGAATACGTTGTCCTCGAACAGGTTGTCGTCCGAGAACATGTAGTGCAGTCCGTACCGCATGTCCCGCGCGCGGTTGCCCCGGATGATCCCCTTCGACGAGTTCTGAAGGTAGATCGCGTCGCGCGCGTCGAGGACCTCGTTCTCAATCAGGCGCATGCCCTCGGTGTTGTACGCGTGTATGCCCGATCCCTTCTCTCCCGGGTCCTTGCCCGGGATCCCGCGGATCCGGCAGCGCTCGATCGTGCTGCCGTGCGCCTCGAGCAGGTACACACCGAACAGCGCGTTCTCGATCCGGCAGTCGCGGACCACCGCGTTCCGCGCGGCGAGGTGGATGCCGGACGAATCACGGCCGAGATCTCCTCCGCCGCGGCCGTCCACGTCGAAGCCCTCGATGGTCACACCGTCGGCCCGAACCAGCACCACGCTGCCGGTCCCGGAGCCGCGGAGCACGGGGCGCTGCCGCCCGATGAGGCGCAGCGGCTTGTCGATGAACAGGTCGCCGTCGTACGTGCCGGGCGGGACCTCGATGGTGGCGCCGGGTGGCGCGGCGTCGATTTCGCGCTGCAGCGGCGAGGCGTGTGGCGTGGCGGGTCGTCCTTCCAGCCGCGCGGGGGCGCTCGCGTGATCGGCGCCCGCCTGGCCGGCCAGTCCCATCGCGACGATCAGCAGCCCCGCCGGTCCCGTCACGCAGGCTGCTCCCGGCGCAGCTGCCGCCACGCCATGCCGGCCGCCACGACGAGCAGGAGCACCGCAGCGCCCATCGCGTAGGACGCCAGCGCGGGATACGAGTACACCTCGAAGTTTGCCAGCTGCCTGTATCCGAACATCGGAGGCATGAACGGATCGACCTTGACGGCCGCCTGCGGCGAGAGATTGTGCCCGTACCACCACAGCTTGTACGCGAACGACCAGAGCGAGAACGCCGAGAAATAGAGGACCAGGACGATCACGTCCAGCAGGTGCGCGAACTTGCCGTGGACGATCGCCCGCAGGATCAGCAGACCGATTGCGCCCACGACGAAGGGCATCCACTTGAACTCGGTGAAGTCCTCGGCGGCGAGGTCCCGCATCCCGATGTAGTGGTTGAGGACGTTGATCTCTTTGATGTCCTGGCCGTTGTTGCCGCTCTCGAGCTTGTAGCTGTAGATGTCGAGCCGCAGCCCGTCCTGGTACTGCGGCGCGAACATCGTCAGGTTCCAGAGCGGAAAAAGGTAGATGGCCAGGAGCAGCAGCGCGGCGACCAGCATCGTCACGCGCGGCGGCAGGTCGAGCGGGGCGTCGAGTAGTCGATTGGCCCTCGTAAACAGGGGCCTCATGAGCACCTCCAGGGGAAACGGCCGCGCGCGAGGCAGACGCCAGGCGCGCGGCCACGAGTGACGGGCGTTCAGCGCACGATCATGTAGCCCTGCATCTCCTGGTGGAGCGCCGAGCAGAAGTTCGTGCAATAGTACGGGAAGACCCCCCTCTTGTCCGCCCTGAACGTCACCGTCTTGGTCTCCCCCGGATCCACCACGATGTTGATGTTGTAGTCGAGCAGGCCGAACCCGTGCAATTCGTCGGTCGTCTGCTCGATGTTGGTGATCGCCACGGTCACTTCATCCCCCGCGCGGATCTCGAAGTCGGTCGGCGTGAACGTGGAGCGCACGGCGACCATCTTGACCAGCACCTTGTTACCCGTGCGCGTGACATTCGCGTCCTTCACGTCCCAGATGGCATGGGGGTGCTTGTTCTCTGCTTTCGGATAGACCTCGATTGGCTTCAGCTTGTCCGCCTTGATCATCTGCGCGTAGTGCGGCTCCGGCTCGGTGAACGCGTCGTACAGCAGCTTCATCTTCTCCTCGGTGATGTCGACGAGCTGCGAGGACTCCGGCTGGGAGGGCCCGACCGACAGGTGCCGGCCGTGCGAGAGCTTGTTCAGCCCGATCAGGTAGACGCCGTCCGGGCTGACCGTGTCCCCTTCGGCCGCCGTCAGGTGACCGATCGAGTACGACATGGGGATGCGGTCCACCACTTCCCAGGTGCCGAGCCTCCACTTCGCGATCGCGCTGTCCACGAACAGCGACGTATACGCGTAGCCGTCAGGCCCGAACTGCGTGTGCAGCGGGCCAAGACCCACAGGCACTTCGGCGTCCTTGATGGACTCGTACTTCAGCACCGGGATGCCGTCCTCGTTGCCGCTGAAGTCCTTGTTCTTCATCGCGGTCTGGACCTTCTCCCAGTTGAAGGCCGTGGTCACCCCCTGGAGCTTTCCGGATCCGATGACGTACCTGCCGTCCGGCGAGACGTCCACGCCGTGCGGCGACTTGCCGCAGGGCAGGAAATACACGAGCCCGGGAAATTCCTTCGGGTCGAGCACTTTGACCCCGCCAATAGCCTGCCCGCGGCCCGCCGCAGCCAGCTTCTCGGCCATCCGCCAGTCGACCGCCGCGATGTAGTCGCGGTCTCGCTGCGAGGCGGTCACCTCGAGCTTGCCTGTCGCGCGCTCGCTGTTGTACGAGGTAAAGAACACCCAACCGTCGGACGCCCTCTTGCCGGCATCCCCGAGGTCGTAGTCGAACGGCGGCATCAGGATCTGCCAGCCAAACGACATCTGCCCGGTCTTCGGATCGACCTTGATGCCGGTGACGACACCCTTGTAGTCGGTCGCGTACTTGGCGACCTCGACGGCGGTGCCCTTCGGGATGGGGATCGAAAAGCGCGAGGCCATCACCGAGTACTCGGTGTTCGGCGTGACGAACGCCGACCCGTGGTTCCCCGAGACGTTCGGCACCGGGCCGATGATCTGCCTCGTCTTGAAGTCCCGCAGATCGATCCGCGCGATGCGCCCGTTCATCTCGTTGACGAACAGCCACCGCCCGTCGTAGTCGCCGTTCGTCTCCGACAGCGCCGGATGATGGACGTCGCCCCACGTCAGGTTGCCCAGCATCGCCTTGCTCTCGTCGTCGAAGCCGTAGCCGGTGGCCGGGTAGGGCGTAAAGACGGGGATCGTCGAGAGGTGACGCATGGACGGGACGCCGTAGACATAGACCTGACCGGAGTGGCCGCCGGACGCGAAGAAGTAGTACTGGTCCAGGTCGCCCGGCGAGACGTAGGTTTTGACCGCGGCCTGCGCGATGTCCGATTGTGTGCCGGCGCGCTCGCCACGCTGCGGCGCGCTCGGGGCGCACTGCTGGGCGAACAACGCGCTGGCCAGAACGCCGGCCGCGACCCAGGCAGCCGTCCGGGTTCGGATGAAGCTCATACGCCTCTCCACATCCCGGCCGATGGATGAAGCGGCGGGAGCGGGCCAGGCCGGGGCGCCCCGCTCCGCCGATGACCACGGTCGATCAGTGGCTCACGGCCAGCGGATCCTGCCCGCTCGCCTTCAGCCGTTCGTACTCCGCGTACGCTTCCCGCATCCGCGAGATCGCTTCGCGGCGCTGTTCGGTGTTCAGGATGATCTGGCGCGACAGCACCACGGACATCGTGCCGGTAGGGTTCATGAAGAAGTCGTCGAGCGTGCGGCCGAAGCGCGACTGCACGTCGGCCGCGGCGATCGACAGGTCCGGCCCGATCTGGGCGGGGCTTTTCACGCCGTACACGGAGATCGAGTGGCAGACGAAGCAGCCGGTCTTGACGAACCATCCCCCGGGCCCGGTCATCATCCGCTCTTCGGCCTCGCGCTCGCCGGCGGTCTGCGGGTCGGTACGCGGCGCGCCGGGGTAGTATGCGGCCGGCAGATCGACCTTGCGCCACGACAGCACCAGCATCGAGAGCGCCTGCGCGTCCTTCGTCGAGAAGTGGAAGTTCGGCATGACGGTGTCCTGCACGAGCGCGCGCGGATCCTTGAAGTGCGCGACGTGCCAGGCGAACGCCGTCTTCTGCCCGGACAGGCGCCCGTACTCGTACTGCTCCGGCGCCTTGTCGCCGACGTAGGTCAGGTCCGGCCCGATCGTCCCCCCTCGCGCGTTGACGATGTGGCACGCGCGGCAGCCCTTCTGCTGCACCAGCACTTTCGCGTGGTTGATCATCGGAGCGCCCGCCGTCTCGCGATCGAACCGGTGGCAGACGTTGCAGTTCATCTGCATCAGCGCCGCTTTGTCCTCGACGAGCGAGTACTCCTCACCGAGGTACGAGCCGAGCAGCGGCTCCTCCCAGTGCGCGACTTCGCCGTGCGCCTCGTCCGTGTCAATCGCCCATCCCTGGCCGCCATGGCAGGCCGTGCAGCCGTACCTTTCGACCGCGTGCAGCTTCAGCGGTTCGACCGGGTGCGTGCGCCAGGGCTGTTCCGCCCCTTCGAGGCCCTTCCACGACGTCGCCTGGTGGCAGGTCACGCAGCGATCCGCCCGCCCGAGGTCGGCGACCCAGATTTGCTGGAGCCCGGTGCGAACCGCGCCCGCCTGCTCGTCGCCGAACTTGTCCGCGACGAGCCGTGTGAACTCGTACTGGTAGTACTTGTAGTCGTGCTGCCGATCGCTCCACGCGAAGAACGCGGTGGACGCGACCAGCACCAGCCCGATGATCGCCAGCACGGGGCGATCGCGCCGCGGATAGGGCGAGTCCGTCCTCTTCTCCATGTCAGATCCTCGCCGGGATGTCGGGCCATGCTTCCCATGGCCAGTAGAAGTTCCAGTACGGGCCGCGCAGGTAGGTGCCCACGATCGTGAAGATCACGATGAGGAGGAGCACGAGCAGGAACACCAGGTTCTGCCGGCGCCGGTCGCGCGCGAACCAGATTCCCGCGCTCGCGGCGCCGCTGCGATCGAGCCACGGCCACACGGTCAGCAGCCCGACGAGCAGCCCGGGCAGGATCACGCCCCCCACGAACGCGCCGTTGATCGTGAACCAGGGCAGCGTCACCGTCGTGTCGGTCACGATCTCCTGCAGCCAGAGGAAGTACCAGGGGGCCTTCGCCGGGTTCGGCGTGATGAGCGGGTTGGCCGGCTCCTCGAGCGGGGATGCGACGAGACACGCCAGGATGCTGACGAGCGCGAACGTCGCGAGCGTCACGATGAGCGAACGGCGCGTCAGGTCGGGGACGCCGTTGACCGTGAGATCGCCCGGAGAGATCGTCGAGGCCGTGATCGTCGGCGTCGTGCCCCGCGCGACGCCGAGCAGCGTGTAGGTCTTCGTCGGCCCCGGCCCCTCGACACGCGGCACCGGCAGGACTGACGCGCGATCGCCGTTGGCGAGCCCGCCGTCCTTGCGGACGCGCCACATGTGATACGCGAACAGGACGCCGAGCGCCCCCGGCAGCATGATGCAGTGCAGCACGTAGAAGCGGATCAGCGTCGCCTGCTCGATCTCGCGCCCGCCGATCATCAGCTCGCGGACGCCCGGGCCGACGTACGGAATCGACGAGGCGATGTTCGTGCCGACCGTCACGGCCCAGTACGCGAGCTGGTCCCACGGGAGCAGGTAGCCGGTGAACGAGAGGAAGAGCGTCAGCAGCAGCATCACGACGCCGATCACCCAGTTCCACTCGCGGTGCTGCGCGCGCCCGGTGCCGTTCTTGTACGCGCCGGTCAGGAAGACCCGCACGAGGTGCAGCGCGACGGCCACCACCATCAGGTGCGCCGAGATTCGGTGCACCGCGCGGATCCACCACCCGAACGTGATCACGTACTCGATGTCCTTGACCGACGCGTAGGCCCGTTCGACCGACGGGATGTACAGGAAGAGGAGCGGCAGCCCCGACAGGATGAGCAGGAAGAAGAGCGCGGCGGACGCGGTGCCGAGCCAGAACGAGTACGTCCAGTCGAGCGACGGCTTGTACACCTTCGCCGGAAACCAGTGCAGCAGAAAGTTCGAGACGATCGCGTCGCCGGCTTCGCGATCGGACTGCGGCCGGTAACTCCACAGCGCCTGCGGGTGAACGCCGGGGGCCGTAGGTTGCGAGGGCCGTCGTGTGAGCGGAAACGCCATTGGAAACCTCACGCGAGCGTCAAGCGGAAGTCACGGCCGACTTCGTCAGCCAGGTCCACCACGAGTTGACCGTCATCCGGGGCCACCGAGAGGCGGTACCACGCGAGCGGGCGCGGCGCCGGGCCGCCGCTGTTGACGCCGTCGCCGGAGTACGTGGATCCGTGACACGGGCACGCGAAGCGGTGTGTCAGCCTGAGCGCCGTGCCGCCCACCTCGCGCGTCTCCGGCTGCGACAGCGCCTCGGCGCGCACCGTGCAGCCCAGGTGCGTGCACACCGCCGAGATGGCGTGGTAGGTGTTCCCCTCGCGGACCACGAACAGCCGCTGGTCGGGCAGGAACCTGAGGCCGTCCGGAAACTCGCGCGCCGGGCCGAGCTTCACGGTTGTCGGTGCGTCGTACGACACGTTGGGCACGAGCGCGCGAAGCGACGCCGCGGCCTGCGCGCCGATCGCCACGACGCCGGCGCCAATCCCGAGCTTCAGCAGGAACTCGCGCCGGGCCTCTTTCTGGCCCTCGCGGGCGGCCTCCGACGCTTTCTCTGGATGCTCCTTCAGGGGTCCTGTGTCAGACATGTTCGCCCTCTCCCGTGTGCAGCCGCTCGGTAATGGTGAAGCGCTCCATCGTCATCGCGTCGGTTGGACACCGGATCGCGCACATCCCGCAGCGGATGCAGCGCTCGTCGTCCTTGACCATCGCGGAAAGAGGGAGCCCGTTCGCGCCTGCGCGCTCGACGAGCGCCGCCCGCTCGTCCGGGTCCAGCTCGAGGTCCTCGAACGGCACGATGGCGAGGCAGTACTCCGGGCAGATGTCGGTGCACCGCCCGCACAGCACGCACTTCTCCGGGTCGTAGATGGTCTGGATGTGGCAGATGAGGCACCGCGCCGCCTGCTCGCGGGCCTGCGGCTCGCTGTAGCCGGTCTCGACCTCGGCGATGCCGGTGCGACGACGCAGGTCGAGTGTCGGGGGCGCGGCGCGATCGAGCTTCTCGAACCCCGCGATCATGCGATAGTGCTCCGCGGGAATCTTCTCGATGGCCAGTGTCGTGCGCGTGGCCGCGCGGTGCGGCGACAGGTACTCGTGAATGGACCGCGCGGCGCGCTTGCCGTTCGCCACCGCCTCGATCAGGTTGCGCGGGCCGAACGCCACGTCGCCACCGGCGAAGACGCCCGGCGCAGACGAGGCGAGCGTCACGGGATCGACCTTGATCGTCCCGCCAGGCGTGAGCGCGACCCCGTCCGCCGGCTGGAGGAACGAGAGGTCCGGTTTCTGGCCGATCGCCAGGATGCACCCGTCGGCGTCCAACGAGATCACGTCGGAGTCGTCGTAGGTGGGCGCGAAACGTCCGTTCTCGTCGAAGACCGCCAGGACGCGCCGAAGTTCGATGGCGCGCAGGCGCGAATCACCGACGAACCGCTTCGGCCCGCGGCGTACCAGGAACACGATCCCTTCTTTCTGGGCTTCCTCGAACTCCTCGTGTCCCTGCGTGGTGCGAAGGACCGGCATCTCCTCGAAGGTTTCGAGCGACACGATGGTGACGTTCGCCGCGCCGCCCCGCAGCGCGGCGCGCGCCGCGTCGAGCGCTTCCTTCACGCGAGCGTCCGCGGCGCCCGCCTGCGCCTGGAGTTGAGCGATCTCGTCCTCGCGCTGAATGCGCAGCGCCGTGCGAGCGGCGTCGAACGCGACGAACCCGCCTCCGACGACGACCACGCGCGGTCCGAGGTCCATGCGGAATCCGCGGTTGATGTTCAGCAGGTAATCGACCGCTTTGACGACGCCGTCGAGCTCGACGCCGGGCACCTGGATGTCGCGCCCGGCCCAGACCCCCACGGACAGGAACACGGCCTGGAAGCCCTCGCGCTTCAGCGCCGCGAGCCCGAATTCCGCGGTCAGGGGACGCGTCACGCGCAGCGAGACGCCGAGCGCCACGATCTTGTCGATCTCGGAGTGAATGATGGAACGAGGCAGACGGTACTCGGGGATGCCGTAGCGCATCATCCCGCCGGGCTCGGGCCCGGCCTCGAACACCGTCACGCCGTAGCCGAGGAGCGCGAGATCGTGGGCCGCCGACATGCCGGCGGGCCCGGCGCCGATCACCGCGACCTTGGCTCTCCTGCCTGGAACCGGCGCGCCATCGCTGACCGGCAGGTGCCCCGCATAGCGGTTCCCTTCCGATACCAGCTCGGACCGGAGGCGATCCTGCGAGTCAGGGTGAATCGACTCGACGCCGTACTGTTCCGCAACGAACCGTTTCAGTCCGCGGATCGTGATGGGCCCGTCGATGCTGCCGCGACGGCAGGCATCCTCGCACGGCGCCGCACACACCCGGCCGCATACCGAGGCGAACGGGTTCGGCGCGCGCGCCACCAGGTACGCCTCTTCGTGGCGTCCTTCAGCGATGAGTTGGACGTAACGACCGGCATCAGTGAGGACCGGGCAGCCGATTTGGCACTTGACCTGGGCCTTCCAGTCGTCGATCCGGGGCAACCGGACTCGAACGGACATGCACCACTCCCACGAGCCCCTGGAATTCCCACAGCACGTGTAGACGCGGCGCTAAGTCGTTCGCGGAAAGAGGGCTGGCTCCACTTTTCTACAACAGATGGAAGGGATTGTCTATTTGAACGATGGGGGTCTTCGGCCGCTTTTCGTGGGCCGGTAGAATACACGGCCGTGCGCGTCAGGAGTGCTCGAGGAGGGCTGCACATGCGACACACCATCAGTCGTCGGGGCTTCGCGCAAGCGGTCGCCACGGCTGCACTCGGCCTGTCGGGGGCGTCGAACGGTGACAGCGCGTCAGCGGGTTCGCAGCCAGCGCAGTCGCCGGGTAGCTCGCGCGCCGGCGAGCGCCGGTTCCCGGACGGGTTCCTGTGGGGAACGGCGACCGCTGCCTACCAGGTTGAAGGTGCCGTGAAGGAGGACGGCCGCGGCCCGTCGATCTGGGACACGTTCTCCCACACACCCGGCAGGACGGTGAACAACGCGACCGGCGACGTGGCCGACGATCACTACCATCGGTACAAGGAAGACGTGCAACTCATGAAGGCGCTCGGCGCCCGCGTGTACCGGTTCTCCATCGGCTGGCCGCGCGTGTTTCCGAACGGGAGCGGATCGCCCAACCCGAAGGGACTCGACTTCTACAATCGGCTCGTCGACGAACTGCTGGCGAACGGCATCCAGCCGTTTGCCACGTTGTATCACTGGGACCTGCCGCAGGCGCTGCAGGATCGCGGTGGCGGCTGGGAGTCGCGCGACACCTCGCAGGCATTCGCCGACTACGCCGCGCACGTCGCGAAGCACCTGACGGATCGCGTCAAGCACATTTTCACGATCAACGAGTTCGGCGCCTTCGTCGAACTCGGGTACCGCACGGGCATCCACGCGCCGGGGCTCAAGCTGCCGCCCCGCCGGTTCAATCAGACGCGCCATCACGCCGTCCTGGCGCACGGGCTCGCGGTGCAGGCGATCCGTGCCAACGCCGCGTCCGGCGCCCGCGTGGGCCTCGCGGAGAACATGACCGTGTGCGTGCCGGTGATCGAGACGCCGGAACACATCGCCGCCGCCGAGCGGGCGACGCGCGAGGTCAACGCGCAGTACATGACCGTGATCCAGGAAGGACGGTACACGGACGCGTATCTGGCGGCGGCTGGCGCTGACGCCCCGGTGTTCACGCCCGCCGAGCTCAGGGCGATCTCGAGCCCCTTCGACTTTGTAGGGATCAACATCTACACGCCGATCTACGTGCGGGCGGACGCATCACCGGCAGGCTTCGTCGTCGTGCCTCACCCGGCCTCGTTCCCTCACATGGCGTCGCCGTGGCTGTTCGTCGGTCCAGAGGCGCTGTACTGGGGACCGCGCCATCTCGCGTCGGTCTGGAAGGTCAAGGATATCTACATCACCGAGAACGGGTGCTCTTCGTCGGATGTTCTCGCGCCGGACGGACAGGTGTACGACACCGATCGCATCATGTACCTGCGCAATTACCTGATGCACCTCCGCCGGGCGACGACCGAGGGAGTGCCCGTGCGCGGCTATTTCCTGTGGAGCCTGATGGACAACTTCGAGTGGGCTGACGGGTACACCAACCGTTTCGGGCTGCACTACGTGGACTACGCGACCCAGAAGCGCATGCCGAAGTTGAGCGCGTCGTTTTACCGGGAAGTGATCGCGCGCAACATGGTGGTGTAGGTGGTTCGCACTCCTGGCGTTGCCGCGTTCCTGACTGCGCTCCTCGCGGTCGGTGCCATGCAGGGCTCGTGGCTGCGCCACGTCATCGTCGAGCGTGATCGGCCGGCCAGGATGCGCGACGGCGTGACGCTGTACGCCGACGTCTACCGGCCCGCCGAGGACGGGCGGTTTCCGGCGCTGCTGATGCGGACGCCGTATGACAAGGACGGCGCCAGCCAGAGCGCGCGGCTCGCGATGACCGTCGCCGCCGTCCGGCGTGGATACGTCGTCGTCGTGCAGGACACGCGCGGCCAGTTCAAGTCCGAGGGACGGTTCGAGCCCTACACTCAGGAAGTGCTCGACGGGTACGACACCATCGAGTGGGTCGCGCGGCTGCCGTGGGCCGACGGGAACGTCGGCACGTTCGGCCTCTCGTATCCCGGCGCCGTGCAGTGGATGACGGCGCCGACGCGCCCTCCACACCTCAAGGCGATGGCGCCGGCGATGACCTTCGCCCACGCCAACCACTTCGTCTATCACGGCGGCATCTTCGAGGCGGATTTCGTCGAGTGGCTGCTCGGACGACAGATCCGGGAGCGGCGCGCCCGGAAGCTGCCGTTCACGAGCCCCGAGGAGATCGCCGAGGCCTGGGCACGCGAGGGCCAGACGTGGATGGATTATCGGCCGCTGCGCGACCTGCCGATCATGACGGGTTTCGAGTATTGGGCGGACTGGATCGACAACCCCATCGAGAGCCCGTACTGGAAGCCTTACGACATCGAAGCGCAACACGCCATGGTTCGCGTGCCCGTCCTGAATCTCAGTGGCTGGAACGACGACCCGTACGGCCAGCCCGGCGCCATTCGCAATTTCGTCGGCATGCGTGCCCGGGGCGCCACGAAGGAGGCGCGCGAAGGGCAGCGGCTGGTCATGGGCCCGTGGGCCCACGGCGTGCCCGCGATGTCGCGCACCTCGTATGCCGGCGTGGACTATGGTCCCAATGCGGCGATCGATTTCGTCGAGCTCCAGTTGCGGTTCTTCGACTACTGGCTCAAAGGCATCGACAACGGCACCTCGCGCGAGGCGCCCGTTCGGATCTTCGTGATGGGGGACAACCGCTGGCGTGAGGAGCGGGAGTGGCCGCCCGCCAGGACCGTTCACTCGGAACAGTATCTCTCGGCCCGGGGCAGGCTGACCGCCGCAGCCGAGCGCGGCGAAGACAAGACGTCGTTCATCTACGACCCGTTGAGCCCCGTTGCCGTGCCTCTTCCCGACGAGTCCGGGCCCGCGGACTGGCGGCGCGTCGCCGCCAGCGACGCCGTCGCCGCGTTCGCCTCCGAGCGGCTCCCGCGCGCCATCGAGATCACGGGACAGGTCATCGCGAAGATCTGGCTCACGGCGGACGTTCCTGACACCGACGTGACGGTCCGGATTCTGGCGATTTCACCGGATGGCCGGAGCCGCGCGCTGACCAATGCATATGGCGCGTTGCGGGCGCGCTATCGCAGCACCGAAGCGCCGGAGCCACCGCGCCCGCTCTCGCCGGCCGAACCCGCGGAGCTGACCATCAGCGTCGGCTACACGAGCACGTCTGTTCCCGCCGGCGATCGGCTGCAGGTGATCGTCACCGGCAGCATGCGCCAGGGGCTCGAGACGCACCTGAACACCTGGGAGCGATTCACGTCGATCGACCAGGCCCGGCGCGCGACGCTCCGCGTCCACCACGGAGCCCGCCATCCCTCGCGGATCATCCTGCCACTTATCCCGAGGTGACCGGGACGGGGCCAGGCCCCGTCGTTGCCGAACGCGTCCCTCACAAAGCCGGACCAGTCGCCGTACGGGCGCTCTTCCGGCGCGCCGAGCGATGTCACGCCCGCCGCGATCGCGCGGTCGAACGTGGCGCCGGCGTCCTCCACGTATACGTGAAACGCGATGGGCCGGACCGGCACCACCTCCCCCGCACCTTCGCCGATCATGATCATCGAGTTGCCGACGCGCACCTCGCGGTGCATTGCCACCGGCGCTTCCTCGGACGCTGTGCGTTTCCTCGGCGTCGAACCGCGGACCAGGAAGTCCACGAGCCCGGCTTCGCTGACTCTCACGTACGGTGCGATGGTGGTGACCCTCCCGGATCTGGTCAGTTACGAGCGCTGCTGACATGTTCCGGGGCCTTCAGCGCGGCCGCACGGGGCCTGTCACGAATTGACCTCGTCCGATGACAATTGGTGACAGGCCCCTTGTACAATTGGCGCGATGACCGTCCGGTTCCGTCTGAACGGCACGCCGCGCGAAGTCGACCCGCGCCCGGGCGAATCCCTGCTGGAGACGCTGCGCGAGCGCTGCGGCCTCACCTCGCTGAAGGACGGCTGCTCCCCGCAGGGGCAATGCGGCTGCTGCCTCGCCCTCGTGAACGGCCATCCCAAGGTGACGTGCGCGATGCCCGTCGCGCAGGCACAGGGCGCGACGATCGTGACGCTCGAGGGCGTTCCCGCGGAAGAGCGTGACCTGCTCGCGCGCGCGTTCGCGGCAAAGGCTGCTGTTCAGTGCGGTTTCTGCATTCCCGGCCTTGCCCTTCGCGCGAAGCACCTGATCGATCACAATCCGTCGCCGACGCGCCGCGACATCGCCCGCGCGATCGACGTACACCTCTGCCGCTGCACGGGGTACGTCAAGATCGTCGAGGCGATCGAAGCGTTCGCGAGCGCGCGGCGCGGGGAAGGGCCGCCAGAGCCGTGCGCTGACGGCCGCGTGGGACAGCCACTCGTCCGGCACCAGGCGGAGCGGCTCGTGCTCGGGGAGCGCCCGTACGTCGCGGACCTGGTCAGGCCCGGCATGCTGCACGGCGCGGTCGTGCTTTCCTCGCACGCGCGCGCCCGCGTGCGGCGGATCGACGTGTCACGCGCCCGGGCGTTTCCCGGCGTCCTCGCGGTGGCGACCGCCGCCGACGTGCCCGGCAACCGCTGGTATGGCCTGCTGTACAACGATTGGCCGGGCTTCGTCGCCGAGGGGGAGGAGGTCCGATGCGTGGGCGACATCATCGCTGCCATCGCGGCCGTTGACCGCCACACCGCGCGCGAGGCCGCGAAGCTCGTAGACGTAGACTACGAGCCGCTGCGCCCCGTGCTCGATCCGGAAGAAGCGCTTCAGCAGGGCGCGCCCCAGGTCAACCCTCAGCATTCAAACTTGCTCTCGCAGTCCATCATCCGCCGCGGCGACGTGGACGCCGCGCTCGAGGCGAGCGCGCACGTCGTGAGCGGCACCTGGAAGACGCAGCGGATCGAACATCTCTACCTCGAGCCTGAATGCGCGCTCGCCGAGCCGCTCGACGACGGGCGCCTGCGTCTCTACACGCAGGGCCAGGGGATCTTCGACGATCGCCGGCAGGTCGCGCAGTTCCTGGGGATCGCCGAGGACAGCATCTTCGTCGAGCTCGTCCCGAACGGCGGCGCGTTCGGGGGGAAGGAAGACATGTCGATCCAGGCGCAGACCGCGTTGCTGGCCACGATGACGCGCCGGCCGGTGAAGCTGGAGCTGAGCCGGGAAGAGTCGATTCGCCTGCACCCGAAGCGCCACCCCATCACCATGCGGTACACGGTGGGCTGCGACGCGCAGGGCCGGCTCACGGCCGTCCGGGCGCGCATGATCGGCGACTCGGGCGCGTACGCTTCGGTTGGAGGCAAGGTGCTCGAGCGCGCCGCGGGACACGCCTGCGGCCCGTACCGCGTGCCGAACGTGGACATCGAAGCGCGCGCCGTCTACACGAACAACCCTCCCTGCGGCGCGATGCGCGGCTTCGGCGCCAACCAGGCGCACTTCGCCGTCGAAGGGTGCGTCGATCTGCTCGCGGCCAAGGCCGGTCTCGACGGCTGGGAGATGCGCTGGCGCAACGCGCTCGAGGTCGGCGACACCTTCTCGACCGGCCAGGTCCTCGACAAATCGGTCGGGATCAAGAAAACGCTCGCGGCGGTCAAGGACGTTTACTACGACGCGCGGCGCCGTGGGCGCGCGGTCGGCATCGGCTGCGGCCTGAAGAACTCCGGCATCGGCAACGGCGTGGACGAATGGGGCAAGGCCAGGCTCGTGGTTGAACGCGACGGCACCATCTCGCTGTACAACGGCTACACCGAGATGGGACAGGGGCTGCTGACCGTCCTCGTCCAGTTCGCGTCGGAAGTCACCGGGCTGCCCCCTTTGCTCTTCCATCCCAAGGTGGACTCGACTTACGCGCTCCAGTGCGGTCAGACGACGGGATCGAGGGCGACGCTGTTCGGCGGCCGCGCGGTGACGAGTGCAGCGTCGAAGCTGAAGGCCGATCTCGACAGCGGACGCGCGCTCGCGGATCTCGCCGGCCGCGTCTACGCCGCCGACGTCCTCGTCAACGACACGACGGCGCTCGAGGCGAAGACGGACCGGATCAAGACGCATACCAGTTTTGGCTATGCCACGCAGGTGTGCGTGCTCGACGAGCGCGGCGCTATCGAGCGCTTCGTCGCGGCGCACGACGTGGGCCGCGCCGTGAACCCGGCGCTCTGCGAGGGACAGATCGAGGGCTCGATCCACATGGGCCTCGGCTACGCGCTCACCGAGGAGCTGCCCTGCCCGGACGGCATGCCGGCGACGGTGAAGCTTCGGGAACTGGGCGTGCTGCGGGCGCGCGACATGCCGGACGTGGACGTGATCCTGGTCGAGGAGCCGGAACCTGAAGGCCCGTTCGGCGCCAAGGGAGTGGGCGAGATCGGGCTGGTGCCGACCGCGGCCGCCGTCGCGGGCGCGCTCGAGGCCTTCGACGGGATACGGCGCTTCACGCTGCCGATGAAAGACTCCCCCGCTTCGCGCGCGATGAGCGTCGGGCGCATCAGGTCACGTGTCTCCTGACCGGCCGGAGACGGCACGCGGGTTCGTCAACGCCCACACGCACGTGTACAGCGGCCTGGCGCCCCTCGGCATGCCTGCGCCCGGATCCCCGCCCGAGAACTTCGTGCAGATCCTCGCGCGGGTCTGGTGGCGGCTGGACCGCGCGCTCGACGAGGGCTCGCTGCGCGCCGCCGCGCGGCTCTACGTCGCCGAGGCGCTGCTGCACGGAACCACCACGGTGATCGATCACCACGAGTCGCCGAACTGTATCGATGGCTCGCTGGAGGTCATTGCCGACGCGTGCGACGAGCTCGGAGTGCGCGCCGTTCTGTGCTTCGGCGCGACCGAGCGCAACGGCGGCCGCGAGGAGGCGCGGCAGGGGCTCGCGGAGTGCCGCCGCTTCATCCGCGCGAACCGCCGCCCGCTGGTGAAGGGGCTCGTCGGGCTGCACGCGGCGTTTACCGTGTCGGACGCGACGATCCGTGATGCGGGCGAGCTGTGCGCCGAGCTGGGAGCCGCGCTGCACGTGCACGTCGCCGAGGACCGCGTGGATATCGACGACGCGTGGGCGCGACACTACGCCGGGCCGATCGACCGCCTCCGCGCGCTCGGCGCCCTGCCGCGCGGGTCGATCCTCGCGCATGGCGTGCACCTCGGCGTCGACGAGGTGCGCCAGGCTGAAGCGGCGGGCTGCTGGATCGTGCAGAACCCGCGATCGAACCGTCACAACGGCGTAGGTTACCCGGGAGCGCTCGGCTGCGGCCGCAGCGTCGCGCTTGGCACCGACGGCTTCGTGTCGGACATGCGGGCCGAAATGGCGGCGCTCCTGGAAGAGAGCGGGCGCCAGGGGGAAGATCGGCCCGCGGTGCTGCGCCGCCTGGATGCCGGCCACGCGCTGGTCGCGGAGCTGTTCGGCGCCGCGGCAAACGACGCGTGCGTCCTGGCCGACGACGGCAGCGTCGCCCGGCTCTCGATCGGCGGTCGCGTCGTCGTCCGCAACGGCACCCTGGAAACGGGCGATCTCGAGGAAATCAGGCGCCGCGCTGCGGAGGCCGCGCCGCGATTATGGCAACGAATGGCGGAAATCCCGTGACCCTTCCGACACCGTCCACGACCATCATCGACAAAGCGACCCGCACACGCGCCGCCGATCGCTTTCGCGAGAAAGGCATCCTGCTGCCGACCTTCGCCGAGCTCGCGCATCCCGCGAGCATCCCGGCGCACATCCGCGCCGCGCTCGAGGCTATCGATCCGGACGCGCCGCATCCGCTCAATCTGTTCCGCGTCCACTGGCACAATGACGCCGGCCGTCGCGCCCAGACCACCGTTCCCGAGCACATCGTCCTGCCCGAGTCGCTCACCGGTGCTGCCGCGCCGATTGCCGTCGCGCTCGGCGATCGCTTCCCCATGATCCATGCGCACAAAGTGCTCGCGGCGTATGGCTGTCTGGTGCCGCGCGTCGTCACCGGGACGTTCGATCCCACGCGCCATCGGGCGCTGTGGCCCTCGACGGGCAACTACTGTCGCGGCGGCGTGGCGATCTCGCGCATCATGGACTGCCATGGCGTCGCGATCCTGCCTGAAGGGATGAGCGAGGAGCGGTTCAGGTGGCTCGAGCAATGGGTGACGGATCCCGCCGACATCATCCGCACGCCCGGCACGGAGAGCAACGTCAAGGAGATTTACGACGCCTGCCACGAGCTGTCGAAAGACCCCGACAACGTCGTCCTGAACCAGTTCGCTGAATTCGGCAACTACCTCGCGCACTATTTCGTCACGGGGCGCGCGATGGAGCGGATCGTCCATGCCGTACGACGCGCCGCACCGGATGTGAACATCGCGGCGTTCGTGTCCGCGAGCGGGTCGGCCGGCACGCTCGGGGCGGGAGACTATCTGAAGGAGGTCTTCGGCGCGCGCATCGCGGCGGCCGAAGCGCTGGAGTGTCCAACGCTGCTCTGCAACGGGTTCGGCGAGCACAACATCCAGGGCATCGGGGACAAGCACGTTCCGCTCATTCACAACGTGATGAACACCGATCTGGTCACGGCCGTCTCCGACCGAAGCACGGACAGCGTCGGCGTGCTCTTCAACGAGCCGGCGGGACGCGAGTACCTCGTCCGGCGCCGAGGCGTCCCGCAGCCGGTAGTGGCCGAGCTCGCGTCACTCGGGCTGTCGAGCATCTGCAATGTCCTCGCGGCCATCAAGCTGGCGAAGTACTTCGATCTCGGCCCTCACGATCTCGTGTTGACAGTGGCCACCGATGGCGCGCAGATGTACGCAACCGAGCGTCAGAAGACCATTCGCAAGTGCTTCGGCGGAACCTTCGATGCGCTCGCGGCCGCAGAGGCGTTCGGTGAACACCTCGCCGGCGCGGCGACGGACCATCTCCTCGAGCTCACCCATCAGGACCGCCAGCGGATCTTCAACCTGGGCTACTACACGTGGGTCGAGCAGCAGGGTGTCCCGCTCGAGGCCTTCGAAGCGCGCCGGTCGCAGCAATTCTGGAAGGATCTTCGCGAGACCATTCCGGCCTGGGACGAGATGATCTCCGAGTTCAATCGGCAGGCCGGCGCCGAGGCCGCGATCTGATGCGCGGGTTCAGCCTGGCGTGCGCGGGGTGCGGCGCGGTGCCACCCCCGATCGAGGTCGAGCCGTATCCGTTTCGCTGCCGGTGTGCGGGGGCGTCCCGCGATGTCGACCACGTCATCACCAGACTCCTGGGCGACTCACCGCCGCCGTGGCCGTCTGCGGGCGAGCAGAACCCGTTCATCCGGTACCGCCGGCTGCTCTACTCCTGGCAGATCGCAAGGACGCTCGGCATCGAAGACCAGGCGTACGTCAGCCTTGTCGGCGCCCTGGACGAGTGTGTGGCCGCGGTTTCCGGCGCCGGCTTCCGGGTCACGCCCTTCGAGCGTTGCGAGGCGCTGAGCGCCGCGCTCGGCTTGGCCGGCGACGGCGCCGTCTGGGTGAAGAACGAAACCGGGAACGTGTCCGGCTCGCACAAGGGGCGCCATCTCGCGGGAATCATGGTGCACCTTCTGGTGCTGGAACGCGCCGGCGTGACGAAGGGCCGCCCTGAGCTCGCAATCGCGAGCTGCGGGAACGCGGCGCTCGCCGCGGCGGTCATCGCGCGGGCGGCGGAATGGCCGCTGCGGGCATTCGTTCCTCCAGATGCGAGCCCGGCGGTGCTCGCACGCCTGCGGGAGCTGGGGGCGACTCTCGTCACGTGCCCGCGCGTGCCGGGGGAGTCCGGCGATCCGTGTTACCTTCGCTTCCGGGAGGCGCTCGCCGCCGGCGCGGTCCCCTTCTGCTGCCAGGGCCCGGACAACGGCCTCACGATCGAAGGGGGCGAGACGATCGCTTATGAGATGATCGACGCGTCAGGCGCCCCGGCGCTCGACGCGATCGTCATCCAGGTCGGCGGCGGGGCGCTCGCGAGCGCCTGCATCCAGGGTTTCGCACGCGCGGCCTCGCTCGGACGCCTCCGGCGCCTGCCGCGGGTGTACACGGCTCAGACGACGGGCGCCGCGCCGCTCGCGCGTGCGTACGAGCGGGTCGCGGAACTCGCCGGGCGCGCCACGGTCGAGGAAGCGATCCGGCATGCGGCCACACATCGCACGGCATTCATGTGGCCGTGGGAGACGGCGCCCCGCAGCATCGCGCACGGCATCCTCGACGACGAGACGTACGACTGGGTCGCGGTCGTCAAGGGGATGCTGGAAACGGCGGGACGGCCGATCGTCGTGAGCGAGGCGACGCTCGCGGCAGCAAACGAACGCGCACGGGACATGACGGGTATCGACGTCGATCACACCGGCTCCGCCGGCCTGGCCGGGCTCATCGAGCTCAGGACCGCTGGTGACGTCGGCGCCAGTGAGAAGACCGCGGTGATCTTCTCAGGAGTGCGCCGCGCATGAAAGGGTGCTCGCGCGTCACGCGCGTCGTGCCGCACGGAGATCGAGCATGCTACGACCGATCGTCCTGATTCTGGCCGTTCTGGCGGGTGGGGCCGCCGCAGACAGCGGCCAGCGCTCGGATCGCTTCGACGCCGAGCTGCGCCTGTCGATGGCGTCCTACTACGCGGCGCTGCTTGCCAGCGCCCACGGCAACGCCGAGGCGACCCTCCGGCATCTCGTGCTGTTCCGGTCGCGATGGGAGCAGCTCGCCCGCGGCGGGTCGCGGCAGGACTCACCCGCCTGGTTCGGCGCCGACGTTCGGGGGGAACCGATCTGGGCCGCGGTCGCATCGAAGATCGAGGTCGCGCGGCGCCAGTTGCCGAGAAACGTGACCGGGGCGCACGCGGAGCTGGAGGCCATCCGGTTGCTCCTTCGCGACGCGCGCGCGCGCCACGGCGCGCTCGGCTTCGACGACGCGCTGACGGAGTACCATGACGCGATGGAACGCGTGCTGAGCCTTGCCGGCGGCAGAAACGAGATCGCGCTGACCGCGAGCGACTTCGGCGTTCTTGGCGGAGCGATCAAGCGGGCCGAGGCCGGGTGGAGCGCGGTCGAGTCCTCGCGCGGCGCGCCGAAGGGCCTGGCAGACTGGAAGGACATCGCGGCCGGGACCGCCAGCGCGCTGCGGGCGGCCGCCGAGTCCGCGAAGCGACAGGACGCCGCGGCCGTGCAACACGCATCCGAGGACCTGAGGAACCGTTACGACGATCTCCTCCGGATACTATCCCGGTGGCAGTGAGGGCTAGTAGGTGACGCGCGCCATTTTCTCGGCGACCTGCGCCCTGACTTCTGGCGGCGCGTGCTCCACGAAAACCTGCCTGCATTCGGCCGAAAGAGGCTGGCCGTACGGCGGCCGCAACGGTGTGACCGCCCCGTAGGCGCCCGCCATCCGTTCGCGACCGATCAGCTGATACACGTCGAGCAGCGCGTGAATGCCTTCGTTGGACGCGCGCCACGCCTGGTACTCGCGGTCGAACACCCACGCGCGCACGTCCGGAGAGCCCGTCTGGACCACGTTGTACACGTACAATTCGAGAAACTGGTTCAGGCCCTCGTGACCGATGTACGTGTGCGACAGCTCGTGGTCGAGAATCGCCTCGTGCGGCAGCCGATCAGGGCCCGTGCGCGCTTCGTAGGTGGCGCGATCTTCCGTGTGGATCGTTCCGCCCCCTCCGCGGTTGCCGATGATGAAGCCGTACCAGATGCGGATCGCGCTCGCCGCGATCGGGGCGGCCATGAACCCTTCCAGCACCGGAAGCGCCCGCTCGATCGCGCGCACGTCTTGTGACGCGTCCGCCCGCATGCTCTCGAGCGGAAAGAGCGCCGCAATCGGAACAGTCCTCCCGTTCATCGAGGTCACGCTGCCTTCGGACCAGCGCCTGCCGCTGGTGATGTCGTTCGCAAGTGTCGGACTCCCGAGCATCGCGATCTTCGCCTGGAGCTGCGTCGTCAGATGCGGGTTCCTCGGCAGCGAGTTCTGGTTGTCGGTGAGCGCCCAGGCGATGTAATTGGGCAGCTCCCCGAGCATGGCGCTGACGGTCGGGCTGATGCTGCCGGGCGACGGCGCAGGGTTCGACACCACAGGAGGGTCCTGCGGGGAGGTCGGGCTTTTCGATCTTGAGCAGGCGCCCGCCGTGACGACCAGCGCCGACGCGATCGCGAGGACACGGCGGCTCCTCATGTTCGCCCGCGTAGCAGTTTACGGCACCCGGAGGGCGACGATCGGATCGATGCGCAGAGCGCGCCGCGCCGGGACGTAGCACGCCACCGCGCCCACGATCACGAGGAGCGCCCAGGCGAGCACCACGGCGCCGGGCCGGAGCGGGTCCACCTGCGGCAGCGCGGCCGCCGCGAGACGGCTGACAGCCACGGTGCCAATCAGCCCCACGGCGCTGCCTGCCGCCACCGCGGCAAGACCGCTCCTCGCCAGCAGCCGAAGAATGTCGCGCCGCTGCGCGCCAAGGCTGATCCGAAGGCCAATCTCGCGCGTGCGCTGCGCCACCGTGTAGCTCACGAGGCCGTACACGCCAATCGCGCTCAACAGCACCGCCACGCCGGCGAACGTGCCGAGGAGTAGCAGCGTGAAGCGCGGCGCGCGCATCCACTGTGCGATCCGGTCCGTCATCAGGCCCGGCGTCCCGACGCGCAGCTCGGGATCCAGAGACCGGATTCGTTGCGTCGCGATCGGCAGCGTTACGCCGGGATCCACGGCGCGGACGACGATGAAGGTCGCCCACCGCGGCGCTTGCGCGTAGGGGAAGTAGATTTCCGGCTCCACCGCCGTCCCGCGCCGAAGTTCCTGCAACAGGTCGCCGAAGACACCGACAATCGTCAGGACCTCTCCGTCACCGCCGGTGCGCCTGACGCGCGCGCCGATCGGCTCACGGCCCGCGAGATATCGCCGAACGAACGCCTCGTTCACGACCGCCACCGGAGTGCCGCCAGCCCGATCGTCGGCGGTAAAGTCCCGGCCGCGCCGGAGCGGAGCGCCCAGCGTGTCGAAGTAGCCGGGCGCCACGTTGAAGTAGCGGGCGGGTTGCCGATCGCCTCCCTCCACGCGGAGCTCGATCGATTCCGAGCTTCTCAAGAGCGGGAAGGTCGATACCGCGCTCGCCGAGGTCACCCCAGGCAGCGCGCGGATCTCCTCGATCGCGCGGGCGTACAGGCCGGTGACCTCCTGGCCCTTCTTCTCGATGGGTGCGAAGACCGAAATCGTCGCGACGCCGTCCGGCCGGAATCCCGGATGCATCGTGAGAAGGGCCACGAACGTCTGTCCGGCCAGAACGGCCCCGGTCAACAACGCCAGGGCCAGCGCGACCTGCGCGCCGACGAACGCGAGACGCCAGCGGTGCGCCCGCACGTTCGGAACGTGTCCCGACTCTTCCTTCAACCCGCGCACCACGTCCAGTCGCGTCGTCAGCAGCGACGCGGGCAGCGCGACGAGCAACCCCGCCAGCGAGCAGGCGGCAATCGCGAATGCCACGACCGCCAGGTCGACGCTCGCGCCGCCGGCTCGCGGTATCGCAGGGCCGGCCGACAGCATCGCGTCCACGAGCCATCCCGCGAGGATCAGTCCGGCCGCACCTCCCGCCGCCGACACGAGGAGCCCTTCCGCCACGAGCGCTCGCGCCAGGTCGAGCCGGCGCCCGCCGATGGCCTGGCGGATCGAGAATTCACGCCGCCGGGCGAGCGCGCGGGCGAGCTGCAGCGCGGCGACGTTGGCACAGGCGATGAGCAGCACGAAGCCCACCGCCGCGAAGAGCGCGCGGAGCGCGTTCCCCACGCTGCCCACTTCCTCGACCACCAGCGGCCGAACCGCAATCGACCAGATGGCGTTCGTCTCCGGATACTCGCGCGCGAGCCGGGCGGCGATGACCTCCATCTCGCGGGCCGCGTCGTCGATCGTTCGGCCGCGGCGAAGCCGCGCGAACACGCGGCGGTTCCTGAGATCGCGTCCGAGACCCGCGTCGGGATCGCTGGACGAGAGCGCGAACAGCTGCACGTCCTCGAACGATGGCAACTCGTTGATCTGTGGAGGCAGCACGCCAACGATGGTGTAGGTCGCGCGCGGACCGCGCTCGAGCACCATCGTGCGGCCGATGACGTTCCGATCGGCGCCGAAGCGCTCTCGCCAGTACCCGTCCGTCAGCAGGACGACCTGGTTGCGCCCGGGCTGGTCGTCGTCCGGGTGAAACAGCCGCCCGAGCCGCGGCTGAACGGGAAACACCTGGAAGATCTGCGGCGTGACGATGGCGCCGTACACTCCTTCGCCATCGACGCCGTCGTGGCGCGACATGCCCCAGTCGCGCCAGGCGGCGAATGCCTCGATGCTCCGGCTTTGTTCCCGCCAGTCCCGCAGCTCGACGAGCGACGTCCCGCGCAGCTCGCCCGGCGCGTCCTCTCGAACGCCGCCGACTGCGATCAAGTGATCCGCCGCCGGAAACGGGAGGGGCTCGATGAGGACCGGGTTCACGATGCTGAACATGGCGGCCGTCGCGCCGACCCCGACAGCCATCGTGGCCACCGCAGCGATCGTGTACCCGAGACTGCCCGACAACGCGCGGGCAGCGTGCCGCAGATCACGCAGGAATGCGAGCATGAGGCCTCCGTCTGAAATCTCGCGGAACGGAGGAGATGGTAACAAGAGACGTGCCGCAGTGTCCGAGGTGCGCGGCGCGCAAAAACAGCGGACTTGGATCGTCGCGCGTGCGGCCGGTGTTCGTCTGTGGGATTGCCAGGAGCGCGAGCGGACACCAGGGCGCCGGTCGGCTATTCGCGCCGGAACAGGCCGGTCCGGCGTCCCGCGGCCGAGTCGTTTACGAGGGTTTCGAGGCGGCGGGATCGGGTCTCTTCACGTTTCGCGCTGACAACCCACCAGGTGACCACCTTGCGATAACCCGGCGGCTGCGCGTTGAAGAACTCCCACGCGGCCTTGTTCTTCTTGAATGTCGCCTCCGCTTCGGGACCCAGCCGCGCCGCTGTCCGCTGCTCGAACGAGTACCGGGCCGACTTCTCCATGTCGCGCGCGTCGAAAGCGCGCCGACCCGCCGGCTGCATGCGACCGGTCCGAATGAGCTCTTTCGCGCGCCCGATGTTGACCGTGCTCCACCCGCTGCTGCTCTTCCGCGGTGTGAAGCGGATGACGTAGCTTTCCCCGTCCAGCGCCTTGCGCACGCCGTCGATCCATCCGAAGCAGAGCGCCTCGTCCACCGACTCCGGCCACGTGATGCTCCGACGGCCGGATCCCTTCTTGTAGAAGCCCACCCACAACTCGCGCGCCGAATCGTGATGCTGCTTGAGCCAGCGGCGGAAGGCGGCGGGCGTTGGGAAAAACGTCGGCGACATCTTCCGCGTGATTCTATGCCCGGGGCAGCCCACCTCCCCATCCGGGTGATCCGTCGAGCGCCGCGGAGTGACAGGATCCAGTCATGGCAACGACATCAGTTCTTTCACAGGTTTCCGACGCGATAGCCGACACCGTGTCCCAGGCCGCCTCGTCCGTCGTGCAGGTCCAGGGTGGGCGGCGGCCAGTGAGCGGCCTGGTCTTCAACGACGCGGCGGTCCTCACGACCGTGCGCGCAATTCGGCGCGAAGAGGGTCTCGCAATCCGGACGCACGACGGACGCACGATCGAAGCGGAGCTGGCCGGGTGGGATCCCGCGACCGAGCTCGCCGTGTTGCGCGCGGCAGACCTCAAGGGGACGGCTCTATCCCAAGCTGCGACGCGCGCCCGCGTGGGGCATCTCGTCGTCGCACTCGCGCGCTCCTGGAGCAACGCGCTGACGGCGAGCGCGGGGATCGTGGCGGTCATCGGCGGACCGCTGCGCACAGGCAGGCATCACGTGATAGAAGAAGTGCTCCGGACGACGGCGCCGATGCACGACGGGTTCGCCGGTGGACCGCTGCTCGACATGACCGGCGCCGTCCTGGGCATCTCGACGGCCGCCACGATCCGGGGACTCGCCGTCGTCATTCCGGCTTCGATTGCCTGGAAGACCGCGGCCGATCTGCTCGCACATGGCAGCCCGAGGCGCGGGTTCGTCGGTGTGGCCGGCCAGCAGGTCAGGCTCACGGGGCGGCAGCGCGAACAGGCGCAGCAAGAGACGGCGCTCCTCGTGATCGGCGTCACCCCCGACAGTCCCGCGGAGCGCGCCGGCGTGCTGGTGGGGGACGTGATCGTCGAGTTCGACGGGAAGCCCGTGCGGTCGGCGGAGGACCTGCTCGACTTGCTGCATGGCCGCCAGGCGGGAACCGCGGCGACGCTGCGCGTGCTCAGGGGAGATCAGCGTTACGAGCTGGCGGTCACGATTGGAGAACGATCGCGTTGAGGCTGGTGCTCATCGGGACGGCGACGGCCCGCGCCGAGTTGCGGGCCCGGCTTCCCTCGTCGATCGAGGTGGTCGGCGAGACCGCGACGCTGTCGGAAGCACGGCTAAGAGACTTCGACGCCGACGGCTGGCTGATGGCGCCGCCCGCTGACATCGACGAGGGCGCGGCGGATGTCGCCGTTGAACCGCTGACCCCACGCGAAACCGACGTGCTGCTGCTGCTGGCGGACGGCCTGTCGAACAAGGCGATCGCCACGCGGCTCGGGCTGAGCGATCAAACCGTCAAGTTCCATGTGGCATCGATCTGCGGCAAGCTGGGCGCCGGCAACCGCACGGAGGCGGTGCGGCGCGCAATCCGGCGCGGGCTAGTTCCGCTGTAGTGCTGGGGTCAGCGCGGCGGCTGGGTCCTCGAACCGCGTCGCGAGAATCATCGCGGCGATGATGAACGGCTTGTAGCTCGCCTCGCGATAGGTATCCAGGCGCGCCCGCTCGAAGACCTCCTTCGACACTTCTCCCGAGTCGCAGCTCACGCCGCTGACGTCCGCCGGCAGGCAGTGCATGTAGAGCGCGCGGCCGTCGCGCGTGAGCCGCATGCGCGCCTCGTCACATTCCCAGTGCTTGAACCTCGCGTTCGTCGCGAGCGCCTCGCGCTCGAGGTCGGCGAGCTTCTCGCGTTGCCCGGCGCGCAGCAGGCGCGTCCGCTTGCGCATGACCGCCGCAGGCGCCCAGCTCTTGGGATAGACGATGTCTGCCCCCTCGAAGGCGGTCTCCATCCTGTCGACAACCTCGAACGACCCGTCCCCGTCCCTCGCGTTTCTTCGGGCGGCCTCGAGCGGCTCGTCGAGCAGCTCGTACCCCGGAGGGTGCGCGAGTGTGACGCGCATGCCGAAGCGCGGCATGAGCGCCACGATGCCCTGCGGTACGGAGAGCGGCTTGCCGTAGCTCGGCGAATACGCCCAGGTCATCGCCAGTTTCTTGCCCCGCAGGCGGTCGAGGCCGCCGAACCTCTCCGCCAGGTGGCGCAGGTCCGCGAGGCTCTGCGTCGGATGGTCCAGATCGCTCTGCAGGTTGACGACCGCCGGGCGCCGCGTCAGCACGCCGCTGCTGAAGCTGTCCTGGAGCGAGTCCGCCACCTCGGTCATGAACGCATGCCCCTCGTCCAGGAACATGTCGTCGCGAATCCCGATCGTCTCTGTGAGGAAGCCGACCATGGTCGCTGTCTCACGCACCGTTTCGCCATGGGAGATCTGCGAGGTGGACTCGTCGAGTTCCTCGGTGGCGAGGCCGAGCAGGTTGCAGCCGGAGCGGAAGGCGTAGCGTGTCCGCGTGGACTTGTCGCGGAAGATCGCCAGACCGAGGCCGCGGTCGAAGACCCGCGTGCGTGCGCCCTCCCGGGTGAGATCCTCCAGGATTTCCGCGGCCTGCAGCACGAATCGGATCGCCGCGGCGTCGTGCCGCCATGTCAGAAGGAAGTCGCTGTTGAAAAGTCGCGGCTCGAGCGCCGCCAACCGGCGGATCTTGTCGCGTGTGGCCGTCTCCGTCATCGCACGATCCTGAGAAACGCCCGCGGAAACAACGCGTAGAAGCGTGCGGCGGCGGTGAGGTGATCGACGGGGCACTGATCCTCGGGCGAGTGTGCGTAGATCTCGTCACCGGGCCCGAAACCGATCGTCGGCACGCCGAACATGCCGCACGTCGCGATGCCATTGGTCGAGAACCCCCAGTGACCCACGCGCGCCCTGACGCCCAGCGCCTCCTCGGCCGCGCTCACGCCCGCCCTCACGGCCGGGTGATCCTCCTCGAGAAACCATGTCGGGTAGTACTTCCTCGTCGGATACGTGAGCCCGGTGTACGCCGGACGCGCGTAGTCCAGTACGCTGACGGCTGCCCCGGCGCGCCGCACACTTTCGAGCGACTCGATCTGTTCGACGGCGCTCTCCAGCGTCTCGCCGCGCGTGAGCCGCCGGTCGAGGTGAATCGTGCAACTGTCGGCAACCGCGCACAACGACGGCGAGGTCGCCCGAATGTCGGAAATCGTCACGGAACCTTTCCCGAGCACCGGGTCGGCCGACCCGGCGAGGTCGGCGTTCAATCGCTCGATATCGGAGATGATCCCCGCCATCTTGTAGACCGCGTTGACGCCGCGCTCGGGGGCGGACCCATGGGCCGAGCGCCCCTGCGTGCGCACCTCCATCTCCATGCGCCCCCGGTGTCCGCGGTAGACGCCGAGGTTCGTCGGCTCCGTGATGACGACGACGTCGGGACGGAGCACGCGTTCGCGCAGGATGTACTGCCAGCACAAGCCGTCACAGTCCTCTTCCATGACGGTGCCGGTCACCCAGAGCTGGCAGCCGTCGAGCAGCCGAAGCGCCTTCGCGATACGCGCGCCGTACACCGCCGCGGCGAATCCCGCCTCCTGGTCGCCGGCCCCGCGGCCGTAAACGATGCCGTCCCGCAGCTCCCCCGTGTAGGGATCGCGCGTCCAGGTCGTGGGGTCGCCAACGCCGACGGTATCGAGGTGGGCGTCGAGCGCGATGACCACGGCGCCGCTGCCGACGCGCCCGAGGATATTGCCGAGGCCGTCCACCCGGATCTCGTCAAAACCCTGCGCCTCGAGCTCCAGGCGCGCGCGATCGATCACCTGCCGCTCTCCGGCGCTCTCCGAGGGAATCGCGATCATGTCGCGGAGAAACCGAACGATGTCCGGTGTGTAGCGCTCCGCCAGCCGCGCCACGTTGTCGTTGATCTGTGCGGAATCCGTCATGAGGACGCAAGGCAGTTGATGTAGTTGACGTCGGTCGAACCGAGGAGCGCCAGCCGCAAGCGGGTCATGATCTCGTAGTAGGTCAGGTCCACGTCTCCCTCGGCCTGTCCCTGTATGGTACCGGCCGGATCGGCGGCGTCAAAGCGCACCGCGAACCCGTTGCCCGCGTACGAGACGCGGCCCCCCTCGATCTCAACGCGGTACTCCGCGCCGGAGAACCGGGCGAGCACGACGTCGCGAGCCGCACCACGTTCGATGTAGAAACCGTCGCCGAGCGGCGGCCGGCGCCAGCCCTCCGGCGTGCCGAAGAAGCGGGGCTTGAAGACGTACGGGCCGCCGTCCTCCGGGCAGAACACGTCGCAGTTTCCGCAATCGTTGCAGAAGTCGGCGTAGTTGCCGATCTGGTGCTTTTCGGTGACTGGAATCGAGCCATCCCGGCGGGCGAGCCAGGCGCTCCCTTCCTGGCGCACCTTGACCACCGGAATCGGCTCGGGCGGCAGCGCGAACGTGAAGTTCGCGTCGTTGGGGCAGACGGGCACGCACTTGTCGCACGTGATGCAGTCAAACAGCTGCAGATGGCTCCCGATCTTCCTCGGCGCTCTCCGGTTCTGGTCCGCGTGGTATCGCGGGTCGTGGACCACGCGCTCGACGTACGTGTGCTGACCGGCGTCGCGCGACCGCGCCACGTACTCGGGGACCGTCCGCGCGCCGACCGCCTCCATCCGCTGCGAAAGCTCCAGGAAGTACCGGCGCGCGCGCGCGTAACCGCCCGTCCTGAGCAGGTCCGTGCAGACGGTAACCGGCACCAACCCCAGCGCGACGGCGTCGGGAAAGTTCCGGAAGTCGATCCCCGCCGAGAAGGAAACCGGAAACCGATCGCCGAACCGCTCGCGAAAGCGCCCCACCAACCGCATCGCGAGGACGTGCAGCGGCTGTCCCGAGAGATACATGTCCCGCTGTTCCTGCGGGAAGAACGCACGGTGGTTCTCCACGACGAGCGTGTTCGTGAACTTGACTCCGAAGCCGAGTCCCAGCGCCGAGGCCGTCGCACCGAGTCTCTCCACGACACCGGTCATCTCGTCCCACGTCAGTTCCCGCTCGAACGCGCGATCGGGCACCCGCAGGTCCTTGTACCCGAGGGCGTCGTTGATCAGCCACCGCGTCTCTTCCGCTCCGAGCAGCATGGGGTTCAGCTTCACGATGCAGTGAAGCCCATGCTCGCGCAGCAGGTGCTCGATGATCCTCTCGATCTCACCCGCCGGACAGCCGTGAAACGTGCTCAGCGTGAGGGTGTCCGACAGCCGCGACGGGAAGTCGAGATCGCGCCACGCGCGATACTCCTCCGGAATCTCCCGGCGCAGCCGCTCCACCACGGCCGACGCGTCGAGCATCCCGCGGATGAAGCCCCGCACGCCGTCACTCGTAATCCCCGCGAGGTCGTACCCAACGCTCATGTCGAAGACGGTGTCATCGAAACCCGGACGAAGCGGCAGCTTGCCGCTCGCGGCGAGCATCCGGATCAGCATCGTCGCCTTGACGTATTCCTCCAGCGACTGCTCGAGCCTCAGCTCCTGTGACCATTCGATGTTGAACCCGACCGTCTGCATGTCGATGCACGGACGCGGAATCTGGAGCTGGTCGTCAACCTGCACCGTCTTGAGCTCGATGATCCGCCCTCCCGCCAGCCAGGACAGCACGATGTTCTGCGCGAGCTGTGTCTGGGGACCCGCAGCGGGGCCGAATGGCGTCGATGCCCGGTGGCCGTGAAATCGGACGCTGAAGTCGTTCGCTTCGTCGCCCGCGACGAAGCTCCGGGCCGGCAAGTCGAATATCGACTGCCGGTGCTCCAACTCGCGGAACGCGCGGCGGATAAGCGCCCCGAAGGGATACGGCGACAGCACCGACATTGGGATCTTCGCTAGCATACCTGACCACTGGCCTCTGGCCTCTGACCTCTGGCCTCTGACCTCTGGCCTCTGGCCTCTGGCCTCTGACCTCTGGCCTCTGGCCTCTGATCTGTTACGGCCCGCGTAAGCACTTACGTTGACCGGCAGCCGGCGGCCGCCCGCAAGCTCTGCGCCGCACGCCACCCGCGGGTTTTCGGCCGAATCTCGCAACCCCGACGCCGATCTTCAGCACGCTCGTGCTGGCATGAGCGTTGCCCTCGCCGCGCCGCCGGGGCGGACCGTTCAGGGCGCTCCGTTCGCAGAATGGAGGCACACGTGAGGAAGCATTTCATCTCCGCGGCGATCGCCGCCGCCGTGGCGCTGGGCGCAGGCGCCATGGCTTTCGCATCGGACGATGACAGCGGCTCGAGGCGCGCGAGAGCACGGCTCACGGGGTTCCAGGAAAACCCGTCGATCTCGACGACCGGAACGGGGACGCTCGACCTGGTGATCGACGAGAAGTTGGAGACGATCAAGTACGAGTTGACGTACGGGGGACTCGAGGGCATCGCCCCCTTCGTCACCGACGGGACGGTGCTCTTCTCGCACATCCACGTCGCCGCGCGCGGCGTGAACGGCGGCGTGTCCGTGTTTCTATGCGGCGGTGGCGGCAAGCCCGCGTGCCCCGTGCCGTCCGGAACGGTATCCGGCGAGATCGTCCCCGCTGATGTCGTCGGCCCGGCTGGCCAGGGGATCAATGCTGGCGAAGAAACCGCCTTCGCGGAGCTCGTACGCGCGATCCGCGCGGGTTATACCTACGTCAACGTCCACACCACCCGGTGGCCGGGCGGAGAGATCCGCGGCCAAATCAGGTAACGCTCACGGCGTGGGCGGGCACGCGCCCGGTGTGCCCGCCCGCTTGCGCCGCTCGCGCCTTCGGGTCGGATCGCCTCCGAGAGATCGGCTCGTTCCCGACGCCGGCATATAATCGCGGCCGGCGGATCCCATGCACACATCAGAGCTCCGCGCCGTCGTCAAGGCGGCGCGAAAGACCGCGGCCCCCTACCGCGTGAACGGAAGCCGCTTCCGGTTGAGGGACGTCGATCCCGATGACACGGGGCCGTTCACGTCGAGCCAGAAGACGCGGGCGGAGGATGCGCTCCGCGCGGGCGTCGCCGCGCTCCGGGCGCTGCAGGACATGCTGTACGCGCAGGATCGGTGGTCGTTGCTGATCGTGTTCCAGGCCATGGACGCGGCGGGGAAGGACAGCGCGATCAAGCACGTCATGACCGGCCTGAACCCGCAGGGGTGCCAGGTCGCGTCCTTCAAGGCGCCGTCGGCCGAGGAGCTGGATCACGACTATCTCTGGCGCTGCCAGCGTCACCTTCCAGAACGCGGGCGCATCGGCATCTTCAATCGCTCCTACTACGAAGAGGTCCTCGTCGTCCGCGTGCATCCCGAGCTGCTCGCGAAGCAGAAGCTCCCGCAGACGCTCGTGGGCAAAGGGATATGGAAGGACCGGTTCGAGGACATCCGCGCCTTCGAACGATACCTGACGCGCAACGGGATCGTGATCCTCAAACTCTTCCTGCACGTCTCCAAGAAGGAGCAGAAGCAGCGGTTCCTGGAGCGCCTCGATCGCCCGGACAAGAACTGGAAGTTCTCCGTGGCGGACGCCGCCGAACGCGATCGCTGGAACGACTACATGGTGGCGTACGAAGACACCATCCGGTATACCGCCACGGATCAGGCGCCCTGGTATGTCATTCCGGCGGACCACAAGTGGTTCACGCGCGTCGTCGTCGCATCCGCGGTGATCGAGGCGCTGGCCTCGCTCGACCTTGCGTATCCAACGGTGGACGAAGACAAGCGCCGCGAGCTCGCCGCGGCGCGAAGCGCGCTCAAGTAAAGCGGCGGCGGCCCGCGCGGCGGCATGCGCGGGACAGCCCGTTCTGTCGCCTGAGCTTGGACGCCGCCGGAGACACATCGGGAGTAAAAACTTCCGCAAGTAGGCGGTCGCCAAGACGCCTGTGGCTGAACGTCCGGGACCTCATCAGGGTGGGACTGTGCCGACAAAGACCTTACAAGGCTGAGTTCGCGTGGTATCGCTCTTGCCGACGTCCCGTCCGGAGCGTGTGTGGCGAAGCAGCTTTGGCGGGCGGCGGCACGGCGCGTTGAACCACGCCTCGCTGGCGTGTGCCTCGCGTTTCTCGGTGTGGCGCAGTGCGGTGGCGGCCGGCCGGCGCCGACCGCGCCGACATCGGCGAGCGTGTCGTCAAACGCGCGCCCGATTGTGCTCTCGGTCGTCGCGGACCGCACGAACATCGAGGCGGGCGATGACCTGAACCTTGCCGTCACCGTGGAAGACGCCGAGACGCCGCCGGCCGCGCTCCGCTATATGTGGTCGGTCGAACCCACGGGGGGCACTTTCCTCAGTGACGGCCCGAATCCGCGCTGGCGATCGCCGGCCAACGACCCCGTGCCCGCGTCCTACACGTTCAAGGTCATCGTAATCGAGGGCTACGTTGGCGCGGACGCGGCCGGGCATCCGATGGCCGCCGAGCATCACGTCAGCGCCGCGAGCCGTCCGGTCTCGGTGAACGACGCGCGCCGCGAGATGAAAGCCAACAGCGAGACGTTCTTCGGCGAGTTCTCGAACACGAGCGTGCCTCCCGAGATCTGCACGCGGAACTTCGCCGAGTCCTGCACCGGGAAGAGCGCGGCGCTGACGCAGATCGCCGAGCACCGTTCCCTCTATTCCGACACGGCGATGAGCTACGACCTGCAGCTGTTCGTGCGAAGCGTCGAGTGGCCGAACTGCACCGGGCCCGACCGTGCCGCGCGTTGCGCGCTGCTGATCTATCGCGTCGCATGGGTGCGCACGCGGCGCGCCGACGGCGTCCAGGAGCAGATTCGCGGCGAGGAGTACGTGCGTGGCGTGTACGAGGGGAACCGGTGGTGGCTGTGCGAGAGCCGCTTTACGCCGCAATGACGCGTGATCGAGCCGCCGATTTGCTTCGGCCCCTGCAGACGGCTACTATCTCCGAGGGGGACGCGTTCTGACTGGAGCGGTCCCATGTACCTTCCACGCCTCTCGCAGGCGCTGACGCTGGGCGCTGCGCTCGCGGTCGTTTCGATTGCCGCGAGCCCTTCACTGCGTTCCCAGCCGCGGCCCAAGGCGGGTGACGCCGCCATCGGCACACAGAAATACGACAACTACGAGCGGCCGGCCGCGTGCGCGACCTGCCACGAGGACATCGCGCGGCAGCACGAGCAGGCGATGATGTCTCAGGCGTACGTCCACCACTGGGACGAGATCGAGTACTTCCAGCTCGCGATCCCGCACGCCGAGAAAGACGCGAAGGTGGCGGGCGTCAAGGCGGGCTGCAACGGATGCCATGCGCCGCTGGCGCTCCTCGCGGGCGACATTCCACCGAAGCCGCCTTCCGAGAAGACCCGCGCCAATGAGGCGGTGAGCTGCGACCTGTGCCACACCGTGACCGGGTTCGAAGGCGACACGCCGTACAACTACAACTGGATCACGTCGCCGGGACGCGTCAAGTACGGGCAGCGCGAGGGACGCGAGAGCCCGCATCACGATACGCGCCGGAACGACTTCCTGCACACCGCGGAGTTCTGCGGCACCTGCCACAACGAGAAGAGCCCGTACGACACCTGGGTGAAGGCTACGCATCTCGAGTGGCGCGAGGGTCCGCAGGGTAAGGCGGGGATCGTCTGCCAGGAATGCCACATGCCGCCGGCAGAGGGCGTGAGCGCCAAGATGGGCGAACCCCTGAAGGACGTGCGCCAGCACCTGTTCCACGGCGCGCACGATCCCGGCAAGCTCGCCGGCGTCGTCGAAGTGCGCATCCACCCGCTGGTGAGAGAGGCGGAACCCGGCGAGCGCGTTCAGTTGCGCGCGGTGCTGGTGAACGCGAAGGCGGGTCACATGGTGCCCACGGGCTCGGCAGAGGAGCGCGTCGTCTGGCTGCACGTGGAGGCCACCGACGCGAAGGGCCGGACGTTCCACCTCCCCGTGATGCCGAAGGGCTTCAAGGGGGAGGAGTACACCATCGCGTCAGACGCGATGGCGTATCAGGACATCGGCGACATCAAGGGACTCACTGGCTTCCCCGGCCTCAAGCGCGACGGCGAGGTACCCGCCGGCGATCGCATCTTCCGGCTGCCCTACCTCGATCCGAAGGGGCGCATGACGATCGCGCAGTGGAACACCGCCAGCTTCGGCCCCGATTACCGGCTGCCGCCGCTCAAGGCGATCAACGAGACCTTCACATGGACGCTCCCCGCGGACCTGGCTCCGGGGCCGCTCACCGTGACGGCGCGCGTCTATTACTCGCGGCTCGTCTCATCGGTGGCCGAGTACTTGAAAGTACCGCGCGAAGAGTCGCAGCCCGTTCTCGTCAACGCGCACAGCACGGTCCTCACCGTGCTGCCCTGAGGAGAATCGCATGCTGCGCAAAATCGTGCTCCTGGTTGCCGGTGCGATCGCGGCGGTGATCGCCTCATCGAACACCGCCGAGGCGATCCCGGCGTTCGCGCGCAAGTACCAGTTCTCGTGCTCAACGTGTCACGCGCCCGTGCCCAGGCTGAAGGCGTTCGGCGAAGAGTTCGCGGCCCGGGGATTCCGCCTGGATCCCGCCCAGGAGCCGCCCCGCGCCACGATCGATACAGGCGATCCCACGCTTCGCCTGTTGCGCGAGCTGCCGATCGCGGTCAGGGTAGACGGGTTCGGATCGTGGAAGGAGGGCGCTCTCGCGGAGGCCGACATCGAATGGCCGTGGAGCTTCAAGCTGCTGTCGGGAGGACCGATCAGCGAGAGCATCTCCTACTACGTCTACTTCATCCTCGAAAAAGGAGGCGTGCAGGGACTCGAAGACGCGTACCTGCAATTCAATTCCCCCTTCAAACTGCCGATCAGCCTGATGGTGGGGCAGTTTCAGGTCTCGGACCCGCTGTTCAAGCGCGAGCTGCGTCTCGAGCGATTCGACTACCAGATTTTCAAGACCCGCGTGGGGCTCGCACCGGCGGATCTCACGTACGACCGCGGCATCATCGGCTCGTGGACCTTCCCGGGCGACCTCGACTCCGTCGTGCAGCTCGTGAACGGCAACGGCATCCGCGAAGCGGAACACGACGACTTCGACCAGGACAGCCTGAAGACCGTCAGCTGGCGCCTGTCGCGTCAGAGTGGTCCGGTGCGTCTCGGCGTGTTCTCCTACTTCGGCAAGCAGCGATCGTCGGGAGACGTCCGGAATCGTACGTGGTATCTCGGCCCTGACCTGGTCGTCGATTTCACCGACTCGCTGCAGCTGAACGCGCAGTACCTGGAGCGGCGCGACGATGACCCGTTCTTCACCGGCGTCCGCGCGGGGGAGTGGGAGACGAGGGGCGGGTTCGCCGAGCTGCACTACCTGCCACGCGGTGCGGACGGGCCGTGGGTGCTCTCGCTGCTGTACAACAAGGTGGACTCCGACGATCCCAACGCGCTGTGGCACAGCGCGTCGCTGACCGTCACAAGACTGCTCGCGCGAAACGTGAAGCTGATGTTCGAGGGAGGCCGCGAAATCGAGCACGATGCGGGCCGGGTGAGCATCGGGATCGTCGCGGCCTTCTGACGGATCGCGGCGCTCCCACCCAAGAGAAAACCCGTGGCGCTCGATACCCTGTGTTTCGGGCTGTTTGAGCTGGACACGCGCTCCGGGGAGCTGCGCAAATCGGGCCGCCGGATCGCGCTTGCGCCTCAGCCCGCGAAGCTGCTCGGCCTGCTCGCCAGCCATCCCGGCGAGCTCGTGACCCGGGCGACATCGTCTCGGTGCACCGCCAGATTGCGCGCGCCGTCGCCGAAAGCGTGGACGCCCTGCTGACCAGCGCGGAGCTCGCGAGATTGTCTCGGAACAAACAGTTCTGCAATCCTTCAATCTACAATCGGCAACAAAAAAGGCCCGCGTCATCGTCAGACAACGCGGGCCTCGACATTACTCCCGGCAACGACCTACTCTCCAACGCAGTTACCCACGCAGTGGGATTCTGTAGCGCTCGCGCGTGCGCGCTCGCTTGGGCGGTCCCCGCCGATGGCCGCGGGGTGAGATCACCAAAATCGCCAACTAACCAAATCGCCAACTCACAATAAAAAAGCCCGCTCCATCGTCGGATGAAGCGGGCTTGAGAATCACTCCCGGCAACGACCTACTCTCCCACGCAGTTACCCACGCAGTACCATCGGCGGTAGAGGGCTTAACTTCCGTGTTCGGAATGGGAACGGGTGTGACCCCTCTCCTATGGTCACCGGGAAACTTTACCAGTCCGGGGGACGTCGTCCCGCCGGACCCCCCTTGCGCCGTCGCTTCGCGGGGCCCCAAGGTCCCCGCTCCGCTCCGGCGGGCGCGCTCACGGAGTTCGCGCGCCTTCGGGTCTCTTTCAAAGAACATTGCGGAGGCGGAACATACGCCCGCCTGCGCACCTGACAGACTGAATACCCTGCAAACGGTAGTCTCTACCGAACCACGCCATCAGTACGAAGAATCAATGGTCAAGCCTCACGGCTGATTAGTATCGGTTAGCTCAAGCCATCACTGGCCTTACACACCCGACCTATTACCTGGTCATCTTCCAGGAGCCTTCAGAGGCCTTGCGGCCTGGGAGATCTCATCTTGTGGAGGGTTTCACGCTTAGATGCTTTCAGCGTTTCTCCCTTCCGCACGTAGCTACCCGGCGCTGCCACTGGCGTGACAACCGGTACACTAGAGGTGCGTCCAACCCGGTCCTCTCGTACTAAGGTCAGCCCCACTCAAATCTCCTGCGCCCATGACAGATAGGGACCGAACTGTCTCGCGACGTTCTAAACCCAGCTCACGTACCGCTTTAACCGGCGAACAGCCGGACCCTTGGAACCTGCTACAGCTCCAGGATGCGATGAGCCGACATCGAGGTGCCAAACCTG
>DATHTE010000082.1:0-62662 GCA_035463475.1 Vicinamibacterales bacterium
CACAATGTCGCGGGCATGCTCACCGAATCGGCCAGCGCGCGGCTCGCCACGCCGCTCTACATCCATCCCGATCAGCTGCGCGGCCAGACGCGCGGGCTGCCCGAGTACGAAGAGCAGACCACGTTTCCCAACCCGTGGCCCGGCGGCTGGTGGCGTTTGCGCGACATCGTCGAGCAGCAGAAGATCTCGGCGTGGGCCGCGCTGGACCTCGCCGCGCGGAACCGCGAGACCGTGCTGTGGAACGCCTACCTCAAGGCGAAGAGGCAGACGGACCGCGGCGCGAGCGGCCGCCCCGCCGCGTACGTCATCCCGGCGGCCCAGCACGACCCGCTGACCGCCGCCAAGCTCGTTCAGAAGCTGCTCGTGCAGGGAATCGACGTGCAGCAGGCGAGGGCGGAGTTCCGCTCGGGGAGCCAGGTGTTCGGGGCGGGATCCTACGTCGTGTCGATGGCCCAGCCGAAGATGGGCGTGGTGCGGTGGTTGCTGGGACGGACGTTGTACCCGGACAACACCTACACGCGCGACCGCGACAACACCCCGATCCGGCCGTACGACATGGCGACCGACACCATGGCGGAGTTCATGGGAGTGGCGGTGGAGCCGGTGGACGCGTTGGTGGCTGCCGACCTCGTCAAGGTCACCGAGGTCTCGCCGACGGGGCGCGTCACCCGCGGCACGGCCGGGTATGTGATCGACGGGCACGCGAACGACAGCTTCCGCGCCGTGAACCTGCTGCTCGACAGGAACATCGCGATCCGTCGAGCCGACGCGCCGACCGCCGACGGCAGCGTACGCGCGGGCGACTTCATCGTCGCGGCTGGCGCCCCGGAGGCGACGCTGGCGGACATCGCGAAGAAGACCGGTGTCGACTTCGCCGCGCTCAAAGTGAATGCTCCTTCGGTGCACGACGTCAAGCGACTGCGGCTTGGGATGTATCAGCGCTACGCCGGCGGCAACATGGACGAAGGCTGGACGCGCTTCCTCCTCGAGCAGTGGGGCTTCCCCTACACGTCGCTCTTCGACAAGGACATCAAGGCGGGCGGGCTGGAGGCGAAGTACGACGCGATCATCCTGCCGGCCGACTCGACGGCCGCCATGACTGGTGAACGTTCCGAAACTCCCGGTGGCGGGCGCGGCGGGTTCGGCGGAGGCGCGCAGACGATGCCCCCCGAGTACCGCAGCGGCTTCGGGCGCGAGGGCTCCGATGCGCTCAAGGCGTTCGTCGAGAAGGGTGGAACGCTCATCACGTTCGCGCAGGCGGGCTCCCTGGCCATCGAGCGCTTCAGCCTGCCGCTGCGCGACGTGGTCGCGGGACGAGACCCCAAGGAGTTCTGGTGCCCGGGATCGACGCTGCGCGTGAAGTTCGACGCCGATCATCCCCTCGCCTACGGCATGCCGGGCGAGGGGCTCGCGACGTTCCTGAGCGGCAGCCAGGTCTACGAGATCCTGCCCACGGAGCGCAACGAGCGGATCGAGGTCGTCGCCTCCTACGTCGATCGCGACCTCCTGCAGAGCGGCTGGCTGCTCGGGGAGCAGATCATCGGCAGGAAGGCGGCGATGGTGGCGGTCTCTCACGGTTCCGGCAAGGTCGTGCTGATCGGCTTCCGCCCGCAGCACCGTGCGCAAACGCACGGGACCTTCAAGCTGCTGTTCAACGCGCTGGTGACCGCGCCTGCCACGCCGCGAGCCGCCACGACGGAGCAGTGAGAAGGGTTCAGGGTTAGGGTCAGGGCCCTGTTAACCTTCCCCCGGTTTCTGCGTATCAGTGAGCAGAGGGACTCACTCATGCGACTGGCACGCGGGATTGCGGCATTGGCGGTCATGATCCTCGTCATCGGCGGCGTGGCGGTGCCGTCGGCGCGGCAGGCGCCGGCCGCCCGTGGACCGGCGGCGCAGGCCCAGCCGACCCCCCGCGGGCAGGCGCCCGCCGTCACCTATTCCGACGAGCGCGCGGCGCAGGACACGAGGCGCCAGCTCGACGAACTCCTGGACCGGTACCCGCCCGCCCTCGGTCGCGTGCTGAAGCTCGATCCGTCGCTGCTGACGAACCAGCCGTATCTCTCGGATTACCCGGCGCTCGCGTCGTTCCTCGCGGCGCACCCCGAGGTCGCGCACAATCCGGGCTACTTCCTCGCCGGCGTGCAGGGCCCGGACAGCTCCTGGCAACCGGACGACCCGCGATCGCAGGCGTTCTCGTTGATGAGGGAGATACTCGAGGCCCTCGCCATCTTCACGGTGCTGGTGACCATCACGGGCGCCCTGATCTGGCTGATCAAGACGCTCATCGACTGGCGACGCTGGTCGCGGCTGTCGCGCCTGCAGTCCGAGACGCACAACAAGCTGCTCGACCGCTTCGCGTCGAACCAGGAACTGCTCGCGTACATCGAAACGCCCGCCGGCCGCCGGTTCCTCGAGTCCGGACCGGTGCTGGCGGAGGGCGCTCCGCGGCCGCTCAGCGCGCCCGTGTCGAGAATCCTGTGGTCCAGCCAGGCCGGTGTCGTGTTGACCGTGCTCGGCCTCGGGCTGCAGTTCGTGAGCCGCCGCGTCATGGCCGAGGTCAGCGAGCCGCTCTGGGTGTTCGGCGTCCTGGCGCTCGCGCTCGGCCTCGGGTTCGTGATGTCCGCGGTGGCCGCCTACTTCATCTCGCGGCGGATGGGGCTGTTCGAGGCGGGCTTCGGCCGCAGCGCTTCCGGCCCGGCTGGCGCCGCATGATTCTCACGTTGGAGGAGGTCGAACGCCTGCGCGCGCGGGCGAACGAGAGCAGCGAGCACGTGGCGCTCGAGATGGACGAGGAGACGTTCCGCGCCTTCTACGAGCGCACGGCGCGAACGCTCCGGTTGTACCTCGCCCGCGTCAGCAGCGCCGCTGAAGCCGACGACCTGCTCCAGGAAACTTACTATCGCTTTCTTCGCGCGCGCGGGACGTACGCAAGCGAATCCCACAGGCGCAACGCGTTGTTCGCGATCGCGACCAACGTCGCGCGCGACCGCCACCGCCGACGGCGCCGCGACCCGATCGCAGCGGCGGACGGCCCGGTGGACGCCGTTGCCGCGGGGGCCCCGCCGGGCGCCACGGCGGCGCGCGTGGACGTCTCGCGCGCCATGGGACGGCTCAAACCGCGGGAGCGCGGGCTCCTCTGGCTCGCGTACGCGCAGGGCTGGTCTCACCGGGAGATCGCCGCCGTCCTGGGGTTGCGGATCGGGAGCGTCAAGCCGCTGCTGTTCCGGGCGCGCCGCCGGTTCTCGGCGCTCCTGCGCGGCGAAACCGGAAGCGAGGGTGCGCGATGACCGCGTCCGACTGCAGATGGGAGCAGGACGTGCTCGACGCCGTCGCCGCGCGCCGATGGCCGGATCGGTGCGATGACGCGCTTCGCGCGCACGTGGAACAGTGCGGCGTCTGCGCCGACGTGGCGGCGGCCGCGCGCGCGTTCCTGGACGACGACGAGGCGCCCGCCGCAAACGTCCCGCCGGCGAGCATCGTCTGGTGGCGCGCGCAGCTCCGGGCCCGCGAAGACGCCGCGGTCGCCGCGGCACGGCCGCTGCACGTCGCCGTCGGCGCGGCCATCGGCTGCGTCGCGGCGCTGCTCGGACTGGTCCTGATCGCGCTCGCGCCCGCCGCGGCCGCCCAGGTGCGTGCCGTGGCATCGAGCGTCGCGGGCGCGGATTTCGCCGGTGCCGCCGCCGCGCTGTCGGAGGCGCTCGCGCATCCTGCCGTGAAGCTGACGCTGGGCGCCTGGATCATCCTTGCGCCTGTCGCGCTCTATCTCGCGCTCTCGCGCGAATGACCTGCATCACGCCAACGGAATGGTGCCGGTGGGTGGAGCGGAGTCTGTGGTCCGCCCTTTCGCGGTAAGCTACCGTTCCATATGCGCATCGTTGCGTTCGCGATCGTCCTTTTTCTCCCCTCGGCGTCGCCGGTCGCGGCGCAGGTTGAGGCGACGCAAGCCTCCGAGCCGTCGGTGACGCTGCCGCCGGATCTCGACGCGGCCTACATCATCGGCGGGTACGCGGGCGAGCGCGGCAAGCCAGACGCCGGCAAATTCACGCTCACGCTGCGTAAGGGCGCAAATGGCCGCTGGTTGATCGTGTCCGACATGGACAGCTCGAACAGCCGTCCGGCAGGCGCGGTGCAGCCCGCCACGGCGCAGGGGGACGCCAGGAACGAGACCGTGAAGGCCCTGCAGGCATCCGCGGAGGAGTGGAACAGGGGGAACCTGGACGGATTTATCGACCCGTACCACGAAGGCAGCATGTTCATGACGCGCGACGGGCCGATCGGCCGCGCCGCGATGCGCGACCGATACGAGAAGCGCTTTTTCTCGGGTGGCAAGCCGCTGCAGCAGCTCCGGTTCGATCAGCTCACCGTCGTCCCCCTCGCCGCAGAAGCGGCGCTCATGACCGGCCGCTTCGTCCTGAGCGGCGGCGGCAATCCGGACCAGAGCGGATGGTTCACGCTGATCTGGATGCGCACGCCGCAGGGGTGGAAGATCGTCCACGACCACACGAGCTGACGCACCGGGCCAGGTTCAGGCGAGAGTCAACTCCCAGGTCTCCGACACGAGCCGGTGGCCGAAACTCTCGGACGGTTCGCTGCTGACGAGCACGAAGCCGGCGCGGTCGTAGATGTGCCGCGCGGCCGCGAGCACGCTCTGCGTCCACAGCGTGACTTTCCGGTAGCCGGCCTGGCGCGCGAAGTCCACGCAGGCACTCACGAGCGCCTTGCCGAGGCCGGTTCCTCGCGCCGAGGGTTCCACGAGGAGCAGCCGGAGCTTGGCAACCTCGTCGTTCACCTTCACGAGGAACACGGACCCGACGATCTGCCCGCTCTGCTCGGCGATCCAGCAGCGCTCGCGCGCGGGATCGAACCGATCGACGAAGTCAGCGACGATCCGCGCCACGAGTGCCTCGAAGCGCGCGTCCCAGCCGTACTCTTTCGCGTATAGCACCCCGTGCCGGTGCACTACCCAGCCCATGTCGCCCGCGCGAGGCTCCCGGAGTGCCCAGCGCGTGGCGAGGGGTTCCGGGGAGGCGCCCAGCAGGCGCTCGATCGATCGCATCGCGGAGGTCAACTCGCCCCGCTCGCGCGCCGGCAGCTTGCCGATCATGCCCGCCACCTGGCGCTCCTGCCGCGTGTTGAGGGAGGAGAACGCTGCGCGTCCCTTGGCGGTCAGGTGAACGTGCGACTCTCGCCGATCGCGCGCAGACCGCTCGCGACGGATGAGCCCGCGGCGCTCGAAGCCGCGAAGCATGCGGCTCACGTAGCCCGCGTCGAGGCCGAGCAGCGATCTCAGGGCCGTGGCAGTCATCCCGTGTCCATGGGCGAGCTCGTAGAGCACGCGCGCCTCGGTCAGCGAAAACGGCGTCTGGAGGAGCCCGTCGTCGAGCAGGCCGATCTGACGGGTGTAGAAGCGGTTGAACCGCCGGACGACGGCGACGTGCGGATCCGCCATGGGCCGCGACTATCCCCTAAATAGTTGACTCTGTCAACTATTATCGCGCGCTATACTCCTGACTCTGAACCCTGAACTCTGATCAGTGTCTCCGGACCTCGCTGCCATCCTCGCCCGCCACTGGGGCTACCACACGTTTCGTCCGCTGCAGCGCGAGGCGATGGAGGCCATCCTGGCCGCGCGCGACTCGCTCGTGGTGCTGCCCACGGGTGGCGGCAAATCGCTCTGCTTCCAGGCGCCGGCGCTCGTCCGTCCCAACCTCGCGCTCGTCGTGTCCCCGCTCATCTCGCTGATGAAAGACCAGGTGGACGCGCTCGCGGCCAACGGCGTCCCTGCGGCCTGCTACAACAGCGCGCTGCCCCAGGATCGGAAGGCGGAGGTGATCGCGGGTATTCGAACGGGTCGTTACCGGCTGCTGTATGTCTCGCCGGAACGGCTGCTCGGCGAGGGGGGCGACGCGTTCCGCGCGCTCCTTGGCGACGTCAGCTTCGTCGCGATCGACGAGGCACACTGCATCAGCCAGTGGGGACACGACTTCCGCCCGGAGTACCGCCAGCTCGGGCGGCTCCGCGACTTCTGGCCGCGCGTGAGCCTGCACGCGTTCACGGCAACCGCCACGGCCCGAGTACGGCGCGACATCGCGGTTCAGCTCGGGCTCCGCGACCCGTCCGTGCTGGTTGGCGACTTCGATCGGCCGAACCTTGTCTATCGCGTCCTGCCGCGCGCAAACCTGAAACGGCAACTCCTCGAGATCCTCGCGCGCCACCCGGGGCAGGCCGGCATCATCTACTGCACCTCGCGGCGCGAGGTGGACGCGCTGGCCGGCTGGCTTGCCTCGACCGGCGTGCGCGCCCGCCCCTACCATGCCGGCCTCGCCGACGAGGAGCGCCATCGCAACCAGGACGCCTTCCTCAACGAGGAAGCGGACATCATCGTGGCGACCGTGGCGTTCGGGATGGGCATCGATCGCTCGGACGTCCGTTTCGTCGTCCACGCGGGGGCCCCGCAGTCGCTCGAGCACTATCAGCAGGAGTCGGGGCGCGCCGGCCGCGACGGACTCGAGGCGGAGTGCGTGCTGCTGTATTCGACCGCGGACGTGATCCGATGGCGGACGATGTTCGAGCGCGCGGGTGAGCTGACGGAGTCTCGCCGGATGCTCCTGCGTGAAATGGAGCGCTATGCGGCGGGTGTCGGGTGCCGGCATCGCCGGCTCGTCGCCTACTTCGGCCAGTCGTACGCGCGCGAGCGCTGCGACGCGTGCGACTACTGCCTCGGCGAGCTCGAGCCGGTGGCGGATCCCGCCGATGTCGCGCGCAAGATACTCTCCTGCGTCGCGCGCGTGGGGCAGCGTTTCGGCGCCGCGCACGTGACGAGCGTGCTGCGCGGCAGCACGAGCGAGCAGGTCTCCGCGCGGCGACACCACGAGCTGAGCACGTTCGGCCTCCTGGAGGACGCGCCGGTGGCGGAGGTGCGCGGCTACATCGAGCAGCTCGTCGCGGCGGGCCACCTGCACCAACCGGACGAGCCGATGCCGGTGCTGCGCCTCACCAACCGCGGCATCGCGCTTTTGAAGGATCCCGCGGCGGACCCGGGCCTGTCGCTCGTGCGGCAGCGTCGTCCGTCCAAGGACCGCGTGCCGCGCGCGTCGCGCGCCGAGGCGGAGTCATGGCGCGATGTCGATCGCGAGCTGTTCGAGCGGCTTCGCGCCGTGCGGCTGCAGATCGCGCGTGCCCGCGGCGTGCCGCCGTACGTGATCTTCCACGACACGACGCTGCGCGAGCTGGCGCGGCTGAAGCCCACGACCGTGGCCGCGCTCCAGGGGGTCTACGGCATCGGCGCGCGCAAGGCAGAAGATCTCGGCGAGCTCGTCATCGACGCGATCCGGGCCCACCAGGCGCCGTGAGCCCGGCGGCACGCTAGAACCGGACGCCGAGACCCACGCGAACCTGGCTGACGTCGAAATCGCGGCCGCCGTTGACGAGCGACTGCAGCGAGTCACCGGCCATGATCCTCTTGTACCGGTAACCCAGGTCCACGAGGATCGGCCCACCCTGGAGCATCACCCCACCGCCGACACCGAGCATCGGCCGGTTGCTGTCGATAAAGCCGAGAGCCGTCTCAACGATCGCGCCGGTGCGGCCCCCCAGCCCATCGAACCTCGTCGAGAGGCGCGCCACTCCCGCCGTGGCCTCGGCGTACGGCCGGACCGCCGAATGCGGCGAACCGATGAACCGGATGCCCCCTTCCCCGTAGATCGCGGAAAGCCGCAAGTCCACGGGCGTGAGGTCGAGCAGAGTGTCGAGCATCGAGGGTTTGATGTCGCCGAGGTGTCCTCCCTCGCCGATGATCTGCAGGTTGTCCGTCAACCCTACCGCGATGCCGCCGCCGAATGTGGACGCCGAGGCGCTGGTGCCGAACGTGACGCCGCCGAAACCCTGCACCATCCCGTTGTGCGTCTGGGCGGCAGCGGAGACCGGCAGCGTGACCGCGCACAAGGCGATCAGGGCCGAGAGAATGTGCCGTCGCATCTTGATGACACTCCGGCGCTGGCACACGAACAGCCAGCAACGGTGGTGCCATCGAAAGCTGTTCGAGAGATCGCGAGAACAGACTGATGCCGCCCGAGCAGTTTGGATGTGGCGGCCTCCGCGAAGGACAGGCACGTGGGCCGTTCCTGGACGTGGCTTGTCCGAACGTGGACGGGCTCTCCCGCGACGTCCGCGCGCCTAGGCCGGCCGGCACACCAGGAGCCGGCCGGAACGAGCGGGGAGCTTCATCGACGTTCGCCCCGCGCCCAGGACGCCGAGGTCCTCGCCGGTCCAGGTCTCCTGTACCCGGAACGGCTGCGGGAGCGAGAAGGCGATCGACTGCGGCGCATCGTCCCAGTTCAACAGGCAGACGCCGCGACGGTCGGGAAGAACGACAGTGCCGCTGCGGAACGAGTCGTCTTCGAAGCGCGCCGCCGCGCCTGGCGGTGGCTGCAGTTTCCGGAGCATCTCGAGGCGCTTTGGATCGATCGCCGACAGATCGTCGCCTGACAGGATCATTCCACCGGTCGCGTAGATCGCCGTCGCGTGAAACCGGATCTCCTCCTCGCTCAGGTCGCCGGTCATGACGATCGCATCCGGGTCGTTCCACCACAGCCGGCCGTTCTGCCAGTTGCGCGAGAGATTCTGACGCGCGGTAGTCGTGATGCGTGTCCAGTCCCGCTTGATGTCGTTTGAGCTGCGCGAGCCGTGGATAAGACCGAGCGATGCCCAGATCGGGTGATTGCACCCGAGGAGAAACGCATCGCCCGCACCGCGCCGCACCGCCTCCATGCCGCGCCGGTACGCTTCGACGCGGGTGGCCCGCGGATCCTGGAAGCGCCCGCCGTGCATCGCCCCCCAGAAATTCGCGTCCAGCTTGAAGTACGTGCATCCCCAGTTCCGGCGCATCGTTCGGAAGACGCGTTCGAGGTGCGACTGCGCGTCGGGGTGGGTACCGTCAACGGCGTACCACGGGCCGCGCCGCCAGCCGCCAAACGTGACGCGATCGGCCCGGAGCGGCTTCCCCTCCTCGTCCTTGACGAACCAATCGGGATGCTCCCGGAACAGGCGCGAGCCCTCCTCAGCGATGAATGGAGCCACCCAGATGGCCGGCTCGAATCCGCGGTCGCGGATGTGCCGCAGAACTGTCTGCACCTGGCCGCCGAAGGCGGCCCCGGTATCCAGCCAGTCCCCCATCGCCGGCTGATACCCGTCGTCGATCTGGATGTACTTGAGGCCGGGGACGCTGGTTGCGATCGCGTCCAGATTGGCAAGGATCTGGGCCGCCGTGACGCGCGGCCCGAAGCAGTACCAGGAGCACCAGCCGGAAGGGGGTGCCGCGACGCGCAGACGGGGGTGATGGTCGTCGATTCGGCGGGCCACGGCGCCGAGCAGGTCCTCACGGTCGGTACCGGAAAAGCACGCGAACTCCTCGAGCGGCCACTCCTCGCCGGGGCCGAGCGACAGTCCTTCCGTGTCGACTACGACCTCGAGACGATCGGGACTGACGTGGAACTTCCCTGCGAAGCGGCGGCACGAAGTGAAGGCCAGCGCGTGGTGTTGGTCCGGGTGCGGCGAGAAGGTGGCGAGGCCGTACACGGCTCGTGCGCCCGGAGGCTCCGGCATCTTGTAATGGCCCGGGTCGGTGTAGTTGCCGAGGTTCTCCGGGCGGCCGAGGGTGCCACCCGTCTGCGTCAGCATCTGAAAGCCTTCGCCGTAGAACCGGGTGCCGGCGGGGAGCGCGTGCAGCACGTCGAACAGGACGATTGCCCTCAGCGCGACCGGGCGCGCCGACGCGTTGACTGCACGCGAGCGGCAGAACGGACCATGCCAGGACTTGACCACCCGCACGGCGTCGCTGGCGATGGGGTCCACAGGCACGACGCGGGATGCCGCCTGCTCGAACGCGGAGATGCCGAACCGTTCGGCGCTGCCGCGCACCGTGGTCCCGACGAGCCGCAGCAGCGGCGCCGCGAGGCCCAGCCGGAGAACGTCTCTTCGATTCATGCTTCGCGCACGGGTCAGAACGTCTCCACCCGTCCACCCTCGATCTCGACAACAACCACCGTGGCGGTGGGATCCCACATGGGCCGCTCGATGATGAGGAACGTCCGGCCGCCCTCCGACTTCAGCTCGACATGTGCGCCGTCCGCGAGGCGGTAGGCGCGCTTGATGGTGTTCCGGATCGGGGGGATCGGAAACGGGGCGCGCGGCTCGTTGAAGAAGGTGAAGTACAACTTGCCGGGCTTCGAGGTGACGCGCCACTCGGTGTTGACGAGGAACAGCGGATTGCCGCGCACGTCCTTCGCGCCCTTTGAGCTGAACTCGCCCAGCTCGTCGCCAAACGGTGTTGCTCCGGCGCCGTAGACCGCTTCACCATTGACTTTCAGCCATCGGCCCACCGTGCGAAGGATGTCCTGGCTCGCCTGCGGGATCGTGCCGTCAGCCATAGGCCCGACGTTGAGCAGGTAGTTGCCTCCCTTGCTCACGATGTCCACGAGCTTGAAGATGATCGCGCCCGGCGACTTCCAGTCCTGGTCATCCTTCCGGTAGCCCCAGGTGTGGTTGATCGTCGCGGGCACCTCCCAGGCCTGCCGTTGCACTTCCGGCGGGATGACGTTGTCGCCGGTGGTCACGTAGTCGCCGGCCGCACCGAGGCGGCCGTCGATCAGGGTCTTCGGCTGCAGCGACCGGACGATCTCGGTGAACCGCGACGCGCGCTCGGCGGTCATCATGCGCGGGGTATCGAACCAGACGAGCGCAACCGGCCCGTAGCCGGTCAGCAGCTCCCGGACCTGCGGCTCCGCCTTCTCCCGCAGATACTTGTCGAAGTCCTTCTTCTCGTCCGGCCCGAAGTCCCACGTGTTGCCGGCGCCGTTCGGGTCGTGCCAGTCCTGCGCCTGCGAGTAGTAGAACCCGAGCCGCATGCCCTGCCTCGCGCAGGCATCCGCCAGCTCCTTCAGGATGTCGCGCTTGAACGGCGTCGCGTCCACGACGTCATAGCGGCTGGCTTTCGAGTCGTACAGCGCAAAGCCGTCATGGTGCTTGGAGGTGATGACGATGTACTTCATCCCCGCATCGCGTGCGAGCTGCACCCAGGCGTCGGCGTCGAAGCGGACCGGGTTGAACTGGCGGGCGAGCTGCTCGTACTCCGCGACCGGGATCTTCGCCCGGTTCATGATCCACTCGCCGATGCCGGGGATCCGTTTGCCGCGCCACTCGCCCGCCGGGATCGCGTAGAGACCCCAGTGGATGAAGAGGCCGTACTTCGCGTCGCGGAACCACTCCAGCCGCGCCTGCTGCTGCGCGTCGGCCGCGCTTGCCGGCTGCGCGGCGGCGCGAGGCAGCGCCGAGAGCGCCGCAAGAGCCACAGTCGCGAGATACCGAACGGCGTCGCCGCGGGTCATCAGCGTCCTCCTGCGTGTACGACCGCAGCCGGCTCGGCGTGGTCGAGAGTCGTGGGCCTGGGGGCCACCCGGACGAACCTCGGGGCATAGCTGCCCTTCGGCACCTCGATGCGGACGCGCGATCCCGACAACTCGGTCGCATACACGCTCTCGAGCTTCTGGCGGAGCGCGTACGCTCGCCGACGCACGCTCGAGTCGTCGTCCGACGAGTACTCCATCGAGTGCCCCAGCGCTTCGACGGCGATGAGATACTCGTGCAACGCGGCCGCGCGGCCGGCCAGATCCATTTCACAGATGTAGCGGAGGAAATTGCGCACCTGTCCCGCGCGCAGGAACGTGGCGCTCTGAAGGACCTCTTCCAGCGCCGCGCGCTTCTCGGCGTCACGAACGGGCTGCAAGGCACTCATCACGGTCTCTCCCTGTGACTGGTCAGCGGTTCTGTGCGATGCCGGGCGGCAGGAACTCCTCCCGCACGGGTGAGAAGATGTCGATCAGCACCACTTCCTCGTCGAGCATCGTCGCGCCGTGGCGGCACTGCGAGGGTAGATGCAGCACGGCACCCGCCCACACCTCGCGATCGGCGCCCGCGATGGAGAAGCGGACACGACCTCGCTCCACGATCGTGATCTGCTCGTGAACGTGCGCGTGTTCCGGCGTCACAACGTTTGGCGCGAACGTGAGCCGGCAGACCATGAGGCGCTCGCCCCAGATCATCTGGCGCCTGATGCCCTCGCCGAGCTGCTCGACGGGAATCGACGCCCAGTCCCAATGGTGAAAGCTGCTGGACATTGATCCTCCTATCAGTCAGCGGAGGCTGCTGCCCGCAGCCGGATCCGCAGCCGCCACTCGCGAGGCACGCCCGGCTCCAGTCTGAGGTCGCGCGCCTCCAGCACGAGGCGCAGCGGAATCGCCAGGCGTGCGCCCCGCCCCTCGCGTGTATCGCCATTGGCCAGTCCGGAAACCGAATACGGCCAGTCGGCGCTGAGCACCGAGACCTCCAGCCGCCCTTCAGGGCCTTCGAATACGTCGCTCCGCGCGCCGCCGTCCAGCGAGGTGCTCCAGCTGTTCCCGGTCGTTGGCAGCTCGACGCGCCAGCGTCGCACGGTCTGCGGGCGGCTGGTTGTCAGGCGCTCGGTGCGAATCAGCGAGTCACCCTCGAGTTTCCACTCCACGGCGCTCTCGATCCCGGGATCGACCCGCTCGGCAGCGTTCCCGCCGACGATCGCCCACTGGGTCCACCGCGCCCGGAGCGCTCGCGCGTCAGGGGCGGGCTCGATGAAGTCGGCGCCATCCGCCGCGACAATCGAGCGGCCGTCGGAAAGATCGAGGAAGGGCGTCAGCGCTGGCATCACCTGCTCGACCGGCGCGGCGAACCCGGGCAGCCCATGCGGCGCGGGGAGGTAGTCCGCCACGCCCGGGCGCGTGGCTGTGGTAATCGGCAGCGTGAAGCGCACCGCGCCCTGACGCACCACCCAGACGCCTGCCTTCCGACCGTCGCGCTTGAAAAACTCGAAGCGGGCCACATCGGGCAGCAGCAGTGCGAGGGGAATCGTCTCGACCCGCGCCTGGCGGAGACCGGACATCAGCTGAATGTGCGCGTGGGCCAGCTTGCCGAGCGCGCCCACAGTCTGCTGCCACTCGCGATCGCGACTGATGTACGCGAAGTTGCCGCGGCCGAAGTCGAACAGGGAAAAGAGGTGGCAATCGTCCTTGTAGTCGCGGCGCAGCCACTGCCAGGCCGCCACGTACGCGGAGGCGACTTGATCGAGCGGCGCTGGGCTGAATTCGGGGTTCACGGCGAGGAAGCCCGCGATCTCCAGCGTGTCGAGATAGCTGACGAGGCCGAGGCTCCGTCCCCACGCAAAGCCGTATCCGTCAGGCGCCAGCAGGTCCCACCAGAGCCGCATCTGGGCGCGAAGCGACGGGCGCAGGGCGTCGAGCAGATCCGCGCGCCGCGCGATCTGCGCGGCTTCCCACACGTACCTCGCGTACTCGTTGGAATACCGATCGTACCGCCCGGAGGGCAGCGCGTCGTCCGCGTAGAGCGCGCCGGACGTGAACTGAACTGCCGCTCGATCGAGGAGCGAGTCGAGCAGCGCGCGATCCTCCATCAGACCGACGTCCCAGGCCATTGCCGCGATACGCGCGGCAACGCCCAGGTAGTTCTCCGGCAGCTTGATGACCTCCCGCCGGACCGGATCGTAGAAGCGCGTCGCATCGACGAGCGCGGCCCACGCCTCACGCTCGGAGGAGGTCAGGGTCTGCCAGACCCGGTTCCGTCCGAGGTCGGTGCCGAAATGCCGCAGGGAAAGACCGGCGTAGAGCTGCGAGAAGCGCGTGCCGCCGAGCCGGACCTCGAGCAGCCCGATGTCCGCCACACTGCGCGCCACGTCGCGTCCCGCGAGCGTCGTCTCGCCGGAAAGCTGCGCGTACGCCGCCAGCGCACGCATGAACGTCCCCCACGTGTACTCACCTGTGGTGAGGGCGCCATGGACGCGATTCGGCGGGGGATCGAAATCCGGGACGGCTTCGAGATGGGCGGCCAGCTCACGCGCCAGGAATGCATGGACGTCCGCGTCAATCTGCGCCAGGGTGACCGACCCGTCGCGGCGGGCCGCGCCCCCGGGTCTCCCGGGCTGGCCGTCGGCCCATCCGCAGGTAGCGCCAGCGGCGAGCAGGACTGCCGCAAGCCGGATCGCACGCGCCGCATGGACATGCATCGGCGTCACCCCACGGCTACGTGATAGCAAACTTTAACGGTAAAGTAAAGGCGAATTTTGACATTGCCCGGATGGCCGCCGCGCAAGCCGAAATCCGGCGGCCCGCGGGACGTTTCAGCAGCGATCGCGCGGCCGCGGGTTCCGGACGATCCGGTCCGCCTCGGCGGGATCGCGCACGTACGGCCGATCGAAGAGCCCCAGCCAGAACTTCACGCGCAGCACGTCGCGAACGCGGTCTGGTGCTTGCTCTCGATGAACTCGACTGCCCGGCTGTCGGAGACGACGTATCCCTTGAATCCCCAGCGCCGGCGCAGTAGATCGGTGAGGAAGTGGCGGCTCGCGGTGATCGTAACACCGTCGTAGTCATTGTACGAGCTCATGACGCCCAGCGCGCCGGCCTCCTGGATGGCCGCCTTGAACGGCGGGAGGTAGATCATCTCGACCTCGCGAAGGGTCGCCTGCGGATCGGTGCGGGTGGCGCCGTCGCGTCCCCCTTTGGGGATGCTATAGATCGCGAAGTGCTTCGGGGTGGAAACGACGCGCGCCGCCTGGAGCGCGCGCACCTGGATTCGACCAAGCTCCGAAGCGAGGAACGGATCCTCGCTGTACGCCTCCACGGTGCGGCCCCAGCGCGGGTCCCTCGGCAGATCGAGGATGGGCGAGTAGACGTTGGTGTATCCGAGCGCCCGCGCCTCGCGCCCGGTGACGCTCCCGATCTCCTCGACGAGCGCGCGGTCCCACGAGCTGGCGACGCCCAGTTGCGCGGGAAAGCTCGTCGCGCGGTCGTGCGCGAGCCCGCGGATCCCTTCGTTGCTGAATCGACCGGTATGCCGAGCCGCGTCTCGTCGACGAACCAGCGCTGGACGCGGTTGATCGCATCGGCGTGGACCGACGGCGGGTAGGTCAGCGCGCTCTTCGGAAAGTCGCCGCGGTAGACGCCGTTCAGGTGCTCGTCGATGGTGCCGTTCCCGTCCTTCCAGATCTGCTGCTTCCACGTTACGGTCGGCAGCTCGTCCTTCAGAACACGCGAATACCCGTACAGCGTCGCGAGCTGGCACGTCTTCTCCTCGAGCGTCATGCGCGACAGGAGATCCTCGACGCGCCGGTCGGCCGGGACGCGTCATCCACGCGCAGAACAGGCCGGCGGGGAGGATGAGGAACGCTCGTCGCGTCACTGGCAACCCGGGGTGGTATTACCAGAACTTTACCGTTAAAGTAAAGAGGGCTTCCGCTGGCCGTCCGACTGGGAGGCCGGCGATACTCAGGTGCCAGGCATGCCGACCGACTCGCGGCCTTTCGTCCACGAGGATTTCCTCCTCGACACCGCCGTCGCCCGCGAGCTGTACCACGACGTCGCTGCGGACCTTCCGATCGTCGACTATCACTGCCATCTCCCGCCAGCGCAGATGGCGGCCGATGACCGTTTCCGATCGATCACCGCGGCCTGGCTCGACGGCGATCACTACAAGTGGCGGGCCATGCGCGCCAGCGGCGTCCCGGAACGCTGCTGTACCGGTGACGCCTCGGACTGGGAGAAGTTCGAGGCGTGGGCGCGTACGGTGCCGCACACCTTGCGCAATCCCCTCTACCACTGGACCCACATGGAACTGCGGCGCCCCTTCGGGATCGACGCGATCCTGTCGCCGGCGACCGCGCGGGCCATCTTCGACCGCTGCAACGAGCGCCTGCAAGAAGACGGCTTCACGCCGCTCGCCCTCCTCAAGAACGTCCGCGTCGCCGTCGTCTGCACGACAGACGACCCCGCGGATTCGCTCGAACACCACCGCACCCTCGCGGCGCGGCGCGATCGCGACACCGAGGTGTATCCAACGTGGCGCCCGGACCGGGTGCTCCAAGTCGAGGACGCGCCGGCGTTCAACGCCTGGATCGCCAGGCTCGAAGCTGCGTCGCAGCGATCAATCGGCGGCCGGCTCGAGTCGCTGCTGGACGCGCTGAAAGCGCGGCACGATGCCTTTCACGACGCCGGCTGTCGTGCGTCTGATCACGGCCTCGAGGCGATGCCGGCCGACGAGTGGACCGACCAGGCCGTCGACGCGTCGTTCGACCGGGTGCGGCGCGGCGGCGTCCTCGACCCGCGGGAGGCCGCGGCGCTGAACTCCGCGCTCCTTTACCACCTCGCGCTCTTCGACCACGCCCGCGGCTGGGTCCAGCAGTTTCACCTGGGCGCGCTACGCAACGCGAACACCGGGCAGCGTCGGCGGCTGGGCGCCGATGCCGGCTTCGACTCGATCGGCGACAGGCCGCAGGCATGCCCGCTCGCGCGCTTTCTCGACCGCCTCGACCGGACAGAACAACTGCCGAAGACGATCCTCTACAACCTGAACCCCCGCGATAACGAGGTGTTCGCGACCATGATCGGCAACTTCCAGGACGGCACGACGCCAGGTAAGCTCCAGTACGGCCCCGCCTGGTGGTTCCTCGACCAGCTCCACGGCATGGCGGCGCAGCTCGAGGCGCTCTCGAACATGGGACTGCTCGCGTGGTTCGTGGGAATGGTCACCGACTCGCGCAGCTTTCTCTCGTACTCGCGGCACGACTACTTCCGGCGGCTCCTGTGCAACATGCTCGGGCACGATGTCGGCCGCGGGCTGGTGCCGCACGACCGCGCGCTGCTCGACGAACTGATCCGCCGGGTCTGCTTCCTGAACGCCCGCGACTACTTCGGGTTTCGGCTGGGGCGCGCCGCGGGAGTCTGACACGATGCTCGCCAGCCGCGCATCCGACGGCAGGACCCTCTCCGCCCACGACGTTCGCGGGACCACCGCCGATGCGTTCGCGCGGCTCGATCTCGACGGGCAGCGGGTTCTGGTCGTCATCCCCGACGGCACCCGTACGATGCCGATGCCGCTGATGTTCGCTACGCTGCAGGAACTGGCGGCGGAACGCACCGCCGCCCTCGACTTTCTGGTCGCGCTCGGCACCCACCAGTCAATGTCCGACGCGCAGTTGAGCCGGCACGTCGGGCAGCCGGTGGTGGACGGTCGCGCCGGCCGGTCCAGGATCCTCAACCATCGCTGGGAGGATCGCTCGACCTTCGTGACGATCGGGACGATTCCCGCCGCGGAGATCCGCGCGTTGACGGCAGGCCGGTTCGCCCGCCCAGTCGCCGTCTCGCTCAACCGCACGATCTTCGAGTACGACCACCTCGTGATCTGCGGGCCCGTGTTCCCGCACGAAGTGGCGGGCTTCTCAGGTGGGACGAAGTACTTGTTCCCGGGCATTGCCGGGCCGGACATCATCGATTTCACGCACTGGCTCGGGGCGGTCATCACGAGCGTGGAGGTGATTGGCACGATGAACACGCCGGTGCGTGCGGTGATCGACCGCGCGGCGCGCTTCGTCGACCGCCCCACGACCTGCATCAGCCTCGTCGTCACACGTGAAGGGGTCGAGGGGCTCTTCATCGGTGAGCTGGACGAGGCGTGGCGGGCGGCCGCGATGCTCTCGGCGCGGCGGCACGTCGTGTATCTCGATGCGCCGGTGCGGCGCGTCATCTCGGTCGTGCCGCCGATGTACGACGATCTGTGGACCGCCGCCAAGGGGATGTACAAACTCGAGCCGGTGGTGGCCGACGGCGGAGAGCTGATCATCTATGGACCGCACATCACCGAGGTCAGTCACACGCACGGCGCGGTCCTCGACGAGATCGGATATCACTGCCGCGACTACTTCCTCGCCCAGTGGGAGCGCTTCGGCGGACGCGCGGGGTGTGTGCTCGCGCACTCGACGCATCTCAAAGGCGCCGGCCGGTACGACGCCGGCACCGGCGAGGAGCAGCCCCGGATCGCTGTGACCCTGGCGACCGGAATCTCCCGCGAACGCTGCGAACGCGTGAATCTCGGCTACCGGGACCCGGCGACGGTCCGTTTCGCGGAGGGAGGGTTGGACGGCGAGGGCGACGTGCTGGTCGTACACCGGGCCGGCGAGGTGCTATACCGCCTGCGCGACCCGCTTGCCGGGGCGATCGGATGAGCGCAACCATCGGGGTCGTTGGCCTCGGCGTCATGGGTGCCGCCCTGGCGCGGAACCTCGCACGCAACGGGTTTGGCGTGGTCGGGTACGACGCCGACCCCGCCAGGACCCGTGCCGTTGCGGACGGGGCTGCCGCGGGCGCAATGGTGGCCGCCGCCGATTCCTTCGCTGCGTTTGCCGGCGCGCTCAGCCGGCCCCGGCGCATCCTGGTGATGGTCCCGGCCGGCCCGCCGGTCGACGATGCCGTCGGCCAGCTGCTGTCGCACCTCTCGGCCGGCGACATCCTGATCGATGGGGGGAACTCGTGGTTCCTGGATACGGAGCGGCGCTCTCGGGAGCTCGCGTCGCACGGCGTCCAGTTCCTGGGCACCGGGGTGTCCGGGGGAGAGGAGGGGGCGCTCTGGGGGCCGAGCCTCATGCCGGGCGGCACGCGCGCCGCCTACGACGCGCTGGCGCCCGTGTTGTCGGCTATCGCGGCGAGAGCCGAGGACGGCGAACCGTGTGTCGACTACATGGGCCGGGGCGGCTCGGGGCACTACGTGAAGATGGTCCACAACGGGATCGAGTACGCCGACATGCAGCTGATCGCCGAGATCTACGACGTGCTCTCCCGGGGCGCCGGGCTGTCGGCGCCGGAGCTTCACGACGTGTTCTCCGACTGGAATGCCGGGGAGCTGCAGTCCTACCTGATCGAGATCACGGCGGAGATCCTCGCGTCGGTCGATCGTGAGACGGGCCGGCCGTTCTTGGACGTGATCCTCGACGAAGCCTCGCACAAAGGCACCGGAAAGTGGACGAGCCAGAATGCGCTCGACGTGGGTGCGCCGATCCCGACCATCAATGCGGCTGTCGAGAGCCGGCTGTTGTCGGCGCTGAAACCGGAGCGCGTCGCCGCGAGCCGGCTGCACCGTGGTCCGGGAACGACATACGCCGGCGCGCGGCAGCGGCTGATCGATGCGGCGCGCGACGCGCTGTACGCGAGCAAGGTGACCTCCTACGCGCAGGGCATGGCGCTCCTGCGGCGCGCCTCCACCGAGTACGCGTACGACCTTCGGCCGGGCGAGATCGCGAAGATCTGGCGCGGGGGCTGCATCATCCGCGCGAGGCTGCTCGGGGAGATCATGGAGGCGTTCCGGCGCGATCCTGCGCTGCCAAACCTCCTGCTAGACGATCGGTTTTGTGACGCGCTCGCACGCCGCCAGGAGGCCTGGCGCTTCCTGATCCAGACGGGTTTTGGCCTGGGGATTCCGGTCCCCGCGCTGGCGGCGTCGCTTGCCTACTTCGACGCGTACCGGAGCGAACGGCTGCCGGCGAACCTCACGCAGGCCCAGCGCGACTACTTCGGTGCCCACACCTACCGTCGCGTGGATCGCGACGGCAGCTTTCATACCGACTGGCGGAACAGACGATGAGCCATGGGCTTCGGATCCGGCCGCACGCGGCCCTTGACTTCGTGGCGCTCGGGGCGCTGGTCCATCGACTCGATCCGGGTGTGGTGCCATTCCGGAAGGCGTCGGCATGCGAGATCCACGTCAGCGGCGGCGAGTTCAACTGCGCCGCGAACCTCGCCGACTGCTTTCGGCTGCGCACCGCGATCGTGACGGCGATGGTGGACTATCCCATCGGGGACCTCATCGCCGAGCGCGTGCGCGCGATGGGGGTCACGCCCTTCTACACGCGCTTCGCGCACGACGGCGTTTCCGGTCCGAACATGGCGACGGTGTACAGCGATCGCGGATTCGGCGTGCGCCCGCCGGTGGTGTTCTACAACCGCGCCAACGAAGCCGCCGGGCGGCTGAAGCCAGGCGACATCGATTGGAACGCCGTCTTCGACGGGGGCGCGAAGTGGTTTCACAGCGGCGGCATCTTCGCGTCGCTGTCCGCCACCACCGGCGACCTGATCGTGGAAGGGATGCAGGCGGCGCACGCGGCCGGCGCGGTGGTCTCTTTCGACCTGAACTTCCGCGCGAAGCTCTGGAACCTGTGGGGCGGCGCCGCGCGCGCCGCCGCCGTCGTCGGCCGCATCGTGGAGCACGCGGATGTCCTCGTGGGCAACGAGGAAGATCTGCAGAATGGGCTCGGCATACCGGGGCCGACCGTCGCCGGCGCCTCCCGGCTCGACCCGGCGGCATTCGCCTCGATGATCGAGCAGGTGGTGGCACGCTACCCACGCGTGAAGGTCGTGGCCACCACGCTCCGCGACGTGCGCTCCAGCAGCCGCCACGGTTGGAGCGCAATCGCGTGGGTCGATGGGACGACCTTCACGGCGCCGGACATCGAACTCGACGTGATGGACCGCGTCGGCGGGGGCGACGGCTTCGCCTCCGGGTTCTTTTACGGCCTGCTTGCCGGCGAGTCCCCAGAGGAAGCGTTACGCCTCGGGTGGGCGCACGGCGCGCTGCTGACGACGTTTCCCGGCGACACGACCATGGCCACGCTCGAGCAGGTCCAGGCGTTCGCTCGTGGCGGCTCGGCACGGATCCAGCGGTGATGCCCGAACCTGTACACGCTCCGACCCTTTTCGCGGCACTCCTCGCCGCCGTCCTGATTCCTGCCGGAACCGGCCGCGATCCAGCCTCGGCCCGCCAGGCGACGGTGACACCCGTGGAAGACGCAGCCGCATCTGCCGCGCCTGGCGCGCGTCTGCCGTACGCGCCCGGCAAGGTCCCGGCGTTCTGGTCGGTGGCGACGGCCGAGACCGTCATGGGTCGCTGGCCCGACTACAACCTCGCGTATCACGGGTCGTGGACCTACGTGCACGGATATGTTCTCCGGGGGTTCGAACGCTTGTATCGCGCGACGGGCGATCGGCGCTACTACGAGTTCATCAAGCGGTACATCGACCGGCACGTGGACGAAAGGGGCGACTTCCGCGTCGTTGTCGATGGCAAAGGACGCCTGCGTGAAACCCGCTTCGACAACCTGGACAACATGATGACGGGCAACACGCTCGTCATGCTGTACGAAGAGACGGGAGACGATCGGTACCGGGAAGCCGCCGATCGCATCCGGCGCGCGCTCGACGATTACCCGCGAAACCGCGACGGCGGCTTCTGGCATGCGAGGTCGCTCCAGGGGCAGATGTGGATCGACGGCATCTTCATGGGGCAGATGTTCCTCACGCGCTACGGCCGTTCGATGCGCGACGCGGAGTACGCGTGGGACGAAGCCACGAGACAACTGATTGTCTATGCGAACCGCGCTCAGCGCGGGGACTCGGGCCTCTACGTCCACGGCGTGTATGAGGCCGGTCACGGTGAGCGGGAGTGCCGCTGGGCGGACCCGAGGACCGGGCTGTCGCCGGAAGTGTGGAGCGAGGGGCTGGGTTGGTACGCGCTGATGTTGGTCGAAACCCTCGAGTCGCTTCCCCCGGATCACCGCAGGCGGCCGGAAGTGGAGCGGATATTCCGGCGCCTCGCCGCGGCGTTGAAGAAGCTGCAGGATCCACGGAGCGGCCGCTGGTTTCAGGTGGTCGACAAGGTGCATGAGCCCGACAACTGGACCGACACCTCCGGCAGCGCGATGTTCACGTACGCGATCCAGAAGGGGATCGAACTCAGGCTGCTCGAGCCCGCCGACTATGCCGGCGTCGTCGTGCGCGGCTATCGCGGGATCACGGCGAACGCGAAGATCAACGACAGGGGCCTCGTGGACGTCTCCAGCGCGTGCGACGGACTCGGCGTGCAGGCGAGCTATGCTGCGTACGTGAACTATCGCCGCGTGATCAACGCCAAGGAAGCGGTCGCGGGGTTCTTGTGGGCGACTGAGATCGTCGAGCGGCCGCGACTGGCGCGCCGCCCGGCCGGGTAACGTCCATGTGGTACCGCGGGCGCCGGCCTGTGCCACACTCCGTTGCCATGCGAGTCGCCATCATCATTCCAAGTGTGCTGCTTGCGGCCGCCCCGGCCAGCGCCGAGGACTGGACCGTCACCTCGCCGGATGGTCTGACCACGATCACGGTCGCCCGCAGTGACGAGGGGCGCCTGTCCTGGCGGGTAGAGCGCGCCGGGTCCGCCATCCTCGATGACTCGCCGCTTGGCGTCCGCCGTCACGACCAGACGTTCGCCGACGGGCTGACGCTCGTCGCCGCCGCCGAGGCAGCGCCGGTGGACGAGCGCTACCGGACGCCGCACGGCAAGCGGCGCCCTCACATCGTCCGGGGCCGCGAGCGCGTGCTCACATTTGCCAACGCTCGCGGCGCGCGCCTCGACGTGATCCTGCGGGCGCACGACGACGGCGTTGCGATCCGCTATCGGTTTCCCGAGCGCGACGCGACGCCGCGACGTGTGTTCGAGGAGCTGACCGGCTTCCACGTCCCGGACGGGTCCACAGGATGGATGCTCCCGCACCAGCGCGTGCACCGCTACGGGCCGGCCTACGAAGACTTCTTCCGGGAAGTCGCCGCAGGAACGCCGGCGCCGCTCGCGATCGGCTGGTCGTTTCCCGCGCTGTTCCGGACACCGCCGGGAAAGTGGATGCTGGTGACCGAGGCGGCCGTGGATGGCAACTATGCCGGCGCCCACCTGGCCGCCGACGCGCCCGGCGGTGTGTATCGGATCGCGTTCCCCGATCCCGAGGAGGGACTGGGCGTCGGCGAGATTCACCCGGTGTCGCCGCTTCCGTGGACCCTGCCGTGGCGCGTGGTGATCGTCGGCGACGCGGCGGCACGTATCGCCGAGTCAGACCTCGTCTCGGATCTTTCACCGGCGTCGCGGCTGCGGGACACGAGCTGGATCCGGCCGGGACGCTCCGCGTGGAGCTGGTGGTCGAAGAGCGAAAGCCCACGACGAGCCGAGGCGCTGAACGCGTTCACCGATCTCGCGGCCGAGATGCGCTGGGAATACGCGCTCGTCGACGCCAACTGGGACCAGATGCTGTCGGGCACGATCGACGCCGTCGTCGCGCACGCGAAGAGCCGCGGCGTGGGGCTGTTCTTCTGGTACAACTCGGGCGGGCCGCACAACGACGTCACCGAGGCGCCGCGCGATCGCATGCACGAGCGCGAGACACGCCGCGCCGAGTTCGCGCGGCTGCAGGCGTTGGGCGTCCAGGGGGTGAAGGTCGACTTCTGGCACAGCGACAAGCAGGACCGCATCCGGCAGTACCGCGACCTGCTGGAGGACGCGGCGGATTTCCAGCTCCTCGTGAACTTCCACGGCTGCACCATCCCGCGCGGCTGGTCGCGGGAATTTCCGCATCTCGTCGCGATGGAGGCGGTGTTCGGCGCCGAGCAGTACAAGTTTCGCGAAGCCTTCACCACGAAAGCCGCCTGGCACAACACCGTGCTGCCCTTCACCCGCAACGTGGTCGGACCGATGGACTACACGCCCGTGACGTTCAGCGACGTGAAGTACCCGCACCGTACCACGAACGCGCACGAGCTCGCGTTGTCGGTCGTGTTCGAGTCCGGCGTGCAGCATTTCGCCGACAGCGTGGAGTCGTACCGGGCGCTCGGACCCGAGGCCAGGAAGTTTCTCGCCGATGTCCCGGCGGCGTGGGATGAGTCCCGCGTGCTCGCGGGGGAGCCGGGCCGGCTCATCGTGGTTGCCCGGCGCGACGGAGACGGGTGGTACGTCGGAGGGCTGAACGGTCAGGACGCGCCCGCGGACGCCCACGTGAGCCTCGCTTTCCTCGAGGCCGGACGCTGGACGGCGACGATTATCCGCGACGGCGCCGAGGACCGCAGCTTTCAGAGCGAGGCACGGGCCGTCAGCCCGGCGGACACGATCGATCTACCGATGCGGCCGCGCGGCGGCTTCGTGGTGCGGCTGGCGCGGTAAATGGGGTCAGACCCCATTTTTACGTTTTCTGTAAGTCGCGGGATCCCTCGGGAGCGAGGTTACGAAAAACGTAAAAATGGGGTCTGACCCCATTTTTTTCACAGCCGCGGCACCGACAAGCCGCCGTCCACGTGGATCACCGTGCCGGTCGCGAACGGGAAGTCGCCCCGCACGAGCGCCGCCACGACCGAGCCCACATCTTCGGGGCGCCCCCAGCGACCCTCCGGCACCAGCCCGTCAGCGATGCGTCGGTCGTAGCTGTCGCGCACGGGCGCCGTCATGTCGGTCGCGATGATGCCCGGCCGCACTTCGAACACCGCGATCCCGTCAGCGGCAAGACGGGCCGCAAACAGGCGCGCCGCCATCGACAGGCCGGCCTTGCTCACGCAGTACTCGCCGCGGTTGACCGATGCCATCTCGGCGGATGCCGACGTGATGAACACAATCGAGCCTGAAAACGACCGGTCCTCGCGGCGCCGCGCAACCTGATCGCGGGCGATCGCCTGGGTGAGGAAGTACGGCCCCTGCAGGTTGGTCCGGACGACCTCCTCGAAGCTGTCTTCCGTGGCCTCGAGCAGGTCGGCCCGGGCGCGGGGACCGCGGCCGGCGTTGTTCACCAGGGCGTTGACCGTTCCGAAGCGCGCGCGCAGGTGCTCGACGAGTCGTTCGCGGTCCGCGCGCCGCGCCAGGTCTGCAGCCCAGTACGCGACGTCGGCGCCTGTCTGCCGCAGATCGCCAAGTACCGCCGCGACATTGGCCTCTGGTCGCATCCCGCAGAGCGCAAGGTTCCAGCCGTCGAGCGCGAGCGCGCGCGCGATGCCGAATCCGATCCCGCGGGTGCCGCCGGTCACCAGCGCGATCCGCCGCGGCGCGTCACTCACCATTCGCCCCCCCACGATCGTGCGGCGTCTTCGCCGCGTCGCCTCGGTCCTGTATTCCCGCCGCGTCCTGCTGGCGCGGGCCGAAGAACGTCAGATAGGGCGCGCCCGTTGCAAGGCGCTTGACGTAGAGCGCGGCCTCGCGAGCGTGATAGTCCCCCCACTGGCTCGATTCACCCCTGGGGATCGCCGCGCCCGGCGGGACGTAGTCCCACCCTCTGGGCCAGTGATAGACCGAATGCAGGATGAGTCCCTGGTGGTCGGGATCACCACTGAGGTACGGCCCTGCCGGGTCGAAGAGCGTGTCGAGCACGCGCAGGCCGGCCTGCGCGTACGTATCGCTCTCCGCGAACTGCCCGCGTGCCGCCAGCACGTGCGACAGGCGAAGCAGGCCCTGGGCGGCGATCGCGGCGGCCGAACTGTCCACGGGTTCACGATCGTTGAACGGATCGGCGGGTCGATCGCGCCAGCCCTGGAGCGCGGCCAGGCCGGGCGCGTCGGAATCCCAGTACGGCACGCCGTCAGAGGCGGCGACTTCCAGGTACCGCTCGCACGTCGCGCGTGCCGCTTCGAGCATTGCCGGCTCGACCGCGTCGCGCCCGCCGCAAGGCTCGAGCGCCGCGTCCGACACGGTCCCCACGAACTCCAGTTGCTCGGCGAACCCGAGCATTGCCCAGGAGAGGCCGCGCGTCCACGTGCTGAAGGGCGAATAGCCTTGCTGGGTGCCCGGCCCGCGGTAGCTGCCGTTGGCGGGGTTGAACAGGCTCTCGTGCGCGACGCGGCCGCGGACGTCGAAGCGATCGCGTCCGTGGCCGTAGTACACGCTGTAGCGCGCTGTCGCGCGCGCATGGTGAACGAGCCGCTCGAGCAGGCTGACGTTCGCGTCCTGCTCCTCGAACAGGTGATGCCCCAGCACGAACGCCAGCGCGAGCGCCCTCAGCGAGCGGATCGTGTCGACGAACAGCGAGTGCGCGCCGTTGAACGAGTGAATGAACCCGCCGTCCGGCAGCCGTGTCCAGCGGCCGGCCTGTACCGCTCCGCTGACGCAGAGCGCCAGGCCGTAGTAGCGCACCTCCCACTCGCAGACGTCGATGCGTCCCTCGCGCGCGAGGCGCCAGAGGTTGCCGTACGTGCTGACGTTATTGAACCCGTGGTCGTGCACGCCCGTGTGGGTCAGGTGCGGCGCCATGCGCTGCACGGTGCGCGAGCGACCCAGCTCCAGGAACTCGCGGTCTCCCGTGGCGTCGAACTGGAGCAGCGCGGACCCGAACTGGAAACCCTGAGTCCAGTCCGTCCACGCGCGCGATCGATATCGGCCGTCGACCGTGAACACGGGCGCACCCTCTTCGGGCGGCCAGGTGCGCTCGATGGACCGGATCTTCGCGGCGGACAACTCGAACACCCGCTCGAGTCGGGGCAGGAGGTCGCGCGGCGAACGTTGTCGATCGATGTGAATCATCGGCCGCGGTCCCTCGAAGCGTCTGCCGGCGTGAGCCTCACGACGAAACCCCCGCCCGCGCGCATCGGGATCTCCATCCGATCGGTGCGCACCGCCGACGTACGTTCGACCTCCACCGTCGCCGCGTCGCCCATGCGGTCACGCACCGTCAGCACGTCGTACCGGACGCCCGCCAGAAACGACAGATCCAGCGCCACCGTGCGCGCCGAAGAGCCGTTCATGGCGGCGACGAACCAGGACGCGCCGCTCCGCCGGGCGAACAGCGCCAACTCGCCTATCTCCGACGAGGGCAGCACGATCGTCTCGTCCCACACGCTCGGGATGCTCCTGATCATCTCGACCGCTGGACTGGCCAGCAGCGTCGCGGGATGGGCGCCATAGACCAGCAGTGGGGAGGTGAGAATCGCGGCGCTGGCAATCTGGTGCGCCCAGCTCGTCTCCCGCCGCCGCTCGCCGAACACGACCGGCGTGTAATCCGCATGTCCGGCGAGCAGGCGCGTGAACGGAAACGTGGTGTTGAAGGCGGCCCACGCCTCCGCGCGGCGGTGCTCGAGGCCGTAGATGGCTTCCCGCGTCAGCTCGTTGGGCCAGGACCGCGGCTCTCCCGCCGGCTTGTTCGCGCCGTGGAAGTTGATCATCAGGCGGAACTCGGCGGCGTCTCGCAGGATCGCACGATACAGGTCGACGACTTCCTTCGCCTCGTGATCGAGGAAGTCCACCTTCACGCCGGCGACGCCCGCGCGCTGCAGCGATGCGAACAACGTGCGGCGCTCTTCCGGGGCCGCCAGGGTTCGCCGGTGCCGCCAGACCCAGATCCCGACATTCCTCGCCTTCGAGTACTCGACCAGCTCGCGCAGCTGGTCCTCGGTCCAGCGCTGCCAGATGCCTTCCACGACGTGGTGCTCGAACCCGAGCTCGCCGGCAAGCCGGGAGAACTCCTTGATGCCGTCGAACGTGTTCTCACCGCCATCGAGGTAGCGCCAGACGGCGCGCCCGGGCCGCAGCCATGCCGTCCGGATCCCCTGCGGAAAGTACCTTGGATCTGGCGGCGGACAGAGGTTGTGCACGACGTCGCTGTTGACCAGCGTGTTCAGATCGGCGCCGATCAGGACGACGCGCCAGGGCGTGCGGATCGGCCCATCGATAGACGCAGCCACCGCCAGCCGTCTGGCCTCCTCCTCGCCGAAGCGAAGCGTGAACGGATAGCCAGGGGGGTGACTGTGTGCCAGCCGCTCCAGCAGCCCGTTCGCCCCGTCTGCCTGCAGCGCCATGCCGGGATAATCGCGCAGGTCAGCTTCCATGATGGCGGCATAGCCGCGCGATTCCGGCAGCTTTAAGGTGACCGGGGGCGCCGCCCACTCCCCCTCGCGGAGGTCTTCGATCGTCCACCGCTCGTAAGTGCCCTCGTAATGGTCGCGCAAGCGGTGGAACCAGACGAGCGTCCCGCGCGGCAGCCGGAAGCCGGCCGCGGCGTCCGGCACGCGGCGGCCGGATCCCGGCACCTCGATCCGGAACGCCACCCCATCGTCGAAGACCCGCACGTCGATGACGTACCGAGTGGCGCTCGCGGTGTGTCCCGTCACAATCCGTGCACCGTTCGCACGGTTGATCGCCTCCGCGTGTACCCCACGCCAGGCATAGCGCTCATCAACGTTGTACGAATGCGCTGACTCGATGGCGGCGCCCTGGCCGAGATGGACGCCGTCCACGACAATGCCGAGTGGCGAAGCCTCGATGACATCGTGCCCGTTACGTCGCGCCCGCCACGACAGACGCCCGCCAGGCTCGACCCACAGGCTGATGGCGGTCTTCCCGTCCGGGCTGGCAACCGAGACGGGAATGTCGGTCCGGGCGGCAGATGCGACGGGAGCGTCCGGTCGGGCGGCAACCGCGACGCGAGGGTCGAGCCGGGCAACGGCTGCGAGGGCCGCCACCGAAACGCAGGACGCCAACACGGCGCGCGTCATGCTCAGAGTCTCACCAGGTCATCGATCCTGACCGCGCGTCTCTCCTGCACGCTCCTCCGCGCCGCGATGCCCGTGAGGCAGGCCATGGCGCCGGCCCGCGAGCCGGGCAGCTTCAGGTGTTCGGGAACGGCCACCTTGCGGAAGATCAGATCACGCAGCCGCGTGTCGCCGCCGCCGTGACCTCCCTCGCCCCGCTGCACGGGGATGCGGCGCCGCTCGCCGAAGCTCCTCGTGAGATAGATCTCCGTTTCGTCCGCTTCCGACACTGTCCACGGCTGCCGCTCGTGATCGCGAATTTCGAGCCGGCCCTTCTCACCGTTGAAGGCGAGGCGGTAGCCTTCGTAGGGCATGAACGCGTTCAGCGAGTAGCTCATCGTGGCGCCGCTCGAATACTTCACGACCGCAGCCATCGCGTCCGGGATGTCGACGTCTTCGCGGAAGACGCAGCCATCGCGGTGATATCCATCCACGTTTTCACAGGCGACGTACAGCTTCATCCGCGTCGCGTTCGTCGTGATGTCGTAGTGGAAACGGCAGTCGGCTTTGTGCGGGCACGGCCGGCAGTGCGTGAAGCGGAACGGGTTGTTCCGGCCGTAAACCGCCAGACGCGCGTCGGCCGCCACCTCCACTGGATCGGCGCCGAGCCACCAGTTGATCAGATCGAAGTGGTGAGTGGCCTTGTGGACCCACAGGCTGCCGCTCTGCGACGTGAGGCGATGCCAGCGCCGGAAGTAATCCGCCCCGTGGTACACGTCCAGATACCAGTTGAAGTCGACGGAGATGACCTGGCCGATCTCGCCGGAGAGCAGCAGCTCCTTGATCTGCTGGTGCTTGGGTGCATAGCGATAGTTGAACGTGACAACGATGGTCCGGCCGGCCCGCTTCTCCGCGTCGAGCACCGCCTGGCACTGTGCTTCGTCGATGACCATCGGCTTCTCGGTGATGACATCGATGCCCCGGTCGAGCGCCTTGACGATGTACTGGCTGTGGTACGCGTCAACGGTCGTGACCATCAGGAGGTCAGGCCTGGCGTCCTCGCACATGCGGTCGAAGCTGGTGAACGTGGGGCAGCGGGCGCCGATCAGGCTTTTCGCTGCCTCCGCGCGCTTCGGATTCACGTCGCACAGGCCGACGAAATCGATGACGTCCGAATAGTTCTCCCACAGGGCGCGCCCCCACATGCTCGACGCGCGATCGCCCGTGCCCACGACCGCATATCGCCGCCGCGTGGGCTGCGCGTGTCCCAGCGCGGGGCCCAGGCCGAGCAGCGAGGTCGCCGTCACGGCGCCTCCGGCGGCCTTCACGAACTCCCGGCGGCTGACACGCCGCATGTCGCCCACGACGCACCTCCTTCTCAATGAGTCCGCCGCGCCCGCCGGCAGTCCATCTCGACGAGCAGAAGCCCCGCGCCCCGCCGTGGTCCCGCCGAGGCGGCCGGCGCGAGGACCGTCAGCGCGCGCTGGCCGGCGGCTGTTCGTAGTTGATCAGGATGACGAGATCCTCGTTGCCGGCCTGCTTCAGCCCATGCGAGCTGCCGGGGCGCGTCAGCACCGCCGTCCCGGGCGTCACCTCGAAGCTCCGACCATCGATGGTCATGACGCCGCGTCCGCTCAACACGTAGTAAATCTCATCGTCCTTCTGCGCATGGTAGCCGATGGCAGAGCCGGGCTTGAACGCTCGCTTGCGAAACACGAGGCGCAGTCCCGCCGCCCGCTTGAAGAACGAGTAGCCCACCGTCTGCCCGCCGCCGCCGTGCGTGCCGGGCTCCTGCGCGGCAATCTCGGCGTCATGTTCGACGATGTAGCCGCCCGGCTGCTGTGAACGGGCGCCGGCGACGTATCCGGCTGCGAGCGCAAGCACCGCGGCGCCCGCGACAACGGCACGATGACCAGTCACGACACGCATGTGTCCTCCCCTCGAGAATCACCGTGACGGCTGCTTGATCAGCCGAGCGTCCAGCCAGTCGGCGTGATCCGATCCCGAGCCGTCGCTGCCGGGCAGCACCTTCAGGGTCAGGTCGCGGACGCCCGTTACGTCAGCCTCGATCGGAACCGGGGCCTCGCCGCTCCTGATCGCCTCGCTCTTCCAGAGCAGGCGACCGTCGCCCCACACCTCGAAACGCGCTTCGTTCGGCTTCTGCGGCCGTACCTCGTCGTCGATCGCCGCGAGAGCGAGGAAGCGCGCGAACGCGCCGGCGATCTCATAGCGAATCTCGGAGGTCGAATGGGTGCCCAGCCCCTTTTCGAACGTGCGACCCGCGGACCGCAGCGGACCCCCGTCGGTCGAACGATCGCGCCCGATCATCCGCCACGAGTTGCCGCCCAGGTGACGCGCAACCGCGGGCTCCAGGTCCGACAGGTGCACGGCGTCGGGGACGCGGATGGTCAGGGTGGTTTCCGCCGGCTTTGCCGCCGTGCTTCCGTCGTACCAGATCGACCGCACGGCGATTCGGTGAGGGCGATCCGCCGAGAGGCCGCGCAGCACGACGCCGGGCGCGAACGACACCCCTTGGGGCGCGCCGTCCAGCTCGACGAGGTAACCCGCCTTCACGTGGTACTGCGCGGGCCAGCGCACGGCCGCCTGCGCGAGCGATCGGGCCGTGGCGACCACCTGGTTCGGCGATTCAACGGGGAACACGTACGGTTGCGCCCGTTCGAACGCCAGATCCCAGCCGACCTCCTGCGTACTCGTGGATCGCAGCGTCACCGTGGCGTAGCCCTGGTGACCGAGCCATGTCACTTCCACCGGTCCGATCTCGCCTCGGGCGCGGGCCGCGGCCAGCGCGTAGGTGGGTGCCGCGCGGGGCATGCCCACAATCATTCGGTACGCGTCGCCGGCGATCAGCCGGCTCCGGCCGGCAATCGTGGGGCGGTCGGCCGTCCCGCCGCTCTTCAGCTCGAGGAGATCGACCCAGCCCTGCGAGATGTGGCGGCTCGTCGAGACGAGCACCGGCCGATCGACCGACCGTACGAGGGTGAGAACGCGCACGTCGGCGGGAGGCACGTCGACGAAGACGCCGTTCTCCCACGCGCCGAGGTACGTGCCGCTCCAGAAGTCGTACACATGGTGCGGTACCAACGGGTCGAGTCCGATCTCGCTCCACGACACACGCCGGGTGGTCGCCTGCGCGGCGTCGTAGTTGAAGATGCCCACCACGTCGTATTGCCGTCCCAGATGGCTCACCTTCAGGTCGACGAGCGGCTTCAGCGGATCCTCCGGCCGGAAGAGGTCGAGCGGCCGTATGTCTATTGCGGGATACACGCGGCGCAGGATCTCGATCCGCGGTTCGGGGAGATCGGTCAGCCGGTCACTTGCCAGCAGCGCCTGGCCGGTGAGCGCGAAGATCGTTGCCCAGGCCCGGGCCATGCCGTCGGTGAGCGGAGGTCTGACCTCGAGCACGTCCGGATCGGCGTACCACGCGATGTTGTGAAGGAAGTTCCATTGCTGAGCGGCGGAGGCCGCCGTCAGGAATCCCTCCCAGCCCTGGACGACATCGCCTGCGCTGCGCGCTCCGTTGACCTGTCCCATTGCGGGCAGCGCAATGCCCCACGACGTCAACAGGAACGATTCGGGGCCGATCGCCTCGCGGATGATCGACAGCGTCCGCCGATACAGCTCCGCGGCGGCGGTGTCCGCGTCGCCCGGCGGCGCCGGGCCGACCATGTGGGGCAGCGCACGGGCCATCTCGCGCAGCACCGTCGGCTGACCGTCGATCTTGAAATACGTGTAGCCCCACGACCGCAGTCGCTTGAACAGGTCCAGCAGATAGTCCCGCGCGGCCGGAGCGGTCGGATCGAGCAGATAGGTCCCTTCCCAGGAATCGGACGCCGTGGTTCCGTCCGCCTTCCACGTGAACGCGTTCGATTCGCGAGCGACCCGCTCGTTGCTCTGTCCGTGTGGCGCCAGCCAGATCCCTGCCTCGAGGCCGAGATCGCGGATGGCTTTTGCGAGGCCATCCATTCCGAGCTGGCCGAAACGGACGTCGACCGTCGTCCAGTCGCGGTTCGAGCCGAGCCCGTGTCCGCTGCCCTGCCAGCCGTCGTCCACCTGGACGTATCTCGCCCCGTACGGCGCCAGGTGGCGCGCGACCCACTGCGCGTTGGCGAGCACTTCCTCGGGCGTGATCTCCTGGTAGTAGTAGTACCAGGAGCACCAGCCGGAGGGGGGGACTGCGAATCGTGACTTGTCGATCGGCGCGTAGAACGGAATCTCGAGCGTCTTCCTGAAATAATCCTCAAGCGTGCGGCCGTCGGTGGTCGTCACGCGGTCCGCAACAGGATCGAACGTTCCGTTTGCGAGCGGTGTGGTGACGTCGCCGAGCGTCGTGACGAGCACGCCGTCACCAGCCGGCGGCTTCAGACGAACCGGGATTGGCTGGGGCCATGCCGAAACGGGGCCGGCGCTGGCGGTCGTCTTACGCAGCGGCGCCTGATCGGAGAAGACGGCCAACCCTCCCCAGGCGAGCAGCGCGCCGACAGTCCCAAGGCTTCTCGTGCTCACTTGTGCCCTCCATCAGTACGATCTGTACTTGAGCAGCCGCTCGCGGACGTCCGGGACCGGCGGGCTCTCGTGGACGGCGAAATCGCGCACGTTCCGCAGCACAAACGTGGGCACGCTCGCTGCCCGCGCCGCGCGAACGTGCTGAAACTCCGCTCCGGTGACATCGTTCAGGACAAATGCCGGGCGGAGGTCGTCTGCCGCGAAGCCCACCCGCACGTTGCGCATCTCGAGGCCGCTGACGTGGCGGATGAAGAACCCGTACGCCGGCATCTCGCCAAACATGACCGGCTCGGGATAGGCGGTTTCGTTCTCCGGCGGCGCGAGCGCCGCCTGGGCGGCGGTGCCGCCGCCCTTGTAGTGAATCCGGATGTTGCTCAGCGTCACATCTTCGATGTCGTGCCCCGGAATGCCGCTGATGATCGACGCGTAGCGCGGCTCGGCGTTGTAGGCGACGACGTTGCTAATCTGCACGCGCCGGAGTTTTCCGACGGCCGTCGTCTCCTTGGGTCCGCGCGCGCGGTTGCCCAGCCGAACGAAGATCGGCGGATTCACGACATCGCGCATCGTCAGGTTGGTGATCGTGACGTCCTCGAGCAGCCCACCGTCCACCGTCTCCAGGGCGAGTCCGCGCGAATAGTCGAACACCACGTTCGAAATCGTGATGTTCTTGAAGCCGCCGTTGGACTCCGTGCCGAACTTCACCCGCCCGGTTGGGCTCTGGTGGCTGTAGGACTTCGGATCGCGCCGTGTGAACGTGCCGTCCAGCAGCGTTCCCTCGTCGTAGCCGCTCACCTGCGAGTTCGTGACGGTCACGTTCTCGGTCGCGCGCGCAACGCCGAGGGCATACGAGCTTTTCAGGCAGATGGCGTCGTCGAAGGGAGAGTTGATCGTCAGGTTCGACAAGCGCACGTTGCGGCACGCGTCCACGTCGATGCCATCACGGTTCGTGTCGATCTTCAGGTTGTCAATCGTGAGGTTGTCCACGCCAGTGGCGAGGATCGCGAAGTGCCCGCCCGTCAAGATCGAGATGTCGCGGATGACGACGTTGCGACTGAGCTTGAGCGCGATCGCCTTGTTGCCGCCGCCGGGCGGGACCTTGTTGCTCCGCACGAGCCCGCGGCCCCAGATCCGTCCGGGGCCCGTGATGGACACGTCCTCGACCTTCTCCCCCCAGATCAGGCTGTTGTGCCAGTGGCTGTGCCCGAAGTCCTGGTACGCATCCCACGGGTTCGGCTCGGGCGGATCGTACGCGACCCCCTCGGCCGGCTCAGCCGCCACGATCGTCGCTCCGTGGTCCAGGAACAGTCCGACGTGGCTCTTGAGATGGATGGAGACCGACAGGTAGTGGCCGGCCGTGAAGTGGACGGTGCCGCCGCCGGCCGCCGCCGCGGCATCGATGGCGCGGTTGATCGCCGGAGTGTCGATCGTCCGCCCGTCGCCAACCGCGCCGAACGCCCGGACGCTGAAGACAGCGGAGGCGGGCGCCGCGGGCTGCGCCCCCTGGCCGTGTCCGACTGCCAGCCACGCGGCAACCGTCCCCAGCGACACGAGTACGGAAATACGACGCGTGATCATCGGCGTCCCCCGGATTCAGCTCGCGTGCGCGATGCGTTTCGATCGCAGGTCGAACAGCCCGTACGAGGTCACGACGAGAAAACAGACGAGCGGAACGACGTATGAGAACGCCGGGCCGCGAGCGTCCACGAGCGCCCCCTGAACCAGCGGGAACAGCGCCCCGCCGAGGATTGCCATCACCAGCCCGGCACCCCCGAGCTTCGTGTCGTCGCCCAGACCGTGCAGAGCGATGCCGTAGATCGTCGGGAACATCAGCGACATGCAGGCTGAGATCGCCACGAGACAGATCACACCGGTCAGATCCGGCGAGAGCATCACGACGAGGGTCAGGAGCATGGCCGCCGCGCCAAGGGCGGCGAGCATGAGACTGGGGCGGAGCACGCGCATCAGCGCAGTGCAGATGAAGCGAAAGGCCAGGAACGCGACCAGCGCGCAGATGTGGTACATGCCCGCGACGGTTTCGCCCGACAGCGGCTGCCGTGGCCGGATCAGCCGGATCGACCGGACGAGCTCGTGAATGCCGCTCGATTCCAGAAGCTTCAGCAGCGGTCCGCCGTCTCCGCGCTCTACGATGGCGGAGATGTAGTGGATCGTAAAGGTCCAGACGCAGATCTGCGCGGCGACGTAGAAGAACTGCGCGACGACGCCGAAGGCGTAATGGCGGTTCCGCGCCAGCCGTCCGACAGTCGGCAGCAGGTCGATGCGCGGTCCGGCATCGGACGACGGCGGCATCTCCGCGACGGCGATTGCCGTCCAGAGCACCACCAGGGCGGCTGCCACGGCGACGTACGGCAGCATCACGGCGGACAGCTCGGCCGCCTGCACCGCGCGGAGCTGCTCGGGCGGCATGGCGGCGCGCGCGACGTCGCTGGCCGGGTTGATGTAGGGGAGGATCATGAAGCCGGCGAGCATGGTCCCGACGACCGACCCCACGGGGTTGAACGACTGCGCGAGGTTCAGCCGCCGCGTGGCCGTGTCGGGCGGTCCCAGCGCGATGATGTACGGATTGCAGCTGGTCTCGAGGATCGACAGCCCACCTGCCAACACGAAAATCGCGAGCAGGAAGTGCCCGAACTGCATCGTCCGGCTGGCCGGCAGGAAGAGCAGCGATCCGGCCGCGAACAACCCGAGGCCCACGAGGACGCCGGTCTTGTAGCTGTAGCGCTTGATGATGATCGCCGCGGGAAGCGCGAGGCAGAAGTACGCGCCGTAGAACGAGAACTGCACCAGCGAGGACTGCAGGGCCGACATGGTGAAGATGCGGCTGAAGACCTTCACCAGGGGATCGGTCATGTTGTTGGCGAGACCCCAGGCGGCAAAGCAGGCGGTGAGCAGAACGAACGGCACCACGCACGCTGCCGGAACCAGCGTTGCCGCGGAGGGCGGGGTCTCGGCACGGGGAGTCATCACCCGCCCCCGTACGCCATCACGACCTGCCGTGCCCGGCCGAGGCGGTCGATGCCCAGTTCGACGACGTCGCCGGGCTTCAGGTACTGGGGAACGGGCGTCATGCCCAGCCCCACGCCTGCCGGCGTGCCGGTACTAATCACGTCGCCCGGGAGCAGCGTCATGAACTCGCTGACGTAGCTGACCAGGGCCGGGACTCCGAAGATCAAGTTGGCCGTGGTGCTCTTCTGGCGGATCTGCCCGTTGACGGTCAACCACATGCCGAGCGCGTGCGGGTCGGGAATCTCGTCTCGCGTCGCGAGAAACGGCCCGATCGGCGCGAAGGTGTCCGCGCTCTTTCCCTTCACCCACTGTCCGCCGCGTTCGAGTTGAAAGGCGCGCTCGGAGTAGTCGTTGTGCAGCGCGTACCCGGCGACGCACTCGCAGGCGTGCGCCTCCGGTACGTGCGCACATCTGGCGCCGATGATGATGGCCAGCTCGACCTCCCAGTCCAGCTTCGTTCCATTCTTCGGGATGACCACCGCGTCGTCAGGGCCGGAGAGCGCCGTCGTGGACTTGAAGAAGATGACCGGTTCGCGCGGCAGGTCCATGCCGCTCTCCGCCGCGTGGTCGCGGAAGTTCAGGCCGATGCAGATGATCTTGCTCGGCCGCGCGATGGGCGATCCGACCCGCTGGTCCGCCTCCACCCGGAACGCGTGAGCGTCGGTCCCCGCGACCCACCGCGCGAGCGCGTTCAGGCCGCCTCCGTGAAAGAACGCCTCATCGTAGTCGCGCGCGACGGCGGACGCGTCGAGGCGCGTGCCATCGTCGAGCAGCACGCCGGGGCGTTCGGCGCCCGGTGGGCCGAAGCGGATCAGCTTCATCGGACGATCATGACCTCCTCGAGCATGGCGGCGCCCGTCTGCGTCACACGATTTCGGCGCCGGCGGCAACCTGGCGCAGGCGGGCCGCGGCAGCCTCCGCCGTCAAGTCGCGCTGCGGTGTCGCGAGCAGCTCGTAGCCCACCATGAACTTGTGCACCGTGGCGGATCGCAGCACTGGTGGGTAGAAGTGCGCGTGCAGGTGCCACTCATCGTGTGGCTGCCCATCGGTCGGACGCTGGTGGAACCCCATCGAGTACGGGCACGGCGCGTCGAAGAGGCGGTCGTACCGGCTCGCGATCTGCTTCAGGACGTCTGCCAGCCACGCGCGCTCGCCGGGGCCGAGAGCGTCGATGGCCGCGACGTGAGGCCTGGCGATTACGAGGATCTCGAACGGCCACACGGCCCAGAAGGGGACCACCGCGGCAAAGCCGTCGTTGTGATACACGACGCGCTCCCCGTGGCGCTCCTCGTCGGCGATGTATCTGCACAACAGGCAGTCCCCGCCCCGGTCGGCGCGGTACGCGAGGAGCGCGGCCTGCTCGCGCGCCGGGATGTCTGGCAGCGCGGCGCTGGCCCAGATCTGGCCGTGAGGATGCGGATTGCTCGCGCCCATCCGCTCGCCCCTGTTCTCGAAGATCTGCACGTGCGTGACCCACGGCAGTTCTCCGAGCGTGTGGAACTGATCGGCCCAGACATCGACTACGCCTCGCAGTTCCTCAACGCTCAGATCCGACAGCGCTGCATCGTGCCGCGGTGAAAAGCAGACGACGCGGCAGAGGCCCGCTTCTGCGTGCGAGACGAGCAGGCCGTCCTCTCCCGGTCCGTCCTCCTCACCGCTGGCGCGGGGCGCGCACGCGTCCGGGGGCAGCAACGCCGGGTAGTCGTTGTCGAAGACGAAGGTGCCGGTGTACTCAGGGTTGCGTGCGGCGCCTGCCCGCACGTTGCCCGGGCACAGATAGCAGGTCGGGTCGTACGCCGGACGCGCGGCCTGCACGGTCGGCTCCGTGTGGCCAAGCCACGGTCTCGCGAGGCGTTGCGGCGACACGAGGACCCACTCGCGCGTCAGCGGGTTGTAGCGGCGATGGGGTTGGTGCTCGGCGCGCATGCCGCAGCCGGAACTGTACGAATATGCCGCGGCTGTCACAAGCACCGCACCGTTACCGCGCGCTGTCCAAGTAACGGCTCACGCCTTGACACTACGGACCGTGGGCCGTAGCGTCGGGCAGTGGCGATCACACGCCGGGCACTCCTCACGTTCGACGCTGCCAGTGGCCTCCCTGCAGGCGATCACTGGCTTCGCGTTCATCGCCGGGTCATGGCGTGCCGTTTCGAGGTCGTGCTGCCGGATGCCGACGCGTCGTCCATTGGCGTCGCGCGAGCGGTGCTGGACGAGGCCGATCGCGTCGAAGCGGCCCTTTCCGTCTTTCGCGCGGACAGCGCGATCGCGGCGTTGAACCGCGGGGCCGCGTACGGACCGCTGCCCGTGGACGGACAGCTCTTCCGACTGCTGGAGTTGTGCCGCGAGCTCCACGCGCGCACCGGCGGCTTGTTCGACATCACCTCCACCCCGCTCAGTCGATGCTGGGGGTTCCTCCGTCGGAACGGACAGGTGCCCGGGCCGCAGGCGATTGCGGAGGCGCGCGAGTGCGTGGGCATGGATCGCGTGGAGCTGGACGCGATCGCGTGCAGCGTAGGATTCCGGCGCGCAGGTGTTGAACTGAACCTGGGGGCGATCGGCAAGGGCTACGCGCTCGATCGCATGGGAGACCAGCTCCGCAGGCAGGGCGTCGCACACGCGCTGCTGTCCGCCGGCGGCAGCAGCGTGTTGGCGGTCGGCGGCGGCGCGGCGGGCTGGCACGTGGACATTGCCTCGCGCCTCACCACGCGCCGGCGGATCGCCTCGCTGCGGCTGCGCGGTGCTTCGCTCGGGAGCAGTGGCGCCGGTGAACAGTACGTCGATGTGAACGGCGTGCGATACGGTCACGTGCTCGACCCGCGAACCGGCTGGCCCGCAGCGGGCGTGCTCAGCGCGTCGGTCGTGAGCGATCGCGCGGCGCTGGCCGACGCGCTGTCAACGGCGTTCCTGGTCGGCGGCGTCGACATCGCCGCGCGCTACTGCGCCGCGCACCCACGCACCCTCGCACTCATCATCCCGGACGACACGAATCAGCACGCCCTGATGTTCGGCGAACATCCGGGCGCGACGCTGGAGGGCGCATGACGTTCCTGAGCCCCGAGCAACGTGAGCTGGGCCGTCGCACGTTCCTGAAGGCGTTGGCAGGTACGCCCGCCCTGGCGCTGCTGGGCGCCGCGGCGGGGGCGAAGACTCCACTGTCAGGCGGGCCCGTCCGGATTGGGATCGTCGGCGTCGGTTCGCAGGGGCGCGCCCTGCTGAACCACCTCGACCCCGCCTTTGCGGACCTGCGGGCGGTCTGCGACATCAATCCCGCGCAGCTGGCGCGCACCGACGAGGCGCTGCTCAAACAGCAGCGCCCCCGCGCCCGGCATTACGTCGAATGGCGCGACATGCTGGCGAACGACGCCATCGAGGCGGTTGTCATCGCGCTGCCGCTGTGGCTCCACGCCGATGTGACGGAAGCGTGCCTCGACGCCGGCAAGCACGTCCTCTGCGAGAAGATGATGGCCTGGGATGTGGCCGGCTGCCGGCGGATGATTGCCGCCGCGCGACGCTCCGGCCGCGTGCTCGAGATCGGGTATCAGCGCCGGTACAACCCGATCTACCGCGCGGCGTACGAAGGCATCGTGAGACCCGAACTGCTCGGCGAGGTCTACCACGCTCGCATGGTGTGGCACCGCAACGGCAATTGGCGCCGCAACGGCGAGCCGCCGTCTCCGGCCTACGATCCCTCCGGCTGGGGATACCCCACGTTCGAGCACCTGTTGAACTGGCGGCTCTACTGGCGGTACTCGCAGGGGCTCTTCGCGGAACTTGGCAGCCATCAGGTGAACGTCGCGAACTGGGTGTTCGGTTCAGCGCCCGAGGCCGTGATCGCCAGCGGCGGTGTGCATCGATTCAGGGACGGTCGCGAGGTGTACGACCACATCTATGCGACGTTCGAGTACCCGGGCGGTCGCACGGCCACGTACTCGTCCGTTGAATCCAATGCCTTCGAGAACCGGTACGAGATCTTTTTCGGGACCAAGGGCACGCTCCTGATCCAGAACGAAAACGACGCATTGCTGTTCGAGGAGGGGAGCGGAGGCCGAGCGACGGGCGTGCAGGTCACGCCGCGTGACGCCGGCGCGGCCGCGGAAGCCTCCGAGACGCGCCCCGACGTCTCGTCGGCCGCCGGCGCGGGCACCGCGGTGGGCTCCCAGAGCACCGAGCGCCCGTCGGCGATACGGATCGAGATTTCGCAATTCAGTTCTGCCGTCCGGACCGGATCGCCGCTCGCGTGCGGGCCCGAAGCAGCCCTCGATTCCGCGCGCGCCTGCATTTCGGCGAACGAGTCGATCGCGAAACGGACGAGGGTGCTGCTGACCGGTTGAAATGCGCCGCATGTCTGTCCAGACCGCCGCGAGCCGGTGTTCCGTCGAGAGCGCGGGTGCCGCATGACACAGGTGCCGTATCCACGCGTCGCCTCGCTCAAGACGGTGGACGCCTTCAGGCGCCACATCGCGCGCTCCGGGATCGCGATCGAGCTCGACGACACGCTCGATTCCGGCGAACGGTCGCCACTGGCGCAGCCGCTCGACGCGGACGGGGTGCGCGTCGGGAACCGGTTCTGCATCCTGCCCATGGAGGGCTGGGACGGCACGCGCGAGGGTGAGCCGACCGAGCTGACGACGCGCCGCTGGCGCAACTTCGGCCGGAGCGGCGCTAAACTGATCTGGGGCGGGGAAGCCGTCGCCGTCCGGCACGACGGTCGCGCCAATCCCAACCAGCTTCTGCTCGTAGACGGGACGCTCAAGAGCATCGCGCGCCTGCGTGAGTCGCTCATCTCCGCGCATCGGGACCGCTTCGGATCCAACGCAGACCGGGATCTGCTCGTCGGCCTGCAGCTCACGCACTCGGGCCGCTTCGCGCGACCCGACGCCGGCGACCGTCCCGGGCCGCTCACCGTGTGCGCCAATCCGCTGCTCGATCGGCGTTTCCCCAGCGGCGTCACGGTGCTGAGCGACGACGACCTGGACCGCCTGGCGGAAGACTTCATCCGCGCGGCGCGCCAGGCGCGCGACGCAGGATTCGACTTCGTCGACCTGAAGCACTGCCACGGCTACCTCGCGCACGAGCTGCTTGGCGCGCGCACTCGCCAAGGACGCTACGGCGGGTCGTTCGAGAACCGCACGCGGTTTCTCCGCACGCTCATCGATGGGATCCGCGCCGACGCGCCCGGCGCCCGCCTTGGCTGTCGCGTGTCGGTGTTCGACACCGTGCCGTTCCGGACGGGGCCCGATGGCCGAGGCGTGCCCGAGACGGTCGCGGACGAATCGACGTGTGCGTTCGGCCTCCTGCAGGCCGACGCCGACGCGCTTGACGGCTGCCTGGACGACGCCCGCGCGCTGATGACACTGCTCGAGGATCGCGAGGTGCGATGGATCTGCGTGACAGGCGGGAGCCCGTACTACAACCCCCACGTGCAGCGCCCCGCGCTGTTCCCGCCGATCGACGGCTACCTGCCGCCCGAGGATCCGCTCAGGGGCGTGGCGCGGCAGATTCAGGCGACCGCGCGCCTCAAAGCGGGATTCCCGCGACTGATCTTCGTTGGCTCCGCGTACAGCTACCTGCAGGAGTGGCTGCCGCACGTGGCGCAATACAACGTCCGCCACGGGCTGACCGATTTCGTGGGACTGGGGCGGATGGCGCTCGCCTATCCGGACCTGCCGGCGGACGTCCTGGGCGGCGCGCCGCTCCGGCGCAAGTCGATCTGCCGCACGTTCAGCGACTGCACGACGGCGCCGCGCCTCGGCCTCGTGTCCGGCTGCTATCCGCTCGACGACTTCTACTCCTCCCATCCCGATGCCGCCCGGCTGGCGCGGGCGAAGGCGGCGCTGCAGCCATCATGACGCGCCAATGGCTCTCCGATCGGCACGCACGCGCGCAGACCGTAGCCGTCAGCGCGGCCTTCCTGTCGTTGTTCTCGATCGTCGGTGTCGCGCTATACGGACTGCCGTTCTTCTACGACTTCTTCGTCCGCGATCTGGGGTGGTCGCGCCAGCAGGTCACCTCCGGCAACGCGCTCAGCAAGCTGGTGGTCGGCCCGCTATTCGGATTCCTCGCCGGCATGCTGGTGGACCGTTTCGGTCCTCGCCGCCTGATGCTCGCAGGGATTGTGATGGCGGGCGGTGCCCTGGTAGGACTCGCCAGCGCGGCGTCACTCGGCGTGTTCTACTTCTTCTACCTGTTCAACGCGCTCGGGTACGTCTGCGGCGGCCCGTTGCCCACCCAGGTGCTGCTCTCGCGCTGGTTCGACGCCGCGCGGGGAAAGGCGATGGGCATCGCGTATCTCGGGATCGGCGTCGGCGGCGCGCTCGTGCCGCTCGCCGCGCACGCCCTGACGCAGACGTTCGGCTGGCGCGGCGCGCTGCGGTGGCTCGGTGTGCTCATGATCCTCATCGCGCTGCCCGCCGCGCTGCTCGTGCGCGAGCCGGACTCCCCGCGCGATGGCGCGCGCGAGGACGGCAACTCGATTCGCCCGGTGCTGCGGACGCCCGCGTTCTACCTGCTCGCGCTCGCCAGCATGGCCTCGATCGGCGCGGTGGGTGGGACGGTGCAGAACCTGAAGCTGTATCTCAGCCTCGACCGCGGCCTCCCGCAGGGGGAGATCGCCGCGACGCTGTCGCTCATCCTGGCGGGCAGCCTCGTCGGACGGCTGCTGATGGGATGGCTCGCGGATCGATGGCCCAAGAAACGCGTGATGCTGATGATCTACGCCATCGTGGCGGCGTCGCTCGTCCCGCTGGCGTTCGCGCCGTCTGCCGCAACGCTGCGCGCGTCCGCGCTGGTGTTCGGGATTGGCCTGGGCGGCGACTACATGATCATCCCGCTCATGGCCGCCGAGTTGTTCGGAGTGCGCGTGCTCGGACGGCTGATGGGCGTGGTGCTGACGGCCGACGGCGTCGCGGAAGCCGTCACGCCCGTCGTGGTGGCCGCCATCAGGGACGGCACCGGCAGCTACGCAGGCGGGTTCGCGCTGCTCATCGCGCTCGCCGCCATCGGCGCGGTGGGCGTCGCGCTGCTGCCGCGCGTCCCGGCGGCCGCCGGGATGAAGCCGATTCTCTCGCGGGCCTGACGATGTTCGAACTTGCCGGCAGGCAGGCGCTCGTGACCGGCGCTGCATCGGGAATCGGGGCGGCCATCGCGCAGACCTTTGCCCGGGCCGGCGCCCAGGTGTTCGTGACCGACGTGGACGGGACGGCCGCGAGCGCGACGGCCGAGCGCCTCGCGCGTGACGGAGGCCGCGCCGAAGCGTTTGCGCTGGACGTCCGTGACGAGGCAGCCTGCCGTCAGGCGGCGGAGCGCGTGGAGCGGGCCGCCGGCCGGCTCGATGTCCTCGTGAACAACGCGGGAATCGGCCACGTGGGTACGCTGATCGGCACGTCCGGAGAGGATCTCGACCGGCTCTACGCCGTCAACGTCCGCGGCGTGTTCAACGTGACGAAGGCGTTTCTGCCCGGAATGGTCGCCCGGCGGTCCGGCGCGATCATCAACATGGCGTCGATTGGCGGGCTGGTCGGCATCCGCGATCGCATCGCGTACTGCACGAGCAAGTTCGCCGTCGTCGGGCTCACGCGCTCGCTGGCGCTCGACCACGCCCGCGACGGGGTGCGAATCAACTGCATCTGCCCGGGCCGCGTCGAGACGCCGTTCGTCGCCGCCAGGCTGCGCGAGTATCCGGATCCGGACGCCGCCTACCGCGAGATGGCGGCGTCCCAGCCGATCGGGCGAATGGGACGGCCGGAGGAGATCGCGTCGCTGGCGCTCTACCTCGCGAGCGACGAGGCGGCGTTCGTGACCGGCGCGGCCGTGCCGATCGACGGTGGCTGGAGCGCAGGGTAGACAGGTGGGGGACGGAGTTCGGCGGGGTGATTTATGACTCGTGACCGCGCAGGGCTCGTGCGTGCGGCGCTGGTCGGCGGACCGATGTACGACCCGCTCTACGACTCGCTTCCGCAGTTCGAACTCGAGACGGGACTGGCGGTCGAAGTCGTGGCCCAGCTGCCCCATCCGGAGCTGAACGCCTACGTCAGGCGCGTCTTCGAGTCTGGGGACGCCGACCTCGATCTCCTCTCGACTCATACGAAATACGCTCCCTCCCAGGCGCACTGGCTACGGCCGCTCGACGGCCTGCTCGCCGTCGAGCAGGTCGCCGATCTGCTCCCGCGCCCGCTGGAGCTCGCGCGGATTGACGGCGCGCTGCTGCAGGTCCCGCGAAACCTCGACGTGCGGCTCCTGCACTACCGCCGCGACCTGTTCGAGGACGCAGCCGAGCAGCGTTCTTTCGAGCGGGAGTTCGGCTGTCCGTTGCGCCCGCCGGACACCTGGATCGAGTTGGCCGACGTGGCCCAGTTCTTCACCCGTCCTGACTTCTACGGCTTTCTGTTTCCCGGGCGCGAGTCCGGGCTCTTCGGCACCTTTTACGAGCTGCTGGTGGGGGCCGGCGGCGAGCTGTTCGATGCGGCCCTTCGTCCCGCATTCGACTCGCCGGCCGGCATCTGGGCCGCCAGCTTCATCGCCGAGCTGCACGCGGTCCGGCGCGTGACGCCGCGGGACCTGCGCGCGTGGCACTACGACGAGATCTCCGCCGCGTTCCGCGAGGGACACGCCGCCATGGTCTGCGACTGGCCCGGCAGCTATCACCTCTACACGCGTCCCGACACCTGCCACGTGTGGGACCGCATCGGGCTGGCGCTGCTGCCCGCGGGGCCTGCGGTGACGCGGGCCGCGTATTCCGGCTGCCATTCGTTCGCGATTCCGCGAACCGGGAAGAACCAGACGGGAGGAGCGGCCCTCCTCCGGTTTCTCACGTCGCCGAGGGCGCAGCTCGGCGAGGCGGAGCGCGGCGCGATCCCATGCCGCGCCAGCGCGCTGGCACGCACGCGGGAACGCGCGGAAGCCTCTCCCGACGAGGCGCGCCGCTGGTCACTGCTCGCCGAGACCGTTCAGACGATGATCGTGCCGCCCCGCTTCGCGGCGTACCCGCGCTGCGAGGACGCCATCTGGCAGGCCATCCAGGAAGCGATGGAGGGCCTGTGCTCGCCCGAGGACGCAGTGCGCCGGGCCGCGCGGGAGATCCAGGTTATCGTGGAAGCGCAGCCGGCGGCACATCGATGACGGAACACAGACCGGCGCCGAACGACGTGCCGTTGCGGTACGCGGACAAGGTGACGATTGTCACCGGCGGCAGCAAGGGCATTGGCCTCGGGTGCGTCCGCGTGTTCGTCCAGGAGGGCGGGTCGAACGTTGTCTTCTGCTCGCGCCACGAAGCGGAGGGACGCGCGGTGGAGGCGGAGATGAACCGCGCCGGCCCCGGCTCGGCGCATTTCGTCCGCGCAGACGTCTCCAGGGTCGAGGACATCAGAAGCGTGATCGACTTCGCCGTTCAAAGGTTCGGCAGGATCGACTGCCTGATCAACAACGCCGGGTGGCATCCACCGCACAAGCCGATCGACGAGTTCTCGATCGACGAGTTTCGGTCGCTGCTCGAGCTGAACCTGGTGAGCTACTTCGCCGCGTGCAAGTTCGCCCTGCCGCACTTGAGACGGGTCGAGGGGAACATCATCAACATGTCGAGCCTCGTCGGCAGCATGGGGCAGCTTGGCGCCACGACGTACGTCGCCACCAAAGGTGGCATCAGCGCGCTGACAAAGGCGCTCGCCGTGGACGAAGCGGCCCACGGCGTCCGCGTGAACGCCGTCTCGCCCGGCAACATCTACACGCCGCTGTGGCAGGAGGCCATCGATGCCGCACCCGATCCGGGCCAGTGCCGCGGGGATGGTGAAGCCGCGCAACTGCTCGGCCGGATGGGCACCATCGAAGAAGCGGGACGCCTGTGCCTGTACCTTGCGGCGGAGGCGACGTTCACCACGGGTGTCGACCACATCATCAGTGGCGGAGCAGAGCTCGGGTACGGGCGGAAGAGCAGGAGGTAGACGGGTTGATCCGTGTCGATCGGGTAACTGGCAATCGGGGGATCGGGGAATCGCACGATCGGCAATCGGCAATCGGGTAATCGGGCAGTTGGATCGGGCAATCGGGCAATCGAATCGGGGAATCGGGCAATCGGGAATCGGGCAGTCAATCGGGAATCGGGCAATCGGGTCAAGTGACACGGATACCGATGCGCTTCTCGAGATACTCCCTGCTCATGACGGCGGAGTCCCTGGGCGTGCGCGACGCATCCGGCACGCGATCCAGTTCCACGACGGCCCACCCGCGAAAGCTGACGCGATCGAGTGCGGTGAACACGCCGTCGAGGTCCACCTTGCCGCGGCCCAGCTCGACGAACCTGTAGGAGCGTGAAAGGTCGCCGGTGGCGCCGGGAATCGGGCTCTCCAGATCCTTGATGTGCAGCAGCGACAGGCGTCCGCGGTACTCGTCGATCGCGCGAACCGGGTCTCCTCCTCCCTGTTGATAGTGCGCAACGTCGAGCAGCAGCTTGACGTAACGCGGGTCCGCGGCATCCAGGATCGCGCGGACCTCATGGGGCCGCTCGCCGAGGCTGTTCATGTGATGGTGATACGCGAGCGGCAGGCCGAGGTCCGCCGTCCGTTTGCCCAGCTCCGTCAGCAGTCCCCCCATCCGCGTGTAGTCGCCAGGCGAAACGGACCTGCCCCTGGGCCGTTCGTCGATGATCTGCAGGTACAAGCCACCCACGTCCCGTACGAAGCGTGCGTGGCGGGTGTGCCGCGCGAGCTCTTCGCGCTCGAGGGCGGGGTCCAGACGGAGGTTGCCGCTGGAGAACGCGACCATCGTCAGGCCGTGTTTCGCGAGCAGCTCGCGGAGTGCGGCAGGGCGGTTACCGAAGCGGTCCAGCGTGTTGGAGCGGAGCTGGATGCCGCGGAATCCGACCGAGGCGATGTCCTGGATCGCCCGGAGGTCGTCTCCGCCCCAGGTGATCGCGGCGTAGCCGAGCCTGATGTCGGCGCCCGTCCCCCGCACCGGAGCCTCGAATCGCGAGAAGACGAGGCCCGTGCCCGCAGCGGCGGCACCGGCCAGGAAGCGACGACGGCTGATCTCGCTCTGCATCTTCCACCTGCCGCGCATGCTTCACCGCGCCGATGGTTCGTCGTCGATGCGCACAGGCGCGAGCGACGGCATCAGCGCGTGGACGATCCCGAGTGCCAGAAGGTACGTCACGCCCGCAATGAAGAACACCGGCACGTAGCTCCCGGAGATCTCGAGGATCACCGCGGTCAGCTTGGCGATGAGCATCCCGCCCACCGCCCCCGCCATCCCGCCGAACCCGACCAGCGATCCAACGGCGCGGCGCGGGAAGGTGTCGGAGACGAGCGTGTAGACGTTGGCCGACCAGCCCTGGTGCGCCGCTGCTGCAAGGCTCACGAGCGCCACCGCCCCCCACAGGCTTTCGATCCCCGCCGCGAACACGATGGGCGTCACGGCCAGCGCGCACACGAGCATGGCAGTCTTGCGACCGGCGTTGACGCTCCAGCCCCGCTTGATGAGCGACGAGGAGAGCCAGCCTCCGCCGACGCTGCCGAGATCCGCGACGAGATAGATCGTGACGAGCGGCAGGCCGACCGCGCTCAGGTCCACGCCGTGCGCCCGGTTCAGGAAGTCGGGTATCCAGAACAGGTACAGCCACCAGATCGGATCCGTCATGAACTTCGCGATGGCGAACGCCCATGTCTGCCGGTGCGGGAGCAGCCTCGCCCACGACAAGGGCGTTGCAGGTTCGGATCGGCCCGCGCGGATGTAAGCCAGTTCGCGCTCCCCGAGCCGCGCGTGCCGTTCGGGCTCGTCGTAGCGCCACCACCAGCCCAGCAGCCAGGCAAAGCCGATGGCCCCGGTCGCGACGAACGCCCAGTACCATCCGTACGTGATCGTGATCCACGGCACGACGAGCGGCGTGATCAGCGCGCCCACGTTGGTGCCGGCATTGAAGATGCCCGTGGCCAGCGCGCGCTCCTCTTTGGGAAACCACTCGGCGACGGTCTTGATCGCGGCAGGAAAATTCCCAGATTCTCCAAGGCCGAGCGCGAAGCGGGCGGCCATGAAGCCCGCGACGGACGCCGAGTAGCTCAAACCGGCAAGCGCCAGCGCCGCCGCGACCGCCGGGCCGAAGAAGGTGGCCTCGGCGTGCGCAATCGCCGCAAGGCTCCAGAGGACGATCGCCAGCGAGAAACCGACTCTCGTCCCGAGCCGATCCATCAGACGCCCGGCAAACACGAAACCGATCGCGTACGCGAGCTGGAACGCGAAGACGATGTCGCCGTAATCGATCTCGCTCCATCCGAACTCCGCCTGGAGCGTCGGTTTGAGGATGCCGATGACCTGTCGGTCGATGTAGTTGATCGCCGCGGCGAAAAACAGAAGGGCGCAGATTTCCCAGCGCCGATGCCCTGCGCGCCACGGCAGGCGGGTGGCGATCGCCGAGGCTCCGACGGGCGTCACTGGTTGACTCCGCTCGCCAGAAACCCGCCGTCCACCGCGAGCAGGTGACCCGTGACGAAGCTCGCGGCCTCGGACGCAAGGAACACGGCGGCGCCCGCCAGCTCTTCCACGCGGCCGAAGCGCTGCATCGGCGTCCGCATCAGGAATTCACGCCCCCGCGCCGTGCCGTCGAGGAGCTTCTCCGTCATTGGTGTGCGGAAGACGCCCGGGAGCAGGGCGTTGACGCAGACGCCGTGCGGCGCCCATTCGACGGCCAGCGTCCTGGTGAGGGCCGCGACCGCGGCCTTGCTGGCCGCGTACGCGGCGACCTCGTAAAGGCCGACCAGCGAACTGAGCGAGGCGATGTTGATGATGCGGCCGTAGCGATTCTCGACCATGTGCCGGCCGAACACTTGGCAGGCGCGGAGCGTGCCCGTCGCGTTGGTTTCGATGATCGCGTGCCAGTCCTCCTCGCGCAGGTCGAGCGTCGGCGTGCGGATGGTCCGGCCCGCGCAATTGACGAGGATGTCCACGCGCGAAAACGTTCCGACGCAGTCCGCGAGAAGGCGCTCGAGCGAAGCGCGCTGTCCGACGTCCACGGTCACGCGCAGTGTGCGCCGGCCGCGCGCCTCGACCGAGGCAGCGGCTGTATCGACCAGCTCGGCACGCCGCGACGCCGGGACCACGTTGGCGCCGGCCTCCGCCAGCCCTTCCACAAGCGCCAGGCCAATGCCCGACGTCCCGCCCACCACCACGGCCGTGCGTCCGGCAAGATCGAGCGCTGGTAACGGCATGCGAGGTGTTCTCCGGTGGCGGCGCCGCTATACTCGCGTCATGGAGCCGCTCGGCCGCCGCGCTATTGTCGTCGATCCGCAGCGCGACAACGTCGCCCTCGCCGTTACCGCCATCGAAGCGGACCGCTACGACCTGAACGGCGCGCCGTTCGACGTCCGCGAGCCGTTGTCGGCCGGCGACCGTGTCGCGCTCCGCGCGGTGCCGTCGGGCGAGTTCCTGCTGCAGTACGGATGCCCCTTCGCCGTGTCGCGCGGCATTAGCGCGGGGGAACGCGTCCATCACGGCCGCGTCGAGCCCGCGATCCCGCTGGTCGATCCCTCGACGGTCGAGTTGCCACCACCAAGCGCGCCGGAGCCGGTCCCCGGCGACGAGCGCCTGCCTGCAGCGTTCGAGGGATATCGGCGCCCGGACGGCCGCGTGGGCACGCGGAACTACGTCCTCGTTGTGCCGACAAGCATGTGCTCCAGCCATGAGGCGCGCCTGATTGCGGAAGAAGCCGAGCGCCGCCAGTGGTCGCGCGAGCGGTTTCCCCACGTGGACGGCATCAGGGCGATCCCGCACGACAAGGGCTGTGGCTGCCCGGATGGCGGGACGGTCACCCGCACAATGCAAGTCCTGGGCGCGTACCTCGATCATCCGAATGTCGGCGCGGCGCTCGTCCTCGAGCTCGGGTGCGAGAAGACGAACCTCGCCGCGTTCGCGCCGTTCCTGGAGCAGTCGGGCGCGTCGCACGGCAAGCCGGTGCTCTCGCTGTCTGTCCAGCAGTCGGGCGGCACGGGCGGGACGATCCGCGAGGGCTTGCAGCGGGTCGCGGATCTGCTGCCGCTGGCGAACGAGACGCGCCGCGTGCCCGCGCCGGTGTCGGCGCTCGTGCTTGGCACCAAGTGCGGCGGTTCGGACGCGTTCTCCGGCGTGTCGGCCAACCCGGCGCTCGGCGTGGCGAGCGACCTGCTCATCGCGCGCGGCGGCACGTCGCTGCTGACGGAGGTTCCGGAGTTGTTCGGCGCCGAGCCCATCCTCTTCCGCCACGCGCGGTCGCCCCGCGTGTGGGATGAGATCCGCGCGGCGCTGGAGTGGTATGCGCGCTACACGGCGAGATTCGGCGTGAGCCCGAGCGAGAACCCGTCACCCGGCAACAAGGAAGGGGGGCTCACCAATATCGCGATCAAGTCGCTCGGGGCGGTCGCGAAGGCCGGTGCCGCGCCAATCGACGGCGTGGTCGGGTATGCCGAGCGGCCGCGAGCCCCGGGGCTGTACATCATGCAAGGGCCGGGATACGACCAGTACTCGACGCCAGGCCTGGTCGCCGCCGGCGCGACGATCGTCGGCTTCACGACCGGACGCGGGACGACGATCGGCAACGCGATCGCACCGGTCTTCAAGGTCGCGTCGAACACGCCGGTGTTCGAGCGGATGCAGGACGATCTCGACCTCAACGCCGGCACCATCCTCGACGGCCGCGAGACGGTCGCGGAAGTTGGCCGCCGCATCTTCGCGGAGATGGTCGCCATCGCCTCGGGCCGGAAACCCGCCCGGGCGGAGGAATGGCGCCACGTGGAGTTTCAGATTTGGGCCGACGACGCGGTCGCGCTGTGAGCCCCGGACGACTCACGGATCACCAGCCGCGGCGGGATGACTACGCGCTGAAACGGCGCGGCCGCGCGGCTGGCGATTTGATCAACGATCAGCTCCGCGGCCCGCCGGCCGAGTTCCTCCTTCGACCAGCTCACCGTCGTCAGCGGGACGCGCAAGAGATCGCCGTGCGCGATGTCGCCGGCGCCGACGACGGCGATGTCGTCGGGCACACGCAGGCCCGCGTTCCAAATCGCTTTCATGGCGCCGATGGCGGCGGGGTCGTTGGCAGCGAACACGGCGTCCACCCGCGGCCGAACGTCGAGCAGTTGCTGCATCGCGCGATAGCCGTCACCTTCCATGAACCCGCTGGGCACGACCCACTCGGGACGCACCTCGCGCCCGTGCTCGCCGAGCGCCGCCCGGTACCCGGCTTCGCGCCTGTGCGAGTGCGCGAGCGGCGGCCCGCCGATGTGCGCGATCGCGCGGCGTCCCGTCGTAATCAGGTGTGACGTCGCGAGGCGGCCGACCAGTTCGTCATCGGTGAGGACCCGGTGACACTGGATCTTGGGATGGTCGTCGCGGTCAATCATGACGAGCGCGGCGCCCCCTGCGGTGAATCGCTGGAGCAAGGGTGTGTTGCCGGGGGCGCGCGTCGTGGCGAGCACGACGCCGTCGATTTGACGCGCGCGGAGCATCTCGAGCTCTGAGCGTTCCTTGCGCGGGTCTTCGCCCGAGCTGCAGAGCAGCAGACCGTACCCTTTGGCGCTGGCCACTGCCTCGAAGGCGGCGACGATTTCCACGAAGAACGAGTGCATCAGGTCCGGAATGATGACGCCGAGGATATGCGTGCGGCGCAGCGTCAGGCTGCGGGCAACGGCATTCGGCCGGTAGCCCAGTTCCTCGACCTTGGCGAGCACGCGGGCCCTTGTGGCCTTGCCGATGTCGCGGTGGCCGTTCAGCACTTTGGAGACGGTGGTCACCGACACGCCCAGGTCGGTGGCGATCCGTCTCATCGTGGTGGGCATCAGGCGGTGCACGATGGGTTCTCCTCCCGGGGGCCGGCCTCATCCCGCCAGGGTAACGGCGATTCGGTTGACTTTGCCGGCAGGGCATCGTATCACGGTTTGCGAGGGCCACTGTAGCGGTTTAGTGGTTTACTTTACCGATACAGTATGGTATACCCCGGCCGAACGCGTAAGGCCCGTTCTCCTCGGGCGGCCGCCAGTAGGGCCGCCCCTTCGCACGGCAACCGGACGTGTCCGCCCAGCCATCGAGCGTGAAGGTGCAGAGCGCGCCTCTGTGAGGCCTCCGGATGTGGAGAGGAGCAGTACTCCAATGAGTTTGCGCAAAGCCACGGGCATGTGTGTTCTCGTCGCGCTGATCGCGCCTGCCTCGGCGTTCGCCCAGTCATCGATGGGCGCCGTCGACGGCACCGTCAAGGACTCGACCGGCGGCGTCGTGCCGGGTGCGGCCGTCACCCTCACCAATGAGGCGACCAACATCTCCTTCGTGCGCCAGACCAACGAGAGCGGCTACTTCATCTTCGTCAACGTCCGGCCGGGGAGCTACGCGCTCACGGTGGAGCTCGAAGGACTGAAGACCGCCCGGCTCGCGAGCCTCACCGTGGGGGTCAGCGAAACGGTCACGCGGAACGTGACGCTCGAGGTCGGCCCTCTGGCCGAGACGGTCGAAGTGACGGGCCAGTCCGAGCTGCTTCAGACCTCCTCGGCAGGACTCGGGAACGTCGTTCCGGAGAAGATGATCCGACAGCTCCCGATGCAGGGCCGCAATTTCACCCCGCTCTTCCTGCTTACCCCGGGTGTCAACCCGGTCTCGACGGCCCAAGGGGCCGGACAGAACGGCTCGAACGAGACCGGCGTCACGAGCATCGAGGGCAACTCCGGCATCCCCGGAGGCTCCATCTTCAACGTCTCGATCCAGGGGCAGCAGAACCGATCCAAGGTTTACTACATGGACGGGATCATCAACACGAGCGTGCGCGCCGGCACCTACGTCGCCCTGCCCGACATCGACTCGCTGCAGGAGTTCAAGGTCCAGTCGCAGAGCGACAAAGCCGAGTTCGGTGGCGTTCTCGGCGGCGTCGTCAACCTCGTGTCGAAGTCCGGGGGGAACCGGTTTTCCGGAGCCGGGTTCGGCTTCTTCCGCAACGAGAGCTTCACCGCCCGGAACCCGTTTCGCGACGCCAATGCGAGCAAGCCGCCGGACTTCAGCCAGTCGCAGTTCGGCGTAAACCTCGGCGGGCCGCTCATCCGGGACCGCACGTTCTTCTTCGCGTCGTACGACGGGTGGCGCTACCGCGACTTCTCCGACATCAGGCAGACTGTGCCGACCGACGCTCAGCTCAACGGAGACTTCTCCCAGACCTATCACCGGCGGCCCATCTACAACCCGTACACGACGCGAATCGTCAATGGCAGGACCGTGCGGGACCAGTTCCCGAACAACATCATCCCCCCCGAGCTGATCTCGCCGACGATGCAGGCGTTCCTGAAGGCCTACATGCCGAAGCCGACCGTGGCCGGGAACGTCGTCGACAACCTGCGGCTGCTGCGCGAACAGGAGAGCAACTCCAATTCGTACCAATTCCGAGTCGACCATCACTTCTCGCCGGCCGACAGCCTGTTCTTCCGGTGGACGGAACGACGGATCAGCGCGTTCGTGCCGCGAGGAGATCTGGGCTACCAGGAGCCTGATTCGATCAACCGCAACTTCGGCGGCGGCTGGTTCCACTCGTTTTCGCCGAACCTGATCCTGGAGGTCCGCGGCGGGGTGGCGACGCAGCCCACCGAGGACGCCCCTTACCAGCACCCTCTTGGATTCGATCCGCAGCGAGGTCTGGCCCTCCCCGAAGTCGAGCTGTTCCAGGGCTACATTGTCAACATCTCGTCGCTCTGGGCGATTCCGACGATCGGCGTGCAGGGCCCGCGGGAGCGCGGGAACCCGAACTGGAACGCGGCCGCCGACATGACGTGGCTGCGGGGCAACCACAACATGAAGGCCGGCTTCCAGATGTTGCAGATCTCGCGCCTGCAGACGAACCGGTTCGGCGAGATCATCATCAACAACAACGAGGTCACGCGCGATCCGCAACGGGCGTCGAGCACCGGAGACCCTCTCGCGTCCGCTCTCCTCGGACTGCCCACGCAGATCCGGGCGTACGTGCCGGAGCTCGGCTCCATTGATTTCCACACGTCAACGCTGTCGGGCTACTTCCAGGATCAGTGGGCAATGAAGCCGAACCTCACGCTGAACTACGGCGTGCGGTACGACTACGTCACCCGCGTGATCGGCGACGGCCTGCAGAGCGGTCCCGATTTCGACACCGGCGAATGGCTGATTGCGCTCGAACAGCTGCCCGAGGTCTGCGCCGCCAACGTCCCGCCCCCCTGTCTGCCGAGGCCCGTGTCGCAGATTCCCAACGGGCAGTACATCCGCGCGACCGGCGAGCGGAACTCGATGCTCAAGCCGATCAAAGACAACATCGGGCCACGGGTGGGCCTGGCCTGGCAGATCGACCCCGCCACGGTCCTGCGGACCGGGTACGGGTTGATGTGGGATTCGATGGTGTCGAGAAGTCAGTACGGCCAGCACCAGTTCGAGACGTGGGGATGGCCGCAGGTCTCGGGCTTCGACACCGCCACGATCAACACTGAAAGTGGAAAGCTCGAGCGGGTCGAAGACTTCAGCTCGCTGCCGTACGGGAAGCCGCGGCCGGAACCCTGGACCAGCACGGGGTACTTCAACGATCCGGATCGGAAGAACGCGTATTCCCACCAGTGGCACGTGGAGCTCCAGCGGGAGTTCAACAGGGATCTGGTCGCGGGCGTCGCGTACGTCGGGAGCTATAACGGACGCATGGAATACTCCGGACGGGCCGCTGCGGCGAAGGTGCCGGGCGTGGATCCCGTCACGGGCCGCAGGCTCACCGCGGCCGAAGTCAACCAGCTGCGTCCGTGGCCGCATATCACCGGGACGTTCAGGTACTCAGACGACATCGGCATGTCGAAGTACAACTCGGTGCAGTTCAAGCTCCAGCAGCGCTACTCGGACCTCACCAACATGGTGTCGTACACGTTCTCGCGCACGATTGACACGAGCAGCGGCTGGTTCGATGCGGAGGGCGGGATCGGGGGAGGCGCGACGGTCCAGAACTACTGGGACATCGACGCGAATCGCGCCACGTCGAGCTACGACATTCCGCACATCCTGACGTGGGCGAGCGTGTGGAACCTCCCGTTTGGACGCGGCAAGCGCTGGATGAACCAGGGGCTTGCGTCCTGGATCCTCGGAAACTGGGAGGTGAACTGGTTCCTGCTGGCCCGCTCGGGACAGCCGTTCACGCCGACGGTCGGCGGCGATCCGGCCAACATCGGCGTCAGTGGGACCGCGCGGCCGAACCTCGTGGGCGATCCCGAGCTTTCCGATCCGACCGCGGCGCAGTGGTTCAACGTGGCGGCCTTCGCCGTGCCGAACAACGAGTTCGGCAACGCGAAGCGGAACAGCCTGCGCGCGCCCGCGTTCTGGAACGTCGATCTCGGCCTCCAGAAGAACGTGTCGCTGGGGAACGGGATGAGACTCGGGTTGCGCCTGGACGCGTTCAATATGTTCAACAACATCAACCTGGGAAACCCCGAAACCAGGATCGATCTGCCCACCGCAGGGCGGATTACGGGCATGAACGGCCGGCCTCGTCAGCTGCAGCTTGGGCTCCGGCTGAACTTCTAGGCGGTCGGTCGGGTGGCCGGTTTTTCGGACGTGCGAACGAAGGGCGGCTCCAGCCGCCCTTCGTCGTCTCAGCGATTGCCGCTCGAAATCGCGTCAATCCTCTGCTTGAGACGCGCGTCCTCGGGATACTGGCGCGCGAGCTCCTGCAGGACCGCGACCGCTCCCTCGCGCTGCCCCGCGAGCGCGAGCGCGTCGGCGGTGAGGATGCCGTGGCGCACGCGAAGCCGCTGGTCGTCCTGCGGCGCGCTGATCTTTTGCAACATCTCCAGCGCTCCCTGCGGGTCTTTTCGGTCCGTCAGCTGCGACTCCGCGGCGGCGAGCTGCACCTCGATGTTGTTGGGATAGCGCCGCGCCGCCTGCATCAGCAGGCCGTTGGCCTCCGCGGTCCGCCCGGCCGCACGATCGACCTGCGCCTGCTGATACAGCCCGGCGAGCAGCAGCCGCTCGGTGTCCGCCGGGTCTCCCGAGCGGATGCCGACCCCGCCCGCGTACGAGTACACCAGCTCTCCGCCATGCGAGGCCGCCTGGTAGAGGAACACCAGCCCGACGACGCCGACGCCAGCCGACGCCATGTACACGTACCGCGACCGCTCGGAGCGCAGCGTCATGAGGCCGATGGCCTCGAGCGCGATGACGATGAAGAAGATGTTGCGCGTGCGTTCGCCCCACTCCTCGTGTTCGACGACCATGGCGCGGGCGCCCGGAACGCGCTCGACAGGGCCGTGGGCGGCGTCCCCCGAGTTTACCGCGAGCACCGCGGAGATCGTCCCGAGGCCGATGAGCACAAGCGCCGCGGGACCGACGAATGATGGCCGTCGCAGCAGCGATATGAGCCGGAACACGACGCCCACGGCCAGCAGTGCGATCGCGAAGTGCACGATCATCGGATGGTAGTAGCCCACGTCTGCCTCCGGCGCCCATGCTAGCATGCGGGCGCCATCCCGGAGTTGCCATGCCCGCGTATGTGATCGTGAACGTCGACGTCCGAGATCCGGTGCGGTACGAGGACTACAAGAAGATGGTCCCGCCCACGCTCCGGCCGTATGGCGGCCGGTTCGCGGTGCGCGGCGGGAAGGTGCAGGTGCGCGAGGGCACCTGGAGTCCGAAGCGCTTCGTGATCCTCGAGTTCCCCAGCGTGGAGCAGGCAAACGCCTGGTACGACTCGCCCGAGTACGCCCCGGCCAAAGCGCTCCGCCACGCGACGTCGACAGCGGACCTGATCATCGTGGAGGGGTTCGAGTATGAGAAAGTGAAAAGTGAAAAGTGAAAAGTGAAAAGTGAAAGAGTCACGGCAAGTGTCACGGTGAAGGAGGGTTACGCGATTTCCTGACGATGACGGTGAGGATCGCGAGGATCTCGCGTGCCTCGATGTGCAACGGGCGCACGTCGGATTCCGGTGCGAGTCCACACGTCTCCATCAGTCGAAGCCAAAAGGTCGTTTCGCGCGATTCCTTCAGCGCTATGCCATTCTTGCACGCGAACTCACGACGGGAGTACGCAGCTTTAGCCTCTTCCACGTTGGCGCCGATGCCGGTGCCGGCCCTCAACAGTTGACGTGCCACCGCTTGCGCGACCCAATCGGCGCGTGGAAGACTGCGGCAAAAGTGCACCACGGCGCACGCGAATTGGAATGTCCGTTCCCCGATGTCGAACGGTTTTGGGGTCCCGGAATGATCCGTCACGGCACGCAGCACTTCACGTCCCGTACCATGGCCCCTGCGACGGCCCGCGCCACGCTTTCCCTTTACCTTTTTCTTCCTTTTACCCTTTTTGCCTTTTAACTTTTCCTTTTACGTTTTACCTTTTACCTTTTTCCTTTTACCTTTTTCCTTTTTCCTTTGCCCCCTCCCCCTTCGGCTCCGTCACGACCGGCGTCTTGTAGGTCTTCTCCAGCGCTTGCAGGTACTCGCCGAACAGCGCCTTGATTCCGTCGAATTCTTTCTTCACGGCCGCGCGATAGTCCGCGCGCGTCGCGAACTGGTGCAGGAGCGCCGCCATCGCCTGCGCCTGCACGGTGAAGCCGTTGTGCCCGACCGGCTTCAGGTTGTCCTGGTCCATTTCGTACGTGTGGTTCGGCCAGTCCGACGTGTAGCCGCTGAAGCCGATGCCGGGAATGTCGCGCGAGACGCTGCCGCTTTCCTCGTAGCCCTGCGGCTTGCCGGGGTCGGGATTCACTTTGCCGGCGCCGTACACCTTGAGCAGGGCGAACGCCCCTTCCGCGAGCGTGGCGGTCGAGATGCCGTCGCGCGCCTGCCCGTACGTATCGATTCGCACCTTCGTGCCGGTGGCGAGCGCCGCCGCCTTCGCGGCGTTGTCCACGAACTCGCGCACCTGGCGGAGATACACCTCGTCGGGATACCGGATGTAGAAGTCCGCCTGGGCGCGATCCGGGACGACGTTGGGGGCCGCGCCTCCTTCCGTGATGATCCCCTGGATACGGGTCTCCGGCCGGAGACTGCTCCGTACCGCGTCGATGTTGTTGAACAGGTGGATCACGCCTTCCAGGGCATTGCGTCCGTTCCAGGACGTCATCTGGTGTGCCGGCGCGCCGCTGAACGTGAACTTCACGCCGTCGATGTTCAGGCAGCACGTGCCGAAGCCTGGTGCCGGGCGCGACGTCTGCGTGCTCGCGTGGCTCCGGACGATCACGTCCATGCCGTCGAACACGCCCTTCTCGTGCATCACGGTCTTCGCCGATGGCTCCAGCAGTTCCTCGGCCGGCGTGCCGAAGACGGTCACCGTGCCCGGGAGCTTGTTCTTCGTGAGGAACTCGGCAACGGCGACCGCCGCGGCGATGCCGATCGGGCCCTGCGCGCAATGCTGGTCGCCGTGAAACGCTCCCTGCGTCCCGCGGAGCGCGTCGTACTCGACAATCACGCCGAGGTGCGGCGCCCCTGTGCCGGCGCGATACCGCGCGACGAACGCGGTGTCGAACGCGGCAGCCTGCGCGCCGACCTGCACGTCGAAATCGTGTGCGCGCAAGGCCGCGGTGAGCTTCTCCACCGAGCGGGTTTCTTTGTACCCGACCTCCGGGTGCGTGCAGATGTCGTCGCTGAGCGCGAGCAACTCGCCCGCCATCAGCGCCTTCGCGCGGGCGGCCACCGCGTCGCGGGCCGCGTCGGCTGCCGTGAGCTTCGCGACCAGCGCCGGCACGTCGAGCGAGCGCTCGAGCGCCGCCATCTTGGCGAGCACCTCACGGGCCGCCTCGCGCTCGGTTTGGGTCTCCTGCGCGATCGCCGCCGGCGCACAGAGGACCAACGTCAGAATTGCCAGACCCGCCATTCTCATCGGCACAACTCGCTCCTCATTCAAACGCCCTGGTCTCCTGAACCCTGAACCCTGAAGCCTACTTCGTCACCGCAAATCCCTGGTCGGCCTGCGGCGAGAGCCCCACGCCGAGGATGCGCGCGAGCGTGGGCGCGATTTGCGTCATCCGGATCGTCCCGATCGATCCGCGACGTGTGACCGCGGGGCCCGCGGCAATGAACGACGCACGCAGCTCCGGTCGCGCCGGATCGAACCCGTGACCCCCTTTGCCGCTCGAGGGCGCGACCAGCCGGTCGTGGTCGCCGCCCGTGTAGAAGCCATCGACCACGTCAAGCCCGAACGACGCTCCCGGATGCGCGCCGAGTGCGTCCAGCTCGGGACGCGTCCAGATCCGCCGGATGCCGTTCGCGGGATCGGACTGGAGCTTCTTGAGCAGCGCGTGCACGCGGTCGCGCAGCGCCGCATCCTGTGGATCGCGGAGAAAGATGAAGCCGGAGCCGCTGCTCGAATGAAAGTACGCCTGCCACTCGGTGATCCGCCCGCCCTCGTCGACTGTCAGGAGGCCGGCGTCCTTCAGCGCCGCGTTGGGCTGCAGCCGCTTCGTCGTTGCGAGGAAGCCGTGGTCGGAGACCACCACCACGTTCGTGCGCTCTGCCAGTTTGGCGGACGCGAGTTCCTGCAGCAGTTCGCCGACGTAGCCGTCGATCCGCTCGAGCGTTTCGAGCGCGTCGGTCGAATCCGGCCCATTGTCGTGCTGGCTCGAGTCCAGGTCGATCAGGTGGACGAGCAGCACGTGGGGCTTGTACGTGCGAAGCACGAACTTCGCGACGTCCGTCCGATCGCGATCCGTGTACGGCCACGCGAACGGACGTTCCCGCGCCTGCTCGGCCGTGGCGATCAGATCGTGCGGCCACGACACCGCCTCGAGAAGTTTCCGGTCGTCGGCGTGCTGCGATCCCGAACGCCAGAACTCCGGCACGAGGTAATCGAGGTCCATGCCGACCGTCACGGGCCACGCGATCGCTCCCGCCCGCAGACCGCGCGCGCGCGCCGCCATGGGGAGCGTCGGCGCCTTGATGTCCTGCGCGTACCAGTACCAGGCGACGTTGGACCGCTCCTCCGGATCGACGATGCGGTTGTCGGGGATGCCGTGAACGGCGGGCGTCACTCCCGTGATGAGCGTCGTGTGCGACGGATACGTCAGCGTCGGCATGATGCCGACGACGCCGTCGGCATGGATGCCCTGCGACATGAGGCGCCGCAGCGTCGGGATCTTCGCCGGGCCACCCGCGGTGTACCGCGCCGGCGGCAGGCCGTCGATCGAGATCATCAGCACGCGCGGCAGGTCGTCGGCGGCAGCGGCCGACGGCAGCGTCGCGCACGCAAGGATGAGAGCGAGAAGCAGACGGCTGAGTAAGCGCATGGCGAGAAGATACCCTGTTATGATTCCCGGATGCCACACCGGCTGAACGAGATCACCGCGGGTGGCCGCACGATCCGCTGGCGCGAGACCGAGCCGGGCTCGTCGCGCGCGGACCGGCTCGAGCCCATCGTCCTGCTGCACGCGTTCCCGCTGAGCGCCGCGATGTGGGAGCCGCAGTTCGACGCGTTCGACGGCTGGCGCGTCATTGCCCCCGACATCCGCGGCTTCCGTGGGCCTGACGGGCCCCAGGTCGAGCGGCCCGGGTCTCCGACGATGGAGGAGCTCGCGATGGACGTCGAGCACGTCCTCGACGCCCTCGGCGTGCCCCAGGCGGTGATCGGCGGCTTGTCGATGGGTGGCTACCTGGCCTTCGCGCTGCTGCGGCGCGCCCCGGCGCGGTTTCGCGGGTTGATCCTCGCCGACACGCGCGCGGGGGCCGACACCGAGGAGGCGCGCGAGGGGCGGCGGCAGATGCAGGCCCGCGCGGAGGCGGGCGGCGCCAGGGCGATCGCGGACGAGATGCTGCCCAAGCTGCTTGGCGAGACGACGAAGCGCGAGCAACCGGGCGTGGCGCGTCGGGTGCGGGAGCTGGTGGAAGCAAACAGCGCGGCGGCGATCAACGGGGCGCTCGGCGCGATGATCACGCGGCAGGACTCGCGCCCGCTCCTCCAGACCATCACCAGTCCCACGCTCGTCATCGTCGGCGAGGAGGACACCCTGACTCCCGTGGCCAACAGCGAGGAGCTGCAGCGGGGGATCCGCGGGTCCCGGCTCGTCACGATCCCAAGCGCGGGGCACCTCTCGAACCTCGAACAGCCCGACGCGTTCAACCGCGCCGTTCGAAGCTTTCTCAAGACGTCATTCTCATGAGCGCTGTCCTGCGTTTTTCCGTCTGCGTGTTCCTGTTTGCCGTTCTTCTGGCAGCACCTGCCTTCTCGCAGCAGCCGCCGTCCACCGCGGACCCTCTGCACCGTCCGTTCGATCAGATGCTCGACCTGTACGTTCGCGACGGCCTGGTGTACTACCGCGCCGTGCGCGCGGATCGGGCGCGCCTCACACGATACGTGACGGCGCTCGGCGGCGTGGCACGGGCGACCTACAACGGCTGGACGCGCGAGGAGAAGATCGCGTTCTGGATCAACGCGTACAACGCCTTCGCCCTCCAGACCGCGGCGAGCGCGTACCCCATCCGCGGTAACTCCATTCGCAACGTGCCGGGCGCCTTCGACAAGCGCCAGCACCGCGCCGCCGGGCGGATGGTCACGCTCGATCAGATCGAGAACACGATCCTCCAGGAGTTCAAAGATCCGCGGGTGTACTTCTCGCTCGGCCGGGCCGCGATGGGGAGCGGACGCCTGCGCAGCGAGGCCTATACGTCAGCAAGGCTCGAAGAGCAGTTGGGCCGGCAGACCACGGAGTTCCTCCAGGAGCAGGAGCACGTCAGGATCGACCAGCTCGACGGCACGCTTGCCGTGTCGCCTATCATCGGCTGGCACGAGGCGGAGTTCATCGCCGCGTACGGCGGCGCGGAGCGCACGAAGTTCGCCAATCGCAGTCCCATCGAGCGCGCCGTCCTCGCGCTGGTCGATTCGGTGCTGCTCCCCGCCGAGCGGGCATATCTCGACAAGGGAGAGTTCAAGGTCGTGTACCAGGAGTTCGACTGGACGCTGAATGAGTTGAAATGAGCGAGAGTTCAGCGTCCTGAAACCTGAAGCCTGAAGCCTGAAGCCTGACAAGAATCATGGATCTAGGCCTCACCGACAAAGTGGCGCTGATCACCGGCTCGAGCCGCGGGCTCGGGTTCGCGAGCGCGCGGGCGCTGGTGGCCGAAGGCTGCCGCGTCTGCCTGTGCGCGCGCGGCGAAGAACGGCTGCTTCGTGCGGGAGCTGAACTGGCCTCCATCGCGGGGGCCTCCGACCGCGTGACGGTGGTGCGCGCCGATCTCGCGACCGCCGGGGGCGCCGAGTCCGCGGTCGCGCATGCGGTCAGCGTCTTCGGCGGCCTCGACGTCGTGGTCAACAACGTCGGGCGCGCAGGCGGAGCCGAGATCCTCGACACGAGCGACGAGGAATGGCAGGCAGCGTTCGACGAGACGCTGTTTCCTGCCGTCCGCGTCTCGCGCCTCGCCGTGCCCCACCTGCGCCGGCGAGGTGGTGGCGCGATCATCATGATCGCGTCCATCTACGGCCGCGAGTCCGGCGGGCGGATGACGTACAACGCCGTGAAGGCCGCCGAGATCAGCCTCGCGAAGGCGCTTGCGCAGCAACTCGCCCGCGACAACATCCGCGTGAACAGCGTCGCCCCCGGCTCGATCCTGTTCGAAGGGGGCTCGTGGTGGAAGCGCCAGCAGCAGGACCCCGCTGCCATCGCCGAGTTCGTGCGCCAGGAACTGCCGTTCGGCCGCTTCGGCCGGCCGGAGGAAGTCGCCGCGGTCGTGGCCTTCCTCGCATCCCCCGTGGCCAGCTGGATCAGCGGCGCGTGCGTGCCGGTGGACGGGTGCCAGGGGCGAGCGAATATCTAGAGGGTTCAAGGTTCAGGCGGCTTCAGGTTTTAGTTCAGGCTTCAGGCTTCAGGGAAGACCCCTGACCACTGGCTCCTGACCTCTGGCCTCTGACCTCTGGCCTCTGGCCTCTGACAAGTGAGTATCTATGAACGACGCAGTGATCGTTTCCGCCGTGCGGACCCCGGTTGGCAAGGCGCCGCGCGGGGCGTTGAGCGCGACGCGGCCTGACGAACTGGGCGCGGCAGTGATCGG
>DATHTE010000083.1:0-12061 GCA_035463475.1 Vicinamibacterales bacterium
CGATTCCCCGCTTGCCCATTGCCGATCGTGCCATTACCCGATGGCGCGATTTTCAATTGCCAATCGATCCCCCTCAGGTCCCCACAACCAGTCCTCCGTCCACCGACAGCACGGCGCCCGTGACGAAGGCCGCGCGATCGGACGCGAGCCACGCGTACGCCTCCGCAATGTCGTCCGGTTCGCCCATGCGGCCGAGCGGCGTGCGCGCGACCATCCCCTCGAGGATCTTGGGCGGCATCGCCTTGAGGATCTCGGTGCCGATGAAGCCGGGTGCGACGCCGTTCACCCGGATGCCGTAGCGCCCGAGTTCCCGCGACCACGTCTTCGTCATGTTGATCACGGCGGCCTTGGTCGCGGCGTAGTTCGTCTGGCCGAAATTGCCGTAGAGGCCCACGACCGACGAGGCGTTCAGGATGACGCCACGCCCGGCGCGGATCATGTGGGGCGCGACAGCGCGCGTGCACAGAAACACGCCGCGGAAATTCACCGCCACCACCGAGTCGAAGATCTCGTCGGTCATCATCGACGCGACCGCGCCATCCTTCCACTTCACGAGCTGCGCGTCGCGGACGATGCCCGCGTTGTTCACCAGCACGTCAATGCCGCCCCACGTGTCGACGATATCGGTGACGCCCGCCTCGATGCTCGCCGATTGCGTCACATCCACGCGCCGGAACACCCCCTCGCCTCCCGCGCCCTTGATCGACTCGAGCAGCGCGGTGGCTTCGGTCGCCGAGATGTCCCAGCAGGCGACGCGCGCCCCTTCCTGGGCAAAGCGCAAGGCGGTCGCGCGGCCGATGCCGGCGGCCGCACCCGTCACGATCACGACCTTGTTCTCGAGTCCGTAGTCCTTCATGGTGCCTCGGCTACCGGACGAACACGTTCGGCATCAGCGCCAGCGGTTCGCCTGAGCGGAACAATCGCAACGGCGCCGTGAGCTGCAGCATCGCGCGTCGCTCGGCGGGAGAGACCAGCGACAGCAACGCCGCGCCGGGCGCGCTCTGGGCGAAGGGCTCGCTGACCAGCTCGTACAGCGTCCGCCGGGGAGGAAAGACGACGAGCTGGACTTCAGTCCTGGGGTCGATCCCTGCGCGCTGCTTCGCGACGGCGAGGGCGCGGTGCAGTCCGCCCAGCTCGTCAACCAGCCCGAGCTGCTTCGCCTGGCGCCCCGTCCAGACGCGCCCCTGCCCGATGGCGTCGATCTTCTCCGGGGTGGTGTTTCGCGCCTGCGCGGCCTTCTCGACGAACAGGTCGTAGGTCGCCTGCATTTGCTCTTCGACCTTGATCCGCTCCTCCGGTGTGAACGGTCGATCGGGCGAGTAGATCTGCGCGTAGGTGCCGCGGCTGACCGCCTCCATGTTCAGCCCCAGCTTGTCGAGGGTGCCGCTGATCGCGAACTTCCCCATCACGACGCCGATCGAACCGGTGAGGGTGCCAGGCTGCGCGACGATCGCGTGCGCGGGCATGGCGATGTAGTAACCCCCGGACGCGGCGAGGTCGGACATGGACGAGACGATCGGCTTCGAGGGGCGCGAGATCATCAGCTCGCGCCAGACCACATCGGACGCGATCGCCGAGCCGCCCGGGCTGTCGACGCGCAGCACGATGGCCCTGATCGAGCGGTCGGCGCGCGCCTTGCGGATGTAGTCCACGAGCGTGTCGGAACCGACCACCTGGTTGCCCACGTCGGAGCTGCTCCGGCCGGACACAATCGTGCCCTCGGCGTAGATGACCGCGATCTTCGGCCCGCGCTCGAGGCCCAGCGAGCTCGGGCTCACGCGACGGTAGTCCGCGGCGTCGAGGCGCCTCATGCGCTGCCCGCCGAAGTTCACCTTGTCGTCGATCTGGTCCTCGTACGCGAGATCGTCGACGAGCCCGAGCCGCACCGCTTCCTCGGGCAGCAGCGGCCCGCGATCGATGACCGCCCTCACTTCCGCCGGGGTCTTCCGGCGTCCCTCGGCAATGCCCCGAATCAGCTGCTCGTAGAGGTCCGTCGTCAGCGATTCGGCCATCTCGCGGTGGGCGGCGGTGTAGGTGCGCTCGGTGAACGTGTTCGCGGCGGTCTTGTAGTCGCCGATGTGGAGCATGTCGGGGTAGGCGCCGATCTTGTCGAGCGCGCCGCGGAAGAAGACCTCGTAGGTCGCGAGGCCGCTCAGGTCGAGCGGGCTGGCGGGCATCAGGAACACCTTGTCGCAGGCGGAGGCAAGGTAGTACTCCTGTTCGCCGCCGTATTCGAGGTAGCCCACGATCGGCTTGCGCGAGGACTTGAAGTCGAGCACCGCTTCGCGCAGCTCCTGCACCTTGCCCCAGAGCCCGGAGCCGCCGGTCGGCACGAGGACCACCCCGGCCACGCGGCGGTCCACTTTGGCCTTGCGCAGCGAGTCCACGACAGAGCGCAGGGTGGGCGGGTACTCGATGAACTGGCTGAACACGTCGCCGGGCTCCGCCTCGGCCAGCTCCGAGCCGATGCGCAGCACCAGCGTGGAGTTCGAGGGGACGCCGGGCTCCCGGCCGACGACCGCCACCACGAGCGCGACGGCGCCGAGCGAGACAACGATGGCAACGAGGATGAGCGTGAGAACGAGCGCAACGCCGCGCCGGATGGCCACGGGCAGGTTCCTTTCGTGGTGCGTCCCTCGGACGCGAAATTCGAGTATATAGCGCGCGGGCGGCCGCGCCATCGGTGGTACGCTGCCCTCGAGGCATGTCTCCGCCCGCCGCACCCACCGTGGTTGTCCTGGACGATGAGCGGGTCGCCCGCGACCTCCTGCGCCGCTTCCTCAACAAGCACGGCTACCGCATCGTGCCCACCGCGACCGCCGTTGAGGCGATCGCGGCGCTCAAGCACGGGCCCGTTGACGCGGTGATCCTCGACGTGCGCCTGGCCGAGGAGCTGAACGGCCTCGACGTGCTGCGGATGCTGCGCCGGGAGGCGCCGCTCGCGAACGTGCCGGTCATCATCCTGACCGGCTCGATCCTGAGCGAGGAGGAGCAGGTCGAGGTCACCCGCTCGCGCGGATTCCTGTTCGCGAAGCCGGAGAGCTTCGACGTGCTGATGAAATTCCTGGATCAGCTGCTCGGGCGGGACCAGCCGCAATAGGAAGTGCGGCATGCGCGCGGGCGTGATGAGCGCCGCGGTTCGTGTATAATTCTTGTTTTCGGACTTCTCTGAACGCCCCCTCCGTGCGGAAGTGGCGGAACTGGCAGACGCGCAAGCCTCAGGAGCTTGTGGCCGCAAGGTCGTGGAGGTTCAAATCCTCTCTTCCGCACCAGCCTTCGCTCGCCCGACAGGCAAGCGAGCTACGGCTGGCAAGCTAGTGCAATCCAGTTCGCGAGTGCTTTCGACAGGCGAAGGCTGTCCGCCGTAGTCCTCGAACGTCAGATCCGGGACGAAGGCGGACGGCACTCATGTCGTCCTCCGGCGAGGCTTGCGCGTCGTTGAGCGACGTTCGGGAAACAGTGCAGGCGCGTGCGGCTGGCGAGTCGCCACATGACTCGCGCGGCGAGAGCGCAGGTACTGGCGCGAGGGCCACACCGTGACCCCCGCGCCGACGCGTGAGTGAGACGCTACGGCCGCACGACGGTGTCGCTTGGCAGCGGCGGCGTGCTCGCGGGAGGCCGGCGGTGGTGCGTTGCCTGCTCGAACGCGTACGCCAGCGCGATTAGGCGCGGCTCCGAGAACGCCGGGCCCGTGAACGTCACGGTGACCGGCCACGGGTTCTCGATGATCCCGTCGGGCGGCAGGAAGCCGCCAGGCACGGTGACGCTCGGGTACCCGGCTTTCGCCGGCGTGCCAGCAAAGAAGTTCGCCACCGCGAGGATCGCGTCGAAGTCGTCCGCGTTGCCGGCGATGTTGTCGGGGCCGTCGTACACATCGTCGAGCGCGCCGCGCGAACGCGCCCGGTCCTCGGCGAGATCCGCCTCGTAGCGCAGCGTGTCCGCGCTACCGGGCGACGTGTCCTGCTGAGCCACCGCCTCGAAGATGGCCTGTCCATACTTCATTGGCGGCACATAGGCGCTGTTGAACGCCACGATCTCTTCGATCGTGCTCACAGGCGCGCCGGGTGTATTCGCGAGGTAGGCGTTGAGATCGCGCTTCTGCCCGTACATCAGCACGCTGGAGCACCGGATGGCCGGGGGCGCCGGATTCGGATAGGGATAGCTCACGCAGATCCCCATCTGTGGAGGCAGCGCGGAGATGAGCTCGACGTACGCGCCCTGCGCGCGCAGCACATCGATCGCGGGCTCGATGATCGGCGCGCGGCTGGACGGGTACGGCGGAACGGCAATCCGCGCCCCCTGGAGCGCGTCCTTCTTGAGGAACGGCGTGTAGTCGCTGAAGCAGTTGCCGGGCGTGAGGCACGCGGCCGTCGCCGGATCGTTCGCGTCGTACCCTGCCAGCACGCCGAGCAGGATCGCGGCGTCCCGCACCGTCCGCCCGAACGGCCCGGCCGTGTCCTGGTCGGCGGTGATCGGGATGATGCCGTCGCGGCTGACCAGTCCGACCGTCGGCTTGATGCCGACGACGCCATTCGCGCTCGCCGGGCTGAGGATCGATCCCGACGTTTCGGTGCCGACCGCGAGCGCCGTCAGGCTGGCGTTGACGCCGATGCCCGACCCCGAGCTCGAGCCACCCGTAATCAGGACGGGCCGGCCGTCGTTGAACGGCGGGTCCGGCCGCGGATCGACGCGGGGATCGTACGGATTGAACCCGAACCCGCCGAGCGAGCTGTAGCCGGTGGGCATCCCGAGGGCGATGAAGTTCGCGTACTCGGTCAGCGTCGCCTTGCCGATGATGATGGCGCCGGCCTCGCGCAGCTTCCTGGTGATGAACGCGTCATCGGGCGGGATAGAGCCGGCGAGCGCGACGCTGCCGGCGGTGGTGGGCATGTCATCGGTGTCGATGTTGTCCTTGAGCAACACCGGGATCCCATACAGCGGGCTTCGCTCGATCCCCGGATGCCGGGACGCGTCGAGCTGCCTCGCCTCATTCACCGCGTTCGCGTTCACGTGCAGGAACGCGTTCACACCCGGTCCGGCGTCGTCGTACGCGTCGATCCGCGCGAGGTACATTTCCGTGAGCTGCTCGATCGTGACCAGGCCGGTCTGGATCGCCTTCAGCAGATCGTCCACGGTGGCTTCGACCAGCTGGAGCCGAGCCGAACCGGCGCCACCCCGGTTGGCCACGACCGGGCGAATCTGGACGAGCACCAGGACCGCGGCGACGACCGCAAGAGTGTGCAGTGATCTCTTCATGTGCGGGCCTCCCCCTAAACGTGAACCGAAGAGGGCGGGAATATGGCAGAGGCCCCTGGAGCAGTCAAGCCGAAATCGGGGAGCGTGAGGTCGGACGACGTGTCATAGGAAGGGGGGCGCGCGACGGCCGACGGATGGGCTCGCACTCACGAAAAACGCCGGAGCACCCTTCGATGCTCCGGCGTTCGTGTCTCCGCGTTCGCGCGCGCTCAGAAGCGCCAGGAAAGCTTCGTGTACGCGCTGTTCGCCGTGTACCCGCCGTCGTTCGCGTTCAGGAAGAAGAGAACGGTCTGCGGGAAGATCGTCGAGAGGTCCGAGAACGCGTCGGCGTGCGAGTACTTGTCGTACGCGTACCCGACGCTGAATGTCCACGACCGCGTGAACGCGTAGGCGAGGTCGGCCCAGGCCGTCGTCCACTCCGTGTCGTCGAAGTCGTTGATGTCGAGCGCCCCGCCCGCCCCCGGCGGCACGAGCGTCGTCCGGCCAGGCGTATAGAACGTGCCCGCCTCCCTCGCCGTGATGTCCAGGAAGCCGTCGATCTTCTGGTGCTGCAGCATCATCGAGAACGTCCACTTGTCCGGAACCAGCTGGAAAACGCCGTTCAGGCCGTACGTGTTCCCCTTGTCGCGGCCGGCGTAGTTGAGCAGGTTATTCAGGTTCACGCCCGTGGTCGTGGAGAACTGGTTCGTCTGCGCGTTCTTCTCGTACGTGTAATAGGCGCCCAGCTCAGCCCGTTCGCTCGGGATGAAGTCGAACCCCACGGTGAACGTGTCGTAGCTCGCCTCGAGGAGACCGCTCGGCGTGCCAGGTATCGGTTGCGCGCCGGCTACCGGCCGCCCGCCCGACGCGGCAATCCGGTCCGGCCGGTTCGGGTAGTCGTCGTTGCGGCGGAAGTAGGCGAAGTTCACGCCGAACTTGGCCGTTGGCGTGACTTCGATGTCCACGCCCGTGCGCGTCGTCTCGCGCTCCGCTTCGTCGGCCTGGAACCCGTAGAAGGTCTCGCCGTCTGCCGTGCGCTTCACGCGATCGACGACCCCGCGCACGCTCAGGTACTCGCTCGCGCGGTACACCGCGGCAAACCCGAACCCGGTGTCTTCCCCGGAGGTTGCCTCACGGTGCGTCCGATCGATCTGAGTGTTGCGGAAGCTTCCTTCGAGCGTGAGGTCCTTGATGTCGTACCCGACCTGCGCGTCGAACCGTTTGGTCGTGTTGTCGTACAGGTTGGCCGTGGCGTAGCCGTACGGTGCGTCGGCGGTTGCCGCTTCCGCGCCCCAGGAGCGGTCCGGCGAACCGGACGTGCTGCCCCCCACCCAGGAGACGGGCGACGTCTTGTTCGTCAGGTCGTAGGTCCGGTAGCGAAGCCGGACGCTCAGGTCCTCGGCGGGACGCGACGAGAACGCGAGGTTCACCGTCGTGGTGTTGATCTTCCCGTCGAGCGACCGCTTCGGGAGCAGGTCCAGGCTGGTGGCCGGCACTCCCGACGGCGTGATGATCGCCGTATTGATCGTGAACGGGAGGAACGGGTCGTTCTGGGTCCAGCGGCCGAACGCGACGTCGGCGGTGATTCGCGTCTGCCGCATGAACTTGAAGAGGACCCCGAACGCGCCGCGGTTGGCCTCGTTGTCCGGCGAGGTGCTGAACTGCACCCGCGCGGGACCGCCCGGCACGGACGTCGAGACGTATGCCCGGTCGGTTGCGCGGAACGGATTGTCGACGATCAGCGAGTCCACGCGGTTGTTGAAGACGTTGCGATTGAACGTGGCGTAGACGTTGCCGCGCCCGTGGTTGTACGCCCAGCGGATGCCGAAGTCCTGCGTGACCTCGTCGAGCGGCTCGAGGACGTCGATGGCGCTGGTGACCACGCCGAGGATGTCGCCGCCGCTGGCGCCGCGAGCCCCCGACTTCAGCTCGCGCAAGTACGTCACGGTGAGGTCGAACGGCAGGTTCCGCCCGAGGTCGAGCGCGACGTCGCCGCGCTGGCGCAGCGCCGTGATGTCGATGAAGCCGGCGGACGAGACCGTCGAGGCGAGCATATTGCTGTAGAAGGCGTAGTTGCGCCCGGTGCTGGAGACGGCGTCGACGGCGTTACCCAACGTGTTGCGGAACATGCCGCTCATGCTCCACACGCCCGGAGACGTCTCCGAGAAGAGCGTCTGCCCGCCGTTCCCCATGTTGTGGGGGACCTGGTTGTAGTCGAACGTCACGCCCACCCATGCGAGATTGGCGTAGCCCGAGTAGCGCTGATCGCGCTTGGCCACGTTCTCGGCAAAGAGCGCGAAGTCGTTGCCGTTGTGGCTCGCCTTGATGGTGAAGACCGGCATCCACGCGCCCCTCGGCACGTCCCGGTATTCCTGGAACTTGGAGGAGTCCACCCCCTCGCGGCCGAACAGCAGCATGTCGGTCTTGCCGGAGAACCAGTTTGGCGCGACCGGCGCCGGTTGCGCGAAGAGCGGGGCGCTCGTGGCGAGAAGGCCACAAGCGAGCAGCACTGAGACGAGTGTCATTCGCTTCATGGCTCACCTCACGAAGAATGCGCCCGACGGGTGGTTGGACCCGTGGATCTTGACGTGGCACGTCCGGCAGCTCCGGCCGACGAACCGCGAGTTGACGGTCGGATAGCCGCTCGGCGCTCCAGGCGGAGCGACCGCAACGCCCTGCGCCGTCGACGCGTTGTCGCCCGAGCCGAAGTGCCCCGAGCCGGAGAGGTGACAGTTCCAGCACAGGTTCGGCAGCTTCTGCGTCAGCAGCCGTGGATGGTTCGTGCCATGCGGTTCATGGCACGAGATGCAGTCCTCGCGGACGGGGGCATGCTCGAAGGCATACGGGCCGCGCTTCTCGGTGTGGCACTGGTAACACAGCTCGTTGACCGAGTCGGCCCGGATCATCTTCGGTCGCGCGCCGTCGTGCGGGTTGTGGCAGCTCGTGCACCCCATCCTGCCCTCGCGGACCGGGTGGTGCGACGCCCTCATCGATTTGGCGCGCTCGGCCTTGTGACAGGTGCTGCAGGTCTCAATGACGGTCGTCGTCTTGAGCTGCGCCTTCTCGGACTTGTAGCTGTGAACGCCATGGCATGCCGTGCAGGCGACGTTGCGCCGGTCGTGCATGCTGCTGACGTAGTTCGCCTGCCCGTTCTTCTCGTGGCAGGTGAGGCACGAGTCATTGACCTCGCGTGCCTTGAGCGTCTTGACTGTTGGCACCGGGCCGCCGGACTGCCCTGCCATCTGCGACGCGGCGTGTTCGGCGACGCGCTGATGACATGTGCCGCAGCTCTGGTCCTGCCTGGCGTGAGCCGAACGCTGGAAGGCATCGCCCGCGGCGTTCTCATGACACGTCAGGCAGTCGGTCACGTTCCAACCGGCTGGTTGGGGTGAGGTTTGGGCCCGCGCGTAGCCGCTGCCCAGGAGGGCCATAACGGCCAGCGTGATCCCCCCGAACGCCACTGGTAAGGCATGTCGCATATTCGTCCGCCCTTTTGAATCGACTTTGAGAACCGCTGCCATGTGGGGAGTTGCGCCGGTTTGAGCAATTGGCGTGCCCGTCAATCCCGGAAGGATCTCCGAATTGCACGGGGAAACGGCCGGCTACTTCCGAAACTTCGGCACCGCTGGCGGGAATCCGGCGCCGGCGTCAGTGACGGTCAGGCAGGAGTGCTCAGGAAACTGAGGATCGGGGCGCACGAGCGCGCAGGCGATGACGCGAATACCGCTCAGTAGGTGGCGGCTCTCCTGCGGCGCCTCACCGCGAGGATCGCCGAGCCCGCGCCGAGCAGCAACAGCGTCGCGGGCTCCAGCCCGCTGCCGTAGCTCGTCAGCGAAGCACCCGAGTTCCGGCGGCATCCAGTCGCGCGGCGATCGCGTTGAACGCGGGGGTCGGGCCGGTCCAGCGGAGATCGTCAATCGAGTCGAAGAGCGGGAGGTCGGTCCTGAGCGTCGCCAGGTCGCGGAACAGGAACGCCCGGCCACGCTCGCGGGCGAGCGTGGCCGCAAGCGTCGCGGGGTTGTGCGCGTTGACGCCCCACGCGCGCCAGTCGTCTGGAATGGTCTCCAGGCGGCCGAAGCGCGCGAGCACCGCCGCGGCCGACTTCGCGCCCCATCCCGGCAATCCGGGATAGCCGTCAGCCGCGTCGCCGACGAGCGCGAGGTAGTCGGGAATCGACTCCGGGCGCACTCCGAACTTCGCCACGACGCCGGGCTCGTCCCGGATGACGTTCGTACGGCGGTTCAACTGAACGACGCGCGTTCCGCGCACGCACTGGGCGAGGTCCTTGTCGGGCGTGCAGATCACGACTCGATCGACCGTAGGATCGGCCGCCGCCTTCAGTGCCGCCGCCGCCAGCGCATCGTCTGCCTCGAACTCGATCATGGGCCACACCGCGACACCGAGGGCTGCCAGGGCGTCCTCGAGCAGGCCGAACTGCGCGAGCAGTTCGGGCTCGACGCCCGCGCTCGTCTTGTACCCGGGCCACAGCCGGTTCCGGAAGGACTCGATCACGTGGTCGGTCGCGACGCCGATGTGCGTCACGCCTCCTTTGATCATCGACAGCACGGACGCGAGCACGCCGCGGACGGCGGCCACTTCCCTGCCCTCCGCGTCCCGGGCCGACGGCATGGCGTGAAAGTACCGAAACAGCTCGTACGTGCCGTCAACCAGGTGAACGTCCATGGGCGGATTGCGGACCGTGTCGCGCGCCTACTTCGCGCGCTTGAAGCTGATCGCCATGCCCGCGCCGCGGTCGTCGAGCGAGGTTTCCATGTTCGGAAGGCTCAACAGGTATTCGAGGTAGTCGTCTCCCCGGCCCCAACGCCGTCGCGAGACGTTGTGGGTCGCGTAACACCCGCCGACCACGAGCTTCGGCAGCACGGCATCGAAGTAGTTCTTGTACCAGCCCTTGTCGGCGTCGCTGAAGACGAAATCGAACGGCCCGGGTAGCGCCGGGACGATCTCGTGGGCGTCCCCGAGCCTCGCGTCGATGAACGCCGAGAGCCCGGCGGCTTCGAAATTCGCGACGGCCTGCCGGTGGCGCCGCTCGTCGATCTCCACGGTGATCAGCTTCCCGCCCGTTTTGCTCAGCGCCCAGGCGATCCAGATGCCAGAGTGTCCTGTCGATGTGCCGATCTCGAGCGCGCGCGTGTACTTGTGCTGGACGATGATCTCGTGGAGCGTGCGGCCGTCGACGGCCGGAACGTTCAGGTCCCTCCACTGGTGCTGGGTCGCGTCGAGGAACTTCTGGACGCGGGCATCGAGGTCCCGTTGCGCGGCGGCGCGCGGCGGCCCGCCTGCCGCGACGATCGCCGCGAGGCTGAGTGCGATTCCGAATGCGATCCGGTGCCTTTGCGAATGCATTGCTGGAGCCTATCCCGTCGGCGCGCTGCGCGTCACGCGCTGTTTCCGCCGCCAGTACAGGTAGGCGGGCGCCCCGAGAAGGATGATCGCGAGGCCGGTGACCGCGTTGGCCGGCTGCGCGACCAGCGAATTCAGCGAGATGAACAGCGCCGCGGCGATGAAGACCACGGGCGTGACCGGGTATCCCCACGTGCGATACGGGCGGGTGGCGCCGGGCCGGGTGCGCCGCAGGATCATCACCGCGCCCACCGTCAGGCCGAAGAAGATCCATTGCCCGAAGATGACGTAGGCCGCGAGCTGCTCGAAGGTGCCGCTGAGGCTCAGCACGGCCGCCCAGATCCCGGTTGCCAGGATCGAGACGTGCGGCGTCAGGTACCGGTCGTGCACGCGGCCGAACCGCTCGAAGAAGATCCCGTCGCGCGCCATCGCGTAGAACACGCGAGGCGCCGTCAGCACGTTGCCGTTCGCCGCACCGGTGATCGAGAACAGGATCACGAACGCCACGATCCCCGCACCCACGCCTCCCACCGCGGCCTGCATCGCGTCGGCTGCCACCCGCGACGATGTCGCGATTCGTTCCGCGGGGAGCACCCACAGGTACGCAACGTTGGCGAGCAAGTACAGCACGATGACGAGAAGCGAACCTGCGAGCAATCCGAGCGGCAGGTTGCGCTGCGGGTTCCGCAGCTCGCCGGCGCTGAACGTCGTGGCCTCCCACCCCTTGTACGCCCACAGCGTCGCGACCAGCGCCACGCCGAACGCGCTGACGAGACCGCCGGAGAATGCGCCCGCCGGCGGCGACACGAAGTGCGCGGAGTTGCCGCTGCCGAGGCCCAGCACGATCGCCGAGACGCCGAGAATGGCGCCGAACTTGATGATCGTGAGGATGTTCTGCAGCATCGCCCCTTGCCGCGTCCCGCGGTAGTTGACCGCGACGAGCACGGCGATGAAGACAAGGGCGACTGCCTTGATTCCCCGGGGACTGAGCGCCACGAAGTAGGTCAGGTACTTCGAAGAGAACGCCATCGAGAGCGTCGCAATGGCGCCCGAGTCGATCACGAGGAACAGCGTCCAGCCGAAGAGGAACGCCACGAAGGGACCGTAAGCCTCGCGCAGGTAGACGTACATCCCGCCCGCCTGCGGGTACATAGCGCCGAGCTCCGCGAATGCGAGCGCGCCGAAGAAACTGAGCACGCCGCCGACAACCCACACCGCCATCATCAGCGTCGGCGCATGGACCTCGGTAGCAACGGTCGCGGGGACGATGAAGATCCCGGAGCCGATCACGGTGCCGACCAGGATGCCGATGATGTCGACGAGGCCGAGGACGCGAGGGAGTTCCCGTTGGGTGCTCATGGCGTCAACGCGGAAGTCTATCTTGGACCGCGCCGCGCACGGCGAACCAGTACGCCCAGCCGATCAACAGCAGCTGGAACGGTCCCCTGACGAGCAGATAGGCGGG
>DATHTE010000084.1:0-55235 GCA_035463475.1 Vicinamibacterales bacterium
GGTGCTCACGCGCGCGTCGACGATCCTGGGCGCGCTGTTCCTGATCGGCGCGCTGGTGCTGGCGATTCTCGGGCAGCGCGGCGGCGTCTCGGTGGTTGGCGGAAGTTAGGAAAGTTAGAAGTTAGAAGTAACAAGTCAGAAAGTCGTACAAGCCCCCCGATTGCGGAAGTGGCGGAACTGGCAGACGCACCAGCTTGAGGGGCTGGCGGTAGCAATACCGTAGGAGTTCGAATCTCCTCTTCCGCACCAAAGAAGCAAAGGCCCGCATGATCGCGGGCCTTTTGTTTTCCTGTGGCGGCGCCCGCTGCTCCTGTGCTGCTCATCCGCCGCAGAACGCGGCCCGAGTCACGCGCTCGCGAGAGAGCGCAGAAAGGCCGAACATGACTACTCACAAAGCCACATACCGACTCGCCGCCGTCATCGCCGTCGTGGCAGCGCTCATGCTCGTCTGGCTGAGCCTCGGCGTCGGCATCATCGGGCGGGATGGCGACCCCGCCAACGCGATGTACTTCGGTGTGCTCGCCGTCGGGATCATCGGTGCCCTCATCGCACGATTCCGGGCGCCTGGAATGGCCCGCGCGCTGTTCGGCATGGCGCTCGCTCAGACGGCTGTCGCCGCGATCGCGCTGATCGGCGGGTTGGGCCGCCCGTGGAGCGGACCCCTGGAGCTTACGCTCCTGAACGGGTTCTTCGTCGCGATGTTCGCCGGATCGGCGTGGCTGTTTCGTCGTGCTGCGCACGCGCGACCCGAACGCGGCGCGGTCTAACTCGCCCTATCTACCGCAATCCGACAGCACCCGTCCGCCCTCACCAGCCGAACAGGCCGATCGTCGCGCTTCGCGCCGACTGACAGCACGTGAGTTGCGGGCCGGGCAGCGGTCGTCCCGCGCGTCATCACGTTGACACACCCGCGACCGGGGACGATACTGGTCGCGCTTCATTCCCGTTCACACACGCCATCGTCTGTTCTCGGTCGAACTCGGCTCCTTCACGTCCGTGCCCCGTTCCACTGGGGAGGTCGTTGCCATGCGTGTGCCTCTCGTCCTGACCGCGTGTGTCCTTACCGTGACAATCGCGTCCGCGCAGACGTTCCGGGGCGGCATTCAGGGTGCCGTCACCGATCAGACGCGGGCCGCGTTGCCCGGCGTGACCGTCACGGCGACGAACACCGGCACGGGCCTGACGCGGTCGGTGCAGACCGACGAGAGCGGCGCGTACGCGTTTCCCGAGCTGCCGCTCGGCCTTTACGACGTGTCCGCGTCCCTCATGGGATTCGCGACCCAGACGGTCAGGGGGGTGGCAGTCGATGCCGCCGCGAGCCAGCGGGTCAACCTCGAACTGCGCCCGGGCGGCGTTCAGGAATCGGTCGAGGTGGTCGGGCGCGTGCCGCTCGTGGACACCACGCGCAACACCCAGGGAGGCACCATCGAGGGGAAAGAAGCCGCAGAGATCCCGCTCAACGGGCGCGACTTCGTGAAGCTGCTGACGCTCGTGCCGGGATCGGCGGGCGACCCCAGCGGGATCAACGACTCGCCCGGATCGTTCGGCCTGTTCAGCATCAACGGGAATCGCGGCCGCTCCAACAACTACCTGCTCGACGGTACCGACATGAACGACGGCTACCGCAACCTGCCGGCGATCAACGAGGCCGGCGTGTTCGGGACGCCGGCCACCGTGCTGCCGATCGACGCGGTGGACGAATTCCCGGTGCTCTCAGGCGCCGAGGCCGAGTACGGCCGCAACGCCGGCGCGATCGTGAACATCGTCACCAAGTCCGGCACGAACACGCCCGGCGGATCGGTCTACGAGTACTTCCGCGACGATGCGCTGGGCAACCGGAACTACTTCAACAAGGCCCCGGCGCCGCGCAACGAGTTCCGCAACAACCAGTTCGGCGGGTCGATCGGCGGTCCGGTGCGCAAGGACCGGACCTTTTTCTTCGCCGCCTATGAAGGACAGCGCGAGAACGGCGGCCTGCCCGGCCCCGCGCGCGTGCCGACCGACGACGAGCTCTCGGCGGCGGTCGCCGCCAACGGCGGCGTGATGAACCCCGTGATCCGTGGCCTGCTCGATCGCCGGCCCTGGCCGGCGCCGAACCAGGCCCCCGACGACAGCGGGAACAACCTGCAGGCGACGACGCTGTTCCGCAACCGCGTAGACAGCGCGCTCGGCAAGATCGATCAGCACCTGGGAACGGGCGATCTTCTGACGGTGCGATACTTCTTCGGCGACAGCGATCAGAGTTTCCCGCTCGGGCTCCTCGGCGGCGGCTTCCTCCCCGGCTACAACACCGAGACGCCCACCACGGTGCACCTCCTGTCCGGTTCGTACACACGCATCATCTCGCCGAACCTCCTGGTCGAACTGCGCGGCGGTCTTAACCGGTTCGACGAGGACTTCTTCCCGGAGGACGCGGACTTCGATCCGCGGACGGTGGGACTGAACACCGTGACCAACCCGCTCGACTTCGGCCTGCCGCTGATTCGCGTGGCGGGCTACGCGAACGCCGGCGCGAACCTGTCGCTCCCCCGCGGGCGGGTGGACAGCAACTACCAGGCGTTCGGCAACGTGAGCTACACGACGGGGCGACACAACTGGAAGGCCGGCTACGAGTTCCGGCGCACGACGGTTGACGGGTTCTTCGACGCCGGCTACCGCGGCCGGCTCGACTTCGACAGCCTCGAGGATTTCGTCGCGGGCCGGCTGTCGGGGGGACGGCAGGCCCGGGGGGATTCGCGGCGCTTCACCTTCCAGAACAGCCACGGGCTGTACGCCCAGGACAGCATGCAGGTGCGACGCAACGTGACGGTGAACTGGGGCGTGCGATGGGACTACTACGGCGTCATCGGCGAAGAGCAGGATCGCTTCAGCGTCTTCGATACCGCCGCATCGCGCGTGACGCCGGTGACACAGCTCTACGACAAGGACTGGAACAACGTCTCGCCGCGGGCGAGCGTCGCATGGGACCTGACTGGCGAAGGTGAAACGGTGGTCCGCGCCGGGTACGGACTGTATTACGACGCGTTCTCGCAGGACTTCTTCGTCGGCCAGCTGCCCTGGAACACGTTCAATCCGGGTCCAGCGTACAACGACATCCTCTTCAGCTTCGAGCCGGTCGGGGAGCTCGAGCCTGGCGCACCGGTGTTTGCCGACGAGAGCTTCAGCGCGTCCGACGTCTTCACGGTGGATCGCAACCTTCGCACGCCGTACGTGCAGACCTACAACGTCAACCTGCAGCGGGAGCTGGGATCGCGCGCGGCGGCGCAGGTCGGCTACGTCGGCTCCACGGGCAAGTCGCTGTTCCGGTATCGCGACATCAATCAGCTCGATCCCGCCACGGGGGACGCGCCGTTCCCGGATTTTCTGTACATCAACCACTTCGAGTCGACGGCGCACTCGCGTTACAACGGGCTCCAGGCCAGCTTGCGCATCCGTGACTGGCACGGGCTGACGTCAACGGTGAACTACACGCTCTCGAAATCGATGGACACGGCGAGTGACGGGCAGGATTACGTGCCGAACGCGACGCAGCCGGACGACAGCCGGAATCCCGAGGCAGAGTGGGCGCCGTCGAACTTCGACGCGCGCCACCGCTTCACCTGGTACTTCACGTGGGACATCTCGCGCGCGGAGACCGGACGCCCGCTGACCTCCGGCTGGTCCGTAAACGGTGTCGTGACGCTCGCGAGCGGACAGCCGATCAACATCAACTACCTCTTCGAGGACGACTTCAACGGCAGCGGCGAGTACTTCGGCCGGCCAGACCTGGTCGGGGATCCGTTCGCCGGGACGGGCGGACCCGACCGCTTCCTGAACCTGTCCGCCTTTGCCGCGCCGTGTACGCCCAACGGCGAGGGTGGCTGCGCCGGCGGACAGCATTTCGGTAATCTCCCGCGCAATGCGTATTACGGTCCCGGTTTCCGCAACGTGGACCTGTCGCTCGTCAAGAACACGCGTCTCAAGGGGCGCACCACGCTGCAGGTCCGGATGGACGTGTTCAACATCACGAACCACACGAACTTCGCGAACCCCTTGCTGCCGAACTTTGCGATTGACTTCCTGCAGAACGGGATCGATCCGGAAACCAACCGCGGCATCGGCTTCCTGCCGCTGACGGCGACGCCCGACGTCGCCGGGGGCAATCCGTTCCTGGGGGGTGGCGGCCCGCGCGCGGTTCAGCTCGCGGGACGCGTGAGCTTCTAGGATTAGGATCAAGCGGAGGGATGCAGAGAGCGTTGACCGCCTGGCCGCGCACGACGTCAGTTGCCGCAGGCCGCCTCGGTCAGGAACCACGCGATCAGGATCGCGCAGGCAAATGCCGCGAACGCGAACGCCGCCGCTGCCGCCATGGACCAGACGGCTGACCGTTTCGTCGCCCACCACATCAACCACGAGGCCGCGATGGCGCATGCGCTTGCGACCGCGACGACCAGAATCCCCGTCCTCATTCAGAAAGCAAGATACCCCCGTGAGCTGAAACTCGGGCGTCTTGTCGCTGGCGTGAGGCATCGCTGAGGTCGGCCCCGCGCCAGAAGGTACGTACGTTGCACCTTTTTTCGCCACAGGAGGAGAACGTGGCAAGACGGAGCAGCGGCCGTCGTGAGTTGCCTAGCACGGGCCGGAACAAGATGCTCGGGAAGCGGAGCGTGAAGGGACGGTTCAAGGAAATGGACGACCTGAGCCGCTCCCTCGCGTCAGACCGGCGCACCAGGGCGAAGCGCAAGGTGAAATCGGGCCACGGCGATAAGGGCGACCGGTAGTCAGTGCGCGCACGAATTCGCCAGGTCCGCGCGGCCGTACAACGCGAAGGGCCACCGCAGGGTGGCCCTTCGATGCGATGAACAGCGGCAGGGCGCGCCTACGCGCGACGATTGCGCCAGTTGCGCCCCGCGACGCCGACGAGGCCGAGTCCGAGCAGCAGGAGCGAGCTGGGCTCGGGCACCGGCGCCGGTTCGTCGATGTAGAAGTTGTCCATGCCGAAGCAGTAGGCATTCTGTGACGTGATGGTGACGGAGGTCACGCCGTCGAAGTGGCTGTCGAGCACCAAACGGGCCACGTCATCGCCCACTTCCCCATAAAAGTCGAAGGCGAATCCCCAGTCCGATGATGGCAGCAGCATCGAATAGCCGTTGTTCGTGGTGATGTACGTCTCCTCGGTGCCGGTCTGCTGGCTCCCTCCCATCGTGGTGTTCGACGTGATGTCGACGTAGTTCAGGTCGAATGGACTGCCATCGACTCTCGTGATGACCATTTGACTCAAGCCAAACCAATGGGCATGCACGACGTCGTTGCCGACGGAACCTCCTGCACCGATGGAGTAATAATCCCCTACGGTGCCATACCCTCCGATGAAGTCGTATTTCATGCCCTCTTCGGTGTAGAAGTCGACGACATCGGTCCAGAGGTTCGAGTTGTTGGTCGTCACATCGGTGCCATTGCTGAGGCGGGCAATCCCTCCTGTGAAGTCGATGATGTCAGCCCGTGCGGTGCCTGCGGTCGCCAGCACGAGCGCGAACGAAAGTAACAAGCCCCTCTTCATAGGCTTTCCTCCCTGGCTGCAGCCGTCTTGACCGGGTGGTCCGCGGAGGGGTCCGCGGCCTGTCGTGCGCTGCGCCGGCGCACGCAGGTCTCACTGGATTGCTGCAACAGTCAGCCCAGCCGGGGCAGATCGATTCGGGCCGCTTTCGAGATCAGCGCGCGGGTTTGTCGCCCCCGGCGTCGACTTTCTGATCCCTGTTGGCCGGGAACTGACACTGCTGTCGGTGTTTGGCCGACATACCCCCTGACAGCTCACCTCGCCCGATCGCGTGAACTACGCGCATGGCCGCCGAGCGCCAGCGCGGCCGCGAGAGCGCCATCGACGTCTGGCAGCGCCTCCTCCCAGGACATCCGGCAGACCGCGACCCTCGTCAAGGCGCGCGAAGGGAGGTCTGCCGCGGCGCCGTCGCCTCGGCCAGACGAGGCAGCGCCGCGGCAGACTCTCTCCTTCAGCGATCCGCGCCGTCGAGCCGGGCGAACCGCACGGTGTACCCGCCGATCCGCTCACCGTGCACGAGCCCGATTTCGATGTCGGATCGATAGTGGATGGCGCCGAACAGCCGCGACATGGCGGCTTCGTCCGCCTGCTCCCTGAAATACGATGCGCCGCTCGGAAACAGGTACGACAGCACCTCCGCCGCGGCCCCCGAGAACGTCGAGTGCCCCGACGGGTACGACGGGAAGTTCGGCAGGCCGATCACCGTCTTGATCTCCGAATCGAGCTGCGAGGGACGCGGGTTGAAATACGCGAACTTGCAGTCCCACACGCCAACCGCCGCGTCGTGCAGCGCCATGTTGAGCAACGCAAACGCGCGCGCGGCGCGCACTTCGCTGAACCCGGCCTCCTCGATGTACTTCCACGCGATGAAGTTCCAGTGCCCCGGCGGGGTGGGCGTGCTGACGCCGTCGTTCCACTTGTAGACGGTCGCCAGCTGCTGGCGTGTCAGGCGATTCACAGCCCGCTTCACCTCAGCCAGCTCCTCGGCCATCAACGGAGACGACGTGGACGGCGGCGGACCGGGCCGCTCCCTGATGAGATCTTCACGCGTCATCATCCAGGTCCTGACGTTGCCGAACGCCGGAAGCATGGGCGGACGAGGAGGCACCTCTTGCGTCTGCCACGGGATTTCGCCGCGCGCGATGCAGGCATTCGCCATTGACTGCCACAGCGCAGGCGTGCCGCCCGCGGTCCTCATGCCGTCGGTGGCCGCGCGCGCCCGGAAGACGGCCGCCACGGCCTGCCCGAGCGCGACGCCGGCGGCGATGTCGCTCGGCGTGGCCTTGCCCGCCAGGATCGCCACTTCACGCTGCTCTGCCGCCTTGCGATCGATCTCCTCGGCCGCGACCGGGAACAGGAGCTTCAGCAACTCGGAGGCGACGCCGGACGTCACGCCGTCTTCAGACGGGTACGCTGGCAGGTCGTTGGCGGGGATCAGCGCCTGGATACCGCTGTCCACCTTCGAAGGCGCAGGACGGTTGTAGAGATACTTGTAGTACCAGGCGGCCTTCAGCGCTTCGTACTGCGCGACGGCCACGTAGCTGTACGCCCTCGCGGCATACGGCGGGTTGCCGAACGGGAACTGCGGCTCGGCGAACGGATTGGCGGCGTCCGGAGCGGGATAGGTCCCGTCGGGCCTCGGCGCCGGTGGCAGGTTGAAGCGGGCGACCAGCTCCAGCATGGTCTCGTTCCAGCGGAGGACGCCGCCGCGGCTCCAGTATTCGATCGCCCTGCGTTGCTGCCTGGTGATTCGCGACTGAGCGTTCCTGATCGCCGCCAGCTCCGCCTGGTAATCGTTACCGGCCACCTGCCCCGGTGGATCCACGCGAATCTGCGAGGGGCTGGTCAGCACGATCATCTGCCAGGTGCCGGCGTTGGGATCGGGACCGGCGGTCGCCGCGGCCGTAACAGTCGCGGCGAGCGCGAGTGTGACACCGATGGTTTGAACGACAAATCGCGGGATGGTCATCGGACTGTCCTCGTGTTGAAAGGCAACCGGTAGAGAAGGCCCGCAGTGAACGTCTGGGCCTGCCCTACGTTCCTGCCCGCGATCGTGTAGTTGTAGGCGAACACCGCCGACAGGCTTTCGATCTTCGGCACGCCGGCCATCACCATCCCGCCCACCTTCGAGAAATTCATCCGGTTCGACACGAACGGCATGTCGTGCCGGCGGATGTCGCCGCCGCCGAGGGTGCGCTGCTGCGAGAAGGACGCGCTCGTCATCCATGCGCGCTGTCCGTACCCGGCCGTGGCGACGTAATCGAACACATTCGGCATGTCCACCGTGTCGGTCAGGAAGAGCCTGCCGTCGGTGAAGTAGTACGGCCGATCGAGCTTCACCGACGCTCGCCACGTGTAGGCCGTCGAGCCGCTGACGAACCAGCCGCCGGCCGACTGCGCACCGAGGGTGACTCGCCCCGACACGCGCCTGCTCGCGCTGCCGATCGACAGCGGATAGAAGTCGGGCGTGTAGTCGGTCAGCGGGAACGCGCCGGCGACGGCGGCAATCGCGCGCAGCGAGCCCATTCGCGTCCCCCTCCGCTCCCACACGCTGTATTTCGCGGCCAGCGTCATGTCCTGGAAGCCGGCCATCTCGTGGAGCACGCCCTGGCTGGCGTGCGTCCAGACACGCGGGATGGTGGTCATGACGGTGAGACGGTCGGTCAGACCGTAGTTGAGCAGCCAGGTGTTCGTCTGAGTGGTCAACTCGCCGATATTCGCGTTGTCACGCTTGAGCGTCCCTTCCCAGTACTTCTCCCAGCTGTCGTGGGAGTAGAAGTCGCCCACCACCATGGTCCCTTTCGGGAGCATGACGCCATCGTCAACGGACTGGGCGTAAAGAGGGGCGGCAGCGAACGCGGCGAGGACACACGCCGGAAGTGTTCTCACGAGCGCGGTGGCCCAGGCCACGAGCCTCCGCTCGTGAACGTGCGAGGCACACGGAAGCGCGCATTCAAGGGTCATAGTCTCCTCCAGACCATGGGACCAGCACGGCGCCGGCAGACAGATAGCGGCAGGTAAGAGAATCACTCCTGCAAGGAGGGTGGCAATACTGCAGAACTATTAGCTGGTGATCCGTGCTCGCGGACGGCGACACCTATCTCGTGCGTCACGACGTGAGGTCGGGTGAGTGGGAGCTGACGATGTTCCGCCGCGGAGGGGACTAGCCGGCCGCGCGCGTCTGATTGCCGCCGGCGTGCTTGGCGGCGTAGAGGGCATCGTCGGCCTCGCGGATCAGGTCATCCTTGGATTGCGCGTGGTCCGGGCAGACCGCGATGCCGATGCTGACGGTCACATCGGGCGTCCTCGTCTCGCCCGCAGCCGCCGGCGTGGCCACGAGCCCGCGGATGCGCTCGGCCATGGCCATCGCGCCCGAGCGTGAAGTCCGCGGCAGCAGGATGACGAACTCGTCTCCGCCGTAGCGCGCGACCAGGTCCGTCGGGCGCGCCGCCTGGCTCAGTCGCGCGGCCACGCCGCGCAGCACCGCGTCTCCCGCCTGGTGCCCCTGGGTGTCGTTCACCGACTTGAACCGGTCCACGTCCATCAGCAACATCGCGAGCGGGTCGCCGGAGCGGCGCGACTCCTCCAGCTCGACGCCCAGATGGCGCTGGAACTCGCGGTGGTTGTAGATGCCGGTGAGGCCGTCGCGCACCGCGAGCTCCACCAGCGCCGCGCGGTTGCTGGCAAGCTTCTCAGCCATCGCATTGAACGTGGTCCCGAGGCGCGCGAGTTCGCCGCAACTGGCCACGGCCACGCGGTACGCGAAGTCGCCGGCGCTGAGGCGCTCGGCGCCCTGCTTGATCTCGTTGACCGGGGCGAGAATCGACCGGGCCAGCATCCTGGCGCCGGTCAGCGTGATGGCGGTTCCCAACGCGAGCACGGCCAGAATGAGGAATGTGGCCCGTCGTCGCGCGCCGTGCACCGTGGCCAGCGACGCGGCCATCTCCCATTCGCTCAGGCTGTGCGCCCGATCGAGCGCGTCGACGGCGCGGCTGATGTGGGCGTGGAGCGACTCGAGCTCCCAGGCGAGGGTCCGGCGGGCATTCGCGACGGCCAGCACCGTCTCACCGAGGTCACCGGCGCGGTCCCAGTGCTCCCGGGCGGACTGCACGAGTTCACGCTCTTCCGGCAGGGCAAACGGGGCGTCGGCCGCCCCCCGGAAGGCGGCGTCAAGGACCTTGCGGGAATTGGCAAAGCCATCACAGGGCTGCCGGAACGCGGCCCTGCTGAGACACCCCTGGATCGAGGCGTTGGCACGCTCGAGGAGGACCTGCAGGCGCAGCACGACCGCCACTTCCTCGGACGCTTCCTCCACCACGTCGTGGATGGCCGCGAGGCTCCGCTCGAGGGCGACCGTAGCGCTGACCGCGACCAGCAACAGCGGAATGAGCGTCAGTCCCATGCCGAGGGCAAAGCGCCTCCGCAGAGAGCCGGCCGGAAAGGCAAACCTCCTCATGAATCACTCTCCCACACGGATATTCAAATTGGTGGGGGCTCGTTCGCCATTCTGTGCAACGAGCGTCCCCCCTATGAATGGCCGTTTTTTGGCGGAAAATCGCGATTCGACCGAAACCGGCGTTACAGATTGCGCGAGCGGCTTACGATTTCGATCGGTCCGCGAGGCGTTGCAGCGGCTCGGGACGCGCGTCGCCTCACTCTGGTCGCGAGGGCCTCGGGCGAAGCGAGTAGACGCGGCCGCCCGGCCCTGCGTGCTCGAGCGTGAGCCACCCGCCGGAGCCTCGCAGCCTGCCTTCCACCTCGCGCCATTGCTCCGGGGGGTACAGGTCCTCGTGGATCACGACAAAGGTCACCCCGAGCCGCTCGAGCGCGGCGAGGCTGCGTTCGTCCGGAAACGCCTGCAAGCGCTCATACAGCCGGACGTGGAACTCCGGTTGAAAGCCGCTGTAGCCGTGAACGGTCTTCTGGAAGTGCGCCATCGAGTGAAGCATGAAGACGGACTGCCTCAGATCCTGCCGCGCCGGGGAGGATGACGCCGGGAGCGGCAGCTCGGCCACAACAAACGGCTTCGGGCGGGTGTCGAGCCAACGGTCAACGGGTGGGATGGTGACCGCATAGGGGCGGGCGTTGAGCGGTGCCGCGAAGTACTCGGCAACGAGCACCAGACCGGCCGCGAGCGCGAGGACGGCGCGCGTCCGTGGCACGAGCCGCGCGCTCAGGTGCTCGAAGCCGGCGGCTGCGAGCACGGCGAGCGCCAGCAGCGTCACGATCGTGAACCGCGAAGGCACGCGGATGAAACTTATCCCCGGCCAGTCGTACACGAGCCGGTACAGCCCGAAGGCCGGACCCAGCGAAAGCCACAACGAGATCAGCGCGAGCAGGGAGTAGAGCGCCAGATCGTTCCGACGCTGTCGTTCCGACCAGTGACGATAGCGCGGGCCGAAGCCGGCCGCGCGTGCACGCACGTTGAGCGGAATCGATCGCGCCAGCGCCAGTCGTGATAGGAGGAGCACGGCGCAGAGCGCCCAGGGTCGCCATGCTTCGCGAACGGAGAGAATGGTCGTGGACCCATATCGCCACCGAAAGCCGCCGAGGGCACTGGCCGCGACCGCGACGAGGAGCGATACCGCGAGCGCAATCTCCAGCACGAGCGCTGCGCGCCGGATGCCGGATCTCGCTGGCACCGCATTCGTTCTTGGCGCCGCGGAGACGCCGGCCCATACGCCGGCGAGCGCCAGCGCCAGCGCGAGGTAGCCGGGAAACAAGTTCGCCCTGGCGTCCTGCAGCACGGCGCCATCCGTCATCAGGCCGAGCAGATGTGCATGAAGGTGTGACGGAGACGCAATGAAGCTCGCCAAGTTCGGGGAAAACGCGTAGGACTCCTCGAGCGGCCGTCTCAGGCCCATTTCGCGCTGCACCACGTGATACGGGAAGAACACGGCGGCCGCTATCGCGAGGGTGAGCGTGGCGGGCAAGGCGAGGTCGCGAAGCCGCTCGCGGACCGGCTCGCCAAGCGCCAGGCGCCACAGAATGAGCGCGGCGAGGCTGAGGGCGGCGAACACGGCACCGTGCCCGCTCGTCAGCACCTGGAGCGCGAAGAACGCGCACGCCCACCACAGGTCCCGTCGCCGGCCCGAATCGAGATATCCGTGCGCAAACGCGAGACAGAACGGGACCCACTGCACGGTGGTGAGATGGAGCTGCCCGAGGCGCAGAAATCGCGGGGGCGCAAAGGCGAAGATCAGCCCCGCCAGCGCCGCGCCGAACGGGCCTATGCGCAGGCGCCTGGCCAGGACGTACACCCCGACGCCGCAGAGCACGCACGACAGGAGCGACACGACGTTCAACGCCAGCACCGGGTTTCCGCTGGCCCACAGCACCGGCGCGGCGATGATCGCGCTGCCGATCATGTTCTCGGAGTACGCGAGCGTGTTTCGGAAGGGATGGAAGATGTTCGCGTCGAAGATCGCCAGCGGCGCGTGCGCGAGCGCGTGCGCGTCCCACGCCATCGTCCACAACAGCAGGTTCGTGTCCGCCCCCATGTACAGCACGTGAGTGCCCGGCCGGAGGCTGAGCGGGTGCGCGAGCGCGAGCAGGACGATCGCGTACAGGGCCGCGACGGCGGCGCCTTCGACCCACAGGGACCGACCGCCTGGCGCGGTCACGCCGTGGACCTCCTCTCGACATGCGCCTCGAGGTCACGCGGGTGAAAGAACACGGGGCGGAGCCGGTGCTCGGCGTAGATGCGGACGTGATCCTTCCCGTGCGGCGAGTCCGGGCACGCCGCGCGGACGCGCGCGCGACCCGCGCCGGATGAGGGCATGCGCCATGATACCCGGAGGCAGCGGTGCGGTATCGTAGGAGGCGTGCCTGTATTCGATGCCAAGCGGTTCGACGAGCTGTCGAAGTGCCCGGAGTGCGGGCGGCAGATGATCCAGGAGCCGCAGGTTGCCGAGCGCGTCGGCCTGTATTACCGCTGCGCCGAGCACGGGCGGTTCCGCTATTCGTGGGACAAGGACCTCCTCGAGCCGATCGCCGACCTCGAGTGAGCGCGCCGGCCCGCGCCTCAGACCAGACGGTACCTGCCGAGCCGCGCGAGGAGCGTCGCCTTCAGGTCCTTCTCAGACGTCGCGGCGGTGAGATCGATATCCGCTTCGCTCAGCGCGTCGATGAGCGATCGAATGAGCTGCGCGCGGCTGATCGCGGCGCCGCTCTGCGCGCGGATGTTCGCGGCGACGCGATCCAGGAAGACGATCTGGCGGTTGAACAGGACCACCGTCGCCTTGGTCCACGCTTCGTCGTGGATGGGAGGGCGGCCCCGCCTCCCCCCGCGGTTGCCCGCGGCCCTGCCGAGAATCTCTTTGGCGCTCTGGCCGGTCCTGCGTCTGCGCGCTGTCGTCATCGATCTCGATCTTTCGCGCCCGCCGCCGCGGGCGGGACGGCACGCAGAGGTCCCATCACGGACCCCCGGCGGTTCCACCCTTAAATCGGGACTCTGTCGCGGGGAAGGCGGGCGTTATTGTTAACTGTCTTCGGGGTTTGTTTCAAGCCCGTCCTTATAGCGGACGCGCTGAGCGTGAGGGAATTCCGTCCTTAAACCGCCATCCGCTGCGCCCGCCCTGCACCCGCCGCAGCACCTCGGCCGTCAGACGGCGGTAGGCGTGCGCCGGCGGCGACGAGGGCGCGTACTGGAAGATCGTCTGCCCGAACGACGGCGCTTCGGCCACCGCGCCGTGAAGCGGAATCTGGGTGTGCAGCACGCGGCTGCCGTAATGGCCGCGCAACATCTTCATGATCTCGGTCCCGCTCTTCGACCGCTGATCCACCATCGTCATGACGATGCCGAGCAGGCGCAGCTGCGGGTGAAAGCGTCGCCGCACGCGATCGGCCACGTCGAGGATGCCCGTGACCCCCTCGAGCGACAGGTACTGCGGCGAGACCGTGACCAGGAACCAGCCGGCCGCGGCGAGCGCGTTGATCTGAAGCAGCGACAAGCCCGGCGGGCAGTCGATGATGATCGCGTGGTACCGGCGCCGCAGGGGGGAGACGAGCCGGCGCAGGCACAACTCGCGCTGCTTCAGCTCGCCGAGCGCGAGGTCCGTGTTTGCGAGGTCGCCGGACGCCGTGATGAGGTCCACCCCCGGCACGCCGCTCTGGCGTATGGCGCGAGCAAGCGGCAGCCCGTAGAGCAGCGGGTGCGCCAGCGAGGGGCAGAGCTTCGGCCGCGCGACGCCGAGCCCCAGCGACGCGCCCGCCTGGCTGTCCGCATCAACCAGCAGCACGCGGCCCCGCTCTCCAAGCGCGGCCGCGAGGTTGACGGCGGTCGTCGTCTTGCCCACGCCGCCTTTGGTGTTGATCACCGCTATGACCACGTGATTGGTCCGTCCTGGCCCTGGCCCGGGAGGTCGCAACGGCCGCTGCACCACGAGCATGCGCCGTCGAGGTCCCCTCTGCTGCGTCGGCTGGCCAGCGGCCGATCTGCAATCGCATTGCCGTCCGGCTGTTGGCTTCCGGGATAATGGCACCCATGAGCGTGCGGACAGGGCTCGACCGGCTCCTTGACGACATCGAACGCGGCTCGCGCCTGAGCGGCGCTCGTGTGGGCCTCGTGTGCAACCCCGCATCGGTGGATTCCCGGCTCAGGCACGCCGCGGACCGGCTGCAGCGCGGCGGGCGGGTGACCCTCGCCGCGCTCTTCGGGCCGCAGCACGGGTTTCAGTCGAACCTGCAGGACAACATGATCGAGTCGCCGCACGCCTCCGACGCCCGTCGGAAGGTGCCCGTATACTCGTTGTACAGCGAAACCCGGGAGCCAGCCGCCGCGATGCTGTCCGGACTGGACGCGCTGATTGTCGACCTGCAGGACGTCGGGACGCGCATCTACACATTCGTGTACACGATGGCGAATTGCCTGCGCGCCGCGGCCCGTCAGGGGCTCCCGGTGATCGTATGCGACCGGCCGAACCCGATCGGCGGCACGGCCGTGGAAGGCGCGGTGCTCGACCCTGCCTACACCTCCTTCGTCGGGCAGTTCCCTATCCCGATGAGGCACGGGATGACGATCGGGGAACTCGCCCGTCTCTTCAATGAAGAGTACGGTCTCGGTGCGACGCTCGAGGTTGTGCCGCTGGAGGGTTGGCACCGCGATGCGTACTTCGATGTCACCAGCCTGCCCTGGGTGATGCCATCCCCGAACATCCCCACACTCGACAGTGCGATCGTCTACCCCGGCGCGGTGCTGTTCGAAGGCACAATCTTATCGGAGGGGCGCGGCACGACGCGGCCATTCGAGCTCATCGGCGCGCCGTGGATCGACGGGGAGCGATTCTCCGAGGCGATGAACGCGCGCGCGCTGCCCGGCGTGTACTTCCGCGCCGCCTTCTTCGAGCCGACGTTCCAGAAGCACGCGCGGACCACGTGCGGCGGCTGCCAGTTGCACGTGCTCGACCGGCGCACCTTCGAGCCGGTCCGCACGGCGATCGCAATGATCGAGGAGTTCCGTCGCCAGGCCCCCGAACGGTTTGGCTGGAAGGAACCGCCCTACGAGTACGAGTTCGAGAGGACGCCGATCGACATCATGTGGGGATCGGACCGACTCCGCCGCGCGATAGACGCAGGAACGGGTGCGGACGAGATCGCCGCCTCGTGGCGCGACGAGGTCGCGCAGTTTCTCGATCTCCGGCGGCGATTCCTGCTCTATTAGGAGCCGCGGAGGACGCCGGGGCCCCCCTACCTTCTCGCCGCCGCACGCGCGCGTGTGATCTGCTCGGCGTGCTTGTGCGCGTGCTCCGCGTAGATCTCCAGCCAGCGCTCCACGGTGTAGCGCCCGTGCTCCGTGTGCGTCCCCTCGCGGGACCATTCGGCGGGTGTCATCCGGTCGAGGATCTCCGCCGTGGTCTCGCGTGCGTAGCGGAACGCTTCGAGCGATTTCTGGTAAGGCCGATCGTAGTACAGCCGCCGCGCGAACTCCTCCTGGTCGTAGCCGCGAATCTGCGCGCGCTCTTCCGCGAGGAGCATCCGCAGTCGAATCGCCGAGGTCATTTCGCTGTCCGCCAGGTGATGCACGATTTCCCGCGGGCTCCACTTGCCGGGCGCCGGCCTGGCGTCAAGTTCCTTCGCGTCGATGCCCGTCAGCGCCTCCGCGACCGTGCGATACCCGTCCTTGTAGCGTTCGATCAGTTGCCGTCGTGTGCGCTCGTCCATGATCAACCTCTCGTGATCGCCAGCCCCGGCACCTTCGGCCGCTCGGGCTCGAGATGGTAGTGCGTCAGGTGGTCCCGCAGCCGCTCGAAGGCCTCGTGCGGCGTGTTGGCGGGACGCAGCGCGTCGAGGTCCTCGGGCTCGATCGCGCCCCATTCGACCATCGGATGCAGGTTCAGAATCTGGTTCCAGTAATCTGTCCCGTACAGCACGACCGCGATCTTGGCCGACAGCTTCTCGGTCTGCGCGAGCGTGAGCAGCTCGAACATCTCGTCGAGTGTGCCGAACCCGCCGGGAAACACGACGAGCGCCTTCGCCATGTACGCGAACCAGAACTTCCGCATGAAGAAGTAGTGGAACTCGAAATGCAGCCCGGGCGTGATGTAGCGATTGGGCCCCTGCTCGAACGGCAGGCGGATGTTCAGGCCGATCGTCTTTCCCCCCGCTTCGTAGGCGCCACGGTTCGCCGCCTCCATGATGCCGGGCCCCCCGCCCGAGCAGACGACGAAACGGTGGCGGTGGGTGTCGAGCTTGAGCGACCACTCGGTGAGCATGCGCGCGAGCTGGCGCGCGTCCTCGTAGTACCGCGACCACTTCACGGCGATGCGGTGGCGTTTCAGGTTCGCCTGGTACTCCTTCGTCCGCCCCGGACGCAACTGCAACCGTTTGAGCGCGCGCTCCGCGATCGTGCGGCTGTGCACCCGCGCCGATCCAAAGAACACGACCGTGTCCTGGATGTCCTGCTTCTGAAACCTCCGGAGGGGCTCGAGATACTCGGCGAGGATCCGCACCGGGCGACCCGTGCCGCTTTGCAGAAACTCGGGAATCTCGTACGCGAGCGGCTGACGGTTCGCCATGAAAAAAACTGTATCATCATGTTTGCCGGAGCACGATCGCAGGAGGGACCGAATGCTGCAGCGGACAGGCCAGCTCACGTGCTGGGCGCTCGCCGCGCTGTTGTGTGCCGTTGTCGTCACGCTCGGGGCGCAGGAGAAGCCGGCTTCGGGGGGTCAGCGCCCCGACGACGGCTGGACCGTTCCATCCGGGGCGAGCGAAGAAAAGAACCCGCTGACCGTGACGCCCCAGACGCTGGTCGCCGGACGCGCGCTCTTCCAGAAGAACTGCCGGCGGTGTCATGGGCCGAAAGGGATCGGCGACGGCCCTGACGCGGATCCGGATTACATGGCCGACATGGATCTCACCAACCCGAAGCGGGCCGAGCGCAACCCGGACGGCGTGGTGTTCCACAAGGTGTGGAACGGCCGCCAGAAGCCGAAGATGCCCGCGTTCAAGGAGGAGCTGACGAAGGAGCAGGTCTGGACGATCGTCTCCTACGTGCAGACGCTCCGGAAACCGGCGTCCGACTGATGCCGCGCGGCCTCTCCCCCGCGGACCTTCGGGACCGCAGATGCCCGAGCAGGAGCCGCTGACACCCCGGGCGAGCGGCGTCAACGAGTCGCTCGTGATCCGCGCGGCCCCCACGCGCGTGTTCGCCGCGTTCTTCGACCCCGCCGCGCTCGCCATCTGGTGGCAGGTCATTCGCTCGGTCACCGTCCCTCGCCCGATGGGTGTCTACGCGGTGGAGTGGGAGGCCACGTCGCAGCGCGACGAGATCTTCGGTAGGCTGGGCGGCGTCTTCCATGGCCGCGTGCTCGACGTGCGCGGAGGCGTCGAGTTCTTCGTCGCCGACGCGTGGTGGCTGCCGCCCGAAGGGAACCCGCTCGGGCCGATGGGACTGCACGTCACCTGCGCGGCCGAAGGGGGCGGCTGCCGCGTGCGCGTACAGCAGCAGGGGGGCGAGGACGGCCCGCGCTGGCAGCGCTACTACGGCATCATCGGCCCCGGGTGGCGCTCGTCGCTCGAGACGCTGCGTCACTGCCTCGAGCACGGCACGCTGGACCCCGATCGATGACCGACACCGCCGCGCGCCCCGCCGCGCTCGTGAGGGCGCTCGGGCTCGGCGACGTGGTGCTGATGACCGTGGTGGCGGTGGTCAGCCTCCGCTGGATCCCGTGGGCTGCGCGGGCCGGCGCGGCATCAATCACGCTGTGGCTCCTCGCGGCGGTCGCCTTCTTTCTCCCGCTGGCCGCGGCCCTCATCGCGCTCTCCCGGCGCTATCCCGCCCAGGGGGGCCTCTACGCGTGGACGCGCCGCGCGTTCGGCCCCGGCCACGGGTTCGTGTGTGGCTGGTGTCTCTGGGTCAATAACCTCTTTTACTTTCCTTCGCTGATGTTGTTCGGCGCGGCCAACGCGCTCGTGGTCGGGGGCGCGTCCTGGCGCGGCGCCGCCGACTCGCATGCCTATTCGATCGCGTACGTGCTGGCCGGGATCTGGCTCGCGGCGAGCGTGAACATCGCCGGCTTCAAGACGGGACGCTGGGTGCAGAACATCGGGACCATCGGCGTCTGGATCCCGGCGACACTGCTGATGGGAGCGGGCGCCCTGGCGCTGGTCACCACGGGCCCCGCCACGTCGTTTCGCGCCGCGGAGCTGCTGCCTTCGTCCGAGGGAGGCGCGCTCGGTTCGATCGCGCTCTGGTCGGCGATGTGCTTCGCGTTCTCCGGTTTCGAAATCACGTCGCTGGTGGGGCTCGAAGTACGCGACCCGCACCGGACGGTGCCGCGCGGCGTGCTGCTCGCGGGGGCGGCGGTGACGGTGATCTACGTCCTCGGCTCGGCGGCCCTGCTGATCGCCGTCCCCGCAGGGGCGCTGCACGAGCGCAGCGGCATCACGGACGCGGTGGACGTCGTCGGGTCGCGGCTGGGACTGCCCGCGCTCGGCTGGATGACCGGCGGGCTGCTCGCGCTCGCCGCGTTCGCCGGCACGTTCTCCTGGATGGCCGGCGCCGCGCGCGTGCCGTTCGCGGCGGGCGTGGACGGGGCGATGCCCTCCTGGCTCGGCCGGCTGCACGCGCGGTATCGCACGCCGCACCTCGCGCTGCTGGCGCAGGGCGCGCTGTCGAGCGCGATCTTCCTGGCAAGCGCGTTCCTCACCGTGACCGGCACCCGCACGAGCATCCGGGACGCCTACGACGTGCTCGTCAACCTCACGATCCTCGTCTACTTCGTGCCGTACGTGTACTTGTTCCTGGCGGTGCCGCGGCTCGTCGGCCACGCGACCGTGCCCCTCAGGTTCGCCGCGGGCGTCGGGGCGGCGGCCACGATGATCGCCATCGGGCTCTTGTTCGTGCCGCCACCGGGCACGCGGAGCGTGGTGAACTACGAAGCGAGCCTGGTGATGCAGTCGGCCGCGGTGATAGGGGCGGGCCTCTTTTTCTACCGCCGGCGCGCGCCGGTCATGGCAGCCGGCGAAGGCGGAGAAAGTTCGACTCCGTCCGGGACAGGTCGGGGCTGACGCTCACGAACACCACCACCGAACGGGGCGCGAGCACGCCGCCGCTGACCAGGGCGCGCTCGACCTCCTCCTCGCCACCGAGGGCGCAGACGATCGGGGTCACGCCCCACTGAAGGGCGAGCCGCCCGGCGACCGCGGCGGCGTCGGTCGCCGCGTAGATCGGGGCCTTCGGCCGCAGGGCGGAGAGCAGCCGCGCGGTCTTGCCCCCGCGCGTCACGGCCACGATCGCGTCCGCCTGCCCGGCGCGCGCGAGCGTGATGGCCGCTTCGGCAATCGCCCGGCCGTGCGCGGCGCCGGAAAGGGGGCCTGTCACCAATTGTCCCGTTTCGGGGACAATTGGTGACAGGCTCCCTGTTTCCGCCTCGCGTAACACCGCATCGAGCGTGCGAACCGCCTTCACCGGGAAGAGGCCCACGGCGGTTTCGCCGGCGAGCATGATCGCGTCCACCCCCTCCTCGACGGCGTTCGCGGCGTCGCTCACTTCCGCCCGCGTCGGGCGCGGTTCGAGGCGCATCGACTCGAGCACCTGCGTCGCGACGATGACGGGCATGCCGCGCTGGCGCGCGCGGCGGGCAATCGCCTTCTGCACGGTGGGCACGCGCTCGAGCGGCATCTCGAGTCCGAGGTCCCCGCGCGCGACCATCACGCCGTCCGACTCCTGCAGGATCTCGTCGATATGATCGAGCGCAGTGGGGCGCTCGATCTTCGCGATGATGCTTGCGTCGCGGCCTGCCTGCCGCATGACGTTTCGGGCGCGGCGGATGTCCTCCGCCGTCTGCACGAAACTCAGCGCCACGAGGTCCACACCCAGCTCGAGGCCGAACACGAGGTCTCCGGCGTCCTTCTCGGTCAGCGCTGAGGACGGCAGCGACACACCCGGCGCGGCGATCCCCTTGCGCTCCCCCAGCTCGCCGCCGTTGACCACTACCGTATTGATGCCGCGCGCGTCCGTTCCCTGCACCTGCAACTCGACACGGCCGTCGTCGAGGAGCAGGCGATCCCCGGGGCGCACCGCGGCGACGAGCGGCGCGTAGCTGATGAACAGGCGGTCGGCGCTCCCTTCCCCCTCGCCCGCTTCGATCCGGACGGCGGCGCGTTCCTTCAGCTCCACCGGCCCGCCTCCCGCGAGCCGTCCCGTGCGAATCTTGGGGCCGGCGAGGTCCTGCATCACGGCGACGTGCCGCTTCGCGCCTTCCGCCGCGCGGCGGGCGCGGCGGAACGCCTCCGCGTGCCACTCGCGCGTGCCGTGCGAGAAGTTCAGCCTGAAGACGTCCACGCCGGCCGCGACCAGCTCGGCCAGCACCCCTTCCGACTCGCTCGCGGGGCCGATGGTCGCGATGATCTTGGTGTGCCGCATGCGCAGGAGGTTCAGCTTACAATCGGGGAGCACGATGGACAACATGCGGGCGCTGCTCGTCGGCGGCGGTGCCGCCGAGGCCGCGCGGCTCGCCGTCCGGCTGGCGCCGGGTGCGATGGTCATCTGCTTCGCGCCGGATCGCGCCGCCGCGGACGCGATCTCGCGCGCCTTCGCATCGCGTGCGCCCGACGCGCGCGTGAGCGTGATGATTGGGGATCCCGCGCTGCTCGTACACAAGGTCGCCGGGCCCTTCGACGTGATCGTGGACGCGCACGGCACGGCCGCAGCCCCGCGCGCGCGGCTGCGCCAATTGCTTCGTGAGAATGGTGAGCTCGATGGCTGAACGTCTGGATCAGTTCCGCGAGTTTCGCGAGAAGATGAACGCGCGCATCCTGGAGTCCGGCAACTTGGACGTCAAGCGCTTCTTCGCGCTCGACTCGCGCGCGTACGAGCCGGGCGCGCTGCCGGTGAAGACGAAGGAGCTGATGGGGCTCGTCGCGTCGCTCGTGCTGCGCTGCGACGACTGCATCACCTACCACATCGTGCGCTGCCGCGAGGAAGGCACGACGCGCGAGGAGTTCTTCGAGGCGTTCAATGTCGCCCTGGTCGTGGGCGGCTCGATCACGATCCCGCACCTGCGGCGCGCCGTCGCCACGCTGGACGAGATCGAGCAGATGCAATAGGCTGCCGGTATGAGGTCCCGTTCCATCGCGCTCGGCGCCGCGCTCCTTCTTGCCGGCGTCGCGCTGGGAGTCGTCCTGTCGGGTCAGCAGAGCACGCCCGGCTCCTCCGAAATCGCCGCGCTGCGGAAGGAGATCGAGGATCTGAAAGCGCGGCAGCAGACGCTGGAGCAGCAGCTCGCGCAGATCCTCGCCGCGATCAACCAGGCGCGCGAGCCCCAGGAACTGCCCATCAACATCGCCGACGCGCCGAGCAAGGGACGTCCCGACGCCCGCGTGACGATGATCGAGTTCTCCGACTTCCAGTGCCCGTTCTGCGGGCGGCACGTCCGCGAGACGATGCCGCGCATCGATCGCGAGTACATCCAGACCGGCAAGGTGCGCTACGTGTTCCGCGACTTTCCGATCGAATCGCTCCACCCGCAGGCGCCCAAGGCGCACGAGGCGGCCAACTGCGCGAAGGACCAGGGCAAGTACTGGGAAATGTGGGAGCGGTTCTTCGCCAACCCGCGCCAGCTGGCCCCCTCCGACCTGCCGGGGCATGCCGAAGCGCTCGGCCTCGACATGCCGCGCTTCAGGGAGTGCCTCGACTCGGGACGCCACGCCGCCGCCGTGCGCGCGAGCGTTCAGGACGCCATCGGGCTCGGCGCGAGCGGCACGCCGATCGTCTTCTTCGGCCTGACCGAATCTGGCAGCAACACCGTGAAGGCCGTCCGCGTCGTCCGCGGAGCGTACCCGTACGAACGATTCAAGTCGATCATCGACGGGCTCCTCGCGCAGTCGCAATAGCGTGAAGGCCCCGGATCGTCGCCTCATCGGCGTGATGGTGGCGGCCACGCTCCTCGGCTGCGCGGCCGCGGCGGGCGCGCAGCCGGCCTCCGGCGGCCCGCGCCGGCAGTTCGTCACGTTCAGCATCGACAACTTCCGCACCGAGCCGCTCCACTTCGGCACGTGGCCCGTCCGGGACCTCGTGGGGCGCGACGTCGCGGCGGCGCAGCGCGAGACATACGAGTACCGCTCGCGCGACGAGCTGACCACGGTGGACGTGGTGGAGTTCAAGAAGCCAGGGCGCGGCTTCGGCATCACGGTGTATCCGTTCGGGCTGGCGACCGGTTCCACGCTGGGCATCCGGGTCAGCCGCGAAAACCTGCCCGTCATTCGCCTGGCCATCAACGGGCCCGCCAACGTCGGGTCGTACACGCTGGCAGACGCCTACGCCATCGACGCGAGCGGCGGCCTGTACGTCGCCGACAGGTCGCCGGGCTGGGGGCTCGGCAGCCACGCGTTCGTGGCCGGCGGCGCCGGCGTCATTCGCAGCAGCCTCGGCGACGGTCAGCGAATCTTCGCGGAGGGTGGGGGCGGCCTGAACGTCGGCCCGCTGGGCGTGCAGCTGGCAGTCAAGTTTGCGCTGAACCGGCTCGACGCACCGGTCGAGCACAAGTTTCTGACGGTGCCCGTCTCGTTGCGGGCGAGCGTGAGTTTTTGATTTTCAACCGCAGAGGGCGCGGAGGACGCAGAGACAACAACCGCCGAGGACACAGAGGACGCAGAGTTTCCGAAGGCTGATGGTCGGACGCGACAGCGCACGGCACGTCGCCCGCCCACAGCCCACTGGCCCCTGGCCTCTGGCCCCTGGGCACTGGCCTCTGAACACTGGCCTCTGGCCTCTGACCTCTGACCTCTGGCCTCTGACCACTGACGATGGACATTGACGACTGGCTCGCAGCCGCAAAGGCGGACGCGGCGCGTCGCGGCCTGGCCGACCTCATCCCCGTGCTCGAATCGCTCGCGGCCGCCACGCGCCTGCTCCGGGCCGCTCCCTGGAACCTCCGTGCCGACCGGGACGTTGAGTAAGCTCTCGATCGCCGTGCTGGCCGCGCGCCTGCGATCGCGCGAGCTGCGCGCGGTGGATCTCGTGGACGCCTGCCTGCGCGAGATCGACCGCCGGCGTGATCTCAACGCCTTCATCGCCGTCTTCGCCGACGCCGCGCGCGCCGACGCCGAAGCGGCGGACCGCGAGCTCGCGGCGGGACGTGCGCGCGGCCCGCTCCACGGCATCCCCGTGTCCCTCAAGGACCTGATCGATGTCGCGGGCGTGCCGACGACGGCCGCTTCCCGCGTCCGGGAGGGGCACCGCGCCGCCGCCGATGCGCCGCTCGTGACGCGGCTGCGCCACGCCGGCGCGATCCTGATCGGCAAGACCAACCTTCACGAGTTCGCGTTCGGCACGACGACCGAGGACTCGGCGTTCGGCCCCGCACGCAACCCGTTCGACCCGTCCTGCTCGCCAGGCGGATCGAGCGGCGGCTCCGGCATCGCGGTCGCGACCGGCATGTCGGTCGCGTCTGTCGGGACCGATACCGGCGGCAGCATCCGCATACCTGCCGCCGCGTGCGGGATCGTCGGGCTCAAACCGACGCTCGGTGAAATCCCTACCGCCGGCATCGTCCCCCTGAGTCAGACCTTCGATCATGCCGGGCCGATGACGCGCGGCGTGCTGGACGCGGCGTTGATGTACGACGTGCTCGCCGGCCGCGCCGCGAGCGTGGACGAGTGGAGCCCTGCGGCTGCCCCACTGCACTTCGTCGTCCCCGAGCCGTACTACCTGGATCGGCTTGACCCCGACGTGCGCGCGCGCTTCGTTGACGTCTGCCAGCGGCTGCGCGACGGGGGCCACAACGTGACGGCCGGCGCGGTCGAGCACGCGGCGCTGGTGCCGTCCGTGTACCTGCACATCGTGATGGCGGAGGCTGCCGCGTACCACGCCGCGACGCTGGAGTCGATGCCGGAGCGGTACGTGCCGTCGGTGCGGACGCGTCTCGAGATGGGGCGCTACGTCCTCGGCGAGGATTACGTCCGGGCGATGCGCGGGCGCGAGGCGCTCACCGCCGCGGTCGATGCGGCGCTCGGCAATGCCGACGCGCTGCTGCTGCCGTCGCTCGCCGTCGCGCCTCCGCGGCTCGGCGCGGCGTCGGTCGAGATCGACGGCGCGAAGGAGCCGGTGCGCGCGATCACGCTCCGGCTGACGCAGACCTTCAACATCACCGGGCACCCGGCCGTGTCACTGCCGATGGGCCTCACGCGTGAAGCCCTTCCCTGTGGCTGCCAGATCGTGGCGCGGCGAGGCGCGACGCGGCAACTGCTGCGCATCGCGCTCGCCTGCGAAGATCAGATCGGGTGCGGCCCCGGATCGGTCGGCGGAGGCACGGGGTGAATATCGGGCTTGCGGTCGGGTTCGCCACCCGGCCGCTTCGGGGGCCGTTCGGTGGGCGGACGGTCAACCACCTCGCCTGGATGCGGCACGTCGGGCTTCGACGGATGTTCGACGGTCATGCTGCCATGTGCTGCAACACCTTTGCCTCCGGTCCCCTCCCATGTTGAGCTGGATTTTCCATGCGTGGGAGCGTCGCCTGGCGGCGATCGCGACAGACCGGGTCGTCCGCCCGTTCGAATGGGGACTGGAGTGGCTGGACGAGCAGGCGGGCGCGCCTGAGGCGCCGCCGGCCGCCGTCGTGGACGCGTGGGCCTCCACCGTCATGCGGGACAGCGATGCCTTCTATCACGTCACGCCGGCCGACGCGTATGTGCTCGATGGTGAACGCCTCACGTTTCCGAGCGCGCTGGTCACGCCGCACGCGGAGAACAACGTCGTGCACGCGCGCGTCTTTCCTGCCGCCCCCGAGCGTGACGGCGCGCGACGGGCCGTCGTCGTGCTGCCGCAGTGGAACGCCGATCCCGAGGGGCACGTCGCGCTCAGCCGCCTGATCGCGCGGTTCGGCGTGTCGGCGCTTCGCCTCACGCTGCCGTACCACGAGGCGCGCATGCCCCCCGAGCTGACACGCGCGGACTACATCGTCAGCTCGAACATCGTGCGCACGGCGCAGGTCTGCCGCCAGGCGGTGCTCGACGCACGGCGCGCGGTGGCCTGGCTCGCGCGCCAGGGCTACGACCGGATCGGGATCCTCGGCACGAGCCTCGGCTCCTGTCTCGCCATGCTGACGACGGCGCACGAGCCGCTCATCCGCGCCGCCGCGCTGAACCACATCTCCCCCTATTTCGCCGACGTGGTCTGGGAAGGGCTCTCGACCGCGCACGTGCGGCAGGGACTCGACGGGAGGATCGACCTCGAGCGGCTCCGGCGCATGTGGCTGCCGATCAGCCCGTTCCCTTTTCTCGACCGCGTCAAGGGGCGGAAGATCCTCCTCGTCTACGCGCGGTACGATCTGACGTTTCCCGTGCGGCTCTCGCGCATGCTCGTCGAGGAGTTTCGCGCGCGCGGGATCGAACCGGAGGTCGCCGTGCTGCCGTGCGGGCACTACAGCACGGGGGTGGCGCCATTCAGCTGGATGGATGCGTTCGTGTTGATTCGGTTCCTGAGGCGCGCACTATAGGTACTTGGCGAGATCGCGGAGCGCGTCGGCGAGCACGCTGGCGAGCGCACGCATCAGCGGAGACACCTCACCTGTCGCGACGGCGTCGGCCACGGTGACCGGGTCGGTCACCAGCAGCCATATGGTCGCCCCGGCCAGCGCGGCAGCCACGAGGCCGACGACGCCAAACAGGCTCAGGCTGATGTTGCCGAAGCTCATGGCGCGATTCTACACCCGCGGTTCTTCCCCCGTTTGACGCTCGATCGCCCCATTCGGTTCACGTCTCCAACACAATTTTGCCGAAGTGCTCGCGCCGCTCCATCCGGCGCTGTGCCTCGGCCGCGTCTCGCAGGGGAAACGTACGGTCGATTGCGGGACGCAGCCGTCCGGAAAAGAACAGTTCAGCCGCTTCGAGCAGCTCGCCCTTGGTGCCCATGTACGAGCCGAGAAGCGAGATCTGTCGGGCGAAGAGATGACGTAAATCGAGCGTGGCCGCGAACCCTGTGGTCGCGCCGCACGTGACGACGCGGCCGCCGCGCGCGAGGCTGCGGACGCTCTGTTCCCATGTCGCCTGGCCGACGTGCTCCACCACGACGTCCACGCCGCGGCCTGCGGTGAGCCGCCTGACCGACGCGGAGATCTCCTCCGTCGAGTGGTTGATCACAGCCTCTGCTCCAAGCGCCTCCGCACGGGACCGCTTCTCGTCCGAGCCGGCAGTCGCGAGCACGCGCGCTCCGAGAAAGCGCGCGATCTGCACGGCGGCCTGGCCCACGCCGCTGCCCGCGGCGATCACCAGGACCTGGTCACCCGGACGCACCTTCGCGAGCGTCACCAGCATGTGCCATGCCGTCAGGAACGTGAGCGGGAAGGCGGCCGCGCTGACGAAATCGACGTGCGGTGGAATGGGAATCACGTTCGCGAGCGGGACCTTCACCAGCTCCGCGTACCCGCCGTCGGACCTGTACCCGAGTACGTCGTACGACGCGCACAGGTTGTCGCGTCCCGCGACGCAGGCGGCGCAGCGCCCGCAACTCAGGCCCGGGTGCAGCATGACACGCGTGCCCACCGCGAACCCCTCCGCGCCGACAATCTCTCCGGCGACGTCGCTCCCCGAGATGTGCGGGAGCGGCAGCGTGACGCGTTCGAGCCCGCGCCGTTCCCAAAGGTCCAGGTGATTCAGGGCACAGGCACGCACGCGAACGATCGCGAGCCCTGCCTGCGGCGCCGGGTCCGGCGTCACTTCGTACCGGAGGACCTCGGGTCCGCCATGCTGGTGGAACCTGACGGCCTGCATCACGCCATCGCGACTTCGGACGAGGCGCCGAGGTTGAGGGCCGCGAGCGGCGCGGTGATGCGGTCGCGATCGCCCACCACGACGGTCAGCATGCGGGGAAGATCGAGATAGGTCTGCGCGACGCGCGTCGCGTCCGCCTCGGTGACCGCCGCCACGCGCGGCGCGAACTCGGTGAAGGAGTTGTCGGGCAAATCGTAGAGCGCGAGCTGCGCGGCCGCGCGCGCGATCTGGTCCGCCGTCTCGAAGTTGCGGGGGTACCCGCGCGTGAGGGCCGCGCGGGCGGTCGTCAGTTCGGCCTCCGTCACCGGGCGATCGCCGCGGATCGCGGCCACCTCGAAGAGCGCTTCGCGGAGCGCGTCGGCGGTCACGTCGGTCTGCACGCCGACCTGCAGAACGAACGGTCCGCGGCCGCGGCGGAAATCGAACGCCGTGCGCGCGCCGTAGGTGTACCCCTTGTCCTCGCGCAGGTTCATGTTCACGCGGCTGACGAACTGCCCCCCGAGGACCATGTTCAGTACGAGCAGCGCGTGGTAGTCAGGGCTGCGGCGCGCCGCGGCGACCTGGCCGATGCGCAGCTCGGACTGCGCCGCGCCGGCCCGGTGCACGATCGCCACGCGTTCGTGGCTGAGCGTCGGCGGATCGATCTCGCCGGGATCGACGTGCGGCGACACGCCGTCGGCAAACGACCAGTCCTCGAACCCGCGCGCGATCGCCTCGCGCAGGGCGGCGTGCGTCGCATCGCCCACGGCGATGAGCGTCATGCGCTCGGGACGGTACGCGTGGCGGTAGAACGTCGTCACTTCGCGCAGCATCATGCCGCGAAGCGAGCCCTCGGATCCGATGGCGAGGTGCCCGTACGGATGATTGCGATACAGGAGCTGCGTAAAGGCGCGATCCGCCACCGCCGGGGCAAGGTCCCGCAGCTGGAGGAGCCGGTTCAGCCGCAGGTCCCGGACGCGATCGAACTCCTTCTGCTCGAAGCGCGGCGCGCGCGTCATTTCGGCGAGCAGCCCGACCCCGCGCGACATGTTCCGCGCCAGCACGGACATCGTCAGCACCGTGGCGTCCGAGCCCACCTCGGTCTCGAACTGCGCGCCGATGCGCGCGAGCGCGTCGTGCACGTCCAGCGCGGATCGGCTGCCGCACCCCTCGTCGAGCATGTCGCCCGTGATCGCAGCGAGCCCCGGGCGCTCGTCGGGATCCGCCGCGGCGCCGACGGGCAGAAGCAGCACGAACACGACGATGGGGACATCGCGGTGTTCGATGGTCCACACCTTGACGCCGTTGGACAGCGCGCTCTTTTCGATCGCGGGGAATCGCAGCACCGGATCGGGGCCGAGCCCGGGGAGCCTGCTGCGGTCCGCTGGCGTCATGAGACGGTAACCGGGGTGGAGTCCGGCATCGCGAGCGCCACGCGGCCGCGCGGGACGACGCTCAGCATCACCCGGCTGTCGAGAGAGAGGTACCGCGCTGCCGCCTCGCGGATGCTCTCCGGCGTCGCCGTGCGATAGCGGTCCAGGTCCTGCGCGAAGAAATCCGGCCCGCCGAGGAAGGTGTTGTACGCGTTGAGCTGATCGGATTTGCCGCCGAAGCCGCCCACGGTCTGGAGGCGCTGGACGAAGTGTGCTTCCGCCTGCGCCAGGGCGCGCTCCAGCTCCGCCGGCTCGGGACCCTGCGCGATGAAGCGCTGGAGCTCGTTGCGGATGATGCGTTCCAGCTCCGTCAGCATGCGGCCCGGGGCGGCGGTCGCGACCACCTGGAAGAAACTCGACAGCTCTCGCGAGTTCTGCGAGGCCGCAATCTCCGTGGCGGTGCGCGTCTCGTACACGAGCGCGCGATAGAGCCGCGACGTCTTGCCGCCGGCGAGCATCTCCGCCACGAGGTCCAGCTCCGCGTCCCCCGCCTCGAACAGTGCCGGCGCGTGCCAGGCCATGTAGATGCGCGGCAGCTCGACGCGGTCCTCGAGCAGCAGCCGCTGTTCGCCATCGGCACCCAACGCCGCCGGCCGGACCTCCGGCGGATCCGGCCCGGCGGGGATCTCCGAGAAGTACTGGCGCGCGAGATCGATCCCGCGCGCGGACGCGATGTCTCCGGCGATCGCGAGCGACGCGTTCGCGGGGTGGTAGTAAGTCTGGAAGAACTCGCGCACGTCCGCCAGCTCCGCGGCCTTCAAATCGTCAGCCCCGCCAATCGTCAGCCAGTGATACGGGTGATCCGGCTGGTACAGCGCGGCAACGAGCGCCATGGTGGCCAGGCCGTACGGCCGGTTCTCGTAGTTCTGCCGCCGTTCGTTGAGGACCACGTCCCGCTGGTTGAAGAACTTCGCCTCCGTCAGCGCGGGCAGCAGGTAGCCCATGCGATCGGATTCCATCCACAGCGCCAGCTCGACGGCGTTCGCGGGCACCACCTCCCAGTAGTTCGTGCGGTCCGCGTTCGTCGAGCCGTTGAGCGACGCGCCTGCCTCCTGGAGAGGATGGAAGTAGCCCCGGTCGAAGTGCTCGGAGCCCTCGAACATGAGGTGCTCGAAGAGGTGCGCAAACCCCGTGCGACCCGGCCGCTCGTTCTTCGAACCGACGTGATACCAGAGGTTGACGGCCACGATGGGGCAGCCGTGGTCCTCGTGGACGATCACGTCGAGGCCGTTGTCGAGCGTTTCGGTCACGAAGGGAATGTTCATCAGCTCACCAGGCAACGATGTACCGCTCCCGCCGCGGGTCCGCCCCGCCGCGCAGCAGTCCGGTCGCAGGATCGATGCCTGCGGCGACGACACCCGTCGAGATGCCGTACGGCGCCCGAACGCGGAGCACGTGCCCGCGGCGCGCCAGCTCGTCGCGAGCCGCGGCGGGCACGGTCGCCTCGACTTCGAGCACGCCGGGCTGCGAGCGGTGATCGTCGAACGAGCTTTCCGGGTGCAGGGAGTTGAAGCGCGGCGCTTCGATCGCGGCCTGCACGTCCATGCCGAAGTCCACCAGGTTCAGCAGGACGTTGAGGATTTGCTGATCCTGGCTGTCGCCGCCAGGCGTGCCGATCGCGAGAAACGGCGCGCCGTCCTTGAGGATCACCGTCGGCGTCAGCGTGGTGCGCGGCCGCTTGCCGCCGGCCAGCACGTTCGGGCTCGACGGGTCGAGCCGGAACGCCTGCATGCGGTTGCTCATCGGCACGCCGGTGTCGCCGGCCACGAACGCGCCGCCGAGCAGCCAGCCGGAACTTGGCGTCGCGGAAAACAGGTTGCCGTCCTTGTCCGCCACTTCGATCGCTGTCGTGTCGCCCGGCTCGTGATCCGGCTCGGTCGTGCTGACCTGCGCGCCGGGGCGGACCTCGAGGCTTGCGCGGGCTGGATCGATCAGCCCGCGGCGGCGGGCCGTGTACGCATCGGAGAGCAGGTCGTTCATCGGGACCGTCACGAAGTCCGGATCGCCGTAGTAGCGATCGCGGTCGGCGTAGGCCAGCTTGATCGCCTCGGTCGCGACGTGAATCGCATCGGCGGAGCCCGCGCCCATCCTTCTCAGATCGAACCCTTCGAGCAGCCGCAGGGTCTGGAGCAGCACGGGACCCTGGTTCCACGGGCCCGCCTTGTAGACCGTGAGCCCGCGGTACGTCGCCGAGACAGGCTGCTCGATGCGCCCCTCGTATGCGGCCAGGTCCTCTTCCGATATCACGCCGCCCGCCTCGCGCACGGCGGCGGCGATCCGCCGCGCGATGTCACCCTTGTAGAACGCGTCGCGCCCCGCGCGGATCGCCTGTTCGCGCGTCGCGCCGGCCGCCGCGGCGGCCCGCTCGGCCTCCGCGAGCGCGCGGAGCGTCTTCGCGAGATTCGGCTGCCGGAACATCTCGCCCGTGGGAGTCACCCGCCCGTCCGGATAGTACGTCTTCATCGTCCAGGCGTACGGTTCGCACGCCCGGCGCTCGGACTCCAGGTAACGCCTGAGGAACTCGTAGTTGGGAAACCCGTCGGCCAGCGCGAGGGCGGGCGCCAGCGTCTCGGCGAGCGACCTGGTCCCGTACCGGGCCAGCGCGATCGTCGCCGCGTCCACGACCGCCGGAATCGTCGCGCCGAGAGGCCCGTTACCGGGGATCGCCCGTTGTCCGGCGAACATCGAGGGGTTGGCTGCGCGCGGCGCGCTCCCCTGCCCGTTGAGGACGACCACCTGGCGGTCTCGCGCCGAGTAGATGATGATCGGCGCCTCGCCTCCGAGGCCGAAGTGAGAGATCTCGACCACTGCCGCCGCGAAGATTGCGGCCACGCCCGCGTCGATGGCGTTGCCCCCCTGGGCGATCAGGCGCGCGCCCGCTTCGGCGGTGTAGCTCCGGCCGGCGGCCACCACCGCACGGCGCCCGCGGAACTCGGGCCTCAGCTGCGCGTGCAGAATGCCGTTCCCCACGGCGAGGAACGCCACCGTCGCGACCAAGGTCGCGGCTACGTGGTGCGGTTTCCGGCTATGCTCTCGCTCCATATGTCACCGGGAGTCATCGAGAATCCTACCGGCAAAACAGCGTGCGGTAAACCGCAATGATTGGAACGATCCGAGCCTGGGGCGCGCGTGAAAGCGTGCGCATGCTTGCCTGGATCTCGCTCGCGGAGTTGCTCGGCATGAGCCTGTGGTTCGCCGGCACCGCCGTCGCGCCGGCGCTCGCGCAGCAGTTCTCGCTCGGGCCGGAGGGGGTCGCCTGGCTCACCATGGCGGTGCAGCTCGGGTTCGTCGTGGGCACGCTCCTGAGCGCCGCGATCAACCTCCCGGACATCGTGCCGCCGCGCGTCGTGTTTGCCGGCGGCTGCGCTGTAGGCGCCGCCGCGACCGCCTCGGCGCTCGTCGCGCCGAACGGCGTCACGCTGGTCGCCGGCCGTTTCCTGACCGGCGTCGCGCTCGCCTGCGTCTACCCGCCGGCGATGAAGATCGCCGCGGGCTGGACGGTGACGCGGCGCGGCACCGCGCTCGGACTGTTGATCGGCGCGCTCACGCTCGGGTCCGCCGGCCCTCACCTGCTCGCGGCGTTCGCGGCGCCCGTGGAGTGGCGCCCCGTGATGATCGCGGTGTCCGCGCAGGCACTGGCCGGCGCACTCATCATGCTGCTCCTGGTCCGCGACGGCCCGCACGTCCTCGCGACCTCCCGGTTCGACCCGGCGGCGATCTTCGTCATCTTCCGAAACGCGCGCGCGCGCGCCGCGACGCTAGGCTATCTCGGGCACATGTGGGAGTTGTACGGATGCTGGACCTGGATCGCCGCGTTCGGCGCCGCCAGCGCCGCCGCGCACGCGGGCGCTTCGTCCAACTGGGGACCGCTCACCGCGTCCGTCACGCTCGCGGCCGGAGCGCCCGCGTGCCTGCTCGCCGGGATCGTCGCCGACCGGATCGGCAAGGCCCGGGTCGCGCGGCAGGCGATGATCGCGAGCGCGACGCTCGCCGCGTGCACGCCGGCCCTGTTCGGCCGCAGCCCGTGGCTCCTGTTCGCCGCGGCCGCGCTGTGGGGGGCGTTCGTCATCGCCGACTCCGCCCAATTCTCGGCGCTGGTTGCCCAGTTCTGCGATCCGGGACACGTGGGCACGGCGCTCACCCTGCAGACGAGTGCCGGATTCCTGCTGACGATGGTCAGCATTCGCGTGACCGGGCTGCTCGCGGAAGCGATTGGATGGCAGTGGGCGCTCGCACACCTGGCGGTCGGACCGGTGCTGGGGAGCCTCGTGATTGGCAAGGCCGCTGAGAATCTCAACAAAACCGCTTGACCGACCAAAACGGTCGGATATATGCTGGGCCGATAACTGAGATTCAGTCTCATTTTGGTCCTGCCGGCATGTTTTCATTTGTCTTCGCAGCAGTCCTGACCCTCGCCTCCCCTGCCGAAGCGCGATCGCTAGCGCGCGCTTCGCAGACCGAGCCGGCTCGGCAGCCGGCGCAGGCAGAGATGGAGGAGTTGCGCCGCCGCCTCGACGTGCTCGCGCAGGAAATCGAACGCCTGCGCAGCGGCGAGGAAGAGGCAGAACTGACCGAAGCCGAACGCCGCACGCTCGCCGTCGCCCCCTCGGCTGCCGCCGTCTACCGCAAACGCCAGGGGGTCTCCTTCGCAGGCTACGGCGAGATGCTTTACGAGCGGTACGACCAGTCGATTGAGAGCGGCGCCCGCGATCCGAGAGCGGCCCGGCTCGACTTCCTGCGGCTCATCCTGTACTCGGGGTACCGCTTCAACGAACGGTTTCTCCTCAACTCCGAGATCGAGCTGGAGCACTCGAACGAAGCGTCGGTCGAGTTCGCGTACGTCGATTTCCGGTTGAACGATTTCGCCACGCTGCGCGGCGGGCTGGTGCTGCTGCCGATGGGGCTCGTCAACGAGTTCCACGAGCCGACGGTCTTCATCGGGTCGCGAAGGCCGGAGACCGAGACGCGGATTCTGCCCTCGACCTGGCGCGAGAACGGTTTCGGCCTCCTGGGGGCGCGCGGCCCGGTGAGCTATCGCGCGTACGTTGTGAACGGCCTGGACGCCGCCGGCTTCAACAGCGACGGCCTGCGCGGCGGCCGGCAGAAGGGGGCGCGCGCCCAGGCGGCGGACATGGCGATCGTCGCGCGCGCGGATGTCACGCCGACCGCCGGCGTGTTCGTCGGAGGCAGCATCTACAGCGGCCAGTCGGACCAGGATCAGTTCATGGCTGACGGCAGTCCCATCGACGTGGCTACCACGATCGGCGAGGTGCATGGCCAGGCGCAGCTGCGCGGGTTGGACGTCCGCGCCCTGTACGCGCGCGCCAGCCTCGGCGGAGTGGCCGGACTCAACGCGGCGCTCGGACTGACGGGCGACACCGGAGTCGGCAGCGCGATGAGCGGCGGCTACACCCAGGTGGGCTACAACGTGCTCAACCGGCGCGGCACGGCCGTCGAGCTCACGCCCTTCTACCGCTTCGAGCGGGTCAACACCCACGCCGAGGTGCCCGAGGGGTTCCTCATCGATCCTTCCAGGAAGATCGAGTTCCAGACGCTCGGCCTGGAGCTGCGCCCCGTGACCGGCGTGGTCGTGAAGGCAGACTACCAGTGGATTTCGAACGACGCGCGCACCGGGCGGAACCAGTTCAACGTCGTGCTGGGCTACGCGTTCTGATGCGGCCGCGCCTCCTTCTCCTCCCGGCCCTCACGCTCGCCGTCGGCGCGGTGGCGCTCTCCGCCGGATCCGCCCGCGCCGGTCGGTCGTCCATGACGCGCGACGAAGCGCTGGCGGCGGCCTACCCGGGCGCCACGTTCCGCGCGGAGCAGGTCTTCCTCACCGCCGGTCAGCAACGGCGCGCCGAGACGATTTGCGGCGCGAAGGTACCGAGCGCGCTCGTCGCACGCTACATCGCCACCGAGGACGGCCGGCTGGTCGGGCGCGCGTACGTGGACACGCACGTCGTGCGCACCAAGCGGGAGTCGCTGCTGGTGTCGCTCGACGCCGGCGGACGCGTCAAGCGCGTGGACGTGACCGCGTTTCTCGAGCCTTCCGAGTACCAGGCCTCCGACGCCTGGTTGAAGCAGTACCGGACGCGGCTGCTCGACGACGAGCTGCGCCTCGATCGGGCGATCCGGCCGATTGCCGGGGCGACGTTGACCGCGAACGCCGCCACCGAGGCCGTGCGCCGCGTCCTCGCCCTGGATCTCGTGCTCCGCGAGGGAACAGGGGGATGAGGAGCGTCGAGAAGTGGCTGCTCGGGTCGCTGTCGGCGTGCGTGGGCGCGACGGGGATCGCCTATCTGTGGATGAAGTACTTCATGCAGGCGGCGGATCCGTTTGCCGTCGTCAACCATCCGTGGCAGCCGTACGTGCTCTACGTCCATCTCCTGTCCGCGCCGGCCCTGATCCTCGTCTGCGGGATGGTGTGGACATCGCACGTCAGCGGGAAGCTCTCGGGCGGACAACCGTACAGCCGCCGATCCGGCCTTGGCTCAATCTGGTCGTTCACGGCGATGGCGACGTCCGGCTACCTCCTGCAGGTCGTGACCAGCGAGTCGCTGCAGCGCGCGATGGTGGTCGCGCACGTGGCGAGCGGATGCGCGTTCCTGGCAACGTATGGCGTGCATCTTTTCATCGCCGTGCGCCGTCAGCTCCGCGAGCGACGTCGCGCGCAGCTGCGCTCGGCGGCGTGACCTTCGCCCTCGCGCTTCTCCTGCTCGCCCTTCAGCGTCCAGCGGCGCCGGCGGAGGTCAGCCGCGAGGCCGTCCTGATGGGCACGCGCGCGATGCTCGTCGCGCGTGCTGCGACGCGAGCCGATGCGCTCGCCGCTCTCGAGCAACTCCTGCGCGCGCTCGAGGCAGCGGAGAACGATCTGAGCACCTGGCGCGACACCCCGTTCAACCGCCTCAATGCGCTTCCGGGGGAACAGCCGGCCTCGCTCGACCCGGCGCTCTGCGCGTTGTTCGGCGAATTGGAGACGTGGACGCACGAGACGGCGGGAACCTTCGATCCCGGCGTCGGCCCGCTGCTCGATTTCTGGGGCGTCCAGTCGCAGGCGCGGATTCCTTCTGGAGACGAGATCGCGCGCGCGCTTCCCTCGTCGCGTCTGCCGGCGTGGCGATTCGATCGCGCGAGGTGCACGATTGTCCGCCCATCCGGCGGACGCCTCGACTCCGGCGGTTTCGGCAAAGGCGAGGCGATCGATCGCGCTGCCCGGCAGCAGGCGGGCGCCGAAGGCTGGCTCGTCGATCTCGGTGGCCAGGTCGGCGTGCAGGGCAGGCCTCCCCCAGGAGGGTGGCGCGTGGGGATCGCTCACCCGCGCGACCGCGCGTACGCCCTCTTCGAGGTGATCGTGACCTCGGGCTCGATTGCCACCACGGCGGGCTCCGAACGGGATCAACGGGCTCATGGCGTGCGCGTCGGCCACGTGCTCGATCCACGCACCGGCACCCCAGCCGCGTTCGACGGCGCCGTGGTGGTCTGGCACGAACGCGCGCTTGTCGCGGACATTCTCTCGACGGCGCTGTATGTCATGGGCCCCGGCGACGGCCTGCGGTGGGCGGACGCGCGCGGGCTCGCTGCCTGTTTCCTCGTCCCGTCGGCCGGCGGAACGATCGTGCACGTGCGCCCCTCGCGCGCCTTCCGCGCGAAGTTCCCTGCGCACTGACCTCTGGCCTCTGACCTCTGACCTCTGACCTCTGGCCTCTGACCTCTGGCCTCTGGCCTCTGGCCTCTGGCCTCTGACCTCTGGCCTCTGGCCTCTGGCCTCTGACCTCTGACCTCCGGCCTCTGGCCTCTGCCTCCGGCCTCTAGCTCACCGGCGTCAGCGGAATGGGCCGCTTGTAGCTCGCGATTGAGATCTGCGCGGCCAGCTGCTCGGCCGTCGCCATGAAAGCGCGCGCCGGGGGCGAATCGGGCTCGCTCAGCACGAGCGGAAACCCGTTGTCGCCACCACGCCGGATCGGCTCGTAGATCGGGATGCTGCCGAGGAACGGCACCTTCATCGACGCGGCAAGTTCCTCGCCGCCCCCCTTCCCGAAGATGTCGCTCTCGTGCTCGCAGTTGGGGCACACGAAGTAACTCATGTTCTCGATGAGACCGAGCGTCGGGATGTTCAGTTTCTGGTACATCCGCACGGCGCGACGCGTGTCCGCCAGCGAGACCTTCTGCGGCGTCGTCACGACGACCGCGCCCGTGACGGGCACGACCTGGCTGAGACTCAGCGCGACGTCGCCCGTGCCCGGCGGCATGTCCACGACGAGATAGTCCACATCCGGCCAGCGCACCTCGCGGAAGAACTGCTGGATGACGCCATGCAGCATCGGCCCGCGCCAGATGACCGGCGAGTCCTCCTGCGTGAGGAACCCCATCGACACGACGTGGATGCCGTACTGCTCGGCGGGAAGGATCTTCTGGCCGTCGGTCGTGAGCTGCGTGTTCAGCCCGAGCATGATCGGGACGTTGGGGCCGTACACGTCGCCGTCAATCATCGCGACGCGGCTGCCGCACTGCGCGAGCGCGATGGCCAGGTTCACCGCGACGGTGGTCTTCCCCACGCCTCCCTTGCCGGCGCCCACCGCGATGATGTTCTTGACGCCCGGCACGCCGGTGCGGCTGAAGTCCGCGACTCCGGCGCGGACCTGCGCCGACATCTGGACGTCCACGTCGGTCACGCCCGGCACCGCGACCACGGCGGCGCGGGCCTGCTCGCGCATCTTGTCCTTGACGGGGCACGCCGGCGTGGTCAGCTCGATGGTGAAGCCCACGCGGCCGCCGTTGATGGAGAGGTTCTTGATGAACCCGAGGCTGACGATATCCCGGTGCAGGTCGGGGTCCTGGACCGCCTTCAGCGCCTGGAGGACCAGCGCGTCTGTGACTTCGGACATCCTCCTATTGTAGCGCGTGTCTCACGCGCGCCGTTCGGCGACGGAGCCGACGACGGGCAGCTTGAAGCGCTCTCCCTTGAACGCCTTGAACATCAGCAGGAGCCAGAGGACCACGATCGCCGGCCACAACAGGAACCAGACCGGCAGGAACCACAGCGCGATGACGATCGGCAGAAACGTGAGCACCGACTGCCACGCGTGGAAGCGCACGAACCGGCTCTTCTTCTCGATCGCGAGGAAGAGCGCCCCGCTCAGCCACCCCAGCGCGTAGGCCAGCATCGCCGCGACGGCGACGTCAAGGCCGGTGCTCGACGTTTCCGCCTGCCGATCGTCCACTCACATGACTCCGCTGGTGACGCTCGCGGCGCCGCCGATCGCGCCGAGGATGAACGACAGCACGAACATGACCACGATGATCACCAGGACCGACACGACCAGATAGGGGATGACCTTGTCCTGCGGCGTCTTCATCAGGACCGGCACGCCAAGATAGCAGACGTAGATGCTGTAGAGAGCGGCGACGATCACCAGCAGTCCGAGGGGCGGGATAATGTACAGCACGCCCGCGACCCACACCGGTGTGCTCGAGTAAGCGATGAGTTTGAGGGCCTGGACCTGGTCGTCGCGCGATGCGAACTGCGGAGCGAGCTTCGCGACGATGAAGGCGCTGACGTACACGCCGACCAGTTGCCCGATGTACTGGAACAGCGCCGCGCGAAGTGCGTAGGTGACGCCAATCCATCGCCCACCGAACACGACCAGCCCGATGAACATCGCGATCGCCGGAATGGCCGCGAGCGGGAGGATGTACGACTTGTACAGCGTCGCCACGTCCGTGGCTTCGGCCTCGATGACCGGCCATTCCAGCTTCGGCTGCGTGATGATCCGCCGGGCGCGTTCCTGAAGGTTCATCCAATACCTCCTGACAGCGTTGACGAAGGTCCAGGCGCGGCAGGCTCGAAGCGCGCGCGCGCCTCGTGGTTGAGAAGCACCCAGAAGGTGTAGACCCCTAGCGCGGTTCCGAAGGGCAGCACGAACAGGTTCAGCAGCGCGAGCCCGAGCCCCATGATGCGCGCGGCCGGCCGGTGCCGCCGGAGCCCCACGCCCGCCCACGCGTTTGCCGCACCGCCGACCAGCAGCACGATGGCGGCCGCGGTGAGCCCCGCCGCCGTGAACGCCGCCGCCACGTCGGGCGCGCCATGCATGCCCGCGCCCGCGATGGCGATCGCGCCGGCCGCAAGCAGCAGTACCGACACGCCGAGCAGCACGGCGATCGCGCCCCAGATGACGTGCAGAAGACCGGCGAGCTCGATGTGCCTGTCCATGTTCTGTGTCGGGCCGCGCCGCGGAGCGGGACCCGACGGACCTCCGGGCTCGTCACGCGCTGTTGTGGGGAGTGCAAGGGAATTCTACTGGACGGCGACGCGAATTTCGATGGTTGTCGTCGAACCGGCGCTCGCAGGGAGCGCGAAGCGGAGGACCGCCCCGTCCTCGACGCCCGCAGGCAGCGTGACGCGGATCTGCCGGGGAGAAACCAGCTCGCCGGCGCCGGAACATCGCGCGCACGTGTCGAGCCAGACCTCGCCGCGCCCTCCGCAGGCCGGGCACAGCGTTCGCGCGGGCAGCATGAGGGGGACGTCCGCCCCGGTCCGTGCTTCCTCCGACGAGATCGCGATCTCGGCGGCGAGCGCCGGCGGGCCGGCCGGGGGCTCGCCGAAAAACGACGCGCGGATGCGATCCACCACTCGCGAGGCCGACGGAAACTCGATCGCCACGTCGTCGTCCCACGGCTCCGGCGCGGAAAGACGCCGGCACGCCCGGCGCACTTCGTCTGCGCCCGCGTTGCGTCGCACGCCGATCAAGTCGTAGTAATCGCGCACCCTGCGAGCTACATTAGGGGCCGGCCCGCGCGGTGTCAACATTCTTCGCGCCAGGTGCTACGATGCGGCGGCATGCCAAAAGAGTGCCCGATGTGCGGCGCGGTCATGCGCCTGACTACGCGCGAACGCCGCGATCGCGTCCCAGGAACGGCCGAGACGCACCTCGGCCAGATCCGCGAGTGGACCTGCCCGGAATGTGATTATTTCGAGGAAGTGACCGAGGACGACACGTAGGAGGGAACGGGGGCCGCAGCCCCCGAGCGATCACCGCGCGCCGAGCGTCAGCATCATTTCGCGCCGGAGCGCGTCCTCGAAGTCGTGGAAATCCAGCGACGACTCGCACTCGTCGCAGAGCACCTCCGCCACCGACGGCCGGTTCTCCTCGGCGACTTCGACGCGGGAATCCTCGACCCGCACGACGTGCATCTGCAGCGTTTTCACGACGAAATTGCGGTCGTTGCCGCAGTTCGGACAGACAAGGGCCATTCAGGAACTCCTCAACTCAACCTTCGAATTGTATGGGCCTCGGACGCGCGGCGCAATGAAGATCTTTCACGGGCGCGGCGATAGAATCCCGGTGGAGCACCCTTCACATGCCAACAGACGCAACAACGGGCGCCGAAATCCACTCGGAGCAGCGCGGGCCGCATTGGATTGCCTGGGTGTCCGACGTAAAAGGTAAGCCTCAGGGGTCGGTCGTACTCGTGGGCCAGACACGCGATGAGGCCGAAGCGCGGGCCCGGCTCTGGGCCGAACAACTCCGGCTGGGCGGAAACGCGCCCCAGGCGCGCTCCTGAACACAAGGAGCGGTCAGGGCGTGTAAATCTGGTCCTCTTCGTCGAGCCCGTACTCGTCCCCTTCGAGGTCCGCGAGGTCTCCCAGGCGCAGAATCTGTCCTTGAGCGTGGCCCGGGAGCAGGCAATACGGCCCCTTGGCTTCGACGGTCACCACCGCGACGTCCCACGGCCGGGCCCGATATGCCGCCGCTACGCACCCGCACGGGAGCCCCTCGAGCGCCTCGATCTCGAACAGCGCGCTCGTGCGCCTGGTGTCCGAAACCAACCCGGCGGAGACTGACATATCGCACCTCCCGAACCGCCCGGCCGCGATGCCGCGCGATCCTTCCCGGGGACCCCGAATCCCCGGTCGCCGGGTGCAAATGCAAACCCGACGCCACTACTTCGTTAGACTGTGGTCCCTTTATTCCGGTTCCCACGCCTCCGGGGCAGGACACAACTGTCCTCGAGATAAGTGATAGCGATCGCACCGCTTCGGGCACAGTCGCAGAGCTGGTGCCGTTGAGGCGTGCGCGCGATTGCACGAGTCGGAGAGCCACCGTCCGCACGTACAAGAGTCGCCGAGCGTCGGTCGTTTGGATCGAAGGAAGCGGGCTCAGTGCGCTTCCCGACGCTCGTGCTGCAGCTCTATTTCGCGGAGGGCCTTTTCGGCGCCGCGAGCGCGGCGCAGTCGTCACGGCGGAAACGCGCGTTACGTCTGCTTTCGGGGCGATCAGGCGCGCGAGGCAGGATCCGCGTACAACACGCGCCCGGTCACGTCCGCGCCGGGAAACATGGCTTTGGCGGCCGCGACGTAGATTTCCAGCTGCCGCCGGTGTTGGGCGCGGGGCCGTCCCGTCTTGAAGTCCAGGACGAGAACGGAGCCGGTGGGTTGTCGAACCAGGCAATCCATCGTCCCCCGAAGCACCACTGCGCCGGCCGGCTCACCGGAAGCCGCGCCGGGGCCTGCTACCGCGGGCTCCACGACGAACGAGAAGGGCACTTCGTACTCGCAGACGCCGCTGGACAGCAGTTGCGCGACGTCCGGGCGCTGCGCGAGCGCGCCATACAGGGCCGCCGCGGCGTCGGCCGTGCGTCTCGGGTCCTCGAGCTGCGCGCGCTCCTCCGGGCGCAGCAACGCACTGGCCTGACGCGCCAACCGGTTGCGATCGCCCGGCGGCGCCGCGTGCTGAAACAGCCGGTGCACCAGGGTCCCGACCGCGAGTTCATCCGCTCCCACGTAAGGTTCCGAAGGTTCGAGCTCGGCGCCTGCCGTCGCGAGGCCGCCCGGCGCCTCGCCTGCGAAGTTTGTCGCGGACACCCGCGGAAAATCTCGCGCGAAGTGGAGCGGGCCGAATGCCTGTCTGGCGGGCGCCTCTTCTGCCCTGCCCGGCGTCCGCCCCGGCGCCAGCGGCTCGGCTGGAGGCACGACACGCAAGGTGTGCCGGCGGCCGGCCGGCCCCTCCCACTCGGCGCGCTCCTGTGCGGCAACCGCCGACGAAAACAGCGGGCAGACGCTCGCGGGGAGCACTTCGGCGAGGCTGCCGCGGCCGGGCTTCAACACGCCGTCCTTCAGCACCGTGCCCAGATACAGCGCGTCCCTCGCACGCGTGAGCGCCACATACAGCAGCCGCTTGGTTTCCTCCGCTTCTCGCGCCCGCGCGTCCTCGTCCACCTCCGAGATGTACGAGGCCACCGACACCGAGGCGTCCCCTTCCGCCGTCTCCGCTGAAACGCGGATGGGCTGCGGCGGTCCCCCCGCTCCCTTGGCGAGGTTGACGACGAACACGACTGGAAATTCGAGTCCCTTGGCCGCGTGGACGGTCATGAGGTTGACGGCGTTCACCGCTTCGAGCGTCGCGTTGGACTCGTCCCCCGTGGACAGGCTGTCCAGGTGCTCCGCGATGCGGCGCAGCGTCGCGTAACCGCGGTTCTGGATGCGGCGGATCAGCGCGCGCATCTTCTTCACGTTCTCACGCGCCTGCGCGCGGCGCGGCCCGCGCAACTCGTAGTCGTATGCGGAGTCCGCGAGGATGCGGTCGATGAGCTCCGCCGGAGGGATCTGGTCCGCGAGGCGAAGCCACCCCGCGAGCGAGACCCGCGCACGCGCGAGCCTGAGGCCGTCGTCCGCGGGCACGCCGGGTGGAACCGGCCGGTCCTGCCGGAGCGCGGCCGCAAGATGGGGCGCCAGGTGGCAGAGGCCTTCGTCGGAGACGCGCACGAAGCGCGAGCGCAGGAACGCGGCGGCGCGTACTTCCGACGACGGGTCGGCCAGGAACCGGAGGAGCGCGACCAAATCCTTGGTTTCGTCGGCGTCGAAGAAACCGAGCCCCTTGTAGACGTACGCGGGGATGCCGCGCGCGTCGAGCGCGTCCTCGAACTCGCGGTGGCTCGCGCGCGAGCGAAACAGGATGGCGATGTCGCCAGGGCGCGCCGGCCGCGGGATGCCGCTGTCGCGATCGCGGACGTCGGCGCCTCCGATGAGCCGCCCGATCTCCTCGGCGACCGCCGCGGCGCACGCCTCCGGCGTCTCCGCCGCGACGAGCCCCAGCGGCCGGGGCGTGGCGGATGCCGGCCCCGCCGGCTTCTCCTCAGCGTCGGCCCTGGGTTCCTCCGGGATCGGGAAGCGGTCCGTCGTCTCGAACCGGAACGCGTCCGGCCGGGCCTCTTTCGGCACCACGTCGAAGAGATCGTTGACGAACGACAGCAGCTCGGGACGGGCACGGAAGCTATGCGAGATCGCCCTCCGCGGCGAGGCGCCGCCTGGCCGAAGGCGACGGATGTACTCGCCCGCCTCCTGCAGCACGGTGACTTCGGCATCGCGGAACCGGTAAATCGACTGCTTGCGATCGCCGACCACGAAAATCGACGGCGGCAGCGGCGCATCGTCGGCAACGCCGCGCCCTTCACCCCAGGCCTCGATGAGCAGCGAGACCAGCTGCCACTGCGCTCGACTCGTGTCCTGGAACTCGTCGACGAGGACGTGGTGGTAGCGCGCCTCGAGCCGGAAGCGGCTCTGCGCGAACTCGTCCATCTGCCGGAGCAGAGCGATGGCCCGCTCGAGCACGTCGGAGAAGTCGAGGACCGATCGCTCCTCGAGCGTCTTCCGGTACTCCGCCAGCGCGATTGCGAACATCGTCCTGACGCCGCGCGCGAGGATCACGTTCAAGTCGCGAGAGAACGCATCGAGCGCGTCCTTCACGGCCGGCGCGGCCGCCGCGATCGCCTGGCGGTGCCGCCGCCAGGCGTCGACGGTGTCGCTGTGTTCCGCCTTGTAGGGGGGGAGCGCGCCGGCGTTGCGCGGCCCGCCCTGCAGCGTCAGAAAATGGTGGCGCACGCGGTCCATGAGCCCCCGCACGACGGCCGGCGTCGCGGCGCGCAGCTGGTCGAGCCGCAGGAGGTCGCGCGCAAGAACGCGGAAGCGCGGATGCCCGCGCGGGCCGTCCGCCACGAACGTTTCGAGCCCGCCGGGCACGCCGCGGAGCGCGTCTTGCAGCCGCCGCACGGAATCCCGGCAGACATCCCCGATGCGAAGGCTCCCGGGGGCGGAGGCCAGGAAACGATCCAGCGCGCGACGCGCGACGATCCGGCGCTGGAGCAGGTGCGTGAGCCCTGTACGCGCCCTGGTGATCCCGAGCTGCGCCAGGACGAGCGCGAGGTCCTCGTCCGCGCGCGCCTGGAGGAGACAGACGCGCAGGGCACGGTCCAGCGCTTCCTCGATGAGCCGCGGCACTTCGGTCTCGTCCGCCATCGAGAACCCCGGCTCGAGGTCCGCCTCGAGGGGAAACTCGCGGAGCAGCGCGAGGCAGAACGCGTCGATCGTGCTGATGTCGATGTCGGAGAGGCGGTCGCGCAGCGCCTCCCAGCGCGCGCGGTCCGCCCGCGACACCGCGGCAGACCGTTTCAGCTCCCTGATGATGCGATCGCGCATTTCCGCCGCAGCCTTGCGCGTGAACGTCATCGCGAGGATGTTCGACGGATCGACTCCCGCGCGCAGCAGGTTCAGGTAGCGGAGCACCAGCACCGTGGTCTTGCCGGTGCCGGCGGAGGCTTCCAGCACGACGTTGTGTCGGGGGTCCACAGCGTAATCGCGCGCGTGCTGATCGGGCAGCTCGCGCCGGGCCGGCGGGGTCGCGGCCTCCACGGCTTCTTCGCCGAACAGGCGCAGCTGCTCACTCATCGCCGACGTAGTCCTTCCGGCACACACCCGCGTACGCGCAGTACGTGCAGAGGAATGGTTCGTCGGGCCGTGGCGGGAACTCTCCGCGCTCGATCCCTTCCACGGCGTCGATCAGCCGTTGCTGCCCCGCGGCCAGCGCCGCGTCGATGGGGCCCCTCGCTGCGAGCGGCCGAAACACGTCCGGTTCGCCGAACGCCACGTAACCCGCCTCGCCGACGCGCCACGATCGGCCGCCGTGCCCCTCGAGGTGCTGCGCCGCGCAGACGCCGTAGATCGGCAGCTGCAGCGCGCGCGACGGCCGCGGCGCGCGTCGCAGCTTGTAGTCGATAATCCGCAGCGTGCCGTCACCGAGCAGATCGATGCGGTCCGCCTGAGCCCGGATGCGGATGGCGCGCGTGCGGTCCCCCGCCGCGAACGTGTACTCCCCCTCGAGGCGATGCTCGAGCAGCCGCTCGACCACCGGGAGCTCTCGCTCCAGCTCGAACGCGAACAGCCGCTCCGCGAGGCCGGCGACCGCGGCCGATCCGAGCAGCCGCGCCTCTTCGAGCGCCCGGTCGAGCGGCGAGAGCGACGCGAGCCGTTCGTCGGCGAGCGCCCGGAAGTCGGCGAGCGCGAGATCGACGTTGTCCGCGGTGATCACGCCGCGCCCGGCGGCCTGCCAGCGCTTGTAGAACTCCATCAACAGCTCGTGGAGGAACTGGCCTCGCTCGGCCGGGCTCATGCCCGTCTCGTCCTCGCGTTCTTCATCGAGCTCCAGCACGTACGCGGCGAAGTACTTGAAGGGGCAGGCCAGATACTGCTCGAGATGGCTGACGGCGTACGTGGACTCCGGCTGCGTCCCGGCCGCGCCACGGAAGCGCGGCGCATCACGATCCTGGAGCGCCAGGCGGAGCGCGAGCCACTCGCGGGCTTCGCCGTCCGCCACCGGCACGACCGGATCGAGCGCGAGCGCCTCGTGCACGAAGATACGCGCCGGCGGCGGCGCAGGCGGCCGCTCGACGCGGAGCCCGGACGACTCCAGCTCCTCGACGAACGTCGAGGGGGCGACCAGCGCGTCGTCTTCCAGGCTCGGCGCGGAGACCGACGCGCGCCGCGCGGGAAGCCGCAGGAGATCGCGGAACGCTGCGCGAGAAGCGGCGAGCCGCGCCGACTCTGCGGTCCACCCGAGCTGCGAGAGCAGCTGCGACGGATAGAAGATGTTGCGCGCGAGCCGGGCCGGCCAATCGGACTCGATGACGCCGACGATCCGCAGTTCGTCGAACGCGCCGTAACGCGCCGCCGCGGCGTCGAGCAGGTGGATGCCCCCGTCGCCCGCTCGCGGGGCGAACGTCTGCCCTTCGATCCAGCGTCGAACGGCCGCGCTGAGCTCGGCGGGATCGACCGCCGCGTCGTCGTAGCGCGCGCTCGCGTCGCGCAGTCCCTCGAGCGCGGCGAGCACGGCCGCACGCGCGCGCAGGTGCCGCTCGCGCCACGGCGCCCCCGGACCGGGTAGCCGCTCGTAACGCCGGACGAACGCCAGCAGGGCGTCGAGTTGGGCGGAGGCGCTCTCGGCGAGGCTCACCGCCTCGAGTTCGCCTGCTACGCGCGCCGCCACGTCGAGCGCGCGCAATGCCCGATCTTTCGCGCGAGGGTGCTCCCGAACGCGCGCGAGCTGCTTCCGGTCGCCCAGGTACTTCGACTCGGCGAGCAGCCGGTTCAGCGCGGCGACGTCGCGCGGCGCGAGGCACCCGCCGTCCGCGAAGCCGAACTGCGGGAGGCGGAGGAGCTCGATCAGCGACCCGCGTGTGAAGTCGGACACGAGGCACGTGAACAGCGCGTCGAGGGCCGCGGCGAACGGTTCGGCAGCGAGCGGCATCGCGTCAGCGGCTTCGTACCCGATGCCGGCGCTCTCGAACACCTGGCGCGCGAGGTACAGGTACGGCAGCGGCCGCTGGAAAACGACGCCGAACCGGCCGGGATCGGCCGCTCGCCCCTTGAGCAGGCGCGCGACCTCCACGAGCTCTTCCTCGCGATCGCGAGCCGTGAAATGGAACGGCAGGTCGCCCGCCGCGCTGCGCTGGTCGGGCGCGAGCAGGATCGAAGCGGGCCGCGTGTCGTCTGCCGCGCGCTCCTCCTCGATCCCCGGCAACACCTCGACGATGCGCTCCTGGTAACCCGCGGCGAGCTGTTCCTCCGTCGCGATCACATCCAGGCGCGCCAGGCCCGGCAACCGCGCGAGCAGGTCGAAGTCGGCCGGCCGCAGCCCGGCGTCCTCCGACGCGTCGTCGCCGTTCGTGATGATGACGTGCGCGAGCGGGCGGGGCGCGGTCCGCTCGCGTAACAGGCGACGCAGCGCGTGCTCGTCGAGCGCGCCGGATTCCAGCACAGCGGACTCGTACGCGCGATACGTGGCGGCGAGGAAGCGCGTCTGCCGCAGGAGCCGTTCCGCGCCGCGGTCGTACTCTGCGCCCTCCGCCAGCGCCGAGCCGATCACCCGCTCGAACGCCTCGACCGTCCTGTGGCGCCGCCGCAGGTCGTCGTAGAAGCGAAGGACCTCGACGAGGAGGCCGGGGCGAAGCCGGAAGGGGGGCGCAATGCCGGCCGCCGCGACGTCGCGCGCGGCCCGCCGGATCAGCGCCTCGCGCTCGAATTCCGTGAGGGCCGGCGGCTCGCCGCCGATGCGCTCGTGGAGAATCGCGTAGAACTCGGTGCGGGTGGCGATGAGCGGCATCGCCGTCGCGCGGCTTGCGCCGGCGAGCCGCGCGTCCTCGATCGTACGTCGAAGCGCCGCTCCCGCGGCGTGCGTGGGCACGACCACGCAGCGCGAGCGCAGGTCCTCGATCGACGTCGTGCAGAACGCGGCGTCGACGATCGCGCGCTGGAACGCAGGCAGCCCGGCGGCGCGCACGAGGCGCGTCCGCCGTGGCGTCACGGCGGGACTCAGGGAAGGGACGGGGGTTTCAGCCAACGACTCAGGTCTTTCTGCGCGCGCTCCAGCAGCATCAACGATCCGGCGGCCGCAGACGAGGCGCTCCAGGCGATCTCCTCGCTGCCGGTCGCGACGGCGTCCAGCCGTCGGCGGCACGCGTCCGCGGCGAGCTGCACGGCGCTGGCGAACAGCGCGTGCACCGGCCGCAGGTCTTCTGGCGGCGTCACGCGCGAGAAGGTGAGCGCCGCCTCCTGGGTCCCGAGCTGGGCGCGCAGGAGAACGAGGCGGGACGGACCCGCCAGCTCGCGGATGTCGTCCACCGCCTGCTCGAGTCCGTGGAGGATCTGCACGCCCTCGGCGATCTGGCGCGAGTACGTGCGGTACTCGGCGACACGGAGGAGCCACCGGTCGCGCGCCAGGCGCAGGCGACGCGCCGTCTCGAGCCGGGCGTCGAGCGTCGCGAGCAGCGCGCTCACTTCCGACGGGCGCCGGCGGCCGAGCCGGTCGTCCCGCGCGAGGACATCAGCGATCACGCCCTGCACGCCGCGCACGTCCCCCTCCCCGGCGCGGGCGCTGGCGCGCGTCACCGCCGCGTGCGTGAGCCGGATGTACTGATAGTCGATGCCCTCTTCGAGGTCCATCTCGCGGCGCGCGCGCGCGGCGAGCGTCGCCGCCCACGGCTCTCTCGAACCTGCCAGCGAGCGCGCGACGGCGGAAAGCAACGCCTTGCGCTCGGACGGATCGCCCGTGAGCGAAGCCACCGTGTAAGCCTGCTGCGCCGCCTCCTGCGCCGACGGGGCCGCGAGGAGCGGCACGCTGGGGGGCGAGACCGTCGCGACCAGCTGCAGGTCGAAGCCGCTGTCCCAGCCGGCGGCCGCGCGGATCTCCGCGGCCACTTCGTCGAGCATCGACGACAGCTGCGCGACGTCGCGCGAGCGATAGCCGTAGCTCCCCCTCGACCACTCGGCCAGCCGCCGCCGCGCGCCGTCGGCAATCTGGAGCCGCCGCGCCGCGTCTTCCGTCTGCGCAATGCCGTTCAGCGCCGCCGCCACCGCGTCGCTCAGCGCGGCATAGTCCGGCTCGCCGCGCGTCGCCGCGTAGTGCGCGGCGCGAGCGGCGTCGGCGTACTGCTCGGTGGCGGGCCAGTCGATCCGGGACGCGGGAAGGCTCGCCAGCTGCAGCACGGGAGCCGCCTCCGTGCCGCCGAGCGCCATCGAGAACACCACCGTGTCGGCCACGCGCGCGTACTCGCCGTAGCTCGCCACCGACGTCCCGTCGGTCAGGAACAGGCGGTAATAGACAGCGCTGCTGTCCGCGTCTGCCCTGCCGGCGGCGGCGAGGAGCGCGACGGCCAGAATCATCGCTCGTGGCACGGTCGTTCTAGTTTACCCAAGACGCCGATTGAGGGCGCTGTGGAAAAGGTGTGGAACGGTGGCGGATTTGATGTGGACAACCCGACAGCGGAAATTTTTCCGTCGTGCCGGGACTGGGCCTCCGCGAGATCGCCGGGTGTGGAGGAGCTTTCGTTTTCCCTTTCGCTTGATCCGCACCGCCGCTTCGTTAGAATGGCGCGTCTCCTTCTCCCGGGACCGCCGTGATTGTTCACCACTTCGAAGAAATCATCGACGGCCGCGAATTCCTCATCGAGGTGTCAGCGGTTGGTGTCGATCGCTGGCGCGCGCACCTGGTGCGCGTGCCGGGCGGCTGCACCGCGCTGATGCCCTTCTACGGGACGACGCCACAGGAAGCCGCGCAGCACTTGAGCAGCTGGCTTGCACGGGCGCATCGCCGGCCGTCATCGCCACCCTGCTCCCCTTCACCCACGGCGGCATGACCCGCGCGGGATGCCCCCGGCGCGCGGCACTCGGTTTTCTGCTGTTGCTGAGCTGCGCGCCGCCCGCGCTGCCCCAGGAGGCCGCGCCAGTCCCGCGCGTCAGGCTGATTGCGACCGGCGGTACGATCTCGAACCGTAGCGGTGGCCGGCTGACGGCCGACGAACTCGCGAGGAGCATGCCCGGCGTCGAGCGCTACGCGCGGGTCGAGGCGGAACAGTTCGCGAATACCGCCAGCAGCCAGCTGACGCTCGAGCAATGGGTGCAGCTGGCCAAACGCATCCAGCAGGTCCTGACGAGCGAGCGCGACCTCGCCGGCGTGGTCGTCACGAGCGGCACGGACACCCTCGAGGAACTCGCCTACTTCCTCCACCTCACGATCAAGGACGAACGGCCCGTCGTGGTGGTTGGTTCCATGCGCAACCCGAACACCCTCGGCTACGAAGGGGCCGCAAACCTTCTCGAAGGGGTGCGGGTCGCCGCCGACCCGGCGTCGCGCCGGAAGGGAACGCTGGTCGTCCTGAACGATGAGATCAACGCCGCGCGCGAGGTGACCAAGACCGACGCGCTGCGGCTGCAGACGTTCCAGAGCCGTCCTTCCGGTGTGCTCGGCGTGGTCGATTCGGATCGCGTGGTGTTCTATCGCGAGCCGGTGAAGCGCCGATCCTTCGACACAGAGTTCGACATCACCCGCATCGAGACGCTGCCGCGCGTCGATGTCCTTCTCGTATACCAGGGCGCGCCTGGCGACCTCATCCGGGCCGCCGTGGACGCAGGCGCGCAAGGCGTCGTGATCGCGACGGCAGGCGCCGGCGCGACCAGCGGGACGCAGTTCGAGGGCATCCAGTACGCTATTGGCAAGGGGGCGCCGGTGGTGATCACCACGCGCGCGGGCAGCGGACGGATCGCCGCACGCCGGCGACGCTTCGCCGGCGAGGACGCGCCGGCGTTGTTGATCGCGGGCGAGGACCTGATGCCCGTCAAGGCGCGCGTCCTCCTCATGCTCGCCCTGACGAAGACGAAGGATCCCGCCGAAATCCAGCGGATGTTTACGGAGTACTAGGGGGCTGCTATAATTACTGTTCCGATGTCACTGGACCGGTTCCGCCGCGCGCGTCGCGGGATGAGTGCCGGCGTGGCTGTGGTGTTCACGGCCGCGGCCCTGCTCGTGTGCCTGCCCGTTCCCGCGGCTGCCGGCGAAGGTCACTGCGCGCCGGTGTTGTCCTCGACCCAACCGAAGGACCACTGCGATCGGCCATCGACCGCCATGGACTGCTGCGAGAAGGGGCAGCAGAGTCCCAGCGTGCCGGCTGCCCCGCAGAACGCGACGCGCGTTGACGCCGGCTCGATTGTCCTTGACGCCGCGCATTCGGAACTCATTTCGCTGTATCCCGGCCCGGCCGACGCGTTCGCCCTGCGGGGCGCGCCGGCGCACGGATACCGCCACATCGATCTCCCCACGCTCAATTCGTCGTTCCTGATCTAACTGCGACTTCTCCGATTCGCGCGCACAGGAAGTCGTGCGCGTTCTTCAGCAGGAGAGGTCCATGTCCAGAATCAGTCTCGTTCTGGCCGGTGCGTTGGCGTTTGCCATTCCGGCCAATGCGCAGCCGGCGTCCTCGCCGGCACGCGCGTCGCTTGCGGCGCTGGTGGACGCCGCCGTCGCAAGCAACCCGGAGATAGCGGCCGCCCGGGCGCGGCACCAGGCCGCCCTCGAGCGGCCCGCACAGGAGCGAAGCCTGCCCGACCCGTTGGTCTCGGCGGGATACGCGGCGGCCGGAAAGCCGTACCCCGGCGCCGGGCTCGGTAAAGAGCCGATGGCCAACATCGGCGTCATGGTCACGCAGGAGATCCCGTATCCCGGCAAGCGCGGGCTGCGCGCGTCGATCGCGGCGCGCGCGGCGGAAGCGGAAGCGAAGCAGGTGGAGGTCGTCAGGCTCGGCGTCGTTTCGCGCGTCAAGCAGGCCTACTACCGGCTGGCGTACGCGACGTCGGTGCTCGAGGTCCTGGAGCGCAACCGCGACCTGCTGTCCACGCTGCTCAAGGTCAGCGAAGCCCGGTACGGCGTCGGGTTCGCGGCGCAGCAGGACGTCTTCAAGGGGCAGGCGGAGCTGACGCTGCTCGAGCTGCAGCGCGAGCGGATGCGGCAGGAACAGACCACGAGCGAGGCCGCGCTCAACGCGCTCGTCGGCCGCGCCCCGGGCACGCCGATCGGTACGCCTGACCGCATCGATCTGCCGCCATTCACGATCGCGCTCGATTCGCTTCTCGCGTCCGCGCGTGCGCGCGCGCCGATGCTGCTGCGTGACGAGACCATGGTTGCGGGCGCGGAAGCCAGCGTGCAGTCCGCGCTCCGCGACTACAAGCCGGACTTCGCCGTCTCCGGCGGGTACTTCAACCAGGGCTCCATGCCCGCAACCTACGAAGTCCGCTTCGACGTCGTGTTGCCGCTGCAGCGCGGACGCCGCGCCGCCGCCGTCCGGGAGCAATCCGCTCTCCTGGGGGAGGCGCGCGCGACGAAGAGCGCGACCGAACGATCGCTCGAAGCACGCATCCAGGAGGACTACGGCGCGGCGGCAACGTCCGCGCGGCTCGCCGGCCTGTATCGTGACGCGCTGCTGCCGCAGGTGCGGCTCGCGCTGGAGTCATCGACCGCCAGCTACCAGACCGGCGCCGTGGATTTCCTGTCGGTGCTGACGAACTTCAGCAGCCTGCTGGAGGCGGAGATGCGCTACTACGACGAGCTCTCGATCCTGCACGCGGCGATCAGCCGCCTCGAGGAAATGACTGGCACCGGACTGGTGCACTGAGGATTGTCATGAAGCTGTTCAAGTTCGCTGTCGTCGCCGGGCTGGTCGCCGTCGCGTTCGCCGGCGGCTACCTGGCGCGTGGAAACAGACTGGGGCCGTCTGCCGCATCCGACGGGCGCCGCGTCCTCTACTACGTCGATCCGATGCATCCGGCGTACACGTCCGACAAGCCGGGCATCGCGCCGGACTGCGGCATGACGCTCGAACCCGTCTACGCGGACGAGACCGCCGGGCCGCTGCGGCCGGAGCGGAAGATCGTGCACTACCGCGATCCGCAGGACCCGGACTACACGTCTGCCGCCGCGGGCGTGAATCCCGAGACGGGCAACGCGCTCGAGCCGGTCTACGAAGAGCCGGCACCGCTGCCCGCCGGCACCGTGCGGATTCCGCCAGAGCGGCAGCAGCTGATCGGCGTGAGGTTCGCCACGGTCGAAGAGACGGCCGCCGGGCGAAACATCCGCACGGTCGGCAAGGTCGCGTGGGACGAAACGCGCATCGCCCACGTGCACCCACGGTTCGATGGCTGGATTGAACGCGTCTTCGTGGACTTTACCGGCGAGCTCGTGAAGAAGGGGCAGCCGCTCCTGACCGTCTACAGCCCGGAGATGCTCGCGTCGCAGCAGGAGCTGCTCCTGGCTCGTCGCGCGCGCGAGATCATGGGCCGCAATCCCCTGCCGGGCGCGGCCGATCAGGGCAGCTCTCTCTTCGACGCATCCAAGCAGCGCCTGCAGCTCTGGGGCCTGAGCGAGGCGCAGATCGAACAGGTCCTACGCACCGGCGAGCCGATCAAGAGCATCGTCCTGCCCTCGCCGGCGAGCGGCTTCGTTACTGCGCGCAACGCCTTCCCCAATCAGAGGGTCACGGCCGAGAGCGACCTGTACACGATCGCGGATCTCAGCCGGGTCTGGGTGTTCGCCGATGTCTACGAAGCGGACGCCGCCGTCGTCAGCGTGGGGCGGACGGCGCGCGTCACGCTGCCGTACTCCGACGCCGCGCCGCTCGCGGCGAGGGTGAATTACATCCAGCCGGAGCTCGATCCGACGACGCGGACCATCAAGGTGCGCCTCGACGTGCCGAATCCAGGCGCGCGGCTCAAACCGGAGATGTTCGTCAACGCGGAGTTCGAGCTGCCTGGGACCGCCCAGCTCACCGTGCCGGCCGATGCCGTACTCGATGCCGGCGACCGACAGACGGTCTTCGTCGATCGCGGCAACGGGTACCTCGAGCCGCGCCGGGTGCAGGTCGGCCAGCGGCTCGGCGATCGCGTGGCCATCCTCGGCGGGCTGAAGGCAGGCGAGCGCGTGGTCGCGTCCGGCACCTTCCTCGTCGACTCCGAAAGCCAGTTGCGCGCGGCCGCGGGAGGCATGGGCGTCCCCGCGGCGCACCAGGATCACGGCGCGGCACCGAAGGGGACGACGGGAGACCTAGCCTCGCCGAAGCCGAAAGCGAAGGCGGACCATGATTAACGCGATCATCGAATTCTCGGCGCGCAATCGCTTCCTGGTCTTCGCGCTGACGGCCGTGGCTGTGGTGGCGGGCTTCTACTCGATGAAGTCCGTGCCGCTCGACGCCATACCGGACCTGAGCGACACGCAGGTGATCGTGTACTCGCGATGGGATCGCAGCCCCGACATCATCGAGGACCAGGTCACCTACCCGATCGTCACCGCGATGCTCGGCGCGCCGAAGGTCAAGGCGGTGCGGGGCTTCTCGGACTTCGGGTTCTCGTACGTCTACATCATCTTCGAGGAGGGGACGGACATCTACTGGGCGCGCTCGCGGACGATGGAGTACCTGTCGGGCGTGCTGCCGCGCCTTCCGCAGGACGTCCGAAGCGAGCTCGGTCCGGATGCGACAGGGGTCGGCTGGGTGTTCCAGTACGCGCTCGTGGACACGACCGGGACCCACTCCCTCGACGAGATCCGCTCGTACCAGGACTGGTACCTGCGCTATTACCTGAAGTCCGTCCCCGGCGTCGCTGAAGTGGCGCCGCTCGGCGGCTTCGTTCGCCAGTACCAGGTGCAGCTGGACCCCAATCGCCTCCGCTCGTTGAACATCTCCGTCTCGAAAGTGGTGGACGCCGTGCGCGGCGGCAACAACGACGTTGGGGGGCGCCTCGTCGAGCTGTCCGGCGCCGAGTACATGGTGCGCGGCCGGGGCTACGCGCGGTCCACCGATGACATCGGCGATATCGTGCTCGCCACGAACCAGAGCGGCGTGCCTGTGCGCGTGCGCGACGTGGGGCACGTGACGCTCGGCCCCGATCTCCGCCGCGGCGTGGCCGACCTCGACGGCAACGGCGACACGGTGTCCGGGATCATCGTCATGCGCCAGGGGGAGAACACTCTCGACGTCATCGAGCGCGTGAAGGCGAAGCTCAAGGAGATCGAGCCGTCGCTGCCGCAGGGGGTGCAGGTCGTGACCGCCTACGATCGATCCGATCTGATCCTGCGCTCGATCGACAACCTGAAGCACACGCTCACCGAGGAGCTGATCATCGTCTCGATCGTGATCCTGGTGTTCCTCTGGCACGTGCCGAGCGCGCTCATCCCGATCGTCACGATCCCGGTGACCATCCTGATCTCGTTCATCCCGATGCGGATGTTCGGCGTGTCGGCCAACATCATGTCGCTTGGCGGCATTGCGATTGCCGTCGGCGCCATGGTCGACGCCGCGATCGTCGTCGTCGAGCAGACGCACAAAAAGCTCGAACGGTGGGAGCACGGGGGCCGCAGGGAGGACTACCGGCGCGTCGTCATCGACGCGGTCAAGGAGGTCGGCGGTCCCAGCTTCTTCGCCTTGCTGGTGATCGCGGTGTCCTTCCTGCCGGTGCTGACGCTCGAGGCGCAGGAAGGGCGGCTGTTCCGGCCGCTCGCCTACACGAAGAACCTGGCGATGATCGTCGCCGCGCTGCTGGCCATCACGCTGGATCCGGCCATGCGGCTCCTCGTCACCCACATGCGGCAGTACTCCTTCAGGCCGCGCTGGCTCGCGAGCGTCGCGAACGCGGTGCTCGTCGGCAAGATCCACTCGGAGGAACACCATCCGATCAGCCGGGCGCTGATCCGCGTGTACGAGCCGATCTGTGCCTGGGGGCTGCGCTGGAAGTGGGCGGTCATCGCGGGCACGGTCGTCGCCATGGCGGCAACCGTGCCGGTCTATCAACGGCTCGGGTCCGAGTTCATGCCGCCGCTCGACGAGGGCACGCTGTTCTACATGCCCTCGACGCTCCCGGGCATTTCGGTGACGGAGGCGCAGCGGCTGTTGCAGTTGCAGGACCGCATCATCAAGAGCTTCCCCGAAGTGGAACGCGTCCTCGGGAAGTCGGGGCGCGCCGAGACGTCCACCGATCCGGCGCCGTTCTCGATGATGGAGACCGTCATCCAGCTGAAGCCGCACGACCAGTGGCGACGGGTGCCGACGTGGTATTCCGACTGGTCGCCCTCGTGGCTCACGCCGGTTCTGGCCCGGATCACCCCTGATCGGATCTCGACGGCGCATCTCGTCGAGGAGATGGACGCCGCGCTGAAACTGCCCGGCGTCACCAACGCCTGGACGATGCCGATCAAGGCGCGCATCGACATGCTCACCACCGGGGTCCGCACGCCCATCGGCATCAAGGTGTTCGGCTCCGACCTCAGCGAGATCGAGGAGGTCGGCACCCGCATCGAAGAGGCGGTGCGCAGCGTGCCCGGCACGCGCAGCGTCTACGCCGAGCGGGTGGCCGGCGGCTATTTCCTCGACATCGTCCCGCGCCGCGACCAGCTCGCCCGCTACGGCCTCACCATCGACGACCTGCAGAT